>NZ_JACAQL010000022.1:30720-541187 GCF_013385245.1 Pseudomonas sp. IPO3747
GATCAAAAGACCGCTGACTTCGTCATCGAAAAGGATGTAAGGGCCGGAGCAACAGCAACAGCAACAGCAACAGCAGAGCCATACTCAGTCAAAGGTGGGAGCTGGCTTGCCTGCGATAGCATCAACTCAGTGTGCCTGATGTACCGAGGTGTCTGCATCGAAGGCAAGCCAGCTCCCACAGAAAAGCAGATCCTCAGTGTATGCAAATCCGCTTTTCGCTTTTGATCTAACCACTCAGGTCGGCTTTCAGGCCGCCGTGCTGTAGATCTTGATCTTGATTTTGATCTGAGGCGCCCCGTTAACCACGATGGCCGGAGTGCGGGCATGCCGAGCCTAGGCGAGGCACCGAGTGGTGAGGCACAAACCTTTTGGTTACTTTTGGCTGGGCCGGCATTCCGGGCGTTTGCCAAAAGTGACCCGCTGTAAGAGCGGAACCATAGGTCGCCGCTATCAAAGAAATGGATATGTACACCACCAAAAGCCCGCCACAGCAGTCAAGCCAGCCCCCACAGTTGTTTATCAGTGTGACGAATACTCGTATTCCAGGCATAAAAAAACGCCGCGCATCTTGCGATGCGCGGCGTTTTTTAAATCACAACATCTTAGGCTTGAATCACCGGGATGTTGGCGCTTGCTGCGATTTTGCGGAACTCGGCGATCTGGTCGAAGTTCAGGTAGCGGTAAACGTCGCTGGCCATGGTGTCCAGTTTCGCTGCGTAACCCATGTACTCTTCGACGGTCGGCAGGCGACCCAGCGTGGAGGCAACTGCCGCCAGTTCTGCCGAAGCCAGGTAGACGTTCGCGCCATCACCCAGACGGTTCGGGAAGTTACGGGTCGAAGTCGATACGACAGTCGAGTTCGGCTCTACACGTGCCTGGTTACCCATGCACAGCGAGCAGCCCGGCATTTCCATGCGCGCGCCAGCCTTGCCGTAGATGCCGTAGTAGCCTTCTTCGGTCAGTTGGTGAGCGTCCATCTTGGTCGGCGGCGACAGCCACAGACGGGTTGGCAGCTGACCCTTGACCTGCTCCAGCAGCTTACCGGCAGCGCGGAAGTGACCGATGTTGGTCATGCACGAACCGATGAACACTTCGTCGATCTTCTCGCCGGCAACACTGGACAACAGACGGGCGTCGTCCGGGTCGTTCGGTGCGCAGAGGATCGGCTCGTTGATTTCGGCCAGGTCGATCTCGATGATTTCGGCGTATTCGGCGTCGGCATCGGCTTCCATCAGCTCCGGGTTGGCAACCCAGGCTTCCATCGCTTGGGCGCGACGTTCCAGGGTGCGTGCATCGCCGTAGCCTTCGCCGATCATCCAGCGCAGCAGGGTGATGTTGGAGTTCAGATACTCGGTGACGGAGTCCTTGGACAGCTTGATGGTGCAACCGGCAGCCGAACGTTCAGCCGAGGCGTCGGACAGCTCAAAGGCTTGTTCCAGCGTCAGGTCGTTCAAGCCTTCGATTTCCAGGATGCGGCCGGAGAAGGCGTTCTTCTTGCCTTTCTTCTCTACGGTCAGCAGGCCAGCCTGGATCGCGTAGTAAGGAATGGCATGAACCAGGTCACGCAGGGTGATGCCAGGTTTCATTTTGCCTTTGAAGCGCACCAGGATCGATTCCGGCATGTCCAGTGGCATTACGCCAGTGGCTGCGGCGAACGCGACCAGACCGGAACCGGCCGGGAACGAGATGCCCATCGGGAAACGGGTGTGGGAGTCACCACCGGTACCGACGGTATCTGGCAGCAGCATACGGTTCAGCCAGCTGTGGATGATGCCGTCGCCTGGACGCAGCGAAACACCGCCACGGGTCATGATGAAGTCAGGCAGGGTGTGGTGGGTGGTCACGTCGATCGGCTTAGGGTAGGCCGCGGTGTGGCAGAAGGACTGCATTACCAGATCGGTCGAGAAGCCCAGGCACGCCAGGTCCTTGAGTTCATCACGGGTCATTGGACCGGTGGTGTCCTGGGAACCTACGGTGGTCATCTTCGGTTCGCAGTAGGTGCCAGGACGAACGCCTTTGCCTTCTGGCAGACCGCAGGCCTTGCCGACCATTTTCTGTGCCAGGGTGAAGCCTTTGCCGGTGTCGACAGGTGCTTCAGGCAGTTTGAACAGGTCGGTAGGGCCAAGGCCCAGTTCAGCACGCGCCTTGTCGGTCAGGCCGCGACCGATGATCAGCGGGATACGGCCGCCGGCGCGAACTTCGTCCAACAGAACCGGGGTCTTCATTTCGAAGGTGGTCAGGACTTCGTCGGTGCCGTGTTTGCAGACTTTGCCAGCATGCGGGTACAGGTCGATCACGTCGCCCATGTTCATGTTGGTGACGTCGAATTCGATTGGCAGTGCGCCAGCATCTTCCATGGTGTTGTAGAAGATAGGAGCGATCTTGCTGCCGAAGCAGAAGCCGCCGGCGCGCTTGTTCGGCACGTAAGGTACGTCGTCGCCGAAGAACCACAGTACCGAGTTGGTTGCCGATTTACGCGACGAACCGGTACCCACCACGTCGCCGACGTAGGCGATCGGGAAACCTTGGCCGCGCATTTCTTCGATCTGCTTCATCGGGCCGGTTTTGCCTTGCTCGTCCGGCACGATGCCTTCGCGCGCCATTTTCAGCATGGCCAGGGCGTGCAGCGGGATGTCAGGGCGGGACCAGGCGTCCGGGGCAGGGGACAGGTCGTCGGTGTTGGTTTCGCCGGTGACCTTGAAGACGCGCAGGCTGATCTTGTCGGCCAGGGTTGGGCGGTTGCGGAACCACTCGCCGTCAGCCCAGGACTGGATCACGCCTTTGGCGTGCTCGTTGCCGTTCTTGGCTTTTTCGGCCACGTCGTGGAACGCATCGAACATCAGCAGGGTGTGCTTGAGTTGGGCGGCCGCGACAGGGGCCAGCTCGGCGTCGTCCAGCAGCTCGACCAACGTCACGATGTTGTAGCCGCCTTGCATGGTGCCAAGCAGTTCAACCGCGCGTTTCTTGTCGATCAGGGGAGAAGTGACTTCGCCCTTGGCCAGGGCGGACAGGAAGCCGGCCTTGACGTAGGCAGCCTCGTCAACGCCTGGTGGAATGCGGTTGGTGATCAGGTCAACGAGAAATTCTTCTTCGCCAGCCGGAGGATTCTTCAGCAGCTCGACCAGGCCTGCGGTTTGTTCGGCGTTAAGCGGCTGGGGAACGATACCCAGTGCTGCACGCTCTTCGATATGTTTGCGGTAGGCTTCAAGCACAGTTATTACCCTCATCAGTGGTCCCACGGGACGCTCATCCAGAAATGAACGGCACGCATGCGCTCGGGGGCTTTTTGGGCCGCAAAGCCAGCGCTGCCGGCATTCCTCACAGAAGCTGCTTTCAAAGTTTTACGCCTGCAGAACGGAGCTGATGAGGGTTGGCGCGGGCTCTGACCTACCGGGTCGAACCTGCGCCAACACCGTTCTGAAGGAACGACTGTGCTCGTGACGCTTTGAAAACAGCTTCCAGCGGATTATTGGCGCCTTACAAGGCCGGATGATTCTACGGCAAAAAAAATCTAAAGGTAAGTTATCTAGCCAAGTTTGCTGGGTGATCAACCTTAGACAAAGGGCTAACATGGCGCACTGTTTCGCTGATTTGTGTGCATTGCCCATGTCCAACCAAGCCATCAAGACCCCCTGCGT
This sequence comes from Pseudomonas sp. IPO3747, assembly GCF_013385245.1. Taxonomy (NCBI): domain Bacteria; kingdom Pseudomonadati; phylum Pseudomonadota; class Gammaproteobacteria; order Pseudomonadales; family Pseudomonadaceae; genus Pseudomonas; species Pseudomonas sp. IPO3747. The sequence continues at coordinate 34,359 of NZ_JACAQL010000022.1, forward strand.
CGGCCTGTGCTCCACGGTTTACGGCGATCTCGTCTGCCGCGGTTGCAAGCGCTTCCACCATGAGGTGATTCAGTGGAATGGCTATAACGAAGAAGAAAAACGTGCGGTATGGCTGCGGTTGGAGCAACTGTTGGTGCAAGTGATGGCCGGCAAACTGGAAGTCTTCGACCCCAAGATGCTGCGCGGGCAGCTTGAGCTGCGCAAGATTCGCTTCGTGCCGCACCAGTCCGAGTACTGCTGGGCCTACCAGTTGATCGCCCGAGGCGCGCGGGTGATTTCCAACCTTGAAGCCTATGGCATGGTGTTGCTGCCGGAGTTTCGTGAGTGGGCACTCCCGGAACTGCGCGATGCCATCGATCGAGAGTTCTTTATCTTGTCCGAGGCGCATTACCAACGCTATATCGCGCCGGGGTTCCTGAGAGACGCACTGGGACACTGACCGCAGAGGTCAATGTGGGAGCTGGCTTGCCTGCGATGGCGGCAGATCAGCCAAAGGTGTTTTGACTGAAAGGTTGCTATCGCAGGCAAGCCAGCTCCCACCTTTGATCTCCATAGTCTGAAGAGGCTATGTCAGGCCTTGGTGGCCAACTCCTCCAGGTGATCCATCAACGCCTGCGGCTTAAGCACCAGCACATCACTTTCCACCGCATCCAGCACCACCTCCGCCGTATTGCCTATCAGCGCTCCGGAAATCCCGGTGCGCGCCACCGTGCCGATAATGGTCACTGCTGCCTGCCATTTCTGCGCAGATTTGGGAATCAATACATCCGCCGGGCCTTCCTCAATATGCAAGTGGGTGTCGTCGATATCAAACTCGGCCTGGAACGCCTTGCATTGCTCGCGATAGCGCGCCTCGATAGTTTCCTTGAGCTGGAAGGTCGGGTCTGCTGCTGACAGCATGGGGGACGGGTGAGCGCTGATCACATGCAACTGGGCCTTGGCCAGGCTTGCAATATCGAACCCATGGTCGACGATAGCGTTGTGCAGTGCCTGGTGTTCGCTGTCGGTGTTGCCCACATCAATGGCCGCCAGCACCACCTTGCCGGCCCAGGGCGTCGAGGTTTTTACCAGCAGCACCGGCGTAGGGCAGTAGCGCAGCAGTTTCCAGTCTGCTGGCGTCAGCAGGGCCTTTTTCAATGGGCTGTCCGGGAAGTGCTGCTTGATCACCAGGCCACAGCCTTCGGCCTGCTGCACGTCGATGATGGTTTCATGCAGGCTGTCATTCCACGCCTGCTCGGTGGTCACGCTGTAGCCGTCCTCCTGCAGGCCGGACTTGAGCAGGCTGAGCAGCGCCGAATGCTCGTGCTTTTTGTCGCACACCAGCAAGTGCAGGTGCGCGCCGGTGACCCCGGCAATCAGCTTGGCGCGCTTGAGGGCCAGGCTTTCGGAATGCTCGGGTTCGATAACCACCAGGATGCTGCGGATGGCTTGCATGGTCGGGGTCTCCAAAGGGTGGGCCTGGAACAACTATAGTTGCTGCCCGCCAGACGTCATGTTGATGCACATCAAGGCCAGTAGCTGGTGGTCTGCGGCGGGGTCGGTATAATCGCCGGCCTTTTGTGATCCTTTTGCCCGTGAGCCCGATGAACCTGCCCGAAATCCACGAATTCCTCGGCTGCCGCACCCCCGACGCCTGGGTCCAGGCCGCGCTGGCCGATCAGCACACCCTGCTGATCGACCACAAGAACTGCGAATTCAAAGCCGCCAGCACCGCCCTCAGCCTGATCGCCAAGTACCACGCCCATGTGGACCTGATCAGCATGATGTCGCGCCTGGCCCGTGAAGAGCTGGTGCACCACGAACAGGTCATGCGCCTGATCAAAAAGCGCAAGATCGAGCTGCGCCAACTGCATGCCGGCCGTTATGCCTCGGGCTTGCGCAAGGTTGTGCGCAGCCATGAGCCGGTCAAGCTGGTGGACACGCTGGTGGTCGGCGCCTTTATCGAGGCGCGCAGTTGCGAGCGTTTCGAAGCCCTGGTACCGCATTTGGACGAAGAACTCGGCAAGTTCTACTTCGGTTTGCTCAAAAGCGAGGCCCGGCACTTCCAGGGTTACCTGAAGCTTGCCTACCAGTACGGCGACGCCAAGGACATCGCCCAGGTGATAGAACAGGTGCGCGCCGCCGAGCAGGAACTGATCGAGTCACCCGACATCGAGTTCCGCTTTCACAGTGGCGTGCCAGCCTGAGGCGACGGCCACGCCGATCAGTGCGGTGATCCCGGCCAGCAGCAGGATCACCGTTTGCGTGCCCAACGGCGCCGCCAGCACGGCAATCAACAGACCCGCCAGCGGCTGCGCCAGGTTGTTGAGCAAGGTGATCACGCCCACTGTCTTGCCGAAGTCCTGCACCGGAATCACCCGCTGGCGGGTGCTGCGCATGTACACGTTGAACATCTTGTCGAAGCCGGTGATCAGTAAAAATCCCAGGGTGTAAGCCCACAGGGTAGGGCTGACGGCCATGACCAGTGCCCCCGCCGCGATCATTGAATAAGACAGCCCGCCCAGCACCTTCAACGGCAGGCTGGAACGCGCCAGGTAAAACAGAATGACGATGGTCACCACCGCGCCCGCAGCCTGCAACAACGCATAGGCATCTTTGCCGGCGTCGAACAGGCCAGTGACCATGGCCGCGGACGTGGCCAGCGTTACCCCGATGATCAAGTTGACGCCCACCGCCAGGGCAATGACCCGCTTCAGTTCCGCCAGTTTGCGGATATGCCCGAAGGCAATGCGCAGGGGTTGCAGCCAGATATCCTGATGTTGCTCAAAGCTCTCCAGACTGACCGTGGTGTTGCGCTGCCACACCAACATCGCCAGGTCCGCCAGCACAAACAGCCCGGCAATGCCCACCACCACCCACGGCCACGCCCACACCTCCAGCATCAGCGCCGCCACCAGTGGCCCCAGCACCAGGCCGCTCTGGTCGGCGATCTGCGAGTAGGACAAGGTCTTGGCATAGGTGTAATGCTTGAAGATATGCGGCATCACCACTTCGCGGGCCATGATGCCCTGGGTCGTCAACACGCCGCACAGCGCCGACAGGATGACCAGCCAATAGATGCCGTCGAACACGCCATACAACGCCACCGCCAGCACGCACGCCAATGCGCGGTAAACCTGGCTGATATGCAGGATGCGCACCGGCGAGAACTTGTCGCACAATGCGCCGCACACCGGGAACGCCAGGTAACGCGGCAGTGACTCGACGAAGAACGCCAAGCCGGCCCACGACACACTGTTGGTGGTTTGGAATACGATCAGCGGCACGATAAATAACAGAATCTGGTCCGCCAGCCGCGACAGGAACAGCGAGATAAAAAAAGCCAGGTAGTCCTTGCGCATATAACTCCTGTTAGTGGCGTAAAAGATTGCAGGCTATTTGTTAAAAACTCTTAAAAGCATGAAGCTTCGTCGGGCGGTAATGGCCAGTTGCTTAAGTCGGCCAGCTTGCCACCTATAATGCTCCAACTTCAATCCGCGCATCCACACTGAGAACTTATGGAAAACCTGGGTCTGGGCAAGGTCCTGCTCGTTGAGGACGATGAAAAGCTGGCAGGGCTGATCGCGCACTTCCTGTCGCAACACGGTTTCGAGGTGCGCGTGGTGCACCGGGGCGATGAGGCCCTGGCGGCCTTTCTCGACTTCAAACCGAAAATTGTGGTGCTCGACCTGATGCTGCCGGGCCAGAGCGGGCTGCACGTGTGCCGGGGAATTCGCAGCGTGTCCGACACGCCCATCGTCATCCTCACCGCCAAGGAAGACGACCTGGACCACATCCTGGGCCTGGAGTCGGGCGCCGATGACTACGTGATCAAACCGATCAAGCCGCCGGTATTGCTCGCCCGCCTGCGCGCGCTGCAGCGCCGCCAGGTGCCGGAGCCCACGGTGCGCGGTGCGCTGGAGTTCGGCCGCTTGTCGATTGATCGCAGTTGCCGGGGCGTCAGCCTGGGCGGTGAGGCCATCGACCTCACCACCATGGAGTTTGAGTTGCTGTGGCTGCTGGCCAGTCACTCTGGGACTATCCTTTCGCGCGACGACATTCTCAACCGCATGCGCGGTATTGCCTTCGACGGCCTGAACCGCAGTGTCGACGTATACATCAGCAAATTGCGCAGCAAGCTCAATGACAACCCGCGCGAACCGGTGTGCATCAAGACCATCTGGGGCAAGGGATATCTGTTCAATCCGTTTGCGTGGGAGGTTTAGATGCTGCGCCTGTTTCTGCGCCTGTATGTGATCCTGGCGCTGGGGTTGGCCGGGGCAATCTGGCTGGTCAACTACACCTTCGACGAGTTATTGCCCGAGGCCAACGAGGTTTATAACCGTGAAGCCTTGCGCGGGCCGGCCTATGGCCTGGTCGAGCAACTGCGCCCGGTGCAGGGGGCGGCCCGCGATGCGCGCCTGGCTGAGCTGCAACCCCATTATGGTTTGCGCCTCAAGCTGGTGCCGCGCGACACCCTGGCGCTCAATGACCGCGAACAGCAACTGTTGGCGGGCGGCCAACTGGTGGTGCGCGGCGACTTCATGGAGTTCCTGACCACCATTGATGGTGGCCCGCAATTGTTGCAGATCAAACTGCCGGAAGAGCCCAAATGGTTGTACCTGTGGGCCTATGGCTTCCTGGGTGTGAGCCTGGCCATCGTCCTGTATTTTTGGGTACGCCCGCATTGGCGCGACCTGGAGCATATCCGCCTGGCCGCGCAGCGTTTTGGCGATAACGACCTCGGCTCGCGTATCCTGCTGCCGCGCCGTTCCACCGTGCGTGAGCTGGCCGGGCACTTCAACCAGATGGCCGAGCGCATCGAAAGCCTGATCGCCAACCAGCGTGAACTGACCAACGCGGTGTCCCATGAGTTGCGCACACCGATTGCGCGCTTGTCGTTTGAGCTGGACCAACTCAAGCAACAGGCCGACCCACGCCAGAGCCGCGAATTGATCGCCGATATGTACGCCGACCTTGGCGAACTGGAAGAAATGGTGTCTGAGTTGTTGACCTATGCCAGCCTGGAGCGCGGCGCCACACAGGTCACCCGGGAAAATATCGAAGCGCATAGCTGGCTCGATAGTGTGATCGGCAGTGTGGCCCTGGAAGCTGAAGCCGCGGGTGTGCAGCTCTCGTTGCGCACCTGTGACGTCGACTTTATCCAGATCGAGCCGCGCTTTATGGCGCGCGCAGTGATCAACCTGCTGCGCAATGCCATTCGTTATGCCGAGCGCCGTGTAGAAGTGTCGCTGGTCAAGTTCGGCAATGGTTACGAAGTGCGGGTCAATGATGATGGCCCAGGTGTGCCGATGGAGGGCCGTTCCAAAATATTCGAACCCTTCCTGCGCCTGGACGCCAGCCGCGATCGCCGCACCGGCGGCTTTGGCTTGGGCCTGGCGTTGGTCAAACGCGTCAGCCAGTGGCATGGCGGGCAGGTTGAAGTGCTGGACTCGGAGTGGGGCGGGGCGTCGTTTCGGATGACGTGGGCGTATGGCGAGTAGGCGGTTGCCGGCGGTCGCGGGCAGCCGCCAAAGGCTTTAAGGTGCCCCGAACCGTACCAGCATGCGCTGGCCCACACGCAGTGACGCAGGTGCAGGTTGTTCGAACGCTACTATGCATTCCACGGTACGCATATTGGCTCGTGCCTGTGGGTCGCCTTCAAGCGTGCTGTTACCCAGCACGGAGCTGATACGCACCACATGACCGGACAGCGACAGTTGGTCGTTGCCGTTTTCGGTCGATATATCGGCTTTCATACCGGCGTGGACCTGCGCAATAAACGACTCGTTGAGCTCGGCTCGCACGATGCGTACCTCGTTCGGCAGCAACACGAAGGCAGGCCCTGACTCCGATGAAACGGTAGCGCCAGGTTGGGTCAGGCGCCGCACGACTTCGGCGTCCGCCGGTGCATAGAGGTTGCGCTGGGTCAGTTCGTAGCGCGCACCGGTGAGTGTTCTTGTGGCGGCTTCGAGGTGTCCTTGGTTTTTTTCAATAGCGTCGCGCAGTTGCTCGGCGGCCTCGCGCGCATCATCGGCACTCTGGCCATCTGCGGCTCCAGCCGCGGCCGCCTTTGACAGGCGCGTGGCTTTCTGGTCGGCAAAGTTGAACTGTCTTTGCAGGTGCCTGGCGTGCACTTGAGCCTGTTGTTGGTCGGCAAGCGCGGCACTTACGGCCAGGCGCGCCTGTTCGCTGTCCAGGGAGGCGAGCAGTTGGCCTTTTTTTACAGAATCACCTTCTTTGACTTTGATCTCGGCCACCACGCCATCGCGGGCAAACTGCAGGTTGAGCAGGCCACCCTCGACATCGACGCGGCCGCGAGCCACTGCCAGGTAAGTCGGTGACGAGGCCGTGGCTTGAGCCGGCGTATCCTCACGTGAACAGCCGTTCAGGAGCAAACAGGCACTGAACAGGGTCAGCCAAGGGGAGAGGGAGCGGACATTCATACGCAGTGTTCCTGGGGGGCGGCAGGGCTGGCGGGCCGCAGGTGTTGGTGGGAGTCGCTGATGATGCGGCCGTCTTCAATGGCCAATACACGGTCGGTGTGGCTGATCAAACGCGGGTCGTGGCTGACGCACAGCACCGTAGTGCCGCGTTCACGGGCGATACGGTGCAAGATATCGATCACGATCTGGCCGTTGGCCGCGTCCAGGGCGCTGGTGGGTTCGTCTGCGAACAGCAACTCGGGCGCCTTCGCCACGGCGCGGGCGATAGCCACCCGTTGTTTTTCTCCCCCGGACAGCGCGGCCGGGCGCAAGGCCATGCGCGAACCGAGGCCTACATCTTCCAGAGCCTGAGTCGCGCGCCTGCGCACTTCCTGCGAAGTGAGCCCGAGGTAACTCAGGGGCAACTCGACCTGTTGCAAGGCCGTCAGCGCCGGGAACAAATTGAAGCCTTGGAATATGAAGCCCGTGTGATGCAGCCGAAAATGCTCCAGCGCCCGTGGGGCAAGCGTTCCCAGGCTTTGCCCGAGGGCCTCCACACGGCCTTGGTCGGGTTGCTGCAAGCCGCTGAGAATCGCCAGCAGCGTGCTTTTTCCGCAACCGGATGGCCCCGCGATCAGGGTCAGTTCCGCGGGCCTTATTGCCAGGGTGATGTCGTGCAGTACAGGGGTCATAACCTGGCCTGATACAAATGCCTTGCCGATGCCAGTGGCATGCAGGGTGAAGGATGTGGTCATCGTGGGTTCTATCTCAAAAGGCTTGCTGGGTCGGCATGACGCAATGAGTGCATCGCGGCCAGGCCGGAAACCAGGGCCAGGGTCATGTTCAAGAGCAGGCAGGCCAGGGCTGCGACGGGGGAAAGAGTCATCGGAACGTTGTAGTAATGCGCCAGGGCGAAGAACAGGCCGGTCAGCCCAGTGCTGCCCAGCAAGCCCAGGGCGCCCACCCAGAACGCTTGTTCCATCACGACTTTGCGCAGAGACGTGACGCCGACGCCGAGGGCGTTAAGGGTTGCGTATTCGCGGATCGATCCAATCACGGCCGCCACCAGGGTCTGGCTGGTAATCACCGCCCCTACCAGGAACACGATCACTGCCAAAAACAACACACCCGCGCCGGCCCCGGTGTCGAACATCCAATGCATCTGCGAGCGGTAGCTGAACTGCGCTGCGGTCCACACCGCGTATTTGCCGAATGCCGGGCTGCCGTCGATGCGTGCTGCAACCGCGTCCGCCTGACTGGGGTCTCGGACCTTGGCCACCCAGTAGGTTATGCGATCTGTATCGGCGCTCGTATCCAGCTGGCGGGCCGTGGCTAACGATGCGATCACGTTAACCCCACCCAGTGCGCGTAATCCGCTGATGACGCCGACTACATGCACCCGGTGGCCGTTGATAGTGGCCGCGTTTCCAGGATCAAGGCCCAGGCTGTCGAGGTCGGCGCGGTCAACGATGACCGCTCCCGGTTCATTCAGGCGTGCCCGCAACGAGCCGGGCAGTAAGCGGGCGAACATCAAACCTTGTGGGTCTGCGTCGATACCGGAAACAAATACCGAGACTCCACCTGTGTCCCGGGTACCCCGCCAGTCAGCATCCACCCAGCGGTAGGGCTCGACCCTGAGGACATCGGGGTCCATGCGTATACGCATCTCTACACCGGCATCGATCGGTCGACCCAGGTTGACGCTTTGGGTGCCGGGGTAGCCCACCCAAAGGTCGGCGCGCGAGCCGGTGACGTACACACTGGCGCTGCTGAAGATACCCAGTACCAACGCGGTCTGAAGCAGTTGCAGCAGCCCTGCGAAGCCCACTGCAATAATCGCTGGCAGGAAGCGCCGCCATTCATGGATCAGCGTCAGGCGTGCAAGCGCAACCATCAGTCAGTCTCCTTATGGCGCGTGGCTGTCTGAGGTGCGGCGCTTGGCAACGGTGCGCCGCCGAGTGCCTTGTAGAGTGCGACGTAGGCAATGGCACGCTCGGTGCCGGCCCGGTCGACTTGTTGCTGCGCATGCAGTGTCTGAACCTGCGCTTCTACCAGGTCCAATGGACTCAAGAGCTTCAACGCTGCCCGTTGTTGCAGTGCGCCAAGCTGGGTTTGCCTGGCGGCATAGGCCTGACGGGACAATTGTTCGCGTGCACGTAATTGCTCCAGGTCACCCAAGGCGTTTTCGACTTCGGCAACCCCCTCCAGCACCGCTTGGCGATACCCGAGGACGGCGGCCTGCAGATGGTGGTCCTTGGCTTTCGCAGCCGCAACGCGCAGGCCCCAGTCGAACAAGGGAATACTGATGCCGGGGCCCGCCGAGAAGATGCTGTTGCCATTGGGGGTATTGTTGCGGTTGCTGGCGATATTGAGCGACCACTGCAGTGAGGTGCCGAAGCTGATGTGCGGGTAAATATCGGCCTGGCTCATGCCCAGCTCACCGGCGGCGATAATCACCGAGGCTTCGGCGCCGGCAATTTCCGGGCGGGTGCGCAACAGGTCTGTGGGAACGCTATTGAGTTGCCAGTCACCGAGCGTCGGTAGCCGCCCCGGTTGCAGCCAAAGAGGGTCGGGCGCGCTCTGGCCCAACAATAATGCCAATTGCTGCGCGCTGCGGTTTGTCCGCTGGTGCACGCGCGTCAGCGCCATTTCAGCGAGGGCCAGTTCAGCCTGTGCAGCGGCAACGTCTGCGCAGGAGGCCAGTGCGAGCTGTTCCCGGGCGCGCAGCCGTGCCAGTTTTCCATGGCCAACTTCGCGCAGGGTTGCAAGGGTCTGCTCCGTTTGTTGGGCTGCTCGCAATTCGATCCAGCGCCGGCTGACTTCAGCCACCAATGAAACTTGTAGGGTGCGCAGGTTGTTATCCGCCAATGCCTGGTTCCCTTGGGCGAGGCGCTCGGCACTTTGTTGCATGCCAAACAATGGCAACTCCCAGACCGAATCGAAGCCGATCAGGAAATAAGAAGTACTGGTATCAGGGCTGACGGCATCCTTGGTTTTTATACTCAGCGAGGGCAGGTAAGGGGACTGCGCGTGCTGGCTCATAATCCGGATGGCGCGCAAGCGCTCCACCGCTACGGCGACGTTCAGGTTGTTTTGCAGTGCACGATCTACCAACGTATTGAGCTGGGGGTCGTTGAATGCATGCCACCATTGGTTCAGGTCGGGTGGGGGCGGCGCAAGAGAAGGTTGGACGTTGCGCCATTGCTCCGGTGTAGACGGTTTCAATACCGGCAGGGGGGCTGTTGAGCATCCTGCAAGCGCCATTGACACTAACGAGAGTGCACATAGCGATCGAAAGGCATGCGATCGGTTAAGAGGCTTGATGGTCGTTCCCCGGTTAAATACGGATACTGCGGTATTCATGCGATGGGCGCGTTGGTCGGCGCGCCAATGCACGATGTCACTGATCGGTTGATATTGAATGAAGCGTTCGAGCACCAACGTAGCGGCAGGGGGTGTTCAGTTCTGTTGGTAAATTGTATCGGTGCGCAATGATGGCTTTTGCTTCAGCCCAGGTTCAGAAACTCAAGGGTTTATCTCGCGATTGCGTGCGTTTGAAGGAGTAACCCGAAGCGCTGAGTCCGTTTACCTGGCGGCTTACCGTGTCGCCCAGGCCGTAGCCGTTGCCGGCCAGCACCGCGTGGGCGTTGTCGACGGGAAGCAGGATGTAGTCGGTGAGCGGCTCGTTGTGCAATTGGCCGCGAATCACCAGAAAGCCTTCTTCCAGGCGCACGCTGATACCGCTCAACGGCGCGTCGGGTTCGTGGGTGTTAAGCACCTGGTAGGTGCCGATGGTGTTGGCCCACGCCAGCGGCAGCGGCGGCGGGTCGATGCGCTCGCCGATGGCCAGGCGTTGGCCATGGCTGCGGGCCGTGAGTACTTGGCGGCCCTGCACCGTGACCACGTCCAGCTGCACGCGGCCCAGTTCACCCAAGTCCTTGAGCCAAAAGCCAAGGACTTTTTTCTGCGCGCGCAGCCAACCGTGTTCGTCGCGCAATAACTCGAAGTCAAACCCGGCCAGCTCACCGCTCAGTCGATCGCCCTCATCCTTGACCCGGAATACGCCCCAGGCCGTGGCATAAAACCCGGCCAGGCGCTTGCGGTCGACGGCGGCGGGCACCTGGCGCAACTTGAGCCCATGGCTGGGCGCCTGGCAGTCCTCGGCGCACACGGACTGCCCGGTTTGCGCCTGGAACATCAGGCGCAGGGTCTCGGTGGCCAGGCGCGCGACCAGTTCTTCGGCGTTGCTGTCATTGGCCATGATGATCACCGCCAACTGCTGGTCTGGCAGCACGCTCAGCTGCGCGGCAAAATCATCGCCGCCGCCACTGTGCTGGTAAGTGCGCACGCCGGGGGCGACGGGTTCATCGCCGCAGGGCGCCAGGAACCAGCCCAGGCCCATCTGGCAATCGAAGTCCAGGGCATTGCCGGTGTTTTGCTGGGTGAACATCTGATCAATCGACGGGCTCTCAAGCACACGGTTGCCCTTATAGAGGCCGTGGGCAAACAGCATCTGCACATAATGGCTAAGGTCTTTGGGGCTGGCCCACAAGCCGCCGGCGGCAAGGTCACGCACCTGTGCATCGGTACTTGCCACGCCGTCTTCGTAGCCCAGGGCGCGAAAGCTCAATTGCGTGCCGGTGCCGACAAAACTCGACTGGTTCATCTCCAGGGGCTTGAGCAGGCGGCTTTGCAGTTGGGCTTCAAAACTCTTGCCGCTGCTGCGCTCGATGGCCGCACCGACCAGCGAATAACCGAGGTTGGAATAGGCCACCTGCGAGCCCGGCGGGCTGCTCAGCCATACACCCGACACCCGCATCGGCATCTGGCCCATGGCGTAGGTGCTGCGCACGTCGCGCAGGTGCTCGCTGGGCAAGCCGGATTGATGGCTGAGCAGGCGGCGCAGGGTGATGTCGCGGTCGGCGGCGGCCTGGTCAGTGTGAAAGCGCGAACGCACGTAGAATTCGCGCAAGGTCTGCTGGATCGGCGCGTCGAGGGCCAGGCGCTGTTGGTCGACCAACTGCATGGCCGCTGTGGCTGTCAGTAGTTTGGAAATGCCGCCGGCGCGAAACGCCGTGTTGGCGGTCACCGGCACACCCTGGGCCTTGTCGGCCAGGCCAAAGCCGCGCGCCCAGATCAGCTCCTGGCCATTGACCAGCGCAATCGACAAACCGGGCACATTCTCGCGGGCCAGGTCCTTGGGGATGCGCGCTTGCAGGTAACGGATGATCGCGCCGTAATCGCCCTTGGGAATCGCGGGCGGGGCAGGCGGCTGCACGTGGCAGCCGAGCGTGCCGAGCAGGCAACCCCATAACGGAATACCGCGCAATGTGCGAAACATGAAGAGCACCCGAATGGTGGTTTGGATGCTCGAATGCTAAGGCGATGCTGGCCAACAATCTTTGAGAGCTTTGTCGAGAAACTGTCAAAGAGTGTTAACGCGCGAGCCCCAAACGCTCATGCCACTGGGCGATGGATTCTTCGGGGTACTCGTCGAACTGCAAATCGCCCTTGTGCACACTGACTTCGACCCACGGCACCTTCGAGCCGAGCATCAGGTGCGTGTGCTCAGGCGGCACCGGCAACGGCGTGTCGATGGCTGAAGCAAACGGGTGAATCAGCTCTGGCCATTCGGGGCTGAACAGCCACAAGGCGCTGCCGCATTGCGAGCAAAAATGCCGTTCGGCAGTGCTCGCATGCGCGCGGCTGGCGCCTTCGGGCTTGAGCCTGGCGTGGTAGACCGAGATCAGCTTGCGCCCGCGTACCTTCAAACTCTTGGCGTCGCCGCCCAGGTTGATCGCATAACCGCCGCCGCCTTGGGTCTTGCGGCAGATCGAGCAATAGCAACGCTGGTACGGGTAGGGATGCTGGCTGTTCAGGCTGAATGTTACGGCGCCGCAATGGCAGGATCCTTCGAGTTGCATGGGCTGGCTCCTCTAAGAGTGTGTAACAACACTTTGCTAATACCTTAGCCTCAGGCAAGATTCTCTGCTTTGGTTTCAGGGAAGACACCCATGATTGCTCAGTTGCAAAGCGCTGCCACGCAAATCCGCCACGCTGTGCGCAAGGCGACCGAAGGATTGATCGGGCGCGAGCAATTGGCCGAGCTGATTGTGCTGGCGGCGGTCGCCCAAGAGCACATTCTGGTGATCGGCCCGCCTGGCACGGCCAAGAGCGCCGTGGTACGCCGTGTGGCGCAGTCCATGGGTGGGCGTTACTTCGAATACTTGCTGGGGCGCTTCACTGAGCCGTCGGAGCTTTTTGGTGCCGTAGACCTGAAGAAATTGCGTGAAGGCACGGTGGAAACCGACGTCAGCGGCATGCTGCCAGAGGCCGATATCGTGTTTCTCGATGAAGTCTTCCTGGGCTCGACCGCCATTCTCAATACCTTGCTGGGCGTGCTCAACGAGCGTCGCTTTCGCCGGGGCCATACTCAAATTCAATGTCCGCTGCGTGTGTGTGTCGGCGCGGCCAACGGTTTGCCGGACGATGAGGCACTGGCGGCGTTTGGCGACCGCTTCCTGTTGCACCTGTTCGTCGATTCGGTGCCGGACAATCAACTGGAAGCCATGCTGGCGGGCGGTTGGCAGTCGGAGCAGCGCCCGGTGCAACAGTTACTGGGTCTGGCCCAGTTGGATACGCTGAGCCAAGCCCTGAAAAACGTCGACCTGGGCGCGGTGCGTCCAGCCCTGGCCCAGGCGATTCGGCGCCTGCGCGAAGCCGGCATAGCGTTATCGGACCGCCGTATCGTCAAGTCTCAACGGCTGATCGCGGCCGCCGCGTTGCTGGGCGGGCGGCTGGAAGCCAGCGACGCGGATCTATGGCCCCTGCTGTATGTGCTGCCCACTAAAGAGACTCAGCAGCATGGCCGCGAGGTGCTGCGCGACCTGTTTGCCGCGTCCAGCAACAGCCATTTGTTCAGTGCGGTCGAAGAGGCCACCTTGCAACCGATGTCGCGCTTGAATCGCTTGCTGGAAACTGCGCAAGACTACCTGGCCCGCAGCGAGCCGCCCGACAGCCCGGCCCTCGAAGGGCTGCTGCGCGAGATCGACGCCAACTTCAATAGCGAGACAATGCCGGAGACCTTGCAGCAGGTACGCGGGCAACTGTCCCGAATGCTGACGCCATGAGTGCAGACCACTACGCCTGGACCTGGCGCCCAAGGCGGGAGCCTGCCGAACCACAAGCCGCCGTCGGATGGGGCGATGCCGCGCGCCGCTTGCTTGCGCGCTTGCTGCTGCTCGCAGATGAACAGGCTGTCCGCTTGCACGCTACCGCCAATGGCGATGTATTGGTCGTCACTGGGGCGGTGGCGGATTTGCCGTGGGTCGACGGTGTCGAATACGCCGCAGTACACCCCGGCGCGCCTGGCGTATGGCTGCCCACCAGTTGGGAGCCGACAGTGCCGGTAGACTTGCTCGGCCAGACGCTGTCGGCACGTTTCAAGCGCTCGCCCTTGCTGTTGTGGCGCGAACCGCAAGTTGTAGTGCCGTTGGATCGCCTGTTGCCGGTGACGGTTGAACACCTTCAGCGCATCGCGACGAATTGGGGCACCCGCCATGCAACTGCCTGAAGCCTTGCAACCCTGGCGCCAGTGGCTGGAGTGGTTTGCGCCGCAGCACCTGCCGCTGTTCGCCGACTTGCTTGGGCGGCTTAACCCGGTGCTGGGGCCACTGCGCGGTAGGCAGCAAGGCGGGGTGCCTGAGCCGGATGGCGTGGGCGATCTGCAACGCCGTGGGCCTTACGAGCGCCTGCTTTCCAGCGAATGGCTGCTGGCCGATGAAGTGCCGGATGAGTTTATGCGCAGGGCTGTCGGCGGCGAGCATATGTTCCTGGCGCCGCAGTACCGCGCCCGTGAAGCCAACCGCCTGATTGTCGTGCTGTTCGACGCCGGCCCGTTGCAATGGGGCGCCGCGCGGCTGGTGCATATCGCCTTGCTGATGCTGCTGGCCCGGCGTGCCGAGGAGGCAGGGGCGCAGTTGCGTTGGGGGATCCTGCAAGGCGCGCCGCTGCTGCATGAGTTCGATAGCGCGGGGCAGCTCAAGCAACTGCTCAGGGCGCGCACCTATGAAAGTGTCGCCCCGGCGCACTGGCAAGCCTGGCAGGAATGGCTTGCCACGCAGGGTGAGACGTTGGGTGAGTGCTGGACAGTCGGGCAACGCTTGCCCAAGGACACGACCAAGACCTGTACGCACCGGGTGCAGGTGCAGCGCAGCCTGGATGGGCACAGCCTGTCATTCGAGTTGCAAGCCGGTTCTGTGCGGTGCGTGCTGTTGCCTATGCCGGATGAGGCGCACGCGGTGCAACTGCTCAAAGGCCAGTTCGACGATGAAGTCCAGGCGCCGCCGCCGAATCTCGCACGTGCGGTGCCACGCGTAGCCTTGACCTTGCCGCCGGTAGTCTCCAGCGCCGGTAACTATGTGGCGCTGCGCCTGCTCGATGAGGCGGGCATGGTGGTGATCAAGCTGCCGCACAAAAACCAGAAAAAGTCGCTGGAGGTTCGACGCCGTCTGTGGGGCAAGCATCAGCGTGTATTGAGCACCACCTTTCACCACCGCAGCCTCGGTGCCGTGTTGAGCGACAACGACAGCCTGACGTTCTGGAACATTCCCGGTATGCCCACCGTCGACAAGCCCGCCCGTGAACAGCTGCAACTGCCACCGGGCACCGCGACGTTCCTGCCGAGTGTCTGGCTGCACAGTCAGAACGCCGTGCGTGTGTACTTGCTCGACAGCCAGGGGCGGCTTGCCTATTGGAAGTCGCGTCAACTTTGCCAGGTGGCGGATGACGTGATGAGCCTGGTGCAGGTCGACCCCTTGACCATCGCTTATGCGCGCAGAGAAGGCGGGCAGATTGTCGCGTATTCCGGGTCTGCTGACGGTTTACGCGCCAATGGTCATGCGGTCGGCTCGGCAGCGGGCGTCAGCCAGGTATTGTTGGCTGCCAACTTTTACTGGCGCCAGTACTGCGGTGGTTGCGCGCTGCTGACCACCGAGGACGGCTACCAGAGTTGGCGCCTGGTGACCCATGAAAGCTTTCCGGCGAAACACGAACAGATCGACTTGGCGCCCGGTTGGAAAGCCATCGGCCTGCACTATACGTACGCCCAACGGCCGGCTTACTCACTGGTGCTGCTGGGGCCGAACCAGCACAGCGTCGGGCTGTACGCCGAGGGGCAACAGCGCACGTTGTTCACCACCTCGGCGCCAATTGCCCGCGCGAGCTTTTGCCCCATGAGCGGCTTGATCGCCGTACTGACCACTGACCGCGAATTACTGGTTTACTCGGTTGGCGAGCGCTCCATGCGTTTGCAAGTGATGTGCAACCAGGCACCGCAGCTCACCCAGGAAGCTGCCAATGCATGAGCCAGAACGGATGCTGATTCGCCGCCCGGTACTCACCGGGCACCAACAGATTGACGGCCTATGGTTTGCCGCCGAGCGTTTTGATGAGAGCGAGCGCAGGCGCCTGATCCTCAAGTATTGGCAAGTCGACGCGCGTGCCTACCGTTTTGCCGACGGCGACTTGCTGCAGTTCCACACACCTTGCCCGGTACACTGCGAAAGCCTGCACGGCTGGCCGCTGATCCGCCAGGGCCTGGGCTTGTCGTCTGCCGCGCTGCACCCTGAGGAATTGCGCGGGCTGCCCGTTGCCGACTTGTGGCTGGTGCGCGGCAGCCAGATCCATGCATTGCAGTTGCGCGATGCACACGTGCTGACGCCTGGGCTGTGGCTCGACATCAGTACCTACACGCTGCTCGACACCTTTGACTGCCATACCCCGTTGCCGGCAACGCTGCCGGAGGCGGTGGTCACCGACCTGCGTGAAATCCTCGGTGGGCCACTGGAGCCCGTCAGCCCGGAGCGCGAAGCAATCATGCAAGCACTGCTGGAGCGCCCGCGTCACACGTCGAGTAAAGGGCCTGGCGCCAGCGCGGCGTCTGCGCAAAACAACGCAAACAGCGCCCGCGAAGTCTCTTCCCCGGTGCTGAAAATCGTGATCGGCCTGGTACTGCTGGGTGGGCTGGTCCGCCTCTTCGGCCAGAGCGAGCCCGCCGCGCTGTTGGCCGAGCACACACAGTCCTTCGGCGGCATGCTCCTGGGCGCCGTGATCTGGATGGTGGTGATCACCGCGTTGTTGTACGGGTTGAACCGCTTCCTGCACCGTGGCGCGTCTGCCCCCGCCCAAGCGGCGCCCCGGCCGGTGGCTCGCGCACCCGCTAACCCAGGCATCGCTGCGCGTGCCACCCCGCGCAGTTATAAACCTGCCGCGTGGCGCCGTTTGTTGACCCGGCTGACCCAGCATTCCCAGCTGTCCAAACTGTATGGCAAACGCCAGGCCGCCTACATGCAGCGCATGTTGGAGATGTTCGAAGACGGCAATTTCGAAGAAGCCTTGCGCCACGCGATCCCCTTGAACAGCGCTGCCTCCAGCGGTGAACAGAGCTTTGGTACGCCACAGCGCCGCGAGGATTTGAGCCTCAGCCAAAAGGCTGGCCCCGCGCGCTCGATGCTGTTTGAAGACGACTTGACCGAGCATTTGCGCCAGGTGTATCGCCAGACTTTTGAACGCCTGGACCGTGCCGGTCGTATCGAGGAAGCGGTGTTTGTCCTTGCCGAATTGCTCAAGGAGCATCAGCAAGCTCTCGATTACCTGGAGAAACACGCGCGCTATCAGCAGGCCGCTGACCTGGCCCTGGCGTGGGACATGCCGCCTGCGGTGATCGTGCGCTTGCTGTGCCTGGCCGAGCAGTGGCAGCGCGCCGTGCTGGTGGCGCGGCGCGACAATGCGTTTGCTGACGCCGTGGTGATGCTCCAGGCCAAGTCGCCGGAAGCCGCCGACCGCTTGCGCCTGGAATGGGCCGAGTCGTTGATCGCCAAAGGCCTGTGGTTGCAAGCCGTCGATGTTATTTGGAGCCTGCCCGCAGAGCGCCCACGCGCCGCGCAATGGCTGCTCAACGCCGAGGCTGCCGGCGGGCGCTTGGGCATTGAGGCGCTGGTTAAACGCGCGGTCCTGTTGCCCGAAACGCTGCACGCTTACGGGCCGTGGGTCGAGCAATTGCGTGACGACCCCGCGCGCGCCGGGGAACGCGCCGCCCTGGCGCAGGCGTTGTTGCAACACAAGGCACACACCACCGCCTTGGCCTGGCTGGCAGGTGCCACTGTGCACGCGATTCTGGCCGATCAATTCAGCGATCAAGGCCAACTGACCCATAACCAGTTACAAGCGCTGGTCAAGATGAGTCGCGATAAAGCGCTTCAGGCGGACTTGCCGGGCCAAGCCCTGAAGCGTACGCCCGTGGTCTCACTGGAGCACTTGGGCGACACCCGCGAGTGGGCTGCGCCGGCGGCTGGCAGCCGGCCGATTTTCGACGCGGCGCCGCTGGAAGACCAGCGTTACCTGGTGGCGCTGGGCGAGTCGGGTGTGATGGTGGTGGATGCGGCGGGCACAATGTTGTTTCACTTTGCTGTACCGGCGCAGAAAATCGTGATTGCCCATAGCCGACAGGTTGCGTTGGTGCTGATCTGGCGGGGGAATGTATGGCGCGTGAGCAAACTGGACCTGGTCAATCGTGTCGCCAAAGACCTCGGTATGCTGGCCATGGATGTCTTTGCACACGCGTTTGATGGCAGCAACTGGACCATCGGCAAAGGCCCGCAGTTGCGCGTGGTGGATGTTGACCGTGGCTTTGAAACGCTCTGGCATGTGAGTGATCTACCGGAGTCGGTGCGTGCCATCAAGGTGGATGAACACAATGAATACCTGTGGCTGTCGGCGCCGGGCGGGTGCCTGATGCTGTGGCATTATCGTCTGCCGGAGCGGCGTTTGGTCAGCCGCGAAAGCGCGTTTGACATCGTCGCGACGGACTTCCAGGTTCCCAGTGCCACCGCTGAATCGGCGCAGTATCGGATCAAGCACGACTATGGAACACCCACGCTGATACTGAAGCAGCACGGGGTTCGAAAGCGCTACCGGCTGCCTGGCAACTTACCGGAAGAAGAATGGGATGAGTCCGTCAGCCCGTTTCTATTTGAGGACTGGTTGCTGATCAGTTATCGGGTTGAGCAGCACGACACCTGCTGGCACGTGATCCACCGTGCCAGCGATCGGCTTTGCGTCACGTTGCACTGGCCGCAATCGCCGGCCCAGCTTCGCCGCCTCGGGTCTGATCTGTTGCTGTTCGATGGGCAGGGCCGGCTGAGCCATATCAATATTGATAACGCCAGCCAGCGCAACATCAGCCTGCACTGAGTGTGTCCGGCATCAAGGTGGCGATCAACGCCCGAATGGTGCCGGGCAATGCCTCAAGCTCGCGCACCAGGATACTGCGTTCGCGAATCGCCCATGGCTCATCGAGCTTCACCGTCACCAACTGCATGGTCCTGCTGTGCCGCACGGCGGCGGATTCGGGAATGATGCCAATGCCCACGCCGGCCTCGACCATTCGGCAGATCGCTTCGAAGCTCGACACCTGAATGCGCAGCGA
Source organism: Pseudomonas sp. IPO3747 (assembly GCF_013385245.1). NCBI lineage: Bacteria > Pseudomonadati > Pseudomonadota > Gammaproteobacteria > Pseudomonadales > Pseudomonadaceae > Pseudomonas > Pseudomonas sp. IPO3747. Next base: position 53,250 of record NZ_JACAQL010000022.1, read on the forward strand.
CAACTGCTTGCCCAGGCGATCGACGTGTTCACGCAAAAAACTCAATAACGTGCTGCCTTCATGCAGGCCGATGTGCTGGTAGGCCAGGGTTTGCTCCAGCGTCACCGAAGACTGGTCGGCCAATGGGTGGCCCACGGGCACCATCAACACCAATTCATCGGTGCTGAAATGCAACACCTGCAAACCTGCTGCCTCAACCGGCCCGGCAATGATGCCCATGTCGCTGGTGCCATCAAGCACGCCACGTACGATGTCGCGGGATAAACGCTCTTGCAGGTCGACGGTCACGCCCGGGCGCTGGGACAGAAAACCCGCCAGCACCTCCGGCAGAAACTCGGTCACCGCCGTGGTGTTGGCGAAGATGCGGATATGCCCGGCCGAATCCACGCCGTATTGGGTGAACTCGCTTTTTAGGTAGTCCACCTGGCGCATGATCAGGCGCGCATGGTGCAGCAGCCGTTCGCCCGCCGGGGTGATCTCCACGCCACGGCTGTCGCGGTACAGCAGGCGCGTATCCAACTGGCCTTCCAGCGCCTTGATCCGCGCACTGGCAGCGGCCGGCGAGAGGAACGCACGCTTGGCGCCCTGGGTGAGGCTGGGGGATTCGGCGATGTGGATAAACAGGCGCAGGTCGGCGAGATCGAAATGCATGCAAACCCCTATTTTGGCAACGGTGAGGTCCAAGTGTGGGAGCTGGCTTGTTGTGGCGAGCAAGCTTGCTTGCGCTGGGGTGCGAAGCGCCCCCAAAAAGCCGGAGACTGCTGCGCAGTCAACGGGAGCAAGCTCCCTCGCCACAACAAGCCAGCTCCCACAGGGGATGGAGTGGTACTCATGGCTAGCGTTCAGCATAACCGAACGCTGGTTTATTGAAATGCAAATTCTCAGAACGGGCAGGCGCTTGCATGATCCGGGGCAGACACTCACTGCCCGAGGACCTGCACCCGATGAGCGCCACTGACTGGATCGGCCGAAGCGAGACTGCCCACGACCACCTGAGCCTTAACCTGCTCAAACGCATTGCTGCTACTTTTGGCGAAGCTGTGCCGGAACAGGGTGCCGATTTGCCGCCGCTGTGGCAGTGGTGTTTTTTCCAGGACCCGCTGCCGGAATCGGCCTTGGGCACCGATGGCCACCCGGCCCGTGGCGGGTTCCTGCCGCCCGCTGATAACCGCAATCGCATGTGGGCCGGTGGGCGCATCGAGTTCGTGCATGCCTTGCGCGCGGGTGAGGCGGCGACCCGCGTGTCGACCATCACCCAGGTCGAAGAAAAGACCGGGCGAACCGGCTCGCTGTTGTTTGTCACCGTGCGTCATGACTATTCCCAGGACGGTCGCCTGGCGATCCGAGAAGAACAGGACATCGTTTACCGCGAACCGACGCCGCCCAAACAGGGCAGTGGCGACGCCTTGCCTGAAGGCGAATGGCAGGCATCGATCAGCCCCACGCCAACCCTGCTGTTTCGTTACAGCGCCGTGACCTTCAACGGCCACCGCATCCACTACGACTACCCGTATGTCACCGACACCGAAGGCTATTCAGGCCTGGTGGTGCACGGCCCGCTGATCGCTACCTTGAGCCTGCGCACGTTTTGCCGCGCCCATCCCGACGCGACCCTGCGCCGTTTTGCCTATCGCGGTGTTCGCCCACTGATTGCACCGCAGCCATTTGTGGTCGGTGGGCGCGTGACCGAAACCGGTGTGGCGCAGTTGTGGGCGGGCGACGCCGGTGGCCTGGCGCAGACCGCTCAGGTCCACTTCGAATAATCCAGGAACAACAGGCGGAGAGCCGTTAATGAACCCCAATGACAACGAAGAACTCAATGCCATCCGTGAAGGCGTGCGCGCCTTGTGCGCCGAGTTCGACGCGGCGTACTGGCGCAGGATCGACGAACAAAAAGGCTTCCCCGAAACCTTTGTCAAAGCCCTGACCGACGCCGGCTGGCTGTCGGCGATGATCCCTGAAGAATACGGCGGCTCTGGCCTGGGCCTGGCCGAAGCCTCGGTGATCCTCGAAGAAGTCAACCGTTGCGGTGGTAACTCCGGCACCGTGCACGGCCAGATGTACAACATGTTCACCTTGCTGCGCCACGGCAGCGAAGCGCAAAAAAGCTTCTACCTGCCCAAGCTCGCCAGCGGCGAATTGCGCCTGCAATCGATGGGCGTGACCGAGCCCACCACCGGCACCGACACCACCAAAATCAAGACCACGGCGATCAAGCGTGGTGACAAGTATGTGATCAACGGCCAGAAAGTCTGGATCTCGCGCATCCAGCATTCCGACTTGATGATTCTGCTGGCGCGCACCACGCCGCTGGCCGAGGTGAAGAAGAAGTCTGAAGGCATGTCGATCTTCCTGGTCGACCTGCGCGAAGCCATCGGCAACGGCCTGACCGTGCAGCCCATCGCCAATATGGTCAACCACGAAACCAACGAACTGTTTTTCGACAACCTGGAGCTACCCCTCGACAGCCTGATCGGCGAGGAGGGCAAAGGCTTTAAATACATCCTCGACGGCCTCAACGCCGAACGCATGCTGATCGCCGCCGAGTGCATCGGCGACGGTCGCTGGTTTATCGAAAAGGCCAGCGCCTACGCCCGCGACCGCGTGGTGTTTGGCCGCCCGATCGGGCAGAACCAGGGTGTGCAGTTCCCGATTGCCGAGGCGCATATCGAAATCGAAGCGGCGGACCTGATGCGCTGGCGTGCCTGCGAAGAATACGACAGCGGCAAGAATGCCGGGGCCAGCGCCAACATGGCCAAGTACCTGGCTGCCAAGGCGTCCTGGGAAGCGGCCAACGCCTGCCTGCAAACCCACGGCGGTTTCGGCTTTGCCTGTGAGTACGACGTAGAGCGCAAATTCCGCGAAACACGCCTGTACCAGGTTGCGCCGATCTCCACCAACCTGATCCTGTCCTACGTGGCCGAGCACCTGCTCGAACTGCCACGCAGTTTCTGAGGGCCTGAGCATGAGCCATACCCAAACGCTGTGCCGGTTCCTTGCGGACCTGAACTACGAACAATTGCCGGAAAAGGTACTGGCACGCACCGAAGATCTGTATCTGGATTGGTTGGCCTCGGCGCTGGCAAGCAAGGGCGCGCACCCGATCCCGTTGTTTGAACGCTATGCACAAAAAATGGGACCCCACAGCGGTCCCGCCCAGGTGATCGTCAATGGCAGCACCACCAGCGCGTATTTTGCGGCGCTGGTGAACGCCGCATCCTCACACTTGGTGGAGCAGGATGACCTGCACAACAGCTCGGTGCTGCACCCCGCGACCGTGGTGTTTCCGGCCGCGCTGGCTGCCGCCCAGGACCTCGGGAAATCCGGCCGTGAATTGCTGCTGGCCTCGGTGGCCGGTTATGAAGCCGGAATTCGCATCGGCGAATTCATGGGCCGGTCCCACTACCGCATCTTCCACACCACAGCCACCGTCGGCACCCTGGCGGCGGCGGTTGCCGTGGGCAAACTGCTGGACTTTAACCAGGAACAGTTCATCAACCTGCTCGGCAGCGCCGGTACCCAGGCCGCCGGATTGTGGGAGTTTTTGCGCGATGCCGCCGACTCCAAGCAACTGCACACCGCCAAGGCGGCGGCGGATGGCTTGCTCGCGGCGTATTTGACGGCGGACGGGCTCACCGGCGCACGCAATATTCTGGAAGGCGATCAAGGCTTGGCAGCAGGCATGTCCAGTGATGCCGAGCCTCGCAAGTTATCGGCCGACCTTGGCAGCCGCTGGGCGCTGCTGGAAACCTCCTTCAAGTTCTACGCCTCGTGCCGTCACACCCATCCGGCCGCCGATGCGCTGCTGGATCTGATGCAGCGCGAAGGGCTGTGCGCTGCCGATATCGCCACAGTTGAAACGCGTGTCCATCAAGGTGCCATCGACGTGCTGGGCCGCGTGACCACGCCTGCCACTGTGCACCAGGCCAAATTCTCCATGGGCACCGTGCTCGGCCTGATCGCCGTGCACGGTAAAGCCGGGCTCACCGAGTTCCACGAACGGGCGCTGACCGACCCCGCCGTCTCGGCTTTCCGCGACAAGGTCAGCATGACCCTCGACGCGGAAGTTGACGGCGCCTACCCGCAGCGCTGGCTGGGCCGCGTCACTGTCACCACGCTCGATGGCCGCACGCTGCAGGGCGCCATCGATGAACCCAAGGGCGACCCTGGTAACACCCTGAGTCGGGTGGAGCTCGCGGATAAATTCCGGCGCCTTACCCAATTCAGCGGCGCGCGCACACCCGCGCAGGCCAATGCACTGATCGAAAAGGTCTGGCACCTGCGCGATGCAGCGTCCATGGCCCACTGGCTTTGAGGAAGCGTCATGACTAATCAACGACCGCTGGACGGCATCACCGTGATCAGCCTGGAACACGCGATTGCTGCGCCATTTTGCACCCGCCAATTGGCGGACCTCGGCGCCCGTGTGATCAAGATCGAACGCCCCGGCGCCGGTGACTTTGCCCGTGGCTATGACGAGCGCGTGCGCGGCCTGGCCTCGCACTTTGTGTGGACCAACCGCTCCAAGGAAAGCCTGACCCTGGACCTCAAGCAGGACGAGGCCGGCGACATCCTCCAACGCCTGCTGGCCGATGCCGACGTGCTGGTGCAGAACCTTGCACCCGGCGCGGCGGCGCGCATGGGCCTGTCGTTTGAAGCGCTGCATGAGCGCTTTCCACGGCTCATCGTCTGCGATATTTCCGGCTATGGCGAAGGCGGGCCTTACGAGAAAAAGAAAGCTTATGACCTGCTGATCCAAAGCGAGGGCGGTTTTTTATCGGTAACCGGTGGCCCAGGTGAAGATCAGATGGCCAAGGCCGGTTGCTCGATCGCCGATATTTCCGCCGGCATGTACGCCTACAGTGGCATCCTCTCGGCCCTGCTGTTGCGCGGCAAGACGGGGCAGGGCAGCCGCATCGATGTGAGCATGCTCGAAAGCCTGGTGGAGTGGATGGGCTACCCGATGTATTACGCCTTCGACGGCGCGCCCCAGCCACCACGGGCCGGGGCGGCGCATTCGACGATCTACCCGTATGGGCCGTTTCCCACCGGCGACGGCGGCACGGTGATGCTCGGCTTGCAGAACGAACGCGAATGGGCGGCGTTCTGCGACAAAGTACTGCTCACGCCTGAACTGGCTACCGATGAACGTTTCTCGGCCAACTTCAAGCGCTCGGCCAACCGTGACGTGCTACGCCAGATCATCGTTGACAGCTTCGCGCAGTTGGACGCTGAAGCCGTGATCCAACGCCTGGAAAACGCGCAGATTGCCAGCGCCAGGGTCAATGACATGCAAGGCGTGTGGGACCACCCGCAGCTCAAGGCGCGAGACAGCTGGCGTGAAGTCCAGAGCCCGGCCGGGCCGCTGCCGTCGTTGTTGCCGCCGGCGCGTAATGCTGCGTTTACCCCGCGCATGGACGGCGTTCCCGCCTTGGGCCAGCACAGCCAGGGCATCCTCGATCAGCTTGGGTTTTCGGCGCAAACCATCGACGGCCTGCGCGCACGCGGCGTTATCTAATAAGGAATTCAAGTGATGCCAAAGCCTATAGTTCGTTCGGCCTTGTTTGTACCCGGCAGCCGCCCGGAGCGGTTTTCCAAAGCGCTGGCCAGTGGCGCCGACGCGGTTATTGTGGATTTTGAAGACGCGGTTGAAGAACCCCTCAAGCGCCAGGCGCGGGATAACCTCGGGGTGTTCTTGCAAGCGCATCCAGAGGCTCAGGTGTGGGTGCGCATCAACGCGCCGGAGCATGCCGAGCATTTTGAGGATGTGGCGTTCTGTAAAGCCCATGCCAATGTGACGGGTGTGCTGCTGCCCAAGGTAGAGAGCGCCGCCCAGGTGGCCGTGGTGGCGGCAGCTGGCAAGGTGATATGGCCGATTATCGAAAGCGCCAAGGGCTTGCTGGCCGTGGCTGAGATTGCCCACGCGCCGCAGGTTGAGCGCCTGTCGTTTGGCGGGCTGGACCTGGCGCTGGACTTGAACCTGAGCAGCGGTTCCGCGGCTGCGCAGTTTGCGTTGGATCAGGCACGCCTGGCGCTGATTGTGCACTCGCGCGCTGCTGGTTTGGTGGCGCCACTGGACGGCGTGCACCCGGCCATCGACGACCCCGAAGGCCTGCGCCGTTCGATCCGGCACGCCTATGAAATGGGCTTTGCCGGCGCGCTGTGCATCCATCCCAAGCAGGTGGCAGTGATTCATGCCGCACTGGCGCCCAGTGCCGAAGACCTGGCTTGGGCCAAGCGCGTGGTCGAGGCGGGGGCTCATGGCGCCGGGGCTTATCAGATGGATGGGCAGATGGTGGATGCGCCGGTGTTGCTGCGCGCACAAAGGCTCCTGGCCGGCCAATTCTGACTGAAACAACCGGGAGCAAAATGTGGGAACTGGCTTGCCTGCGATAGCGGTGGACCCGCCCATGAATCTGCTGCCTGACACTCCGCCATCGCAGGCAAGCCAGCTCCCACACTGGATCTTCATTGTTCTGAAGTATGGCGTTCGGCCTGGCCGAACGCAGGTATCTAAAATTCGAAATTCACTACACGCACCACATCAGGCACCTTGCCCTGTAACACAACAATAAGAAGGTGATTCCCCATGCTCAAGCTTTCTCGGGCGCTGCTGTGCGCCGCCACTCTGTTTGCCGCGGGCCTGGCCCAGGCGGCAGACCCGATTGTGATCAAGTTCGCCCACGTGGTTGCCGAAAACACCCCTAAAGGCCAGGGCGCGCTGCTCTTCAAAAAGCTCGCTGAAGAGCGCTTGCCGGGCCGTGTGAAGGTCGAGGTGTACCCCAACTCCTCGCTGTTCGGCGATGGCAAGGAGATGGAAGCGTTGTTGTTGGGCGATGTGCAGATGCTGGCGCCGTCCCTGGCCAAGTTCGAGCAGTACACCAAGCAAGTGCAGATCTACGACCTGCCGTTCCTGTTCAACGACCTGGCCGCCGTCGACCGTTTCCAGGCTGCTCAGGGCAAGGCATTGCTGACCTCGATGCAAGACAAGAACATCCTCGGCCTGGCCTATTGGCACAATGGCCTCAAGCAGCTTTCGGCCAACAAAGCACTGCGTGAACCCAAGGACGCCCGTGGCCTGAAGTTCCGTGTGCAGGCTTCCAGCGTACTTGAAGAACAGTTCAAGGCGATCCGCGCCAACCCGCGCAAGATGAGCTTTGCCGAGGTGTATCAAGGCCTGCAGACCGGCACCGTGAATGGTACCGAGAACACCTGGTCCAATTATGAAAGCCAGAAGGTCAACGAAGTGCAGAAGTACTTCACCGAGTCCAACCATGGCCTGATCGACTACATGGTGATCACCAACGCCAAGTTCTGGAACGGCCTGCCGCCGGATGTGCGCACCACCCTGGACCAGATCATGGTCGAAGTCACCGTCGAGGTGAACAAGCAGGCCGAAGCGCTGAACCAGTCGGCCAAGCAGAAGATCATCGACGCCAAGACCAGCGAAATCATCGAACTGACCCCGCAGCAACGCCAACTGTGGCGCGAAGCCATGCGCCCGGTGTGGCAGAAGTTCGAAGGTGAGATCGGCGCCGACCTGATCAAGGCGGCGGACGCCTCCAACCAGTAATCGGGCGACTACCCAAAACTACTGTGGAAAGGGCTTTATGTGGGAGCTGGCTTGCCTGCGATGCAGGCAACTCGGTGTATCTGTAGCGCCGAGTTGATCCCATCGCGGGCAAGCCCGGCTCCCACAGAGGTCCGCTTCCACAGTTTGTTCCGCTTTCCACCCCGACATCATTCCCGCTTCGCGAGGTTTTGCCATGCAAACGCTAAGGCGCGTCTGGGAGCACCTGGAGGAAGGGTTTATCGCCTTCCTGCTGGCCGCCATGACCCTGGTGACATTCGTCTACGTCATGCTCAACAACATCTACACCCTGTTTTTTGCTCTGTCTGACAAGTGGGCATGGAGCAGCAGCTTTTTCGGTGCCTTGGGCGACCACACCATGACCTGGGCCCAGGACATGACCTGGAGCGTGGCGCTGACCAAGGCCATGTTCGGCTGGCTGATTTTCTTCGGCATCTCCTACGGCGTGCGCACCGCCGGCCACCTTGGCGTAGATGCGCTGGTCAAGCTGACCAAACGCCCGGTGCAACGCCTGCTCGGCATGCTCGCCTGCCTGTGTTGCCTGGCCTACGCCGGGCTGTTCATGGTCGCCAGCTACAAGTGGGTGAGTGCGGTGATGACCGCGCAGATCGGCGCCGAAGACCTCGACCAATACGGCGTGGACGTGGGCGATATCGTGATCATCGTGCCCATCGGTTTTGCCCTGGTGTTTATCCGCTACCTGGAAATTTTTTACCGCATCTTTACCCACCGTCAGGTCGGGTTGGGGCTGGCCGACGAGGCCGGGGAGGCCAGTAAGCTGGCTGGCAGCCATGAGGAGCGTCACTGATGGCCGTGCTCTGTCTGTTTTTGCTGTTGTTCGTGTTCATGTTCCTCGGGGTGCCGATCGCGATTTCCCTGGGGCTGTCCGGCGCGGTGTCGATCCTGATGTTCAGCCAGGACTCGGTGAGTTCGCTGGCCATCAAGCTGTTTGAAACCTCCGACGCCTACACCTTCCTGGCGATTCCATTCTTCCTGCTGTCCGGTGCGTTCATGACCACCGGCGGTGTGGCGCAACGGCTGATCGACTTCGCCAACGCCTGTGTCGGGCATATCCGAGGCGGCCTGGCGATTGCGGCGGTGCTGGCGTGCATGCTGTTTGCGGCGCTGTCCGGGTCATCGCCGGCGACGGTGGCGGCAGTGGGCTCGATTGCCGTGGCGGGGATGGTGCGCTCGGGTTACCCGAAGGAGTTCGGCGCCGGGATCATCTGCAACGCCGGCACCCTGGGCATCCTGATCCCGCCGTCGATTGTGATGGTGGTGTACTCGGCAGCCACCGAAACCTCGGTGGGCAAGCTGTTCATGGCCGGTGTGATTCCAGGATTGCTGCTGGGCCTGATGCTGATGGTCGCGATCTACATCGTCGCGCGCATCAAGAAGCTGCCGGCGCAGCCCCGTGCGACCTTCCGCGAGTGGCTGACCTGCGCACGTCGCGCGTTCTGGGGCTTGCTGTTGCTGGTGATCATCCTCGGCGGCATCTACAGCGGCATGTTCACGCCGACGGAAGCGGCGGCCGTGGCGGCGGTGTATTCGGCGTTTGTCGCGCTGTTTGTGTACAAGGACATGAAGCTGCGCGATTGCCCCAAGGTGCTGCTGGAATCCGGGCGCCTGGCGATCATGCTGATGTTTATCATCGCCAACGCCATGCTCTTTGCCCATGTACTGACCACCGAACAGATCCCGCAGGAAATCACCGCCTGGGTGATCTCCGAAGGCCTCACGCCGATTGGCTTTTTGATCATGGTCAACGTGGTGTTGCTGGTGGCCGGCAGCTTTATGGAGCCGTCCGCGATTGTGCTGATCCTGGCGCCGATCTTCTTCCCTATTGCCATGAAGCTGGGGATTGACCCGATTCACCTGGGGATTGTGATGGTGGTCAACATGGAAATCGGCCTGGTGCACCCGCCAGTAGGGTTGAACCTGTTTGTGACCTCGGCGGTGACCGGGTTGACCCTCGGGCAGACGATTCGCGCAGCGTTACCGTGGCTGATGATCCTGCTGGTGTTTTTGATCATGGTCACGTACTTGCCGTTTATCTCGCTGGCGCTGCCGCACTGGCTGGGCATGTAACACGGTCTGAAAATGTGGGAGCTGGCTTGCCTGCGATAGCCATACGTTCGAAGGCACCCCGTTCCCCTGTGGCGAGCAGGCTTGCCCTGCGTTGGGCTGCGCAGCAGCCCCAAAACCAGGCGCTGAGTTCTTTCAGAAAGAATTTCAGTGCCCTTGCTGGGGGCTGCTGCGCAGCCCAACGCAGGGCAAGCCTGCTCGCCACAACAAGCGGCGTACCGCAGGCTTTGTTTTAACCGGCAGTTGTGTAGATACCTATGCTGAGATAGCGGTGGTTCAGTCAGCCAATTCGGTGACTGATATACCGCCATCGCAGGCAAGCCAGCTCCCACCTTTGGTTTTTGTCAGGTCTTAGTGGTCCATCGCGCCCAAGATCGCATAAGCCAGCTTCACCCGTTCGGCATTCGGGTAATTGCGGTTAGCCAGAATCACCACACCCATGTCCTTGCTCGGTACGTAAGCCACATACGCGCCAAAACCGCCGGTGGAGCCGGTTTTGTTGTACAGCACGTTGGCCGGTTGTGCCTGCGCCGGCGTCAGCCAATTGACCTTGTGCGGCTGCATCGCCATTTCGGTCGAGTTGCCCTCCAGCAAGGCCTGCAGCTTGATCGGGTAGGGGTAGCGTTCCCAGCCCAGACCCTGGGTCATGCCATTGACGGTGTAGTAACCCGCGTGAGTGGTGGCGATCGCTTGTTGCAGCGGTTTTTCCAGGGTCTCGGGGTGCAGGTTGGCAATCACATAGCGGGCGAGGTCCTGGGTGCTGGTCTTGATACCGTAGGCTTCGCTGTCCAGGGCGCCGGGGCTGACGCGAATGGGTTTCAGATTTTTGTCATAGCCTTGCGCATATTGAGCGGTTTTGCTCGCCGGCACGCTGACGTGGGTGTTGGTCAGGCCCAGCTTGGGCAGCAAGGTTTTCTCCATGGCAACGTTAAACGGCTGCCCCAGGTTTTGCGCCGCGAGGTAGCCGAACAAGCCGATGCTGGGGTTGGAATACAAACGCTGTTCGCCCGGCGCATACGCGGGTTTCCAGTGCTGGAAATAACCGAGCATGGCACCGGCGTTGTCGGCCGCGTCGGGAAACTGCAACGGCAGGCCACCCGGTGTGTAGGTCGCCAGTTGCAGCAGGCTGATGTGATCGAATACGCCACCGGCCAGGGCTGGCAGGTGCTGGCTGGCGGTATCCGAGAGCTCGAGCTTACCGGTGGCCTGCGCGTAGCCGCCGAGGGTGGCGGTAAAGGTTTTGCTGATCGATCCGATTTCAAACAGGGTGTCTTGGTTAACGGCCTGTTTGGTTTCCCTTGATGCAACACCGTAGTTAAAGTATTGAACCTTGCCTTGGTTAACCACCGCGACCGACAGGCCGGGAATCCCTTGTTGCTGCATCAGCGGCGCAACGCTGGCATCGACTACCGTGCGCAGGTCGGTGGCGGCCATGCAGCTACCGGAGCCTATTAACAGGGCGCTGAACAGAATTTTTTGTAAGGTGTGATTCATGCGGGTTCGCTTCCATGTAAAAGATGTGCTGACGATCAAGGCCTGCGCAGGCGGGGCAAATCTAGGTGGATTTTGTTCGGCGGGCAAACGATGATATCTCGCATCAGCCATTAGTTAATTTAGGGTCATGCATGCTGCGCTCCCATTTACCGCTCAATGCGTTGCGCGCATTCGAAGCTTCCGCCCGGCATTTGAGCTTCACCCGAGCGGCCATCGAGCTGTGCGTGACCCAGGCGGCAGTCAGTCATCAGGTCAAAAGCCTGGAGGCGCAGTTGAACGTCACCTTGTTCAAGCGCCTGCCACGCGGCCTGATGCTGACCCGCGAAGGCGAAACACTGCTGCCGGTCGTGCGCGACTCTTTCGACCGGATTGCCCTTACCTTAGGCCAGTTCGAAGGTGGCCATTACCGTGAAGTGCTCACAGTCGGGGCGGTGGGCACCTTCGCCGTCGGCTGGTTGCTGCCGCGCTTGCCGGACTTTCAAAGCCGCTACCCGTTTATCGACCTGCGCCTGTCGACCCACAACAACCGTGTTGACGTCGCCGCCGAGGGCCTCGACTACGCGATCCGCTTCGGCGCTGGCGCCTGGCATGGCACCGACGCCTGCCAGTTGCTTGAAGCGCCGTTGACCGTGCTGTGCGTGCCGCAGATTGCCGAGCAATTGCACACGCCGGACGACGTGCTCAAGCACACCTTATTGCGCTCTTACCGCGCCGATGAATGGAACCTGTGGTTCCAGGCCGCCGGGCTGCCGGCCGACACGCCGGTGCCGCGCAGCATCGTGTTCGACTCGTCCCTGGCGATGATGGAGGCCGCGCAGCAGGGCATCGGCGTGGCCTTGGCGCCGGCGATGATGTTCTCACGGCAACTGGAGAGTGATGTGATTCGCCAGCCTTTCAGCGTGGGCATCAGCACCGGCAGTTATTGGCTGACGCGCTTGCAGTCGCGGGCAGAAACCTCGGCCATGGCCGCGTTCAAAGGCTGGTTGAAAGCGCACAGCGCCCAGGCTTGAAGTTTTTATTCTTGAAACAAAATGAAACATTCGTGACGGGCCAGCCTCTACCGTACCCCGTACCGAGTGCTTCCATGAAAATTCCGCGCCCCTCTGCCCGCATGCCCCACCTCATCCAACTGCGCAACCTGAAGATGGCGCGCTCGGCCCATGCTTATGTGCGCGGCAGCACGGTGCAGTTTTACGAGTGGCTGCACAGCCAGCCCGGCCGCCGCTTGCCCCATGGCCCGGCGATCTGGATCTGCGGCGATTGCCACGCGGGCAACCTCGGCCCCACGGGTGATACCAAGGGCCGTATCGACATGCATATCCGCGACCTCGACCAAACCGTGATCGGCAACCCGGCCCATGACCTGGTGCGCCTGGCGCTGTCGTTGGCCACTGCCGCACGCGGCTCGGACCTGCCGGGCGTGACCACCGCACGCATGCTGGAAGAAATGATGGTGGGCTACGAACAAGCCTTCAAAGACAAGCCCGATGAAGCGCCACCGCGTCCGTCCCAAGTCAAGGCTGGCATGCGCAGCGCGGTGGAACGCACCTGGAAAAACCTGGCGCGTGAACGCATTGAAAATGCCCGGCCTACTATTCCGCTGGGCAAGCACTTCTGGTCATTGTCGCGGGCGGAAAAGAGCGCGCTGCAAAGTGTTTGCGCCTCGGATGAAATCCACCAGTTGGTGACCTCGCTCAAAGGCCGGCCCAAAGACGCCAAGGTCCAATTGCTTGATTCGGCCTATTGGGTCAAAGGCTGCAGCTCCCTCGGCTTGCTGCGTTATGCAGCCTTGTTGGGCGTGGGCGACAAGGACGACCAGGAATATTGCCTGATCGACATCAAGGAAGCCGTCGGCGCCGCCGCGCCCCGGGCGGCACGCGCGAAGATGCCACGCGACAATGGCCGGCGTGTGGTGGAAGGCGCCCGCCAGCTGTCACCGGGCCTGGGCGAGCGCATGCTGGCCACACGTTTTCTCGATCACGGTTTCTTCATCCGTGAACTGCTGCCTCAAGACATGAAGCTGGAACTCGATGAGCTGAGCGAGATCGACGCCATGCACGCCGCCGGTTACCTGGCCCGCGTGGTCGGCATCGCCCATGCCCGCCAGATGGACCGCGATACGCGCAAGGAGTGGATGGCGGTGTTGCAGGAAAACCGCTCCAAACAATTGGATGCGCCGTCGTGGTTATGGACCAGCGTGGTGCAGTTGGTGGGCAGCCATGAGCAGGGGTATCTCAACCATTGTCGGCGGTATGCGTTGGAGCACTAGAAGCGGCGCATGAGCGTTGTGGCTATTTATGGCGTTAAGAAAATTTCGCTATTATTTAGGAAATTTCCTATTTCATTAGTCGTTATTTTGAGAGTGTCAAGCCAAGGTCTATTGCCGCTTGTCGGAAAGATTAAATATCAAAAAATGCACAAATTTATTTTATTCTTATATATATCAATAAGTTATATCTATAATTCTGACTATTTTATAAATTGCCGGAATGTTGGCATATTCAAAGTTCGATGATAGCGTTCCGCCTTCAATTATCGACGGATCGAATATGCACTTGTCCACGCCATGGATTCGGCCATTACTGTGCCTGACAGTGTTGTGCCTCAGCGCTCACAACAGCGCCTTCGCCGCGACCAATCCAGGTGACCAGGACCTGATTCGCGACCGGCAAAACCGCCTGCTGGAAGAGCAACAGCGGCGTCTTGAAGAACTCAAGGACCTGCCCGGCAAAGAGCTGAAACCGGCGGCGCCCGCCACCCCCGTCGATACCCGTTGCTTCCCCATCCAGCACATTGAACTCAAGGGCGCCGACAACCTGTCTGTCGATGAGCGCGAGCGCCTGGTCAAGCCTTATGTCAATCAGTGCCTGGGGGTTTCCCAGCTGAATGAATTGCTCAAGCGCGTGACCGACTCTTACATCGACAAAGGCCTGGTCACCAGCCGCGCCTACTTGCCGCAACAAGACCTGTCCAGCGGTCGTCTGCAAGTATTGGTGGTGGAAGGCAAGCTCGAAGGGGTTAAAGGCGCCGACAACAGCAAGCTGTCCGAGCGCGAGTTGGCCATGGCGTTTCCCGGCCACACCGGCGACTTGCTCAACCTGCGAGAAGTCGAGCAGGCCATCGATCAGCTCAATCGGTTGCCGTCCAACCAGGCGCAAATGGAACTGGCTCCCGGCACCGCAGTGGGCGGCAGCACGGTGCTGGTCAAAAACAACCCGCAAAAACCCTGGCGTGCCAGCCTGTCGCGCAATAACGATGGGCAGCGCAGCACCGGCGAGCAGCAGTGGGGCACCGGCTTTGAATGGGACAGCCCACTCGGCCTGGCTGATCAACTGGTGCTGCGCGGCGGCCACGACGCGATCAGCGACCACCAGAAAACCTCAAAAAACGCCATGCTCTATTACAACGTGCCGTGGGGCTGGTGGAACTTCAGCTACAGCTACAACCAGAGCGATTACCGCTCGGTGGCCCAGGGCGACGGCTTTGACTTCAAGCAAACCGGCGACAGCCAGAACCACCAATTGCGCGCCGAACGGGTGATCCATCGCGACGCCCTGAGCAAAACCTCGGTCAACGTGGGCCTGGCCCATCTGCGCACCAATAACTACATCAACGACAGCCACCTCAAAGAGAGCAGCAACCGCCTCAGTGAGTTGCAGGTGGGCATCAACCACGGGCGCCGGATTGGCAGCGCCTTCGTCAACCTCGATGTCGGCATGCAAAACGGCACCGGCGCGTTCGACGCCCAGGGCAATCACAACCCCGGCCCAGGCGTGCCGGATGCGCGCTACCGCAAATACACCGCCACCGTCAGCTACCTGCAACCGTTCAAGCTGTGGGGCGAGTCCTTCAGTTTCACCAGCCTGGCCACCGGGCAGCGCAGTGAAGACGTGCTGTTCAGCCCGCAGCGCATGAGCCTCGGCGGTTCCTCGTCGATTCGTGGCTACAAGGACCAGCAACTGAGTGGCGACAGTGGCAGTTATTGGCGCAACGACCTGCGCTGGAGTCGCCCGGTGACGCTGGGTTGGCTGCGCCCGGTGTTCGGTGAGTACGGCGCCAGTGTTGGTTATGACCAAGGCGTGATTCGCAATGCGCGCTACAACGGCGAGTTACACGGCCGGGTCTCGAGCAACTCGCTGGAGCTGTTTGCCCGTGGCCAATACGTCAGCACCAGTGTGACCTTTGCCCACTCGCTGGAACGACCGGCCACGCTGCTTGAACGCGAAGCGCCGATCTACTTCCGCATGGATTTTTTCCTGTAATTCAACGCCCCGTTGCATCGAAAATTTGAAATGGATGTTCGCCAGTTTGCCTTCCTTGTTCGCCAGCCTTCGGCTGCCCTGAAAAGCCGTGACGCGTTCCTGGGCCTGCCCAAACGTGGCTTGGCCCTGATCCTGGCCAATGCGCTGTTCTGGCAGCCATTGCTGGCCCAAGCCGAAGGCATTGTGGTCAGCGCCCCCGGCACCAGCGTCGGCCAGGCCGGCAATGGCGTGCCGGTGGTGAACATCGCCGCGCCCAATGGCAGTGGCTTGTCCCACAACCAGTTCAAGGACTACAACGTCGGCGCCAACGGGCTGATCCTCAACAACGCCACCTCCACCACGCAGTCGACCCAGTTGGGCGGGATCATCCTCGGCAACCCCAATCTGCAGGGCCGCTCGGCCAATATCATCCTCAACGAAGTCAACGGCGGCAGCCCCAGCCAGTTGCGTGGCTACACCGAAGTGGCGGGGCAGTCGGCCAAGGTCATCGTCGCCAACCCCTACGGCATCAGTTGCAACGGTTGCGGCTTCATCAACACCCCCAACGTCACCCTGACCACCGGCAAACCCATCCTCGATAACGGTCGCCTGGACCGTTACCAGGTCGATGGCGGCGCCGTGACCATCGACGGCCAGGGCCTGAACGCCAGCAACGTCGACCGCTTCGAAATCATCACCCGCTCGGCGAAGATCAACGCGCAGATCAATGCGCGCAACTTGACCGTGATTGCCGGGCGTAACGACGTCAACGCCCAGACCCTGAATGCCACCGCACGTGCCGATGACGGCAGCGCCAAGCCGGAACTGGCGATTGACTCGTCGGCGTTAGGCGGGATGTACGCCGGTGCGATCAAGCTGGTGGGCACCGAAGCCGGTGTGGGCGTGAAGCTGGACGGGACGTTGGCGGCCAGTGGTGGGGATATTCAGCTCGATGCCAATGGGCGGTTGAGCATGGCGCAGGCGGCGGCCAGCGGCGCGGTCAACATCAAGGCCGCAAGCCTCGACGCCCAGGGACCGGTCTACGCCGGCACGGCGTTGGATGTGCAGACCCAAGGCGACCTGAACAGCCGTAAAACCCTCGCGGCCCGCGACAGCATCACCTTGACCAGCGGCGGCCAACTGACCAACAACGGCATTATCGAGGCCGGGGTCAACGCGGATAACACCCGCAACGCCACAGGTGATCTGAACCTCACCGCGCAAACCGTTAACAACAACGCCAGCAGTCTGGTTGCCAGTCGCAACCTGACCGTCAACGCGACACAAGCCCTGAACAACCAGGGCGGAACCTTGAGTGCCAAACAGGTCGCCAATATTAGCGCGGGCACCCTGGACAACCAGAACAAAGGCCGCGTGCTGAGCACGGGCAGCCTGACCTTGAATGCCAGCCAATTGCTCAACGCCCAGGGCGGGCTGGTGAACAGCAGTGGTCCATTGAGCGCGACGGCCGGGCAATTGAATAACCGCAGCGGCGAGGTGTCGAGCCTTGACACGGCCACGCTGAACATCGCTTCGCTGGACAACGTTGCCGGGCTGGTCACTGCGGGCAACGCCCTGAGCCTCACCGCCAGCGGCGCGGTCAATAACCAGGGCGGTCAACTTACCAGCCAAGGCACGCTGAACCTCAAGGCCGGTGCCGTGGATAACAGCGCCGCTGGCCGTATCGCCAGCAACCAGGCACTGACCGCCAACGTTGCCAGTCTGAACAATAACGCCGGTCAACTCACCAGCGTCACGTCGCTGACCCTGGACGTGAACAAGGGTCAGTTGAACAACCAGAGCGGCTTGATCCGTGGTCCGGCCCTGGCCCTGAACAACCTCGCCGACGTCGGCAACCAGAGCGGTGAAATCTCCAGCGCCCAGGGTTTCACCTTCACGGCGAAGAGCCTGGATAACACGGGCGGCAAACTGCTCAGCGATCAGGCCTTGAACGTGCGCCTGGACCAGGCGCTGACCAACGTCAAAGGCGTGGTCTCGGCCAACGGTCTTGATGTCCGTGCGGCCAGTGTGAACAACAGCACGGGTACGCTTACCAGTGACGCCGGTCTGTTGCTGAACCTGGACGGGGCCCTGGCCAACAACCAGGGCGAAGTTTCCAGCACGAACGCCACGCAAGTGCAGGTTGCCAGCCTGGATAACAGCGGCGGTAAGGTCACGGGCGATACCTCGTTGAGCGTTGATGTGCGTGGCGCGCTGAACAACCGCCAAGGCGTACTCGGCACCGGCCAGACGGCCTCGATCACCGCCGCGAGCCTGGACAACAGCAACACCGGCAAAGTGCTCAGTGACGGCAGCCTCACCGCGCGTATCACGGGCCTGCTGGACAACCAGAACAACGGTCTGCTCACCGCCAAAGGCACGATGGATGTGCAGGCGGGCAGCCTCGATAACCGGGGCGGCAGCTTGAGCGGCAGAGACTTGCTGACCCTGAACACGGCAAGCCTGGACAACCGTGGCGGCAAGGTCAGTGCCGACAAGAACCTGCAGCTCAACGTCACCCAGTTGAATAACCAGGACAAGGGCCTGCTCAGCGGGCAATCGGCGATCCAATACCTGGGCACGACCCTGAGTAATCAGGGCGGCTTGCTCAGTGGCGTGGGACCGGTGCGCCTCGACGCGACGACCGTGGAAAACACCGACGGGCGTATCTCCAGCAAGTCTGATCTGACGGCCAACGTCACCCATTTCAATCAGCAAAAAGGTGAATTGGTCGCCGAAGGTAATTTGCGCCTGACCGGCAGCACGCTCGATAACCGCAACGGCGGTCTGATCGGCGCGACAAAAGCGCTGACCCTCACCGTCGATGACATCAACAACCAGGCCGGGGAAATCTCCAGCGCCGTAGACGTGAACCTGGCGGGTACCCGCCTCAATAACAGCGGTAACGGCAAGCTGTTGGCCGGTACCGACCTGGGGCTCAAGGTGGCGCAGGTCATCAATCAGAGCGAAGGCCTGTTGTTCGGCAAGGGCAAGGTGACGCTGCAAGGCCTGAGCCTGGACAACAGCGGCGGCACGGTGTCCGGCCAACAAGGCCTGACCCTGACCCACAGTGGTGATCTGAATAACACCGGCGGCTTGCTCACCAGTCAAGGCTCCATCACCGCCACAACGGCCGGGCTGAACAATACGGCGGGCAAGGTATCGAGTGCCGGTGCCATTGCGCTAACCGCTACCGGTGCGATGACTAACCACAATGGCGCCGTGACCACCGACCAAGGCTTGATCCTTAACAGTGCCAGCCTGGGCAATAGCGGGGGCACACTCAGTGCCAAGGGTGCGGTAGGCGTTACCACCGGTGCTTTTGACAATACCCAGGCCGGTCGCCTGATCAGCAATGACACCCTCACTCTGACTGCCGGCCAGGTCAGCAACGGCACGCACAGTCGTATTGCCAGTGACAAAAATCTGGTCGCCAGCGTGACGGGTTTTGATCAGCAGGGCGGACAGCTCTACAGCAAGACCTCACTGAGCCTGGACCTGAACAACGGTCAACTGAACAACCAGCAAGGCCTGATCAACGCGCCGTTACTGATGCTGAAAAACCTCAATGGGGTCAACAACCAGAACGGCGAAATCTCCAGTGCCCAGGCGTTCACCCTGGCCAGCAAAAGCCTGGATAACAGCAGCGGCAAACTCATCAGCAACCAAGCGCTGACCCTGCGCGTTGAACAGGCTCTGAGCAACATTAAGGGCCTGGTTTCTGCAGCTGCGCTGCAGGTGCATAGCGCCAGCCTGGATAACAGCGGCGGTCTGCTCAGTAGCCGTGGCGAGTTAGGTCTCACGGTTGACGGTGCTTTCAAGAACCAGGACGGCTCGGCGATTGGCGACGGCAACGCGCAACTGACGGCGGCCAGCCTGGACAACACCGACGGCCAGGTTTCCAGCAAAGGTGATCTCACGGTGAACGTCGCGGCGGTCACCAACCAGAACGGCGCCCTGATCGCCCAAGGTGCGCTTGCCCTTACAGGTCAGACGCTGGACAACCGGAAAAATGGTTTCGTAGGCGCCAACCAACGTGCCGACGTCAACGTAGGCGCGGTGGATAACCGTGGCGGTGAGATCTCCAGCAAAGCCGCCGTGCAGATAACCGGCCAGCGTTTGGATAACAGTGACAGTGGCCTGGTGCTCGCCGCGACTGACTTGAAGCTAAACGTCGACAAGGTGCTGAACCGTAACAAGGGCCAACTCAGCGGCCAGAGCGGTGTGAACCTGGCAGGCGACAGTCTGGACAACAGCGGCGGCGGCCTGATCAGCCAGAAAGACCTTGCCCTTAAGCTCGGTGGCGAGCTGAACAACAGCCAAGGCAAGTTGAGCAGTGAAGGTCTGCTGACTGTTAACGCGGCGAGCCTGAACAACCGTCAAGGCAGCGTATCCAGTGCAGGGGCGTTAAACGTCACCACCCCAGGGGCCGTGGATAACCAAGGCGGGGAACTGGTCACTGATGCAGGCCTGACCTTGAGCAGCGCCAGCCTGGATAACAGGCAAAAAGGCACCCTCAGCAGCACTGCCGCGCTGAAGATCACCACCGGCGCGTTCGACAATAGCCACGCCGGCAACGTCAGCACCAGCGACACCCTCGACATCACCGCCGGCCAGTTGACCAACCAGGACGGCGGTCGCTTGACCAGCAACAAGGCCCTGATCGCCAAGGTCACCGGCCTGGATCAGCAGGGCGGCAAACTCTTCAGCAACACCTCGGTCGCACTGGACCTGAACCACGGCCAGTTGAACAACCAGGGCGGTCTGATCAACGGCCCGCTGTTGATGCTGAAAAACCTCAAAGGCGTGAACAACCAGGGCGGTGAACTCTCCAGCGCCCAAGCCTTCACTCTGGCCGCCGACAGCCTGGATAACAGCAACGGCAAGTTGCTCAGCAACCAGGCGCTGACCCTGCGCATCAACCAGGCGTTGAGCAACGTCAAAGGCCTGATCGCCGCCCAGTCCATCGACGGCCGTGCCGCCAGCCTGGACAACAGCGGCGGCACCCTGACCAGTCGTGGCGACACTTCGTTTAATGTCGACGGCCAGCTCAGTAACCAGAACCAAGGGCAGATTAACGCTGCCAATACCCTGACCCTCAACAGCACCGGCCTGAACAACCAGGGCGGCTCTGTGCTGGGCAAGTCCATTGCCATCGACCTGGGCAGCGCCACCGGCGACCTGAACAACAGCGCGGGCCTGATCACCACCGACGGCCAACTGACCATCACGCACCTGCGTGACCTGAGCAACCAGGGTGGCGAAATCTCCACCGCCCAGAACCTCAACCTCAGTGGTCGCACGCTGGATAACAGCACCGGCAAACTGATCAGCAACAACCTGCTGACCCTAAGCGGCAATAAGCTGGTCAACCAGAGCGGCCTGATCTCCGGCTGGCAGGGTGTCAGCATCAGCGGCGCGGACCTGGACAACCGCAACCAAGGCACCGTCTCCAGCCGTTATGGCAACGTCGACGCCACCCTGAGCAACAGCCTGCTCAACAGCGGCGCCGGTGCGCTGGTCAGCCAAAAAGCCCTGACCGTCAAAGCCGCCAGCCTCGACAACAGTGACAAAGGCATCCTCTCCAGTGCAGGCGGGCAAACCCTGACCGTCACCGGCCTGCTCAACAACGCCCAAGGTGGATTGATTGACAGCGGCGCGGCCCTCGACCTGCAAGCGCAAACGCTCAACAACGCGGGCGGCACAGTCAATGCGCAACAGGCACTCAGCCTGATCGGCACCAGCCTCGACAACAGCGCCGGCACCTTGATCGGCAACGGCACCGTAACCCTGGACCTGCTCGGCGCCCTGACCAACACCAATGGCAAGCTCGCCAGCGCTGGCGCGCTGCTGCTCAAACGCGCCACTGAAATCAACAACCAGGGCGGCCAACTGGCCAGCCAAGGCCTGCTGACGCTATTCGCGGGCAGCCTGGACAACCGCAATCGCGGCACCGTCGCCGCCAACGGCGCACTGGCAATCACCACCACTGGCGCCGTACAAAACAGCGGCGACGGCCTGATCTACAGCCAGAACGCCGACTTGAAGCTCAAGGCTGCGAGCCTCGACAACGCCAAGGGCTCGATCCAAAGCCAGACCACCCTGAACCTCGACATCAGCGGCGACCTCGACAACCAAAGCGGCAAAGTCATCGCCCAGGCCGGTGATGTGGACATCAACGCCGCGACCCTCGACAACCGTGGCGGCACCCTGGCCAGCCTCAAAGGCGCCCTGCAAGCCAAAGCACTGGGCGGCTGGCTGCGCAACGACTTCGACCTGAACAACAACCGCCAGGCCGGCATCATCCAGGCACAAAGCCTGATCCTGACCAGCGCCAGCCTCAACAACAACGGCGGCCGAATTGCTGCACAGAGCGGCGACACCGTTGTCACCACAGGCGCCTTCGACAACCGCGACGGCGGCCTGTACGCCAAAGGAGCGGTCAAGGTCACC
The DNA here is from genome assembly GCF_013385245.1 of Pseudomonas sp. IPO3747. Classification (NCBI taxonomy): domain Bacteria; kingdom Pseudomonadati; phylum Pseudomonadota; class Gammaproteobacteria; order Pseudomonadales; family Pseudomonadaceae; genus Pseudomonas; species Pseudomonas sp. IPO3747. Next base: position 75,114 of record NZ_JACAQL010000022.1, read on the forward strand.
GGCGGCAGCTTTGATAACAGCGGCGATGTACGCGGCCAGGTTGCAGGCAGGCAGATCGACCTCAACCTCAGCGGTGCGCTGAACAACCAGAAAGGCATCATTGAAAGCGATACCACCCTGAAAGTCGTTGCGGGCAGCGTGGACAACCAGAAAGGCCAACTGCGGGCGCTGGGGGCTAGCGGTAAGACTGAGTTTCAGATTGGTGGGGTGTTTGATAACCGCAACGGCACGTTGGAAACCGCCAACAGCGATCTGACGTTGAACGCCGGCAGCTTCCAGAACGTGGGCGGCAGTGTCTTGCACGTGGGGGCTGGTACGTTTGATATCAGTACCGCCAACCTGACCAATGCGGGCGGCACCGTTATCACCCGCGGCGGCCTGACCCTGACGGCCGACAACTGGACCAACAGCAGCGTGATCCAGGCTGGGCGATTGACGGTTAACGTCAAGACGCTCAACCAAACGGCAGGGGGGCAGTTACTGGCTTCCGATAGCTTGATTGGTGATGGTGGTAACTGGAGTAACGATGGGCTGATTGCCAGTGATGGCGGCCTCAAGCTGACGCTGGGCGGAACCTATAGCGGCAGTGGACGCGTCAGCAGCCTCGGAACACTGGGCCTGAGTGCCGCGCAAATGAACCTCAGTAGCGCCGCCACGCTCGCGGGAGGCGGCAATACGGCGGTGTCTGTGGCGGGCCAGTTGAATAATGCCGGGCGCATGACGTCGGCGACCGACCTGACCTTGACCGCCGGTAGCGTGAACAATACCGGGACCCTGGGCGCCGGCCAGAACCTGACAGTGACTGCCGGGACGTTGCTCAACGACCGCGGCCTGATCTTCAGTGGCGCAGACATGCAGCTGCTCAGCCCGAGCTTCACCAACAGCTACGCCCAGGTCTACAGCTTGGGGAGTTTACTGATTGCCCGGGACAAAGACGGGACCAAAGCAGACCTGCTGGACAACCGTTCCGCAGGGATCGAAAGCGTGGGCAACCTGACCCTAGCCGCCGCCACACTCAACAACACCATGGACGTGTTGCAGTACACCGAACATGAGAAAAGTGCCACGACCATCACTCGGCTATCGTGCGCACTGATACCCATATGGGGCTGCGACAATCGGGGCGGTGGGCGCTTCAACGGCCTTTGGGAGGTATCAGAAACCGACCGCTTGCTGATCACGCTGCGGTCCGCAGCGGCCACGATCAATAGCGGTGCGGATCTGGTGATCAATGCCCGAGAACTGAACAACACAAGCAGCAGCATTAGCGCTGCCGGAAACCTGACGGCGAATGCCACGACGATCAACAACAAAGGGCTGCAAGCGCAAGAGATCAAATCCAGCCAGCAATACGTGAGTTACGTCGACCAGACAGGCAGAGCCGCGCAACTGGCCGCTATCTTCAATCAGCGAAACAGCCCGACTCCTTCTGCCACGGTCGAGGCGGACCTGAGCAACTTTCTGGCCTTGACCGGGCCACCGGCGGTCCCTCTGCCCAAGAGTTCAACCGTCACCAACATCGAGTCTTTGGACGCGATTATTCAGGCAGGGGGCGCAGTCACACTCAACGCTGTCCAGAACATTAACAACAGCGTAGTTCGTCCCTACTATGCCTATGTTTCGGCGGGTAAAACCAAGATCGACACGGGCGCAGGCAGCGGCTACTCGACGGCGATTTCCATCAATGCGCAACTCCCTCCAGATGTCGCCCAGCAACAAGTCAACCCGATAACGCTTCCCGGCTTTAGCCTGCCGACAGGGCAGAATGGTTTGTTTCGCCTGAGCGGCCAAGGTGCTGCAACACCGACCCAACAAGGCCCGCAAAGCTGGACCATGGGCAGCGCGGTTATCGACACTGCCCAACGTGAACAAGCGGTGCCTGCCAGTGGCGGCAGGGCCGTGCAGGTGGGCAATGCAGCTCAAACCGCAGTGACCACGCAAGCTCCCGTGCACACCGCTGACCTGGCGGCCAATGTATCCGGTAGCGCCACGGCCCTGAACGTGGCCCCGGTCGTAGATCCTGCCACGGGCGCCACGTTGCCCGGCCGGTCAGACGTCGGCGGTGTCAGCTCGGCAACGCCCGTAGAGGGGCAAGCGACATCGGCAGGCGCGTTGACCGTCAACCGTGTGCAAGGGCTGCCTGACAGCAGTTACGTGTCCAATCCTCAAAAGTATTTGATCGAAACCAACCCGGCTCTGACCGACCTCAAGCAATTCATGGGCTCGGACTACCTGCTGTCGAAGCTTGGTTACAACCCGGATAACAGCTGGAAACGCCTGGGTGATGGTCTCTACGAACAACGACTGATCCAGCAAGCCGTGATCGCCCGCACCGGACAGCGCTTCATCGACAACCAGACCAGCGATGCCGGTTTGTACAAATACCTGATGGACAACGCCATCGCCAGCAAGCAACAACTGAACCTGGCCGTAGGCGTAAGCCTCACTTCCGAACAGGTCGCGGCGCTGACCCACGACATCGTGTGGATGGAAAGCGCCTCCGTAGCCGGTCAACAAGTGCTGGTACCGGTTTTGTATCTGGCCCAAGCCAATAACCGTCTTGGCCCCAACGGTGCACTGATCGCCGGTAACGACGTCAACCTGATTGCCGGTGAAAACCTCAACAACGTCGGCACCCTGCGCGCCACCAACAATCTGTCGGCCAGCGCCGGCGGCAACCTGGTCAATAGCGGCCTGATCGAGGCCGGTAATCGTCTCGATCTGTTGGCGGGCAATAACCTGATCAACAAGGCGGGCGGGATCATTTCTGGGCGCGACGTGAGTCTCACGGCGGTTAACGGCGACGTGATCAACGAGCGCACGGTTACCACTCACGAGAGCAGCGGCGGGGCGTACATCCGAGAGGTGCGGCAGGACTTTGTGGACAACGCTGCCCGTATCGAAGCGGCCAACAACCTGAGCGTACGCGCCGGTCGCGACGTTAACAGCGTTGGCGGCGTGATGAGCAGCGGCGCCGACATGACGATAGCGGCGGGGCGCGATGTGAACCTCATCGCAGCCGAAAAACGCACTGGCCGTGGCACCACAGAGGCTAGCACCGGCAGCGTCACCCAACACGGCACCGTGATCGAGGCCGGCCGTGACTTCCGTGTGCAGGCTGGGCGTGATATCAGCGCCATTGCCAGCCGGATCGACGCCAAGCGTGACGTTGCCATGGCCGCCACGGGCGACCTGACCTTGGCTTCAGGCGTGGATGAACAGCATTACTCGTATAACACCAAGAAGGTCAAGATCCAGGAAGACCACGCCCAGCAAGTGTCCACCACGGTGAAGGCCGGTGGTGATGTGGCGTTGAGTGCCGGGAATGATTTGGCGTTGATTGCCAGCCGGGTGACGGCGGGGGATGAGGCGTATTTGTACGCGGGTAAAAATCTGGAACTCAAATCCGCTGAAGACCAGGACTACAGCTTCTTTAGCAAGACCAGCAAGACATCGTCGGGCAAGAAGTTCCGCCTCGATGAGACCGATACCGTCACGAACGTTGGCAGCTTGGTCAACTCAGGTGGTAACAGCACGTTGGTAGCCGGTGAAAACCTGCTGTTGGCCGGCAGTGCCGTGACTGCCGAGAAAGGTGCTGCGAAATTGGTGGCCGGCAAGGATGTACAGATTCTGGCCGTGACCGATTCCGACAGCGTTAGCCATGAGCGCAAGGAAAGCAAAAGCAGTTGGGGTGGGTTCAAGTCGAGCAAGGTTGAGGACCAGGTCGACGAGAAACGTACCACTGCGGTGGGGAGTATGGTCTCCGGCGATACCGTCACTGTTGCGGGCGGGCAAGACGTGAAAGTGACGGGTTCGTCACTGGTCAGCACCGGCGACCTTACGGTACAGGCCGGACGTGACCTGGCCATCGACGCGGCGCAGAACACCTTCTCGCGCACTGACATGCATAAGGAAAAGAACCGCGACCTGACGGGTGTGCTAACCGGCAATAAGCTGGGCCTGGATGACATCACCGGCAACCAGCATCTGTTCATCAATAGCCAGAAACATAACGGCACTGCGACAGAAACTACGCTTACCGGCAGCACAGTCGGTTCCAGTGCTGGCAACGTAAAGCTGGAGGCGGGGCGTGAGCTGAAGGTGGTGGCCAGTGACTTGGTCAGTACCAAGGACATGGATCTCAAAGGCTCCAATGTGACCATTGCTGCGGGTATGGAGAATGCCAGCCAAAGCACGGTCGACAAGTCCAAGAGCCTTGCAGTTGGGCGCGTTATCGGCGGAACCGTTGTCGATACCGCCAGGAGCATCCGCGACGGGGTTGAGGCCGCTAAAAATGCCGATGATCCTCGGCTCAAAGCGGTGAAGCTGGCTCAGGTTGCCTTGAACACCTATAACCTGGGCGGCCAGATGGCGGATGCCAATGGTCAGGGTTCTGGTTTCGCGGATAAAAAAGGAGGCACGGCCAGCAACGGCTCACTGATCAAAATTGGCACCGAACTGGCCAATACCAGCAGTAAAAATACCACTGAGTACCGCAGTGAAACGGCGAAGCAAAGCACGCTCAACGCCGGTCAAGGGCTATCGATTGTGGCCACCGGCAAGGCCGCAGAAACCCAAGGTGATATCCATGTCATTGGCAGTGAGCTGAAGGCAGCCAATACCACGCTCATCGCCAAAAACGACATCATTCTGGAAAGCGCACAGAACACTACCGAGCGGAAAAACGACAGTAACAACAATAAAACCAGCATCGGTGCCAGCTTCAATATCGGCGAGCAAAACGGCTTCACTCTGGACCTCGGTGCACAAATTGCCAAAGGCATGGGTTCCGGCAGTTCTGTTACTCAGGTCAACACCAAACTGGACACTGGTGCGCTGGTTCTGAGCAGTGGCCAAGACACCACACTGGCGGGTGCCCAGGTACGTGCTGACAGCATCAAGGCGGATATCGGCGGTAACCTCAACATCGCTTCGCGCCATGACACCGACACCCAGAAGAGCAAGCAAAGCAGCGCCGGTGTTGGCGCAAGTATCTGCGTGCCACCATTCTGCTACGGTACGACGGTGACGGCGTCCGCGAACATGTCTGCCGGCAACATGAACAGTGACTACAAGGCGGTCACCGATCAGACGGGGCTGTATGCGGGCAAGGATGGCTACACACTGGATGTGGGTAAAAACACCACGCTACAGGGCGCCGTCATTGCGAGCGAAGCCAGTGCTGACAAGAACCTGTTGATTACCGATCGCTTGCTTACCAGTGACATCAAGAACACCAGCAAGATCAACAGCACTTCGGCAAGCGCAGGCATTTCCGGAGGGTCCAGCGGTATCACAATGGGCCCGCCTATGGGCGCAGTACTCAGTGAGTCCGACAGCAGCAAAACCCGGGCGGCGGTCAGCGAGGGCACGATTGTTGTGCGTAACCCTGAGGGCGCCAACGATCTGGTCGGCCTCAATCGCGATACGCAAAACGCCAACAAGCACCTCGACAAGCCAGATGAAAAGGCTATGCGCGAACGCATGGACCTGATCAACAGCTCTGCGCAACTGGCCATAACGATCGGAAGCACCATTGGCAAGGCGAAGATCGACGAGTCTGAAGATCCCAACAGCGACGCGGGTAAAGCTGCTCGGCAGAAGTTGCTGGACAGTGGGATCAGTGACCCGACCACCGCACAGGTGAGGCAACAGGCTGAACGGGATTACGGCGTTGGCAGCAGTTTCCAACGCACGACGCAGACCGTGACCGCCATCGTGCAGGGGATCGCCGGTGGCAATGTGGGAGCGGCCATTGCGGGGGCATCCGCGCCCTACCTCGCGCAACAAGTAAAAGACCTGACGGCAGGTGATGACGCCGCCAACCTGATGGCTCATGCGGTGTTGGGCGCGGTATTGGCCAGGGCTGGTGGTAATTCGGCGCTGGTGGGGGCCGGTGGTGCGTTAGCAGCGGAAGCCACGGCGAGGTTGATTCGTAGTGAGCTGTACGGAAACGTCAGTAATGACGAGCTGACATCGGAGCAGAAACAAACGATCTCTGCATTGTCGACGTTAGTGGCAGGGATTGCGGGTTCTGCTGTGGGCAAGGATGCGCTGAGTGCGGTGGCGGCGGCTCAGGCTGGGAAGAATGCGGTTGAAAACAACCAATTGAGCGCGAAAGATGTCGTGGATTTACAGACTGAACTCGCAAAAGCCAGTAAAAATGGACAGCCAACAGAAGCCATTTGGGAGAAATACAAAGAGTTGAGCGCTGAGAAGCGCGCAGAGATGCTGGCAGGCTGTGCGGGCACGGGCGGGCTTTGCAGCGTGGGTTACCAGTCTGAGTATGAGGGTGGGATACAGACGGCTGATAGTGTCAGTAGCATGCGCTGGTTCTTCGGCCTTTCAGAAGCAGACGCTTCACGCCTGAGCCAGTTTGTCACCGAAGAGAACCAGTACGACATGGGGCTGTTGTACAACTCCCTACCTACATGGGAGAAAGCAGCTTTAATTGGGAAAGAGGTGCTTACCTCTACAGGTGCGTCGATAGGGCGTGATAAAACGTCTATCGCGTCGATGATTGGGAAGAATAAGGGAGGGACGTCGGGAGCGCAGGCGGGGCAGGATAAAACGTCGGCAGACGGTAAAGGGGTTATGCCGTCTGGTGCAAAAGGAATATCTTCAATCGTGGAGCCAAAAATTGCTCAGCAAATGGGGAAGCGAGGTTGGACAACCGATTCTCTTGAAGGTGTTATCGCAAACCCAAGCAAGACTGTTGTGACTAAAGATACTAGGTTCGATCCGGCTTCTGGTACTAGACTCAATGATCCCGCAACTGGTTATGTAGCCAAAGATGGTTCTTACGTTGTGCGGAATGACCGGACTGGTACGATCGTGCAGGTATCGGATAAGAATGATAAAAATTGGGTCGCGCCATGGGACTAAATGTAATGAATGAATTCATATTTCTGGGTGCGGGGCCGGAGCCCACTAGGCTTTGGGGTGAAACGCCTTTATTTAACTTAATTGATGGGCATAAGTTACTAGTTTTTTGCGATGAGCACGATGCAGCCGTACTCGGAATCGAGGGGTTCAAAGTCGTTGGAGGTAAAAGAGTGCCTGACATGGATTGTATTGCGGATTTTTCTGCCCTGGCTATGACTGCCGGAGAGCTATTCCCAGCTGAGTCTAGAAAATCGGCCAAGTACTTCCTAAGTACGATTTCAGACCCTGATACGTTATTGGAGTTCGTTTTAGTTAAAACTTGATGGTGCAAAAGCAACGGAAAAAGGGGACAGATTTATTTAAGTAACAAAGAGCTCGGACTAAATAAATCTGTCCCCTTTTTCAATGCTGCTTTCTGCTGCGGCTGACTACTTCGGTGATGATGGAATTTATAAAGATGGGCCTTATGAAGCGGGCGCGAAGGGCGAGGTGTGGCTGTTCGGCTGGGATAGCGCCGGGACTGCTTTCGGTTTCGACAGCGGAGACAACTGGCGTTTGTTGGAAATAGACAATATGCGTTGGGTAACGCGACTTGACTTATCCTTTTGTCAGTTCGTCGAAGGGCTGTTGGTTTGTTATCCACAGCGGCCAGTGAGCTTTGCGAATGGAGTTTGGCGCGACTCGGGAGATGTTTCTTACAACGCTCCGGTTTAGGCGCTACAGCCTGGCGTACCTAAAAAGTAGGTCCAAAAGCTTCTGCAAGTACTGTAGGGAGCACTGCTCAAAATGGCGAGGCCGCCACAGTAGGAAAAGGGGACAGATTTATTTAAGTAACAAAGAACTCGGAGAATTAAATAAAACTGTCCCCTTTTTTCCCGCTTTTTTCCCGTTGTAATGAGCGGGACGCTGATCGGTGTCATTCAGGTGCCGGTCAGTAGCAGGCGTTAGCGCTCAAATAGGTTGTTCCATTTTTTGAACCTGTAGCCGCCCGGGTAATGGGTGGTGTTGTCTGTCATACATGGAGTTTCACATGAAGCAAAAGTCGTTTAATAAAAGCGCGTTGGCCATGATGGCCGGGCTCATCAGTAGCCAGGCGCTGGCCGTTGAGGTGGATATCGGTCAAGGCAAGACCACGTGGTTCGGCGAGACGCTCAATGAGTCACTGACCCTTACCGGAACATTGTCTGAGCCCACGAACTTGACCGCCAGCCAAGGCACGAGCAATTGGAGAGGGGTGAGTGTCGCCGACACCAGGATCCAGGGTTCGTTGATCAATCGTGCGGATATTGTGCTGGATTCTCAGGGGCGTTCCATTCGTGCGTTTGCCGTGGACCCGGACGTGTCGCTGGCAACCAATCCCGGCACAAGCACCATCACTGGTGACGTGATCCAGGCCGGCAAAATCATCATGAACAACGGCGGCTATGAAGGTCTTGAAATAGGCGGTACCACCATCGGTGGAAGTGTCATCAACTCCGGTACGATCCAATCCACAGCCCCAACATCTGGCTCCCTGAGCGGCGGCGATGGCATTTATCTGCATGGCACCACAGTGGCGGGTGATGTCTCCAACACCGGCGTGATAGCAATGGTGGGTGATGACTCCCTGGGTATGGCGCTGGACCGGCGCGGCACGTTGCAGACCAGCATCGGTGGCAAGATCCTCAACTCCGGGACGTTGTCGGTGACAGGTAAAGACGCTTGGGCTTTTGAGGTGGAGACCAGTACAACCCCATTGAGAATCGAAAACAGCGGTCTGATCTCTGCCAATGGCTCCGACGCCAAAGGCATCGCATTTTTTGACGGCACCGTCGACTACATCCTCAACACCGGCACGATTGAAGCCAAAGGCGAAAACGCCAAAGCCTTCGACTTCCAGGGCGCAGCCTTCGCCCAGAACAGCGCAACCGGCTCCCGTGGCATCGTCAACCGCGGCACCATCAGCGCCGACGGCACGGCCATTTTTGTTGATGCTGTCGAGCAAACGTCGCCCTTCGAAATCAATCAGCAAGCCGGCGAAATCCGCAGTAACTCCGGCACTGCCATCGATGCGGCTCATTTGGCCACTCTGAACTGGTCCGGCGGCAAAATCGTCGGTGACGTACTCAACGTGAATGCCGTGAACATCGCCGGCCAGGCGGACTTTACCGGCAACCGTATCATCGCGCCGGTAACCATCAACGCCGGCTCCTTGAACCTGTCTGCCCCCGGCACCATCCTCACCGGTGACCTAAATGTCGCCAGTGGCGCAGGCATTGATATGCGCCTGGCCAACAGCGTCGTGCCAACCACGCCGTACCTGACGGTCACTGGTGCAGCGAATTTCGCCCAGGCTTCAAAGGTGACTTTGAGTGCCAATCCAGGTGATTTCACCGCCGTGCCGAGTGGCACCGAATACACCCTGTTGCAAGCCAGCAGCGTGCAGAACAATGGCCTGACGGTTAGCAGCACCTCGTCGTTGCTGGATGTGCTCAGCTATTCGACAGATGCGCAGACAGTCAAGGCTGTGGTTGGCTTGAAGAGCAATCAACAGGTACAAGAAGCGCTTCTCAACGTCGGCGCCACTGAGCAGGTCGTCACCGCAGTCAACGAAGTGAAAAATGACGTGCTTGGGCAGTTGGGCGCGAACGATCCGGTGTTCCAGTCCTTGGCCAGTGCGGGCACGGCGCAGCAACTGGCGCAGATCGGTGAGCAGCTCAAGCCAGATGTAAACCGTGGTGCATTGGATGTGGCGTTGTCGGGCCAGACAGTGATCAATGGCGCGATCCTTAATCGCCTCACCGGCCAACGGGATAACCGCGAAGCCGTTGGTGTGTGGTTGCAAGGCTTGAGCAGCAACATGGACCAGGACGGTCGTGGTGGTAATAACGGTTATTCGGCCAACAGCAGTGGTATGGCAGTGGGTGTGGATGGTCGGTTGAACGACAGCACTACGCTGGGCGTGGCGTACAGCTACATCAATTCCAATATCCATTCGGACCTGGGCAACAAGACCGAAGTGCAGGGCAACGCGCTATCGCTGTATGCCAACTGGTCGCTGCAGAACTGGTTTGTCGATGGCAGCTTGGGCTACGGCCATAACGACAACGACAGCAAGCGTCATGTGGCCGGTACCACGGCCAAGGGCAGTTATGGCAGCGATGTGTTGTCGGCCAGCGTGCTGGGCGGCTACACCTTCAAGTTGTCGGAGGCGGTACTGGTTGAACCGCGAGTGGCGGCACGTTATTCCAGCGTGCACATGGACGGCTTCAACGAGAAGGGTTCTGCGGCAGCGCTGAGCACCGGTTCGCAACGTTATGAAGTGGGCGAGTTGGGCGCAGGTTTACGTCTGGCCGGCAACTTCCCGCTGTCCATGGGAAGCCTGCAACCGGAAGCGACCTTGATGGCCTATCACGACCTCATGGGTGATCGCGTGGCGCAGACCTCGAGCTTTGTGATGGGCGGCTCGGCGTTTACCGTCACCGGTGCCTCGGTGGCGCGTGACAGTTACGAAGCCAGCCTGGGCCTGAATTATCAGGTGTCGGCGCTGACGGTGGGTGCCAGCTACACACGTCAGGCGCGTAGCGGGTTTGATGCCGATGGTGTGATGGTTAAGGCGCAGTACGCGTTTTAAGGAGCAACAGCATGAAGGTGGCTCTTTGGGAGCCCCCTTCATGCAATCGGTTTAATCGGATAACAGGTAAGGAGGCCCGGTGGGCAAAAGCCGGCACATTACTTTGTCTGGTAACGGTTATGAGGGACAAACAAAGGGCTCGGAAAATTAAATAAATCCCCTTTTTTTACGCTGGCCCACGCACAACGCTTCACGTCTTCATCCCCATGGCCGATACCCTGGCGATGATTAAACGCATCAAAGAACCCGCGCCGGCCAATCGCCGGCGCTCTCAACCCGCTCTACCGTCACACCACAAGGAAGAAGTACATGATCAAGCTGTTCTGCAAAGCTGCTGTTGTATTGTCCCTGGCCACGCTGTTTGGCTGCTCCTCGACGCCGTCGGTGGAGAAGATGCAGGCTGACGTGGCGAACTACTCGTTGCCCAAGGCCGCCGTCGCCGATAAAGGCCTGGTGTATGTCGTGCGCCCAAGCAACGTGGGGATGATGGTGCGGTTCAACGTGTTCCTGGATGACAAGGAAGCCGACTCGGAGATGGGTTACAACCGTGGTAACCAGTACATTTATTTCTTCGTGTCGCCGGGCCAGCACGTGATCAGTTCCAAAGCTGAAAACTGGGCTGACATGCCGATCAACGTCAAGGCCGGTGAGGTGGTTTACCTCAAGCAGGAAGTCGAAATGGGCTTCGCCGTGGCGCGCAACAGCCTCAAAGTGCTGAGCGATGTGGAAGGCCGTTATCTGGTCAAGGACGCGTCGTTGGGTACCATTGCAAAAGAAAGCAAGTGAGTAAAAAAGCGATTGAGGCGGCCGGGCGTTGAGCTTGGCCGTTGTTGCTGTTTACATAAGCCGGAGTGACACCGTATGGACGCAATTACCCCCGCTAAACGGCCGACCATTTTGGCTAGCATCGGCCGTCGCCTGCTGGCCCGAATCATCGACTCTGGCATCGCGGTGCTGATCTTTTTCATCGTCAAGTTCGGCGCCGAGGTGCTGTCGGCGTCCGTCCCCGCCGTGACGGCCAAGGGCGGGTTCCTTGCGGCGTTTTTCGCAGGTTTTGCCTACCTCTTGCTCGCAGACGCGCTGCCCAATGGCCAGAGCCTGGGCAAGCGCTTGCTGAGCATCGCGGTCGTCGACCGTAAAACCCGCAAGGGCTGCTCCATTTCTCAGTCGCTCACCCGCAATGCCGGGGTGCTGGTGATCATCGACTGGGTGTGGATTTTCCTTGAGTCCAGAACCCGCCTCGGCGATATGTTCGCCAAAACCATCGTGATTCAAACCGGCAACTTGACTAAGGTACGCGGTCTTGCCGACATCTATGACGACGGGAAGCCCGGCACTGCTTGAGGGTGGTAGCTCTGGTTTCAACGTGTAGGTTAAAAGGCTCTGGGGCGAAAAGGGGACAGATTTTTTTAAGTAACAAAGAACTCGGAAAATCAAATAAATCCGTCCGCTTTTTCTCCCCTGGGCGGAAAATGTGGGTAATTTATTTGATTTTACGTGGTCGATATCACAAGTAAATTTGGCACCTTTTTTCTTATGTCCTTGGGAGAGTGTAAAAATGAAACGTACTGAACTTTCCGAGCTGGAGCTACCGACAATGAGGGAGGAGCTTCTGTCTTATATGGGTGGGTTGTCAGACGCTAATTATCAGTATCGGGCCTGGGTTGAACACTCCTTGCCAGAGTCTGGGTATGACAAACTCGATTACACTGTGCATTTCTTATATGATGATACCGGGCTCGCTAAGGATCCCTATGCTTGGATAGGTGTGGTTCTGAGAAATACGGAAGAAGCCAGTTCTATGGCAGCCCTTGTGAGTGCCATTGATGTGGTTTTTGATAAGTATGGCGTTGATCTTTCTGATAAGGATTACTTGGAGAAGAAAGAGTGGCAGTTAGTGGTGGATAAGGCTAAGTCCGCGCTTGAGGTTCTTCTCTGTGATGGCAAAGGTTAGCCCGCCTTCCCACTTAAAAATGAAATTTATTGCCATTTTTGTCCTGGTAGGTATTTAGGGAAAAGGGGATGGGTTGGTTTAAGTAACAAAGGGCTCGGAAAGTTAAATAAATCTGTCCCATTTTTCTCGAGAAATGAATGCGGTAGCCAAATTGAAAGCTTGGAATTTTCAAGTGTTAATGCTTGTTCAAGCGATGCTAGGGGCAGTTACTCCAAACTTTAGAATGGTGGTGTTATCTTGTGAGGTTGATGTCTGGGTAATAAGATTTTATCTCGAGAAAAATATAGAAGATGATATCGCTGAGATAGAAGACATTATATGTCAATATGCCGCGTATCAGGATTCGAGTTTACAATGCAAGTCAGAGATTTTAGTCGGTAATGAAAATCTACCTAGTTTTTCGGAAGGCAATAGGGCTGTTTATCGTCGAAAAGAGTGATTTTTGAGTTGAAAAAATGGGTCGGATCCTGCGAAAAAAATGCGATCAGATCACTAATGTGGAGAGCTAGGTTGTTCTAAATGAGCACTAAAGGTGGTCTGATCTCTACTGTTTCTAATGAGTTTAGTGGGCATTACTGGAAGAATTGGACGCTTCAGGTCAAGGGAGAAATGGGGTCAGATCACTATTCTTCTGGCGGTGCATTAAACGTGGTCTGCCCCATATTTTTCAAGAACAAAATGATGGATGGATTGGTTTGGCTTGAAAAACTCAAGGAGTCATTTTCTTCAACTGGTCTGGGTTATGAAGATCTTTACGAACTCATAGAGGCTGCTATAGCGAGAAGGAGGACTAACTTCCCGGCTTTTATCTATGATGCTTCGCGGGGGGTTGGCGTCTCTGTAAGTGAAGGTTTTTTTTACTCTCTCGATCAGGATTGGGACGATCCAGAGGATTTCAATGAGGTCAGCTTTTTTTTGGGCGAGGTGGAAACTTCAAGTCTTCCAGTGCCTGACTACGTTTTCCTGATGAAAATTGCAGCTCATGTATACTCTACTTTCTTTCCTGATGATGGGGGCGCTGTTCTAAGGTCTGCTGAAAGATTAGAAAAGCGTTACTCAAAAAGGTTTTAGTCTAGTTGAATCGTTCAGTAAAAGGAAAACAGGATAAAAATAAGTCAGAACACTATTCTTCTTTGGAAGAGCAAAAAATGGGGTTATGCTACTATTTTTTACGGAGCACTAAACGCGGTCTGACCCCTATTTTTCGCCTATTCTTCTGGCGGAGCACTAACGTTGTCTGACCCTGAGGAATCCCTGCAGTAACGAACTGACACAACTCATCAGTGTTGTCAGGCGACGAGAATGGATTGAAGGCAGTGCTTGAGCGAGCGCTCTGTGTAAAAAACGGATGGCTTGCATGGGTCGAGGATCTTGTTTTAGTGTGGTGCAAACCAAGTTGCCGACTCATGCAGGCTTCTTCAATGATTCCAACTTCTTGATTTTTCTTAAGAAAAATCGGGGATCCCTCAGGGTCAGACCACTATTGTTCTTGCTGAGTATTAAGCGTGGATTGGCCCCTATTTTTCCAGAGTTGAAGAGTTAGGAATATGTACTCACAAGCCGACCTCGCTATGGATTTAGAAAAAGCACTGGTTAACGGTTTCGATGTCTTTAGGATTTCTAAACTGGCATTTGAAATTTATCAAAACCATGGCTTAGAAATCACTGCTCCCATGGATCGAGCACTTCTCACATTGATGGCAATGGAGGACGGTGAGGAGTTTGAGTTGACTGAGTCCGAGCTTTTGGGTCTGATTTCAGCGATTAAAGCAGTGTAGATGGAGCAAAAGAGATCGAGTGGGATCAGACCACTATTCTTCTGACGGAGCACTAAACGTGGTCTGCCCCCTATTTTTTTTGAAAAACCTTCCTGAATCGGCAAACTGGCTCATGAGGGAAAGTGCCCAGTTCGGCTTGCTGCCTACGGCGGTGTATCAGTCATTAATCCGGCACTGACACACCGCCTTCGCAGGCAAGCCAGCTCCCACAGTTGGTTTGTGGTGTGTCAGCAGGTTTTGGGTTGCAGGCACTCCAGCGCACGGTCGGCCAGGGTTTGGGCCATGTCGATCAGGTGTTCGGTGGCACCGGCCATGTGGCGTTGATCGTCTGTCAGGCCTTGGGTGGTGTCGGCAGCGGTGGCGGCTGCGCAGCGCAGCAGGTCGCAGAGTTGGGCGAGGGCGTCTTCGAAGCTGAGGTCGTTCTGCACCGTAAAGGAGTGCGGCGACTCGGGTTGCAAGTAGTGACGTAAGGCGCGTTCAAACACTTCACGGTCGGGGGTAAAGCGCGGTGGATCAGGGACAATTTTGCTCATGCATAAGCTCCTACTGAAATGGGAGCCATCCGAATGCCGTTTCCACACGACAAAGGGTGGCAGCTGTACGCAGGGTGGAAAACCGGACAGTAGGACCCGGCCAGACCGAAGTCTGCCCACGTACAGCCGCCATATAACGTTCTGAAGGCAAAAAGAAAGCGCCGACATTGGTCAGATGGTGCTGGCGCTTGGCGCCCACTGATTCCCAGGTTTCCACACCCGATCGCTGATGTGCAGCGACAGAGCGAAGGCTAGCCAGTGGCGTGAGCAGGCGCAAGGCCAAAGGATTGTCTAGGAAACTTCCTGCAAATTAAAGCGATATGGATTGCTGGCCTTTGACCATGCATGTCGATCAGGCAACACCGATCAAAGCTGAGAGGCGGGGTGTTGTGGCGAGCGGGCTTGCCCCGCGTTGGGCTGCGCAGCAGCCCCAGGGGAGTCAACGCGGTTTTCCAGATGTATCGCGTCGTGAGGTGTCAGGGCCGCTTCGCGCCCCAGCGCGGGGCAAGCCCGCTCGCCACAAGAAGTTAGCTGCCACAGTTCTGAACGTGTTCAGACCAGGTATTTGCGGAACCAGCCCAACGTGCGCTCCCACGCCAGATTCGCCGCTGCCTCGTCATATCTCGGCGTCGAATCATTATGAAAGCCATGATTGGCGCCCTTATAAATAAACGCCTCATAGGTGGTGCCTGCGGCCTTCAACGCCTGTTCATACGCCGGCCAACCCTCGTTGATTCGCGTGTCCAACTCGCCATAGTGCAGCATGATCGGCGCCTTGATGCGTGGCACGTCCTTCGCTTCTGGCTGCCTGCCGTAAAACGACACCGCTGCGCCGAGTTCTGGATAAGCCACCGCCGCCGCATTGGTCACGCCGCCGCCATAACAGAAGCCGGTAATCCCGACTTTGCCGGTGCTGCTGTCGTGGTGCATCAGCCATTCGATGGCGGCGAAGAAGTCGTTCATGAGTTTGGTGGGGTCGACTTTTTGTTGCAGTTCCACGCCTTTTTCATCGTTGCCGGGGTAGCCGCCCACGGAGGTGAGGCCGTCGGGTGCCAGGGCGATGAAGCCGGCTTTGGCCAGGCGCCGGGCGACGTCTTCGATGTAGGGGTTAAGGCCTCGGTTTTCGTGCACCACCACCACGGCGGGCAGTTTGCCGCTGGCCTTGGCCGGGCGTACGAGGTAGCCGCGCACGGTGCCGTTGCCTTTGGGTGAGGGGTAGGTGATGTAGTCGGCGACGATGTCTGGGTCGGTGAATTTGACTTGTTCGGCCAGCGCGTAGTTGGGGCTCAGGGCTGCCAGCAGGGCCGAGGCGGTGAGGCCGCCGAAGGTGAACAGCGCGGCGCGGTCGAGAAATTCGCGGCGGTTGAGCTTGCCGTGGGCGTAGCCGTCGTAGAGTTCCAGCAGTTCGGGGGCGAAGTCTTTCGCGGTGAGACGAGTCATCGGAGCAGTCCTCGATTAGCGGTGGTCATCACTGTAGACCAGGATCAACGTTCGCGGCCATGGGCGGAATCCGACAGTTGCCGGGTATCGACGCGCACGAACACCGAGTCGCCGAGGGCGGTGAGCACGTCACCGGCGTACACCTCGCAGACCACGCGGCTTTTACGCCCCACGTCGCCTTCAACACGCGCGCGCAGGGTCAGCGTGACGCCCATGGGCGTGGGCTTGATGAATTTGATCCCCAGGTTACCGGTCACGCAGTCGATACGCGGCAGGCTGCCGGGCTCGCGCTGTTCGTTGCGGTAGTGGTAGGCCATGGCGGTCCAGTTGGAGTGGCAGTCGACCAGCATGGCGATCAGGCCGCCGTAGACCAGGTCCGGCCAGCCGCTGTAGTGGGCTTCGGGCAGGTGCTCGGCGATCACATGGATACCATCGGCATCCCAACGGCTTTTGATGTGCAGGCCATGGGGGTTGCTGCCGCCGCAGCCGTAGCAGATGCCTTCGGGCGCGGTGATGTCCTGCAGGGAAGGGGTGTGCATGCAAAGTCCTTATTGTTTCTTTTGGCGACTACTCTGTTTAGCAGGGCACGCTGCGAAAGGGAATAAAACCATGGCATGGCGTGTTAGCTCAGCACATCTGTTCATTTGTCTTGCGGAGTGTTGCATGAAGCGTCGAATGCCCCTGTTTGTAAGCCTGGCGGTCCTCCTTGGTGTGTTTCTCGGCAGCGCGCAGGCCGTGGAATACAAAGACGTCAACCGCACTGCCAGCCAGATCAGTTTTACCTTTCAGCAGTTCGGGCAGCGCGTGTATGGCACCTTCAGTGACTTTGAAGGCACCCTGACCTTTGACACGCAAAAGCCTGAGGCGGCGCATGCGTTGCTCAAGATCCAGCTCGCCAGCATCGACGCCGGCAGCCAGGACGCCAATACCCAATTGCAGCAACCGGCGTGGTTCGACACCGCGACCTATCCTGTGGGCGTGTATGAGTCCAATGGCGCCACGGCGCTGGGCGATAACCGCTACAAGATCACCGGTAACCTGACGATCAGGGGCATCACGCGGCCGGTGGATATTGAGGTGCAGCTCAAGGAGCAAAGCGGCATCGGCGTGTTTGACGGGGCGTTCATCCTCAAGCGCAGCGACTTCAAGATTGGTGAGGGTGAATGGGCGGGCAACAGCGTGGTGTCCAATGACATCAACATCAAATTCAAGATGGTTGCGCCGCAGCGCTAACGGGCAAACTGCTTGGCCCCGGCCACACAGCCGATCACCGCAACCGTCACCAGCACCATGCCCAGGCTGACCTGCTCATGCAGCAGGCCCGCCGCCAGCGCCAGGCCGAAAAACGGTTGCAGCAACTGCAACTGGCCGACCGCAGCGATGCCCCCCTGGGCCAGGCCGCGATACCAGAACACAAAGCCGATCAGCATGCTGAACAGCGACACATAGCCCAGGCTCAGCCACGCCGGCAGGCTGATGCCCGTGAGGGTTGCCGGCGCCAGCATCACGCTCAACGGCGCCACCACCGGCAACGACACCACCAGCGCCCAGCAGATCACCTGCCAGCCGCCCAGGCTGCGCGACAACGTGGCGCCTTCGGCGTATCCCAGGCCGCACACCAATACGGCCAACAGCATCAGCAGGTCACCGGCCGGCGCGGCGCTCAAGCCTTGGGCAACGGCGTAGCCCATCACCAGCAGGCTGCCGAGGATCGAAAACACCCAGAACACCAGGCGTGGCCGCTCGCCGCCACGCAGTACACCAAACACTGCGGTGGCCAGCGGCAGCAGGCCAATGAACACGATGGAGTGGGCCGAGGTCACGTATTGCAGCGCGAGTGCCGTGAGCAGGGGAAAACCGATCACCACACCCAGGGCGACGATCACCAGCGGCCCCCATTGGTGGCGTGCAGGGCGTTTTTCCCTGAACAACCCCAACAACAGCACGCCGAGCACCGCGGCAATGGCGGCGCGGATCATGGTCAGAAACACCGGGTTGAACTCCATCACCGCCAGGCGCGTGGCTGGCAAGGAGCCGCTGAAGATGACGACGCCGATAAAGCCGTTGATCCAGCCTTGGGCGCTGGTGTCCGGTGCAGTGAGGCTTGCGGTGCGTTCCATGGTGAGGGCTCGAACTAGGTGGTTGCGTAAACACCATCCTAGGGGCCAGGATTAAGACAATCAAAAAATTGTCATGGATACACCGCCTATGCCGCGCGCCCGCTACAAGTCGCTGGTCGACACCTTTGCCCAAGACATCCGCAGCGGCGCACTGGCGCCCGGCACACGCCTGCCCACGCACCGGCAATTGGCGGCTGAACATGGCCTGGCGTTGGTCACCGCGAGCCGGGTGTACACCGAGCTTGAAGCCATGGGCCTGGTCAGCGGCGAAACCGGGCGCGGCACCTTTGTGCGGGAAATCGCGTTGCCGCCAGGGCAGGGCAGTGGGCAGATGAATGTGGCCACCGGCATGCTCGACCTGAACTTCAATTACCCCTCGCTGCCCGGTCAGGCAGACCTGCTGCGCACCGCTCTGCGCCAATTGGCGCTGTCGGGCGACCTGGAAGCGCTGTTGCGTTACCAGCCGCATGCCGGTCGCCTGCATGAGCGCGCTGCCGTGGCACGGCATCTATTGAGCCGAGGCCTGGCGGTTGAGGCGGAGCAGGTGCTGATGGTCAGCGGCGCCCAGCACGGCCTGGCGGTGACGATGATGGCGTTGCTCAAGCCTGGGGATGTAATTGCCGTGGATGCGCTGACCTATTCAGGCTTCAAGGTGTTGGCCGAAACCCTGCACCTGGAAATCGTCGCCATTCCCGTGACCGCCAGCGGCCCGGATCTGGCGTTCCTGCACGCGCTGTGCCGCAGGCGCCCGGTGCGTGCGGTGTACAGCATTCCAACCCTGCATAACCCGTTGGGGTGGGTGATGAGCCTTGCGCAACGCGTGCAACTGATTGCCATCGCGCGTGAGCACCATCTGATGCTCATTGAGGACGCGGCCTATGCGTTTCTGGCAGAAGACGCGCCACCGCCGCTGGCCACATTGGCGCCTGAGTGCACGGTGTACGTGGGCGGGTTATCCAAAAGCGTTGCCACGGGTTTGCGCGTCGGGTTTATCGCCGCGCCGTTGGAGTGGGTGAAAAAACTGGAGCGCACGATCATGGCCACCACCTGGAACGTGCCCGGTGTGATGAGCGCGATTGCGGTGGGCTGGATCGAGGACGGCACCGTCGCGCAGCTCGAAGCACAAAAGCGCCAGGACGCACGGGCACGCCAAGCCTTGGCTGCTCAGGTGCTCAAAGGCGTGCCTTACATCAGCCATCCGTCTTCGTATTTTTTGTGGTTGCCGCTTGGGGACGAGGCGCGGGCCGATCAGGTGGCCATGGCCTTGCAGCGCGAGCAGATTTCCGTGTCCACCGCCGAGCCGTTTGCGGTCTCGGCCACGGTGCCGCACGCGCTGCGCCTGGCGCTGGGTTCGGTGAGCATGGCCGCGCTGGGTGAGGCGCTGCTGAAGGTCCGGGAAGCGGTGCGGTGGTGAGCCGCACCGCTTGGCGTCAGTATTTGTAAGCCTGACGCCCGATCAGCAGCCATTTGCCTTTTTGCTTCTGCCAGACCTGGAAGTTGTCGATATCGGTCGGCACTTCGACGCCGCTGTTCACGGCCAGGGCGTGAAAGTGGTTGCGCACCAGTGCGGTGTCGCCGTCCAGGGTGATGGTCTGGTTTTGCATTTCGAGGGTTTTGAACGCGCTGGTGTGGGTTTCCAGGTCAGCGATAAATTGCGCTTTGTTCTGCACCTTGCCGCTGGAGTGGCCATAGGTGAGCTTGTCGGACGTCAGCGCGTGCAGCGCCTTGAGGTCCAGGTGCAGCATGGCTTGGGTCAGTTGGTCGACCGCTTGAGCCACATCCTTTTCGGCCGGGGCAGGCGCAGCTGCGACGTAGCCGGTGAACAGGCACAGAAAACCGATCAGCACTTTGACGTTTGGCATGGGTGTTTCCTTATTGTTGTTGGGGTGAACACGACAACTTAAGTCGTCGTACAACCATGCAATATTTTCGAGGGGCAAGGAAAGTGAAATTTTGAAATATCTCGAAAAGATTAAGCTGGATGGCGTCGTAAATCACATAGCTTCTTGTACGACGTCCCAACACAATAAATAACTGAGGGCGGTACACCTTGTCGCTTCCAGCCCAACAAGCCGATCGCTATGCTACTGCGCAAATAACAAGCCGCCCGAGAGACAACATGGATTTTGACTGGCACAGCGACGCCATCACCCGCGCCACTCCCGTGACCCCACACTACAAAAATACCCAGAACGTTCGCCGTTTCATGCTCGAACACTGCGGCCCGACGTTCAAGTTCGACCGGCCGTTCATGGCCTGGATTCGCAACGACATGCCCAAAACCTTGGGCGATGTGGTGGATGAGTGGCAACGCCGCAACGAGGACGCACGCCCATGACACGCGACGAAAAATACCAGGCTGCCCAGGAACGCATCGGCTACCTGCTGGAGGAATTCAAAATCGGCGGCAACTACACGCCGTTGGTGCGCGATGGCAACCAACTGTACATCAGCGGCCAGATTCCGCGTGTCGGTGACACCCTCATGCTGCCGGGCAAGGTCGGTGAAAGCCTGACCCTGGCCCAGGCGCAAATCGCCGCCAGTATCAGCGCGTTGCGTTGCCTGGGGTTGCTCAAGCAAGCGCTGGGTTCGCTGGATCAGGTCAAGACCCTCGTGCGTATCACCGTGTATGTGCGCAGCGCCGAAGACTTTGATCAGCAAAGTGAAGTGGCCAACGCCGCGTCGGACCTGTTCCACGAAATCCTCGGCGCTGCCGGTGTGCACACGCGCACGTCGGTGGGGGTGATGCAGTTGCCCAAATCGGCGGCCGTCGAAATCGACATGATCGCTGTTGCACACGATTGAACTGGCGATGATCACCCAAGGGCTTGAGGTACTGAACGACTACGCCGTGCACTTGGCGCCGGGTCTGCTGCTGTTTGGTGCGTGGTTCGCGTTGACACCGAGAGCGCAGGTGGCGATGCGCATCCTGATTCTGCTGGCGGCGTTTGTGCTGATGCGCGATGTGATGACACCGCTGGGTATGTGGGCGGTGAGTCGCGATGTGCAGATCGCATTCAGTGGCAATGCCTTCGTACTGGCGGCGCTGGGCGGGCTGTCGGTGCTGCTGATCATGCTGCTCTCACGCCTGGCACCCGAGTTGTGGCGGTTGATGCGTTGGTCCATTGGCAACCCGTTGGTTGGCATGGCGGTGGGGGTTGTGGTCGGCTGTTTGATCGGCGTGCCGCTGCGGGTTTACCAAGGCATTGATGCAAGCCAGTTCCACGGCTACTGGGTGTGGTTGCCGGGCATGGTGGTATTGGCCTATGGCGCCAATGCGTTGGAGGAAGTGCTGTTCCGCGGCTTTTTGCAGGGTTACCTGGAGCAACAGGTTTCGCCATTGCGCGCTGCATTGATCAGCGGCGTGGCCTTTGCAGCCTGCCATGGGTTCCTGGCCTTAAGCGTTACCCAACTGGGCTGGCCGGTGTTGCTGTTCACCCTGCTTGAAGGGTTGGCCTGTGCGCTGGTGCGCATGCGTTACGGCGTACTGCCCGCTGCACTCGCCCACGGCACCGCCATCCTGCTGATCGCCGTGCCCTACATGGCCTGATATTAAACACAACCCTGATCGCCCTGATCGTTCCCACGCTCCGCGTGGGAATGCAATCCTGGACGCTCTGCGTCCGCTCTTGAAGTCGTGACGCGGAGCGTCACAGAATGCGTTCCCACGCGGGGCGTGGGAACGATCAGTGATCCCACATTTTTTACAACGGCGGTGTGCGCGGTGGGATCAGGCGTTTGCTGCCGGTGGCTTCATACGCGCTGGCAAAGCTCAGCAGCGCCGAATCATCGTAAGCACGACCGGCAAAGGTCAGGCCGACGGGCATGCCGATGTCGGCCATCACGCCCATCGGCACGGTGACGGTGGGCACGCCGAGGTGGCGGATGGCGAGGTTGCCGTTGGCGACCCACACGCCATTGCTCCAGGCGATGTCGGCACTGGCTTCGTTCACGTCGGCATCTGCCGGGCCTACATCGGCCACGGTCGGGAACAGCACCGCATCGAGCCCAAGCGTGTCCATCCAGTCTTCCAGGTCGATGCGCCGGGTTTGCTCCAGGCCGCGCAAACCGTCCGGCACCGTGCTGATCTCGTTCCACGGCGTGATGCCGCGCTCGGCCATGCGCACGTATTCGTCCATGCCGGCGGCCAGGTCATCTTCACGGTTGGGCAGGGTGCCCGGGTCATGCGGGAAGATTTTCGGCCCGTCGACATCCGCCAGGCGGTTAAGCGCCGGGTCGTTGTTGGCGCGCAGGAAGTCATCGAAGGCCCAGGCCGACAGTTCCCACAATTCGTCGTGCAGGAATTCCCTGGAAACCAAGCCACGGGTAAACACGGTTGGCGCGCCAGGGCGATCGCCTTCGCAGTTGGACACCAGCGGGAAATCCACCTCGATCACTTCGGCGCCGGCGGCTTGCAGCGCCTTGCGTGCACCTTCCCACAGGTCGATCACGCTGGCGCGGGTGTTGATCTTCTGCCCGGTCGGCCCGCCAATGCCGGGCTTTTCGCTGGTGCCCGCCTCGGGGGCGGCATTGATGTACATGCGCGGCACGCCGAAACGTTTACCGGCGAGGGCTTCGCTGCTTACCGCCAAGTCGGCGTAAGACGCGGGGCGCACCGACGCCACGCTCGGGATCGGCACCCAGGGCTGCAGGCGCCACAGGTCGCCACGGGTGTCGGAGTCTTCGGCGACCACCACATCCAGCACTTCCAGCAGGTCGGCCATGGTGCGTGCATAGGGCACCACCACGTCCATGGTCGGCGTGAGCGGCCAGTTGCCGCGTACCGAAATCACCCCACGGGACGGTGTGTAGGCGCACAAACCATTGTTGGACGCCGGGCCACGCCCGCTCGACCAGGTTTCTTCAGCCACACCAAAGGCGGCGAAGCTTGCCGCCGTGGCGGTACCCGCCCCGTTGGACGAACCGGAGGCAAACGGTGCAGTCAGGTAGTCGGCGTTGTAAGGGCTTTCGGCACGGCCATACACACCCCGCTGCATCCCTCCATTGGCCATCGGCGGCATATTGGTCTTGCCCAGGCAGATGGCGCCGCCCGCTCGCAGGCGTTCGATGGTGAAGGCGTCGCGCTGCGCAACCAGCTTGGCAAAGGCCGGGCTGCCGGATGCGGCCGTAAGGCCCTTGACCAGGTAGCTGTCCTTGGCGGTATAGGGAATGCCGTCCAATGGCCCCAACGTTTCACCCCTGGCCCGGCGCGCATCGGACGCCTCGGCTTCTTTGAGGGCTTCAGGGTTGCGCACCACCACGGCGTTCAGCGCGGTGGCGGTCTGCGGGCCGTCATAGGCATCGATCCGCGCCAGGTAGGCGTTTACCAGTTCAACGGCAGTGGTCTGGCCGGTTTCAAGCGCCGCGCGCAGTTGGGCAATGGAGACTTCGGTAACTTGCATCACGTTTTTTTCGCCGCCTTCAAGTGGGAGGTATGGCGGCAGTCTACGGACAGATATTTCACAAAACCAGCGCGGCATGCTCCGCATAGGCGGCGCGCATGACTTGCCACGTCGGCTCGTCAGCCGGAATCAGATGCTCGATACGCAGCGACGTGAGGGTGATGTCCTGGGGCATGCCGAACGTGGTGAAGGTCGACAGAAAGCTCAGCTCGCCCTGGGGTGAGCGGATGCGCGTCAGCACCAAGGGCGGCATGTGGCCGGGTGGTTCGGTGTGGGTGGGCGTCGGCAGGCTGGCTAATAAAACCGCCAATTCAGGATTGCCCAACGCCTCCCGGCTGGCGCGTTGCCAGGCAAGCGTGCGGATCTCTTCGGCGTTGATCAGGTGGTCGCCCAAGCCGCCGGTTTGCAGCAGCGTGGTCAGCAGGTTCAGCCCGTCTGCCGCATCCGGTTCAAGCCCCAACAATTCAAACAGAACGCCGGTACTCGCATTCGCCGCCAGCACTTGCCATTGGCTGTCGAGCAGAATCGCCGGGGCCGGGTTATTGGCGTGCAACACATGGCTGACGGCTTCGCGAATCGCGGCCATGGCCGGTGAGGCGAGCGGGGTGGCGGTGTAGCGTGGCGCGTAGCCGGCGGCGAGGAACACGCGATTGCACTGCTCAAGCGGCACATCCAGCGCGGTCAGTAAATTGTGCAACGTGCCCGGGCTCGGCTTGGCGCGGCCGGTTTCGATGTAACTGAGGTGGCGTTGCGAAACGCCGGTGATCAGCGCCAGGTCCAGCTGGCTCAGCTTGGCGTGGCGACGCAGTTGGCGCAGCTGGTCGCCGGCAGTAGTGTCCATGGCGGGTTCATAACCTGTGAGGTCATTGCGAGGGCCAAGACCTTATCACTATCGTGAGCTTCATTCACTTCAAGGACGAGACCATGCACAGACCCTCTATTGCCCTGGTCGGGTTAGTTGGATTTTCACTCTATACACTGGTGACGATGCTCACCGCCGAGCAATCGCTGCTGGCCTTCGGGCGGCAATTGATGTCGCGTCCGGACACCGCGCAGGTAGTGATGGACCTGTACCTGATGGCGGTGCTGGCGTGTGTGTGGATGTATCGGGATGCGCGTGGTCGCGGGCGGTCGGTAGTGTCTGTGCTGCCGTATTTCTTGCTGACGGCAGTGTTTGTTTCGGTGGGGCCGTTGCTTTATATCGTCGTCAATGGGTTGCGCGATGAATGACCTGCTGGCTATCTACGCAGGCTGTGTGCTGGTGCTGTGCCTGAAAATGTTTGCGATTTCCTGCTATCAGGGTTTTTGGCGGATTCGGCGGCGGGCGTTCACCAACCTTGAAGATGCGGCGTTCTTCAGCCGCATGGCGCAGCCACAAGAATTGCCGCACGTCGTGAGGGCGCAAAGGGCGTGGGCCAATGACCTGGAAAACATCCCGCTGTTTTTTGTGTTGGGCGGATTATGTGTGGCGCTGGGGAGTTCCCAGGGTGTCACGGGTTGGCTCTTTGGCCTGTTTACCCTGGCCCGATTGGCGCACACGGTGACATATCTGGCAGGGCTGCAACCCTGGCGCACGCTGGCCTATGCAGTGGGCGTGGCCTGCCTCTTCGGGCTCGGTGCCCTGGTGGTCTTGAGGCTGAGATGAAATCCCCCCTGGCTGAGCAAACTTATTGTGGCAAGCCCGCTCGCCACAACAAGCCCGCTCGCCACAAGAAAACCTGGCCATAGGCAAGGGATTAAGGGTTCAGAAACGCCTGGTAATTGTCTTTGGTGATCTGCTGATAAGGAATGGTCAGCTCAGCCACATAGGGTTCCTTCTTGACCATCTTCACCGCCAGATCAATCGAGCCGACGGCCTGGCCTTTGTTGTCCTGATACACCGTCACCAGCAACTGGCCCTTCTTCACCGCGTCCAGCCCCGCTGCGCCGCCATCGCTGCCGGCCACCAGGATATCCTTGCCCGGTTGCATGCCCGCCTGGCTGATCGCCATGGCGGCGCCAATCGCCATTTCATCGGCATTCGCCGCCACGGCATCGATTTTGCGTCCGGACACAATCCAGTTGCTCATCAGGTCAATCGCCTTGCCGCGCTGCCATTCGGCGCTTTGCTCCTCGACAATCTTGATGTCCGGATAATCCTTGAGCACCGTCTTCACCCCCAGCGTGCGGTTGTGCGTGGCGTTGTTGGACAACAGCCCGAGCATGATCGCTAGGTTGCCCTTGCCGCCCATTTTCTCTGCCAGGTAGCGCATCTGGATTTCCCCGGCCTTGATCTCATCCGAGCCAACATAGCCCACGCCCGGCGGCACGTCCTTGAACTCCGGGCGGCGGTTGACGTACACCAGCGGGATCTTGGCCTGCTGGGCATTGACGGTCATTTTCTGCGTGGCTGCCGTGTCCACCGCGTTGACGATAATCGCGTCCATGCCCTGGGCGGTAAAGTTCTGCACCTGGTTGAGTTGGCGCACCACATCGCCCTGGGCGTCTTCAAATTGCAGGGTCACCCCGGGTAGCTCCTTGGCGTGGGCCGCCATGTAGTCACGCATCTGTGCGAGGAACACATCGTCGACCTGGGCGATGCTCACGCCGATACGTATATCCGCCCAGGCCCAGGACGTAACAGCGAGGCTCAGCAGTGCTGCGAGGAGTTGCTTCTTCATGGTGGTGCTCCGTTCTTTTTGTTGTTGTAAAAGCAGTGTGATTCACGCCTGGCGCTTGGCCCGCAGCTGCGCCACGGCAGCGGCGAAGTGCGCAGAGGGCCAGCGTTCGTTGAGGGCTTGTTGCATGAGTTGCTGCCCGGTTTGCGGGGCGAGCCCGTGCAAGGGCGGGTCGGTGTCGAGGTTGGTGGGGAAGGCATAACCGTCGGCCGTACAGGCGATTACCGCCTCGGCATTCAACGCAGGGTTGGCCAGCAATACCGGGTACACCGCCAGCATCATGCGGTCGCGGTCGAGGGCTTCCATGGGTTTGCCGAACGCCGAGGAAATTTGCAGCAGGTTGGCCATGCGCCGGTGATGTGTCGTGCGGTTGCTGCCCGCCGCGTGGAACAGCGCCGGGTTGAAGAACAGCAGGTCGCCCTTGTTCAGCGGCAGTTGCACGGCGTGCTGCTGGAAGTAGTCGATAAACTCCGCGCGGCGCCAGGCCAGGTAACCCAGCGGGTATTGCTGGGAGAAGGGCAGCAGTTGGGTCGGCCCGCTTTCCAGCGGCATATCCGAATGGGCTACCGCGCCTTGCAGCGTCAAGTATTGCGACAACAGATGCAGCGGCAGCGGAAAGCGTTCAACCACCTCAGTGGTCTGAAAGCCCAGGTGATAGTCACGGTGCGGCTGTTGCGCCTGCCCGCCAGGGTGGACCACGTTCACTTGCGCGGTCATCTGAAAGCTC
This sequence comes from Pseudomonas sp. IPO3747, assembly GCF_013385245.1. Taxonomy (NCBI): domain Bacteria; kingdom Pseudomonadati; phylum Pseudomonadota; class Gammaproteobacteria; order Pseudomonadales; family Pseudomonadaceae; genus Pseudomonas; species Pseudomonas sp. IPO3747. The sequence goes on from NZ_JACAQL010000022.1 coordinate 102,223, forward strand.
GGCCCCAGCCACGCTTCGGCGATCAAACCGAGCAGCGGGTTGGCGTAGTACTCGGCAAACGATTCCGGCGACTGCAGCGCGGCTTTCTGCAGCGAATTCCAGATGCGCCCGTTGCTGCCGGCCTGGGCAAAATGGTCGGCGGCCACGCCTTGCGCAGCCTCATGGGCAAAGATCGCCTCGAATACCTGGCTATGGCGATCGACCACCGCCAGGTCTTCATAGGCCTGGCGCACCACCATCACCCCAGGCCCGTCGCGGAACAGGTGATGCAGCTCATCCATGACGCGCAGGCGCTCGCTGTTGCGTAAAGTGCCGGCCTGATAGATCGGCACATTGCTCACCACTTCTGCACACAGCGGGTAATCCTCGGCGCTGGTGTATTGGGCGCAAATACGGCTGAAATCCGCCAGGCGCACCGCCGCGCCAGTCACGAACGCCGACATTACACACCTCCCGGCAGGCTCAGCGCCTGGTGCGGTTGCGGGCTGCCACTGTCGGTGCAGCCGACCACGCCTTGCTCCAGGTCGATCACCGCGCCGGTCATCATCCCGGCTTCACGCGAGAGCAAAAACGCCACGCTTTGCGCCACTTCTTCGGGCTTGAGCAGCCGCCCGAACGGCTGTGCGCGCTCGGCCTCGGCCAGCCAGCCATCTTGCGCACCGTGGTATTGGCGCTGAATCTGATCCTCGTGAGGCGTGTCCATCCAGCCGATATTCAGGCCATTGACGCGGATGCGATTACGCAACGCGGTGAATGCCACGTTTTTGGTCAAAATCGCCAGCGCGCCCTTGGACGCCGCATAGGCGCTCAAAAACGACTGCCCGCCATGCCCGGTGATGCTCTGGATATTTACCACTGCGCCTTCCACGCCGGTGCTGATCATCAGCTTGAGCGCTTCCTGCATCAGAAAAAACGGCGCACGTACATTCACCGCAAACAGCCGATCAAACAGCTCAGGCGAGGTGTCGAGAATAGTGCCGCGATCCGACATGCCGGCGCAGTTCACCAGCCCGTGCAAGGTGCCGAAGTGGGTGCGTGCTGCGTCGATGATCGCGCGGCAATCCTCGACGTTTTCCAGGTCAGCCTCGACAAAAAATGCCTGGCAATCGAGCTGTGCCAGTTGCCGGACCTGCTCTTCGCCCTCTGCGCGGCGGCGCCCGCAGATGATCAGCCCGGCAGCGCCACGCTGCGCCAGGGTATGCGCCACGGCAGCGCCCAAACCCTGGGTGCTGCCGGTGACAACAAAATATTGGCCGTTGAATGCGTTGGCGAGATCGGTGTGAGGCATGCGGTTCTCCTGAAATTGTTGTTGTTTTATCGACCTGGCTCGACGCCGGGCAAAACTGAGACTAGCATTGAAAAACCTCAGTAACGCCCAAAAAAGACCTCAAAAACACCTCAGGCGAACCGCATGCTCGAACGCGCAAAACACTTCTCCATCAAGCAACTCGCGACCCAGGCCGGCGTGAGCAAAGCCACGGTCGACCGCGTGTTGCACCAGCGCGGCAGCGTGCATGCGCAAACCACCCGGCGCATCGAGCAGGCGCTGGATGAGCTGGAGGCCCAGGAAAAAAACGGCCTGGCGGTGGGGCGCACCTTTCACGTCGATGTGATCATGCACACGCCCCAACGCTTCAGCGCGGCGGTGCAGGCGGCGATCACCGCGCAATTGGGCAGCTTGGCGCCGTTTCGCATCGCGCCGCGTTTTCACCTGTTTGAAGAAATCGAACCCCAGGCCATGCACGACCAGCTGCTGCGCTGCCTTGAAACCGGCAGCCAGGGCGTGGTGCTCAAGGCGGCGGATGAGCCGGCGGTGAATCAGGCAGTCAAGCAGTTGATCGCGGCGGGCATTCCGGTGGTGACCCTGGTCACTGACCTGCCGCAAAGCGAGCGCATTGGCTATGTGGGCATGGACAACCGCACCGCTGGCCAAACCGCCGCCTACCTGATGTCGCGCTGGCTGCCGGCGCAGCCCCAGGACGTAGCGGTGGTGATCGGCAGCGAACTGTTCCGTGGCGAGGAAGAACGCGAGATGGGCTTTCGCGCCTGGCTACGCGGGCGTGCCGCGCACCTGCGGGTGTTGGATATCAGCGGTGGCTACGGCGTATACGACCGCACGTTTGAGCGCGTCACCCAGGCCCTCAAGCAACACCCCGAACTCAAGGCGGTGTACAGCGTCGGCGGCGGTAACCGCGCGATTGTCGATGCCTTCACCGCGCTCGAGCGCCCGCTGGAAGTGTTTATCGGCCATGACCTGGACGAAGAAAATCGCCAGCTGCTGCTGGAAGAAAAAGTCGCCGCGATCATCGATCACAACCTGCAGATCGATGCCCGCAGCGTGTTTTTGCACATCCTGCAACACCACCGGCTATGGAAAGCCGGGCCGATCGCGCCGTCACAGGTGCAGATCGTGACACCGTTCAACCTGCCGGACTGAAGCTCCCTCAATAACAACGCCAGGAGTTCGACCATGCTACGTATTGCCGTTTTAGGTGCCGGGCGCATCGCCAGGATCCACGCCGCCAACGTCGCCGCTCACCCCAACGCCACGCTGGTGCTGGTGGCCGACCCCTGGCGCGAAGGTGTCGACGCGCTCAGCACGCAGTTAGGTTGCGAAGCGGCCTATGACTGCGCCGCCGTGCTTGCCCGCCAAGACATCGATGCCGTGGTGATCGGCACGCCCACCGACACCCATATCGACCTGCTACTGGCAGCGGTGGCCGCAGGCAAGGCGGTGCTGTGCGAAAAGCCGATCGACCTGGATATCGCCAAGGCCCGCAGCGCCGCCCAAGCCGTCGAGCGCCTGGGCGGCAAGGTGATGCTTGGTTTCAACCGGCGTTTTGACCCCGACATGCTGCGCCTGCGCCAGGCGCTGGACGCCGGCCAGATCGGCGCCGTGCGCCAGGTGATCATCACCAGCCGCGACCCTGGCCTGGCCCCGCGTGACTACCTGGAACACTCCGGCGGCATCCTGCGCGACATGACCATCCACGACTTCGACACCGCTCGCCACCTGCTCGGCGAGGAACCGGTGGAAGTCAGTGCGTTCGCCAGCCGCCTGGTGGACCCGAGCCTGGCCGACATCGACGACTACGACAGTGTGATGGTGTTGCTGCGCACCGCCTCCGGCAAGCAATGCCACATCAACTGCTGCCGCCAGGCGGTGTATGGCTATGACCAGCGCGTGGAAGTCTCCGGCGCCACAGGCGTGTTGCTCACCGACAACCACCGGCCCAGCACGTTGCGCCACTGGAGTGCCGACCACACCGAAGCGCTGGAGCCGTTGCAGCACTTTTTCCTCGAGCGTTACGCGGATGCTTATCGCAATGAGCTAACACAGTTTATTGACGCGCTGAACGCTGGCCGAGAGCTACCGACCAGCGTGCGTGATGGCCTGTATGCCTTGCACCTGGCCGATAGTGCATTGGAGTCGGTGAAGACCGGGCGCAGCGTAGCGGTGCATTACGACCTTTAGCCGAACGTGCGGGTCTGGTCCACCAGACGAATGCTGTCGCGCCCGCCACGCTTGGTTTCGTAGAGCGTGGTGTCGCCTTGTTCGATCAGCGCGGCCAGGCTCGGCGGTGGTTGGTCGAACAGGTTGGCGCCGATGCTCAAGGTCACCGGCGCTGGCGTGATAAAGGTGTCAGCGGCGACTTGCTGGAACTGTTCACGCAAGCGGCTGCCCAGTTCGACAATCTGCTGGGTTGAGGTGTTGTTCAGTAGAATCAAAAACTCGTCCCCGCCCAGGCGCGCAGCCAATGCATCCTGGGGGACGACGCCGCGGATCATCTCGCTGAGGGCGATGAGCAAACGGTCGCCGGCGGTATGGCCGTAGAGGTCGTTGACCCCTTTGAAGTTGTCGATATCGATCAACAGCACGGCGCCTGGCTGGGCCGGCGAAACTCGCGCCAACAGGCGTGGCGCTTGAAGGTCAAGGGCGCGACGGTTGAAGAGTGCTGTGAGTGGGTCGCGGGCCGCCAGCCGCGCGATGTGCTGCTCGCGGCGGTAGCGTTCGGAGCCGGTCATCGACAACGCGATCAACATGATCGCCATCGCACCTTCCACCAAGGACACCTGGATAATTTCGCCCTTGAAGGCTGCCAGGTCAATCAGTGTGCCGGGGATCAGCACCGACAATGCCTTGGCCACATAAAACGCGCCGTGAATCAGCAGCACATAGCGCAACTGCACCGCGCCGATGCTGAGTGATTTGCCGTGCGGGCGCAGCAAAAAGCTGGCGCGCAGAGTCGGCGCTGCCACCAGCAGCGACTGCACCGCCAGCATGGCTTTGGACCATGGGAGCTCGGCTGGAAGCATCAGCATTCCCAGCCACACCAGCAGCATCAACAGCCATAGCGGTGAAAGGCGCGCCTGGGTAAAACGCGCCACGCCGAGCAGGAACAGAAAGTGCGCAGTCACCAGCAAGCCGTTGGCGAACCAGATGCCGATCATTAACAGGCCACTGCCGCGCAGCAACGCCAGGGTGGAGCCGACGCTGATGGTCGCAAAACCTGCGGCCCAGAACAGCAGGGAAGCCTCGCGTACGCTGCGCCATTCAATGGCCAGGTACAACGCGGCAGCGGCGGCCAGCGCGATGGTCAGAATCAGAATCGTAGGAGGGTCGAGCGTCATGTCGTGCCGGGCTGCCTGGGTGTACGCTTGAAAATCGGGATTGTAAGCGCACACGCAGGTTTTTCAGAGCATTCCGGCTAATAGCACACGGCCAGCCGATAATCGGCGGGTCAGACGCCTTTGGTCGAGGGCAGCAATATCGTGAGGATGCCCGCCAGTGGCAGGAACGAGCAGATCTTATAAACGTACTCAATGCCATGGTTGTCAGCGAGCAAGCCCAGCAACGCGGCGCCAATGCCGCTGAAGCCGAACATCAGGCCGAAGAAGATACCGGCGATCATCCCCACATTGCCCGGCACCAGTTCCTGGGCGAAGACCACGATGGCCGAGAAGGCCGAGGCGATGATAAAGCCGATCACCACGCTGAGTACGGCGGTCCAGAACAGGTCGACGTAGGGCAGGGCCAGGGTGAAGGGCGCCGCGCCGAGGATTGAGAACCAGATGACTTTCTTGCGCCCGATCTTGTCGCCAATCGGGCCACCGGCGAAGGTGCCCACGGCCACCGCGCCAAGGAACAGGAACAGGTACATCTGCGAACTGGCCACCGACAGCTGGAACTTCTCGATCAGGTAGAAGGTGAAGTAGCTGGTCAGGCTGGTCATGTAGAAGTATTTGGAGAACACCAGCAGCGCCAGCACCACCAGGGCAAAGGTCACGCGGCCTTTGGACAAGCCGTGGGTGGCCTTGCCACCTTGCTTGAGCTTGAACAGGTTGAGGTGGTTGCGGTACCAGCGGCTCAGGCCGTACAGCACCAGAATCGCAAACACAGCGAACAGCCCGAACCAGGCGATATGGCTTTGGCCGTAAGGAATGATGATCGCCGCCGCCAGCAACGGGCCGAAGGCGCTGCCGGTGTTGCCGCCGACCTGGAAGGTCGATTGCGCCAGGCCATAACGCCCGCCGGAGGCCAGGCGCGCGACGCGCGAGGTTTCCGGGTGGAAGGTCGACGAGCCGACGCCCACCAAGGCCGCCGCCAACAAGATCGCCGGGAAAGTGCCGACAAACGCCAGCATCAGGATGCCGATCAAGGTACACACCATGCCGGCCGGCAACAGCCAGGGCTTGGGGTGGCGGTCGGTGTGGTAGCCGATCCAGGGTTGCAGCAAGGAGGCGGTCAGTTGGAAGGTCAGGGTGATCAGGCCCACCTGGGTGAAGCTCAGCCCGTAGTTGGCTTTGAGCATCGGGTAGATCGAGGGCAGCACGGCCTGGATCAGGTCATTGATCAGGTGGGCCAAGGCGCAGGCGCCGAGGACGCGCATAACCAAGGGGCTCACTTGGGGTGTAGTGGTTGCAGCGGCGGGTGACGCGGTGACGGTCGTCATGCAGGCATTCCATACAGGGCAGCAAACTGAGGTGGCGAGTACTTGAGCTCGCCACCCATTTCTAATTGTTTCAGCGGTTATGCTAAATTCGGCGCCAATGCCTGTCTCACGAAATTCGGGAGACAACTGTCGCAAAAAGGGCGAAATGATCAAACCACTGAATGAATTTTTGCAGGAAATCGACGCAGGCGACTGGGCGGTGATCAGTTCTGCCACCGATTATCCCGAAAACTGGGTGATCCCCGAGCACAGCCACGAAAAGCACCAGTTACTCTACGCCATCGAGGGCGTGATGGTGGTGCACTCGGCGCAGAACCAGTGGACGGTGCCGTCCAATCGTGGCTTCTGGATGCCTTGCGGGCAAGTCCACTCGCTGCGCTGTGTCGGCCCGTTGAAAATGCGCAGTGTGTTTGTGCGCCCCGAAGCGTTCCCGAACCTGCCGACCGAGACCAAGGCGGTGAGCGTTTCACCGTTGCTGAGTGAGCTGATCAAGGCGTCAGTGAGTTTGAAACCGCCGTATGCCGAGGACTCACGCGATGCGCGGATCATGCACCTGATCCTTGATGAACTGGCGATTCTGCCCGCCTTGCCGCTGTCGTTGCCACAACCGGGCGACGCGCGTATCAACCGGATATGCCTGGCGCTGCAGCAGGATCCTGGGGATGCGTCGACGGTGGAGGATTGGAGTGGGCGGCTTGAGCTGGACCAGAAGACCATCCAGCGTCTGTTTCGAAAGGAAACCGGGTTGACCTTCGGCCAATGGCGCCAGCAGGCGCGCTTGCTGCTGGCGCTGGAGCGGATTGCGGTGGGGCAGAAGATTATCGATGTTGCCATCGAACTGGGCTACGAGAGCCCGAGCGCCTTTACCAGCATGTTCAAGAAACAGTTTGGCAAGACGCCGAGTCAGTTTTTCAGGTAGGGCGGCTGGCCATCAACCCCGGCGCTGAGTGCCGCGCGGCCAGGCCTGCCAGCAGCACGGCAACCCCCAGCGTGGCTGCGCTGAGTTCAAAGGTCGCCTGATAACCGCTGTGGTCGAACGCCAGGCCACCGACAGTGGCACCGGCAGTGATTGCCAATTGAATGATCGCCACCATCAATCCACCGCCGGCTTCGGCATCGTCCGGCAACACGTGCGCCAGCCAGGTCCACCAACCCACCGGCGCGGCGGTTGCCACGAAACCCCAGCAACCGAGTAACACGGCTGTGGTGATCGGCGAGCCGCCGAAGGCCACCAGGGCCACGGCGATCACCGCCATGATCAATGGAATGGCAATCAGCACAGGATACAGGCGGTTTTTCAGCACGCGCTCTATCAGCACAGTGCCCGCCAGCCCGGCCAGGCCGAGTACCAACAGCATCAACGAGAGTGTGGAGGTACTGACCCGCGTGGCGCTTTCCAGAAACGGACGCAGGTAAGTGAACAGCATGAACTGGCCCATGAAAAAGCCACTGATGGCGAGCATGCCCAGGGCCACAGGCGTCTGTTTGAACAAGCGCAGCACATTGCCAGTCTTGGCTTGGCCTTGCACCTTGATCGCGGGCAAGCTGAACAGCAGCCATAGGCCCGCCGCTACCGCCACCGGCACGACGCAGAAGAATGCGCCACGCCAACCGATCAGTGCGCCAAGAAAGCTGCCCAAAGGCGCCGCGATCACCGTTGCCAGCGCGTTGCCGCCATTCACTATCGCCAGCGCGCGCGGTGTTTGGGCCGTGGGCACCAGGCGCATGGCGGTCGCCGCCGACAGCGACCAGAAGCCGCCAATGGCCACGCCGATCAGCGCGCGACCGAGCATGAACGTCAAGTAATTCGGCGCCAGCGCCACCACGGTTCCAGACAGGATCATCACGACGATCAGCGCCAACAGCAGACGCTTGCGCTCAACCCGCGCAGCGACGGCAGCGATGACCAGGCTGGTGAGCAAGGCGAACAGACCGGACACCGAGATGCCTTGGCCGGCCTGGCCTTCGGAAATCTGCAGGTCGGCGGCCAACGGCGTCAGCAGGCTTACCGGCATGAACTCAGAGGCCACCAGTGCGAACGCCGCCAACGACATCGCAAACACCGCGGCCCAGCTATGCATCTGTGATTTATCGGACATTATTTCAAGTGGCCTTTGAAGAAAGTGGCGAGTCTGTCGAAAGGGATCAGATCGACCCGGTCGTAAAGATCGACATGGCCTGCGCCCGGGATAATCAGCAGTTCCTTGGGCTCGGCCGCGCGTTGGTAGGCGTCTTCACTGAATTCACGTGAGTGCGCGTCGGCGCCGGCGATCAATAACAGCGGGCGAGGGGATAGCGTCTCGATATCGTTGAAGGGGTAGAAGTTCAGGAACTTCACATTACTGGTCAGGGTCGGCCGCGTGGTGGTTTGCGGTGAGCCGCCGACGGGTGTGAATTCGCCGCGCGCCGTACGGTAGAAATCGTAAAACTCATCACCCACCGCATCGCCGGTGAGGGTGGCTGGCGTGCCGCCGGTGTAGACGGTCTCGCCGCCCTGGAATTCCACATAGCGCTGGTTGGCGGCCTGGCGCAGCAGTTGCTGACGTTGCGCCAGCGTCACGCTATGTTTGAGGCCATTGCGGTTGGCCGCACCCATGTCGTACATGCTCACGGTAGCGATTGCCTTAAAGCGTGGGTCAATCTTCGCGGCGGCAATGGCGAAGCTGCCACTGCCGCAAATACCGATCACACCGATGCGCTCGCGATCAACTTGCGGGCGGGTACCGAGGAAATCCACGGCAGCGCTGAAGTCCTCGACGTAGAGGTCGGGCAGCACCGCATTGCGTGGTGAGCCTGCGCTATCGCCCCAGAATGACAAGTCCAGAGACAAGGTGACGAAGCCTTGTTCGGCCATTTTGGTAGCGTATAGATCTGCGCTCTGCTCTTTGACGGCGCCCATCGGGTGCCCAACCACAAGGGCTGGGTTTTTTGCGCCGGGGGCGAGGTTTTTCGGCATGAACAAATGGCCCGCCACCGCCATGCCGTACTGGTTGTTGAAGGTGACGTTTTGCACCGTCACTTTGTCGCTTTTGTAGAAGTTGTCAGCACCGTTGGACATATCGGCTCCCAATGAAGAAAAAGACGTCAGCAGCACGCTCAGGGCGAGCAAAAGGCTTTTCATGGCGTGATCCCGGATAAGGTTGGTCCGCGCATTTTGCCGGCATGGACCGGCGTTCTGTAGTGCGTTCCAGTGGATTACTTGCCTGATCCTCTGAGTCTTGTGGGTTGTCGGTGACACTTGCTTGGTGTGCGCGGTACAGTTCGGTCACGCCTTAAAAGAGCCTTTTATGACGATTAATCCATTGCCCCTGGACGCCTTGATCCAGGCGATCAACGCGCAGGTCACGGCGCCCGGCGATTACCCCATGCCAGTCCCGGGCCTGGGCTTTTATCGGCGTGAGCAGCCGGCAGCGCCGGTGGTGTGCATGGTCGAGCCGTGCGTCGTGCTGGTCGCCCAGGGTGAAAAACAACTGTGGGTCGGCGGTGAAGGCTACCCCTATGACCCGACGCGGTTTCTGCTGACGTCTTTGGATATCCCGGCCAACTCCGAAGTGCTGGTTGCCAGCCCGGCCCGGCCCTGCCTGGGCCTGACCTACAAACTGGACCTGCGCATCCTCGCCGAGCTGATCGCCCAGAGTGAGTTGCCGCCCACTCGGGAGCGGGCAGTGATGAAAGGGGTGGGAATCGGCACGGTCACCGAAGGCATGCTGGCAGCGTTCGCACGCTTGGTCGCTTTGCTGGACGAACCCGAGGCGATCCCGGTACTCGCGCCTTTGATTCAGCGTGAAATCCATTACCGGCTGTTAAAGACTGACCAGGCCGGGTGCCTGCGCAGGATCTGCGCCGTTGACGGGCAGGGCTATCGGATCGCCAAGGCGATCGATTGGCTGAAGCTCAACTACACCGCACCGTTGCGGGTGGAGGAGTTGGCGGCGCGGGTGCAGATGAGCGCTGCCACCTTTCATCATCACTTTCGTCACCTGACCGCGATGAGCCCTTTGCAGTATCAGAAATGGCTGCGCTTGAATGAAGCGCGGCGCTTGATGCTCAACGAACATCAAGACGTGTCCAGTGCGGCGTTCAAGGTGGGTTATGAAAGCCCGTCACAGTTCAGTCGTGAGTACAGCCGGCTGTTCGGTGTGCCGCCCAAGCGCGACATGGCCGCCTTGCGCGGCAAGCTCACTGATCAACCGAGCTCAAGTTAGCGAAAAAAATACAGCCGATCAGCCGCGCAAACAGGCTCAGGGTTTCCGGCAGGTTGGGGTCTTCAAACAGCATCGCGCGCGAATCCAGCGCGCACAATGCGCCGAACAGGCGCCCATCAGGCAGGAAGATCGGCGCACCGGCGTAGCTTTCGATGGCGAACTGCTTGACCACCGGGCGCGCGGCGAAGCGGCCGTTGTGGCTGATCTGCGGGATGAACAGGGTCTGCGGGTTAATGCAGAACTCACTACACAGTGTGGTTTCGAGGTCGAGCACGTCGTCGACATGAATGCCCATGTCGGCCGTGTCGTGCACCGAGCAGACGACCCACTCAAGGTCAGTGAATTTGGCGATGCCGGCAAAGCGCATGCCGGTCAAGCGGGTAACCAGTTGCAGGATGCTGGTGGTGGCTTCTATTTCGGCGATGGCAGCGCGTTCGTCGGCGCTGAGTAGCGAGTGTGCTGCGGTGACGCTTGGAACCATGTTCAGGCACTCCAAAGGCATGGCGGCAGGGGCCGCCACACCAGGTCAGTAGTCAGTTGATGCGTGGGTGCTGCTGCACCAGGTTCTGGCGCTTGGCTTCCAGTTCGGCAATCTGAGTGTCGATGTCTTCGATCTTCTGCTCGATATTGTCGTGGTGCTCTTGCAGTATTTCCTTGGCTTCTGCCATGTCCGAGGCCGCAGGCGCGGCGCCGCGCAGTGGCTTGTTGGCGGTTTCCTTCATGGTCAGGCCCGTGATCAAGCCGACCACGGCAAACACCATCAGGTAGTAGGCGGGCATGAACAGGTCGTTTGTGCTTTCCACCAGCCACGCCACGGCGGTGGGGGTGACACCGGCGATCAATACCGAGACGTTGAACGCACTGGCCAGCGCGCTGTAGCGCAGGTGCGTGGGGAACATCGCCGGCAGGGTCGAGGCCATCACGCCGATAAAGAAGTTGAGGACCACCGCCAGGATCAGCAGGCCGGCGAAGATCAGGCCGATCTTGCCGCTGGTGATCAGCATGAACGCCGGAATGGACAGGAACAGCAGGCCCACGCTGCCGGCGATGATGAAGGGTTTTCGGCCGATCTTGTCACTGACAAAGCCGATAAATGGCTGCACGAACAGCATGCCGACCATGATCGCGATGATGATCAGTACGCCGCTGTTTTCTTTGTAATGCAGGTTGTGCGACAGGTAGCTGGGCATATACGTGAGCAGCATGTAGTACGTCACGTTGGTGGCCGCGACGATACCGATGCAGGTCAGCAGGCTGCGCCAATGCTGGGTCGCGACTTCCTTGAACGAGACTTTGGGGCCGTGGGTCAGGCCCTGGCGGTCGCCTTGTTCGAGCTTGTCCATGTGCTGCTGGAAGGCCGGGGTTTCTTCCAGCGCGTGACGCAGGTACAGGCCGATGATGCCCAGGGGCAGGGCGAGGAAGAACGGCAGGCGCCAGCCCCAGGCCTCGAAGTCAGCTTCACCGAGGATCGTCGAGATCAGTACCACGACGCCGGCACCGAGCACAAAACCGGCGATGGAGCCGAAGTCCAGCCAGCTGCCAAGGAACCCGCGTTTACGGTCCGGTGCATATTCGGCGACAAAGATCGAGGCGCCGGTGTATTCACCGCCCACCGAGAAGCCCTGGGCCATTTTGCACAACAGCAGCAGGATCGGCGCCCAGATGCCTATCGAGGCGTAGCCGGGGATCAGGCCGATGGCGAAGGTGCTCAGGGACATGATCACGATGGTGGCGGCCAATACTTTCTGCCGCCCGTATTTGTCACCCAGGGCACCGAAGAACAGGCCGCCCAGCGGGCGAATCAGGAAGGGCACGGAGAAGGTACCCAAGGCAGCGATCATTTGTACGCTGGGCGAGGCGTCGGGGAAGAACACCTTGCCGAGCACATAGGCGACGAACCCGTAGACACCAAAGTCGAACCACTCCATGGCGTTACCCAGTGCGGCGGCGGTGATGGCCTTGCGCACCTTGGTATCGTCGACGATGGTGATGTCTTTCAAACCGATGGGTTTGACGCTTTTCTTACGTAATTTCATGCGGGTCACTCTAAAACTGAACAGGGGAGGTGCCATCGTTGCGATGGCACCGCTCTGTCAGTTCAGATACAAGCCGACATGAAATAATTCACCTCTATTTGCGTTTTTTTGCTGATGCGTTGAACTTCATGGCATCAACAAGGAATTATGCGCATGCCTGACACCCTCTCACGGCTGATCTACCGCAAGCCCGAAGCCAACGATGTGCAGCGATTGTTCGCGATCTTCGGTGACCCGCAGACAAATATGTTCAACCCTGCAGGGCCGATGGCCAGCCTGGAGCACGCCCAGCGTGTGCTCAACCATTGGCTCGAACAGTGGGCCGCCCAGGGTTATGGCTGGTGGGCGATCGCCCGTAAGGAGCAGCCTGGGCACCTCATTGGCTTTGGCGGCATAGCGCCGCTTAATTACCTGACCGAGCGGCGCATCAACCTGGGTTATCGCTTCGCCGTGGAGGCGTGGGGGCAGGGCTACGCCACCGAGCTGGGTCGGGATGCGCTGGCGCTGGCCTTCCAAACACTGAATCTGCCGGAGGTTTTCGGTCTGGTGCGACCCGATCATGCGGCTTCGATCCGTGTGTTGGAAAAGCTAGGCATGCAGCCCTACGGCCTGCTCGACGATGTACCGGGCAAGGCGCCTAGCCGGGTGTTTCGCGTTTGTCATCCTACAACCGCTTTGAACTGATTGTTTATACGCCCAAGTAATACCTGAAGAAACGGCAATCTTTCAGATTGACACCGCCAAGGCGCCCGGCTATAAAAGTCGCAGTTGTACGACGACATATGACGTTACATATGTCCTATCTAACAAAAATAAAAAGTGATGCCATGAATTTGAATGAGCCCATCAACGCCCACCGCGTCGGCCAGGCCGTCGGCAACTATCGCTGGACCATCTGCGCGATGTTGTTCTTTGCCACCACCGTCAATTACCTCGACCGCCAAGTGCTCAGCCTCTTGGCGCCGCAACTGTCGACGCAATTTGGCTGGAGCAACACCGATTACGCCAACATCGCTGCGGTGTTCCAGTTCGTTTATGCGATTGCCATGCTGTTTGCCGGGCGGTTTGTCGACAAGATCGGCACCAAGGCGGCCTATGTGGTGGCGATTGCCATCTGGTCCACCGGCGCGATCATGCATGCGTTCTCGGTGCCGATGGGCGCGGGGATTGCCTCGCTCAGCGCCGCCATCGGCCTGGCGGTGATCCCGGTGTCGATTGCTGGCTTTATGCTCTCCCGCGCCGTGCTGGCGATTGGCGAGGCGGGCAACTTCCCCATCGCGATCAAGGCTACTGCGGAATATTTCCCGAAAAAAGAACGCTCCCTGGCCACCGGCATCTTCAACTCCGGCGCCAACGTGGGTGCAATCCTCGCGCCGATCTGTGTGCCGCTGATTGCCGGCATGTGGGGCTGGGAAGCCGCGTTTATCGTGATCGGCATGCTCGGGTTTGTGTGGGTGGCGGTGTGGTCGATGCTCTATGAGAAACCGGAGCAGCAAAAGCGCTTGTCCGCCGAAGAACTGGCCTACATCCGCAGTGACCAGACCGTACAGCCTTTCGCGCCTGAGCCTGTGGGGGCGACGCCGAAAAAAGTCTCGTGGTTCAAGCTGCTGACCTACCGCCAGACCTGGGCGTTCGCCTTCGGCAAGTTCATGACCGACGGCGTGTGGTGGTTTTTCCTGTTCTGGCTGCCCACGTACCTGTCGGCGCAATACAACATGAAAGGCGCGGATATCGTGATGCCGTTGGCCGTGCTGTACAGCATGACCATGGTCGGCAGTATCGGCGGCGGCTGGTTCCCCAGCTACTTTATGGCGCGCGGTGATGCCCCGTATGACGGCCGCATGAAAGCCATGCTGGTGATCGCGCTGTTCCCTCTGGTGGTGCTGTTGGCGCAACCGTTCGGTTACCTGAGCTTCTGGGTGCCGGTGTTGTTGATCGGCGTGGGCGCCTCGGCGCACCAGGCGTGGTCGTGCAACATTTTCACTACCGTGTCGGATATGTTTCCGCAAAAAACCGTGGCATCGGTGGTCGGCATCGGCGGTATGGCGGGCGGCCTGGGCGGTGTGGTGATGACCAAGATCGGTGGCTGGGTGTTCGACTACTACAAGTCCATCAACGACATTCACACCGGCTATATGATCATGTTTGCGATTTGTGCCTTGGCGTACCTGGTCGCGTGGAGCGTGATGAAGGCGCTGGTGCCGCGGCATAAGGAAATCACTGACCTGTAAACCCGTCCCCTGTGGCGAGGGCGCTTGCTCCCGTTGGACTGCGTAGCAGTCCCATGCTCTTGAAGCAAAGAGCAGGGGCCGCTTCGCAGCCCAGCGGGAGCAAGCTCCCTCGCCACAGTGACAAGGTTCAACGGCGGTTACCGATTGCGTGTCACCCGCCAAACGGTGTTGGCCAAGTCGTCAGCAATGATCAGCGCACCTTTGGGGTCGACCGTCACGCCCACCGGGCGGCCACGGGTCTTGCCGTCGTCGCCACGGAAACCGGTGGCGAAATCAATCGGTTCGCCAGCCGGCTTGCCGTTGCTGAACGGTACGAAGATCACCTTGTAGCCCACCGGGTTGTCGCGGTTCCAGCTGCCGTGTTCGCCGACAAACACGCCGTCGGCGAATTGTTCACCCATGGCCGGTATCGAAAAATCCACGCCCAGTGCCGCAACGTGCGAGCCCAGGCTGTAATCCGGCTTGATCGCGGCCGCCACTTTCAGTGGGTTCTGCGGTTGCGCGCGGGGGTCGACGTTCTGGCCCCAGTAGCTGTAGGGCCAGCCGTAGAAGGCGCCTTCGCGCACTGAGGTGAGGTAGTCCGGCACCAGGTCGGGGCCGAGTTCATCGCGTTCGTTGACCACCGTCCACAATTGCCCCGAGCCCGGCTGAATGGTCAGTGCGGTCGGGTTGCGCAGGCCGGTGGCGTAGGGCTTGTGCGCGCCGCTGGCTGCGTCGATCTGCCAGACCATGGCGCGGTCGATCTCCACTTCCATGCCGCGCTCGGTGATGTTGCTGTTGGAGCCAATGCCCACATAGAGCTGGCGCCCGTCTTCGCTGATGGCCAGGGATTTGGTCCAGTGATGGTTGATCTGCGCTGGCAGGTCGATGATTTTGGTTGGCGCGCCGCTGGCTTTGGTCTGGCCGTCGGTATAGTCGAAGCGCACCAGGGCATCCTGGTTGGCCACGTACAGCTTGCCGTCGGCGAAAGCCAGGCCATAGGGCGCGTTGAGGTTGTCGGCAAACACGGTCTTGAGCTCGTAGTTGCCGTCACCGTCGGCATCGCGCAGCAACGTGAGGCGGTTACCACCCTTGACCTTGGTGTTGCCCTGGGCCTTGATCACGCTGGCGATTACATCCTTGGGCTTGAGCTTGGCCGCACTGCCGCCACGGCCTTCGGCGACGATGATATCGCCATTGGGCAGCACCAGGGTTTGCCGAGGAATGGCCAGGTCGGTGGCGATGGCCGTGACGCTGTAGCCTTGCGGCACCGTGGGTTTTTGCTCGCCCCAGGGTGTCGGCTCGGCAATCTTCATGCTCGGCAGCAGGCTGCTTTGTTGCTCGGGCAGTTTGGGATCGGGACCGCGTGCCTGGGTTTTGTCGCCGGCGTCGCCACACGCGCTCAGCAACAGCGCTGCGCTCAGCAAGGTCAGCGTATTGAGTGGGTTCATTTGGCAGCTCCCGAGCGCAGGTTGGTCAGGCCGACCCATGTGGCAACAATCGCCAGAACCGTCACGATAACCGACAGTACCAGGCCAACCGGCATCATGGCGTAGGCGTCCTTGGCATGTTGGAAGGCGTTGACCAGCCCGAGTCCCCAGGTGATCAGTAACAGCAGGAAGTACGCGGCGGGGCGTCCGCCTTTATGCTCGGCGCGCACCAGGTTGACCAGCGCGAACAACAATGCAAAGCCACAAAACACTAAGGCACCGGCGATCAGCCAGGACGCGAAGTTGGCCCATTGGATCTGATAGGTCTGGCCGTAGGCGATGTCACTGAGCAACGTGCCCAGAAACAACGGCACGGTGCCGGCCAACAGGGTCGAGTGCAGCGGGCCAGGCCTGACGAGTGGGTAGGCGGGAAGGGTGGTCATGGGGTCGCGGCTCCTTGTTTTATCCAACGCCCCGGGGCGGGGCAGCGCATAGGGAAGGAGCGTAGAGCCTGGCGGATAGTTCAGCGCAATTCGTGTCGAAATATTATTTCAGGGTTTGACAGCGCCTCAACGGGTCCACACATAGCGCACCTCTTCCAGCGTCACGCCACCGCGCACCAGCGTGCGACGGCTACCCGGGTCTTCAGTGCCGCCAAAGCGTGTATAGAAACGTACGGCTCTTTGGTTGGCGGCTAAAACCCATAAGGAAATGCGTTTATAACCCTGTTCAACCAAACGTTGGAAACCCGCCTGCCACAATTGCGCGCCGATGCCGTGACCCCAGTAGTCCGCCAACACGTAGATAGCCATGACCTCTCCCGATGCGACCTCAGGCGTGTCCGTATCCCGGCAAAGGCCCAGCGACAGCCAGCCGATAACGTTGCCATCCACTTCGGCGACTAATACGCCAGCGTCTTGGCTTTCAATCAAGCGCGCCCAGTTAGCCTCTTTCTGCGGCAGTGTTGTGCTCAGCGAGGCCAGAAAATCTGCTGGCATCAGGTCTACATAAGCCTGTTGCCAACTGCTCACATGCACCTGAGCGATGTGCTTGGCGTCCTTGGGCAATGCATCGCGAATCATAACCATCCCTTGTCGTTAATTTGTCGAAACCAGGGTGCCCATTCACTGTTACAGAATAGGTTCTCATTATGCAGAACCCTGAAAACTGGCATGCTTCAGGGCCTGACAAAAGGAACCCTGTCCATGCCAACCCTGCACCTGCTGTGCGGCAAGATCGCCTCCGGCAAATCCACCCTGGCCAACACTTTGGCCGCTGAACACGCCGCCATCCTGTTGAGCGAAGACCATTGGCTCGCCACCCTTTACCCCGGTGAAGTCCTCTCGATTGCCGATTACGTGAGCTGCGCCCAGCGTATTCGAGGTGTGCTCGGGCCGTTGGTGATCAACGTGCTGCAATCGGGCATCAACGTGGTGTTGGACTTCCCAGCCAATACGCTGGCTAATCGCGAGTGGCTGCTGAGTTTGGCCCAGGCTGCGCAAGCGCCGCACTGCCTGCACTATCTGGAACTGGATGACGCCACCTGCCGCAGCCGTTTACAGGCGCGCAATGCCCAGGGCGAGCATGATTTCGCCGCCACCGACGCCGAGTTTGACCTGATCACCCGCCATTTCTGTGTGCCGAGTGAGGCGGAAGGCCTGGTGATCGAGGTGCATCGCCCATGAGTACGGTGACCGGTGTGGATGCCCAGGGCTGTGTGCTGACGCTGGGCAATGCCGCCTTCCAGCCTGAGTTTGAGCCGCTGCTGGCGGATGTCATCGCCAGCCTCTCCCAGTCCGGGCTGGACGGCATTTATGTGTATGGCAGTGTCGCCAGGGGCGAAGCAAGCCCAGGCGAATCGGACCTGGACCTTAGCCTGATTCTGCTCGAACCGCCGGATGCACAGGTATTGGCACACTTGGAAACGCTGCGCCAGGCGCTGGAGCAACGCCACCCGGTGGTCACCAAGATTGACTTCGATATCGGCCACCGCGCCGAAGTACTGGCGCCCGAAAACGCAAGTAAATGGGGTTTCTGGCTCAAGCATCATTGCCGTTGTGTGTGGGGCGAGGATCTTTCGCTGCGCTTTGAACGCTTCCTGCCTTCGCGCGAAATCGCCTTGGCGTTGAATGGTGATTTTGAATCCGTGTTGAGCGGCTATCTCAACCTCATCCATCAGGCCAATACCCCAACCGAGCGCCTGCGGCTGCAACGCGAAGCGGCTCGCAAGCTGATTCGAGCGACCAACATATTGCGCGGCCCCGACGCGCCCTGGCCGTACACCCTCGAAGAGCACGTTGCCTTGTTCGTACAGCATCACCCCGCGATGCGCATCCAGATCGCGTATTTCCTGTTCGAGGCGCGAAACCCGAGTGCCGTGGGCGAGCCCTTCAGCGTGCGACTGCAAACCTTTATCGAGTGGATGGTTTCACAGCAGGTATAGACAGCAGGTATAGATAGGTAATTTGGCACTCAGGCTCACTTTACCTACGCTGCGCACATCAGGATTTAAAACGCCCCACCAAGCCATTCAGCTCCTGCGACAGGCTCGATAACCGCCCCGAATCATCCTGCGCAGCATTGGCCAGGCTCTCCACCAACCTTGCCTCGTCATAAATCTGCTGGATATGGCGGTTGATCTCTTCGGCCACGCTGTGTTGCTCCTCGGCGGCGGCGGAAATCTGCAGGTTCTGGTCGCGGATCTCGTTTACCGACAACTGGATGCCCTCGAAACTGTCCCGCGCGTTTTCGATGGACGACACGCTGGCGCGGGACAGGTCCAGGCAACTGCTCATCTTCTGGGTGACTTCTTCGGTCTTGCTGCCGAGGGTGCCGAGCAACTGCTCGATCTCGCCGGTGGAGTCGGAGGTGCGCTTGGCCAGTGCGCGCACTTCGTCGGCCACCACGGCAAAACCACGGCCCTGATCACCGGCGCGGGCGGCTTCGATGGCGGCGTTGAGGGCCAGCAGGTTGGTCTGCTCGGCGATGGCGCGAATAGTGCCGAGGATCTGGTTGATGCTGCGGCTGCCGGCTTCCAGCTCGACCATGGCCTGGGATGACTCGGTCAGGCGGCGGCCCAGGCGGTTGACGTTATCGGTGGTGACTTCGATCTGCTGTTTGCCTTCGGCCACACGGCGATGGCCGTTCTCGGCCGACTCCGCCGCGCCGCTGCACGAGCGTGCGACTTCGTTGGCGGTGGCGACCATTTCATTGAACGCGGTAGACACCAATTCCACCGCCTCACGCTGGCGCCCGGCGGCTTCGTTCATGTTGTGTGCCACTTCACTGTTGACCCGTGACGCGTCCTGAAGATTGGTGGAGGCCGCGCCAATATGCTGGATCAGTTGACGGATTGCGGCGAGGAATTTATTGAACCAGCCCGCCAGCTCGGCAGTTTCATCCTTGCCCTGTACTTGCAGCTCATGGCGCAAATCGCCTTCACCCTGGGCGATGGACTGCAAGCCGGTGCTGACCTGGCCGATCGGTTTGACGATCACCTTGGAAAACGCCGCGGCGATCAGCCCGAAGATCAGCACCAGCACGGCCACGATTGCCGTGGTCAGGTAGGTCATGCGCGTCGCCGCCGCCATGACTTCGTTGTATTCGATCAGCCCCACATACCGCCAGCCCAGGCCCGGTGAGGTCCACACGTTGGCCATGTAGCGCACGCCGTCGATGACCACCTCGGTTGAGCCCTGGGGCGTCTCGGCCAAGTGCGCATACGGCGCGCCGAGGTCCTTGAGCGGCTTGAAGTTGTGCGCGGCGTTGCGCGGGTCGACCAGCACCACGCCGTCTTCGATCAACATCACGTAGCCGCTTTCACCCAGCTTAATGCTTTTGAGCAATTCGGTGAGGTTCTTCAGCGACACGCTGACCACGAACACGCCCTTGGCCTTGCCGCTGCTATCGAGCAGCGCACGTGCGGTGCCCACCAGCGCCACATCATCCTTGTCATAGTAGTAAGCGGGTGTGCGCACGGTCTTGTTGGGGCTGGCCATGGCAGCCTTGTACCAGGGACGGGTGCGCGGGTCGTATTTGGCCAGTTGTGGGTCATCGGGCCATTTGGCGTAGGTGCCGTCTTCGAGGCCAATGGACAGAATCGCAGCGGAAGGGTGGGTGGCGCCAAAACGGGCAAACTGGTCGATTACCTGCTGCGCCTGGGCGGGCATTGGCTGACTCGCGGCGTTTGCAGGCTGATAATCTTTTAGAGTGTTCACTGAAGTGTATACAGGATCAGCAGACATTTGATCGACGTTCTGCAAGGTGCCATCGAAGAATTGCCGGATATTGCCATCGATCTGACGTATTTCGCGGGTGCTGCCATCAATAAACTGATCGACCGCCTGAGTCCGCGTGTTCATGACGGAGATAACTGCAACCAGGCTAACCGGGATAAAGGCGACAGAGACGAACGCGAGGACGAGCTTGTTTTTTATTTTCATCGAGACGACCACCGGGCGAAGAGGCTATTTGATATCACTGACTGTCTCGGCCCGAGGGTTATAAAGCTTTAGCTTTATTTTGTGTACAACAAAAAATGTTTTTGTCCTGAAAATTTAACAATGCACAAGCATGGGGCCCGCCAGGTTGAAAGTGTTGAGCCCTGTGGTGTTTTCACCGTTAAGATGCCATCGATATTTTTTCATTAAGGATGATGCATGCCACTGATCACGGAACGTGTCGCACTGGCCCGCAGCGGTGCCAACGATAAAGTCATCTGCCGCATGGCCTCAGGTTGGGCGGTGATGGGCGATGCATAGAAATAATCTGGTCCCGGAATTGATGGTGACCGACCTGAACCGCAGCCTTGAGTTCTGGGTCGGTTGTCTGGGGTTCACGGTGGCTTATCAGCGCCTGGAAGACGGCTTCGCGTATCTTGACCTGGACGGAGCCCAGGTGATGCTTGAACAAGTCGACCCACTCGCCAGTCAATGGCTCACGGGGGCGTTGGAAAGGCCATTCGGGCGCGGCATGAACCTGCAAATTGATGTCGTGGCGGTACATCCGGTTATTCAACGGCTGGAGAGGGCGGCCTATCCCGTGTTCAAGGCCTGCAAAGACGTGTGGTACCGGGCAGGCGAGGTCGAGGTTGGGCAGCGCGAGTTTCTGGTACAGGACCCGGATGGTTATCTGGTAAGACTGGTAGAGCGGCTTGGTGAAAGGACGAGAGACAATGCGTGAGCGCAAGGCGGCACGCCTTTTGGTGATCAGCCCGGCTCGAAAAGTGCTGCTGTTCCGGTTCGTCCACAAGGACGGGGCACTGGCCGGCAGGAATTACTGGGCGACGCCCGGCGGCGGTGTTGAAGCCGGGGAAACCTTTCACACCGCTGCGATCCGTGAGCTGCGCGAAGAGACCGGCATTGTGGTCAGTGACGTACAAGCGCCGGTAGCAGATCGCCGATTTGAGCTGATGCTACCCAGTGGTGAAACGGTGTTGGCCATTGAGCAGTACTTTGTTGTGCAGGCGCAAAACGAGCACCTGTCGCGAGACGAATGGACAGTGCAAGAAGCCCAGGTCATGGCGGATCACCATTGGTGGTCCACCGAGGCGCTGCATTCGACGGCAGACACGGTATGGCCAGAAGGGCTTATCGACATGCTCGCGCAGGCAGGCGTTTTTTAAAGCATGGCCAGGATATCGGCAGTGGCTGTGACCCTGGCGTAATCCATCGCCAGGTTGCTGAGCGACAGTGCATGCACATCCTCGGCAGGCCAGAGGCGGCCCGATAAATCGGCTTGATCAAAGGTGTAGCAGGCGTCCGCCGCCACTGTTACCTCAAAACCCAGGTTGCCGCCGGAGCGCGCCGTAGACTCGACAGAGTTGTTGGTGATCACCCCAACGATCACCAATTGCCGGATCCCACGCACATGCAGCCAACGCTCCAGGCCGGTGGCGGCGAACGCATCCGGGACGTTTTTTTCCACCACATGCTCATGCTTGAGCGGTGCCAGTGCCGGCTGGAACTCACAGCCCGGTTGGCCCGGCCAAAACACCGAGCCTTCGCTGCGGGACATGTGCCGCACATGCACCACGGGGCGATTGGACTGCCGCCATGCACGCTGCAGGTGCTGTATCTGCACCTCGGCGTCGGGGTTATTGCGGCGCCCCAGCGTGGGGTCATTCATGCCTTGCTGCATGTCGATGATCAACAACGCGGCGTTTGTGGCTAGCGGTTCCATGGCACATCCTTTAGCTGGATCAGGCGCGAAACATAGCAGCGATTGGGCGTGCTTAAACAGGTCTATTGTTCGAAGCTCATTTGCACGATGCACATCGATCCAAAGTGGGAGCTGGCTTGCCTGCGATAGCGGTCTATCAGTGCATACATCGGTGACTGACCCACCGCCATCGCAGGCAAGCCAGCTCCCACAGTCGCCGATACTCCCATCGAGCGCTGGTGCCTTCAATCGCCGTGTGAACCTTCCGCTACGGCTTCGTAAGCAATCAAGGCCGATTGAGTGTATTCACATAAGCACTGAACATAGCGGCCATGCCATCGGCATACACCTCGATTTCGGCAGCGGTGCGCGGGCTGAAGGAAAAGTCCTTGCCCACGCAACCCAGCGTGCTGCGGATCAGGTCGCACGCCAGTGCGCGGGTTGCGTCGGGCACCTCGGGCAGCAACTCGTGCATGAATGTCTCAAAGGCTTGCCGGCCGGCCGCGCGCACTTGCTCCGCTTCCGGTGCATCGCGGTACAGCGGCGCCGCGTCGTGGAGCGCACCGCGCATCAGCGCCTCCTCGCACTCGGAATGGATAAATGCATGCACCAAGGTACGCAGGCGGGTCAGCGGTGCTATTTCGGTTTGTTCGAGGATGTCGCGCAGCATTTGGGTGGTCTGCTGCCATTCATCACTTTGCAGCCGAAACAGGATCGCGGCCTTGTTGGGGAAATATTGATACACCGAGCCGACACTCACGCCGGCTTTTTCCGCGACCCGCGCGGTGGTGAAACGCGTAGCGCCTTCCTTGGCCAAAACCTGAATAGCGGCTTCGAGAATCGCCGCCACCAACTCGGTCGAGCGTGCCTGTTGTGGCTGTTTGCGCGAGGCAATACGGGGAGTCTGGCGGGTGGTCATTTCGGGCTCCGAGCGCTGGGCGAACGCGAATAGCGAAGGCGATGAATCACTCGCATACTTTTAATGCGACGAATTAATCGCATCTTAGTCCCCCTTCGACGGAAATCAATCATGACCACCCTGACCACCGCGCCTCTTGCAGCCCTGATCGAACGCCTCTACGCCCAAGCCAATGCGGCGACCAGCCCGCTCATCGACACTGTGTCGCCGCAAGAGCGCAACCGCCTGATGCACAGCAAAACCGAGTACCTTGAGCTTTACACGATGCTCAAGGATCTGTGGCTGCCCGTCTCGCGTGACACCGGCAACCTGCTCTATATGCTGGCCCGCAGCAGCCATGCAAAAGCTATTGTCGAGTTCGGCACCTCGTTCGGGTTGTCCACCTTGTTCCTGGCTGCCGCACTGCGCGACAACGGCGGCGGCGTGTTGATCGGCAGCGAATTCGAACCGTCAAAGATTGCCCTGGCGCGCGAACATTTCATCGAAGGCGGCGTCAGCGACCTGATCGAGGTGCGCGAAGGCGACGCGCTGGTCTCATTGGCTGCAAACCTGCCGCAAACGGTCGACCTGCTGCTGCTCGATGGCGCCAAGTCGCTGTATGGCGATGTGTTGAATCTGGTAGAGAAGCACCTGCGGCCGGGCGCGCTGGTGGTGGCTGACAACACCAACTACTGCCCTGAATACCTGGCGCACGTGCGCGAACCTGGGAACGGCTATCTGTCGGTGCCGTTTGCCGATGATATCGAACTGTCGATCCGCCTCGGCTAAGGTTCAGCGCTTGCTCAATGCCAAGCGCGCGGCGAACAACACGAAGATCATGCCGGTGGTGCGGTCCATCCACCGGATCACCTTTTCCCTGCGCAGGAAACCGGACAGCGGCCGGGTGGCGCCAATCAGCAGCAGTGACCACAGCAGGCCCAGCAGCACATGAATGCTGACCAGGCCAAAGGTCCAGGCAATCAGCGGCTGGCCTTGGGGGATGAATTGCGGCAGGAAGGACACGTAGAAGATGCCCACTTTGGGATTCAGCACATTGCCCAACATGCCCTTGAGGAACCAGTTGCCGCCCGGTTTGCCCTCGGCTTTGGCGGGTGACAGTGAGCGGCGTGGGCGCACCAACATGTTCAGGCCCAGCCACGCGAGATAAGCCGCGCCGCAATATTTGAGCAGGTTGTACGCCAGCTCCGACACTGCAATCAAAGCGCCCAGGCCAAACGCCACGGCCGCGCCCCACAGCAAGCAACCGGCGTTGATGCCGAAGGTGGCGTGCAGCGCCTGGCGTTTGCCTTCGACTGTGGCGGTGCGCAGCACCAGCGCGGTATCCAGCCCCGGCGTGAGCGTGAGCAGGGTGGCGGCGAAGGTAAAGGCGAGGAGGTTATCGGTAATGGACATGGGCCGATGGCTCAAAGTGTGGTGGGTGGACGTTAGCACCGATCGGCAGCCGATTCGCAAAACCCTGAGACTTCCCGGCGAAAATCTTCATAATGGCGGCCAATTTGTTTAGCTCGTTATTCTGGTGTGCCCGCATGGAAATTAAGGTCAACTTTCTCGACAACCTTCGGCTTGAAGCCAAGTTCGATGACTTCACGGTGATTGCCGACCAGCCGATTCGCTACAAAGGCGACGGTTCGGCCCCGGGTCCGTTCGATTACTTCCTGGCTTCGTCGGCGTTGTGCGCGGCGTACTTTGTGAAGCTGTACTGCGCAACACGCAATATTCCCACCGAGAATATTCGCCTGTCACAGAACAACATCGTTGATCCGGAAAACCGCTACAACCAGATCTTCAAGATCCAGGTCGAGTTGCCAGCGGACATCTCCGACAAGGACCGCCAGGGCATCCTGCGTTCAATCGACCGCTGCACCGTGAAGAAAGTCGTGCAGGCCGGGCCGGAATTTGTGATCGAGGAAGTGGAAAACCTCGACGCGGATGCGCAGGCATTGTTGATGCCCAATTCCACCTCCGAGGCGGGCACCTACATCGCCGGCAAGGACCTGCCGCTGGAGCAGACCATCGCCAACATGTCCGGCATTCTCGCCGGCCTGGGCATGAAGATTGAAATCGCCTCGTGGCGCAATATCGTGCCCAACGTGTGGTCGTTGCATATCCGCGACGCACACTCGCCGATGTGTTTCACCAACGGTAAGGGCGCAACCAAGGAAGGCGCATTGGCGTCTGCCCTGGGCGAGTTTATCGAGCGGCTGAACTGCAACTTCTTCTACAACGACCAGTTCTGGGGTGAGGAGCTGGCCAACGCGCCGTTCGTGCATTACCCGGACGAACGCTGGTTCCAGCCTGGGCCCAAGGACGAGCTGCCGAGTGAAATTCTCGATGCCTACTGCCTGAAGGTCTACAACCGTGAGGGCGAGCTGCGTGGCTCGCACCTGTTCGACACCAATTCGGGCAATGAAGAGCGCGGGATTGTTGCGCTGCCGTTCGTGCGCCAGTCCGACGGCGAAGTGGTGTATTTCCCGTCCAACCTTATCGAAAACCTCTACCTCAGCAACGGCATGAGCGCGGGCAATACCTTGGCTGAAGCCCAGGTGCAGTGCCTGTCGGAGATCTTCGAGCGCGCCGTGAAGCGCGAAATCATCGAAGGCGAGTTCGCCTTGCCGGACGTGCCCGCAGAAGTGCTGGCCAAATACCCCGGCATTGTCGCGGGTATCGAAGGCCTGGAGGCCCAGGGCTTCCCGGTACTGGTCAAGGACGCATCCCTGGGCGGCGAGTTCCCGGTGATGTGCGTCACCCTGATGAACCCGCGCACCGGCGGCGTATTCGCCTCGTTCGGCGCACACCCAAGCATGGAAGTGGCGCTGGAACGCAGCCTCACCGAACTGCTCCAGGGCCGCAGTTTTGAAGGTTTGAATGACCTGCCGCAGCCGACCTTTGAAGGCCAGGCGGTGACCGAGCCGAACAACTTTGTCGAGCACTTTATTGACTCAAGCGGCGTGGTGTCGTGGCGCTTCTTCAGTGCGCAGTCGGACTATGAGTTCGTCGAGTGGGACTTCTCGGGCGAAGGTGAAAATTCCAACGCCGAAGAAGCCGCCACCCTGTTCGGCATTCTCGAAGGCATGGGCAAAGAGTCCTATATGGCGGTGTACGAACACCTCGGCGCCACGGCTTGCCGGATCCTGGTGCCGGACTACTCGGAAATCTACCCGGTGGACGACCTGATCTGGGACAACACCAACAAGGCGCTGTTTTTCCGTGCCGATATCCTCAACCTGCACAGCCTTGACGAGGAGGCGCTGCAGGCGTTGGTCGAGCGACTGATCGAAAGCGAGCTGGACGATTACACCGACATCACCACCTTGATCGGCATTGAGTTCGACGACAACACGGCGTGGGGTCAGTTGACCATCCTGGAGTTGAAACTGCTGATCTTCCTGGCCTTGCAGCAATATGAGGAGGCCAAGGAGTGCGTGGAGATGTTCCTGCAATACAACGACAACACCGCTGAACGCGGCCTGTTCTACCAGGCCGTGAACGCAGTGTTGGAGATGCAGTTGGACGACGACCTGGACCTCGCCGATTACGAGGCCAACTTCCGCCGAATGTTCGGTAACGAGCGGATGGATGCGGTGATGGGTTCGGTGGACGGCTGTGTGCGGTTTTATGGCTTGACCCCGACCAGCATGAAGCTGGAAGGCCTGGATCGGCATTTGCGCTTGATCGAGAGCTATAAAAAACTGCACTCGGCGCGGGCCAACGTCACTTCAGCCTGACACAATCCCCCTTGTGAAAGCTGGCTTGTGTGGGAGCTGGCTTGCCTGCGATAGCATCACCGCGGTGCAACTGATACACCGAGGTGTCTGTATCGCAGGCAAGCCAGCTCCCACAGGCGTCTAGATCAGGGCCAGCGCCTGAGCCAGATCGGCTCTCAAATCTTCCACATCCTCAACCCCCACCGACAACCGCACCAACCCATCGCCGATCCCCAACTGCGCCCGCGTCGCCGCAGGAATGCTTGCATGGGTCATGATCGCCGGGTGTTCGATCAGGCTTTCCACGCCGCCGAGGCTTTCGGCCAACGCGAAAATTTTCACGTTTTCCAGAAAACGTGTGGCACCCGCCAGGTCACTGTTCAAATCCACCGAAATCATCCCGCCAAACCCACGCATCTGCTTGCGCGCCAGTGCGTGCTGCGGGTGCGAGGCCAGGCCTGGGTAGTACACCCGCGACACTTGCGGCTGCTGCTCCAGCCAGGTGGCCAGGTCCAGGGCGTTGCTGCAATGGCGCTCCATGCGCAGTGCCAGGGTTTTTACACCGCGCAGGGTCAGGAAGGCATCGAACGGGCCGGCAATCGCGCCGACCGAGTTTTGTAAAAAGCCCAGGCGCTCGGCGAGTTCCGGGTTGTGGCCGACGATGGCGATACCGCCGATCACGTCGGAGTGGCCGTTGAGGTATTTGGTGGTGGAGTGCACCACGATGTCGAAGCCCAGCTCCAGTGGGCGCTGGATCCATGGGCTGGCGAAGGTGTTATCGGCCACGCAGATGATGCCGCGATCGCGACAGATACGCGCAATGGCGCTGAGGTCGGTGAGGCTCAGCAGCGGGTTGCTCGGGGTCTCGACCCAGACCATGCGTGTGTCGCTCTGCAGTGAGGCTTCAAAGGCCGACAGGTCGCTTAAATCGACAAAGCTGAAACGGTGCCCGGCACTGCGTTGACGCACCTTGTCGAACAGCCGGAACGTGCCGCCATACAGGTCGTTGCCGGAGACAATATGCGCACCGGCATCCAGCAGTTCCAGCACAGTGGAAATCGCCGCCAACCCCGAAGCAAACGCAAACGCCGCACTGCCGCCCTCCAGGTCGGCCACGCAGCGCTCCAGGGCAAACCGCGTGGGGTTGTGGGAGCGCCCGTAATCAAACCCCTTGTGCACGCCGGGGCTGTCTTGCAAATAGGTGGAGTTGGCGTAGATCGGCGGCATCAGCGCGCCCGTGGTTGGGTCGGGGGATTGCCCGGCGTGGATCACACGGGTGGCAAACGCGCTTTTATCGGGCAGGCTCATGCAAGGGATCTCCGTAGGTGGTTAAGCAGGTCGACGCGGGTGATCAGGCCATGGAAGCCGGATGTGTCGGCAATAATCGCGACCAGGCCGCGATCCAGTTCCGCCTGCAATTGGGCCAGGCTGGCGCTGGGGGCCAGGGTTTGCAAGGTTTTGCTCATGGCGTCTGCCACCACCATGGAAAAGTGTGTGGCGTCCTGATGCAGGCCCAGCAGGATGTCGGATTCGTCGATGACGCCGACCAATTCACGGCCGTCCACCAACACCGGTAGCTGCGAAACATCCGCCAGGCGCATGCGCTGGAAGGCGGTGAGCAAGCTGTCATCGGGGCTCACGCTGATCACCCGGCCGTCTTCGAAGCGCCGCGCGATCAGGTCGCGCAGGTCGCCGTAGTGTTTGTATTGCAACAGGCCCGCGTCGTTCATCCACTGGTCGTTGTAGACCTTGGACAAGTAGCGCGTACCGGTGTCGCAGACGAAGGTGACCACACGTTTTGGCTCGGTTTGTTCGCGGCAGTAACGCAGTGCGGCGGCAAGCAGGGTGCCGGTGGATGAGCCGCCGAGGATGCCTTCGGCCTTGAGTAACTGACGGGCGTGGTCGAAGCTTTCTTCATCGCTGATGGAGTAGGCATGGCGCACACTGGAGAGGTCGGCAATCGAGGGGATAAAGTCTTCGCCGATGCCTTCCACGGCCCAGGAGCCGGGCGTTTCCATTTTCCCGCTGCGGCTGTATTCGGCCATCACCGAGCCCACGGGGTCGGCCAGCACCATTTCCAGTTCGGGCTGCACGCGTTTGAAGAAGCGCGTAAGCCCGGTGAGGGTGCCGGCCGAGCCGACACCGACCACAATCGCGTCCAGATCATGCTGGGTTTGCGCCCAGATTTCCGGGGCGGTGCTGGTTTCGTGGGCCAGCGGGTTGGCGGGGTTGTTGAACTGGTCGGCGAAGAATGAACCGGGAATGTCTTTGGCCAGGCGAGCGGCCACATCCTGGTAGTACTCGGGATGGCCCTTGCCGACATCGGAACGGGTGATGTGTACTTCGGCGCCCATGGCCTTGAGGTGCAAGACCTTTTCAGTCGACATCTTGTCGGGCACCACCAGCACCACACGGTAGCCTTTGGCCCGGCCGACCAGCGCCAGGCCCAGGCCGGTGTTGCCGGCGGTGGCTTCGATAATGGTGCCGCCCGGTTGCAGGCGGCCGTCACGTTCGGCGGCGTCGATCATGGCCAGGCCGATACGGTCCTTGATCGAGCCACCGGGGTTTTGCGATTCCAACTTGAGAAACAGCGTGCAAGGGCCAGTATCGAAACGGCTGACCTTGACCAGCGGCGTGTTGCCGATCAGTTCGAGCACGGCGGGACGTGGGAGGCTGGGCATGAATTCACCTTGGTTGCGAGCAGACAGAGGTGGAGCAGCAAAGTAAAGGCGTGCCTTGGAACATAGGCCGGGATCGCGCCGGTCGCAACCGGGCGGTCCGTTGGATGTCTTTTTTTGGCGCATGAACCCGACAGGGCGTTTACAGCAGCGCGCCCAACGCCTGTTGTACGCGCGCACTGGCAGCTTGCATCGGCGCGCGCAGTTCGCTGCCGATCAAGCCCTGCAACGCCAACCCAGCCTTCACCGGCGCCGGGTTGGGCTCCATGAACATCGTGTTGATCAGTGGCAATAACGTGAAAAACGTCGCCCTGGCCTCGGCCAATTGGTTATCGCGCACTTGCTGGCACAGCGCCACAAAGGCCTCGGTGTGCAGATGCGCCGAGGCCGCAATTGCGCCACTGGCGCCCAGGCACAGCGCGTTAAAAATCTGGACGTCTTCGCCGCACAACACATTCACGTCACCACTGGCCAGCAACGCCAGGGTATTGGCCAGGTTGCCGCCACAATCTTTGATCGCGCTGATTCGCGGGTGTTTGACGATGCTCAACAACGTGGCCTGCTCAAAGGTCACGCCGGTGCGGTAGGGAATGTCGTAGAGCACAATCGGCACGCTGGAGGCATCCGCCACCGTGCGGAAAAACGCCTCAAGGCCAGCCTGGGAAGGGCGGATATAGCTGGGCGCGGGCACCAGCAGACCGGCTACCGGGCGCTTGAGAATTTCGCTTTGAAAGTGCAGCAGTTCTATCTGGTTGTTGCCCGCCAGGCCCATCACCACCTGCTGCGCGGGCACCCATTGCAGCACGGCATCGAGCACGGCGAGCTGCTCCTGACGGCTCAACGACGCGGCTTCGCCCGTGGTGGTGCAGACCATGATCCCGGCGACGTGTTTTTCCAGCAGGTGACCGACCAGCCGGTGCAGGCCGATAAAGTCGATGGCGCCATCCTGAAACGGCGTGACTATGGGAACCCAGATACCTTGAAACGATGACATGCACTTTCTCCTGATGGTTGACCGCTAAAGTCACCGTCAGAAGGGCAGAGGGATTGTGCAGAAGGAGGAGGGGGCCGCCGCGCTCAATGTCCTGTCAGCTCATCTGACGGGACAGCGCGCCCCGGTCACATGAGCGACTGTTTCTTCGATTTAAGGGCGTGCGCCACGCAACCTTGCGCCTTGGCAATCAAGCCAATGGCACAAAGGTTAACGAAAGACGTTGCTGACATGCGCTGGCACACCCTGAATAAGATCTCCATCTTCAGGGGATGTGACTGAATATGTCAACTCCGCCGAAGGTGCTCGCGCACAAATGCGGCGACCTCGGCTGCCAGTTCCGCATCTTCCGGTGCGCCCATGAAGCCGCCATGGGGCATGGCCTCGAACACATGCAGCAGCGCCGGCACCTGCGCCTGGCGCAAGGCGCGGTGCATGCGCACGGTGTTGGACAGGAACAGATCCCGTGTACCGCTTTGCAGGAAGGTCGGCGGGAAGCCGGCCAAATCACCAAACAGGGGCGACAGGTACGGGTGGGACAAATCCGCGCCATTGGCATACAGCAGGTTGGTGCTCATCAGCGGCATGGGCAGAACCACGTCGACGCCTCGGTTGACGTGGAAACTGTCGCCGGATTCGGTCAGGTCGACCTCCGGCGAGAGCAGCACCAGCGCCGCTGGCATTGGCAACCCTTCGTCACGGGCGCGCAAGACCATTGCCGCCGCCAGGTTACCGCCTGCCGAACGGCCGCCAATCACGATGTGCTCAGGCGCATGGTGCTTGAGTACATGGCGGTAGGTGGCCACGCAGTCATCCAGCGCCGCCGGGTACGGGTGATCAGGCGGCATGCGGTAATCAATGCCGTAGCACATCAGGTTGTGCAGGTCGGCCTGCTTGCCGGCGGCAATACGGCAGTTTTCGCCGCCACCGAACACCAGTGCGCCGCCGTGCAGATCGATGTAGGCAAAGGGCGTGTGGCCCGTCGGTGTGGCCACGTGCACGGTGGCGCTTTCTACTGTGATGGTGTGCAGGTTGGCGCGCAGTGCGTCCGCCTGCCCGGCATTGGCGCTGGTGTAGTTCTGGTCGACGACGGCTTGCAGCTGGCGCCAGCCATCGTGGTCGTGCGGCGCGGGCATGCTGTGCAGTGCGTTCAACGGCACGCCATCAGCCCCGACCAGGCGCTGGAGTGTCGCCTGGGCTGGGGCGCTGATCGAGCTTGGGACCGGGATGGTGCGCGGTTCAAGTTTTACGCCATGGTTCATGGGCCTGAGACTCGTGTTCGACGACTGAGGCCGCAAGAATGCCAGACTGCGGGCGGGTGTGGGAGCGGGCTTGCTCGCGAAAGCGGTGGGTCAGTCAATATCTGCCTGTCTGAAAGATTGCATTCGCGAGCAAGCCCGCTCCCACACTGGTCTGTATAGCGTTCAACGCCCAGCTATCGCAGCTTCGATGGCGGCCACGTCGATCTTGGTCATGGTCATCATCGCATCGAACGCACGCTTGGCGATGGCCGGGTCGGCATGCGTCACCGCCGCAGACAAGACGCGCGGGGTGATCTGCCAGGACACGCCCCATTTGTCCTTGCACCAGCCGCAAGCGCTGGCCTGGCCGCCGTTGTCGATAATGGCATTCCAATAGCGGTCGGTTTCGGCCTGGTCGTCCGTCGCCACCTGAAACGAAAACGCCTCGCTGTGCGGGAACGCCGGGCCACCATTCAGGCCCAGGCAGGGAATGCCCAGCACGCTGAAGTCGACGGTTAATACATCGCCTTGCTTGCCCGCCGGAAAGTCGCCAGGGGCGTGATGCACGGCCGTCACAGCGCTGTTCGGGAACGTCCGGGCGTAGAAAGTGGCCGCCTCCAGGGCGGTACCGTTGTACCAGAGGCAGAGGGTGTTTTTGTTCATCTTGGGTCTCCACGGGGTGGTTGGGTGTAGAGAGTCTAGACGGTCGATCAAGGTTTATCGGGTGTCAGCTGTTGGGCTATCGCGGCTTTGTCGATGACCGACCAGACCCGCGCAATTTTCCCGTCGCAGCACTCGTAGAATACGTTTTCATCGAAGGCCACGGTCCTGCCGTTGATCGGCAGCCCGAAGAACTCGCCTCTGGGGCTGACGTTGAAATTCAACCGGCTGGCGATGGTAGGCGGGTCGGCTACCAGCAGTTGGATGCGAAACACCAGGTCCGGGATCTCACGAAAGTCGCGTTCCAGCATCGCGCGGTAGCCTGCCAGGCCGACGGTGGTGGCGTTGTAGGTCACCTGCGGGTGGACGAAGTGGCCCAGGTGCTCCCAGTCCTGGCGGTTGAGGCAGTCGATGTAGCCTTGGTAAAAGTCGGCGAGTTCGATTCGGGTCATGTCGCGTTTTCCCTGTTCGTTGAGTGCGCAGGCTTGTCCTCACACCCTGCGCGCCATCAACAACACCGTCGCCGCCGCCGATAACAGCCCGGCGCAGCAGCGATTGAATAGGCGCTTGCCGCTGGGTTCGGCAAACCAGCGACGCATGTGCGTGCCCATGTAGGCGTAGGCGCTGATCGCTATCCATTCTAAACCCAGGAACATCCCACCCAGCAGCGCGAATTGGGGGGTGATCGGTTGGCCGGGTACCACGAATTGCGGGAGGAACGCGGTGAAGATCAGGATGGCTTTCGGGTTGCCAGCCGCCACCAGAAACTCCTGACGTGCCAACGCCCACAATCCCACCTTGTCTGTCGCTGATTCAGCTTCTTTCTGCGGGTTAGCCCGCCAAAGCTGAAATGCCAGATAAAACAGATACGCCGCACCGAGAATCTTGATCCCGTAGAACAGCAGCTCCGAAGTCTGCAGCACCACCGCCAAGCCGGCAGAGGCGAGGGCGATCATGCCGCCAAAGGCCAGCAAACGGCCAATACCCGCAAGGCAAGAAGTGCGATAGCCATAGCGCGTGGAGTTGCTTACGGACAGCAGGTTATTGGGGCCAGGCGCCATGTTCAGGGCGAAGCAGGCGGGGAGGAAGAGGGCGAGCGTGGCGAGGTCCATGGCGGCTCCGGAGTGGGTCGAGCGGGAGCGAGGAGGATAAAGGGTCTTGAGGGGGTTGGACAATCCGCAAAAACCGCACCAGGCGCGGTGAAATACCATGAGTGTTTTGATGCGACGCAATGATCCCTAAGTACGCGTGCTTTCACTTTAAAAGTGTTGGGTTCACCGCGCCGGCCAGAGGCGTGCACAAAGATAAAAGATGGACGGGGCCAGCGCGAAGGCTGGTCCCATCTCGCGGGCGGCTCAGCGCTTCGCGGCTTCACACTCGTTACGTAAATTGCTGTCTTGAATGTTGCCGCAGCTTTGGCCGTTGCTCTTGGCATTGCAATAAGCGCGTTGATCGCTGTCGCTGATGTTGCCGCAGCTTTGCCCGTTCATTTCTGCCTGGCACGTGGCTCGAAGGTTGCCGTCACTGATATTGCCGCACCCGGCGTAAGCGTAGCCACTGAGCATCAACAATATTGCAATGATGACTCTCATTATTCTCTCCATGGGTGTCAGGAAGTAGCCTGACGCTGACTGATCCATGCTGCTTTTGCTGCGCTAGCGAGCCGTCAAATTGACATCGTTGTTTAGAGAAGTTCCATCGGCAAACGCCTCCACATGGTAAACCGCCGGTTCTGCAGAGAAGTACGCCTCCAACCCCGACATAAACACACGATGATCTTCACTCGCCTCAAACCCCGGCGTGTGATCCTCCAAGGTCTCCCAGCGCACTATCAAGTTGAACACCTCTGGGCTTTCAACCCCTTGCGCGAGCATATGCCCACCGTAACCTTTAGCGCGGCTGAGCAGCGGCAAGACCTCGGCAAATGCGGCTCTAAACGCTTCGAATTGTGCTTTGTAAACCGGCAGCAGCGCGATCTCGTAAACCATGATGTTTCTCCAGGCAAGTTTTCAACCTTAAACCGCTGTATTCACGCGAGAAGCGACGGCGCGACGGCAATCGCAATCTTCCCCAGCAGGCCGTTATTGCGACGCTCCAACCGCGCGTGGGCGAGCGGGATATCTGCCAGCGAATACACCTCACCCACGTGTGGCCGCAGTTGTCCGCGTTCTACCAACGCGCTGAGTTCATCGAGTTTGCCGCGGTTCTGCCGCGTGAAGACAAAGTGATAACTGGCATTCTTGCCCCAGGCATTAACCAGATTTTGCGGCTGCGCAATGTCCACAATCGACACCACACGGCCCAGTTGCGCGAGTGCGTCGGGGCTGCGGGCCAAGGTGTTGCCGCCGATGGTGTCAAACACCACATCAACGCCACGACCAGCGGTTTCGCGCAGGATGACCTCAAGGTAATCGTCCTTTTCATAGTCGATGATCACATCGGCGCCCTGGCTGCGGGCGAACTCAATGTTGGCTTCGCGTACGGTGGTGAACACCTTGGCGCCGATGGCTTTTGCCAGTTGGATCGCCACATGGCCGACGCCGCCTGCGCCGCCATGTACCAGAACGCTCTCGCCGACCCGCAGCGCCGCGCGCACCACCAGTGCTTCCCAGGCGGTGCCGCCGACCAGGCTCAGGCTCGCGGCTTCCAGGTGGCTCAGGGCCGCAGGCTTTTTGCCGATGATGTGTTCGGCCGCCACGTGGTACTCAGCGTAACTGCCGGGGCCGTCAAATATTTGCGGGGTGTACCAAACCTCATCGCCTGGTGCAAAAGCAGTGACGCCTGGGCCGAGGGCTTCGACGACGCCGGAAACGTCGTGCCCGGTTATCGCCGGCAAGGGCACCAGGTCAGGGTAGTCGCCACGTCGCACCTGATAATCCAACGGGTTGATGGAAGTGGCGTAAACCCGCACTAACACGTGCCCGGCATGGGGGACGGGCTTAGGCACGTCGCGAAGTTCGAACGCTTGCGGGCCGCCAAATGCGTTGAGTATCAATGCTTTCATTGCTCATCCTCGTTTCGATAAAAAGAGATATCGCGAAAACTAGATATATTGCGATAAAAAAAACCTACAACTCTTTGCCTATGATCTCGGCAAGCACACGGATGTTTGCCTCGTTACGCTTGTAGTAGGTCCACTGCCCGATACGGGTGACTTCGACCAACCCCACCCGTTGCAAGGTGGCCAGGTAGCCCGACACGGTGGACTGCGAAAGGCCGATGCCTTCCTGGATACTGCTTACGCACACGCCCACCGTGTGAACGTCACCCTCATCTTGTGCGGGGAAGTTCTTTTCGGGGTCTTTCAAACCTTTCAGTATTTCCAGGCGTGTCTGGTTTGAGAGGGCTTTGAATACGTCGAGTAATTCCATGGGCGGATCATATCGAGAATTATCGATATGTCAACCAGCCTGTCCCGCGCTTTACTTGAGCAGCCCTGCAAAATAACCTGCGCCTGCAGGCATCACTCGGTTTCATCACCAACCGCGCTTTTCAGGGAGAAATCAGTTGGTTACTACAGATGTTATTCACACACTGGGCACACCTGCAGAGCTGGATTACTACGACCGCAGGTCGGTCATGTTGCCAACTGATGTCACAGCACTGGAGGCCTGGAACATTGTGACCGCCGAGCGCGGGTGGCCGATGCAGTTGGCTTTTCGAATCCGCGACGGGATTTCGTCGCTGTTTGGGGTGAAACGTATCGGTGGGTTCTCCGGCACACCGCAAAATGCGGTACAGGCGGGCGAGCGCTTGGACTTCTTTCTGGTGGAGCACAGTGCTCCCGATAGGTTGGTGCTGACCGAGCGCGACCGGCACCTGGATGTGATGATTTGTCTGTCTGTCAGTGACCGCGTGTTTACGATCACCTCATCGGTGATCACCCATAACACCTTTGGGCGCCTGTACATGTTGCCGGTAGGGCCGGTGCACAAGCTCATCGTCAACAATGACTTGAGGCGACTGAAACGCAGGCTGGATGCGCTGCAAAAGTAACCTGTGGCTATGTTTGCCTTGGCTGATGGGTGTGAGCCAAGTGCGGCTGCTTTTTCAATGAGACGGGCTTGTTCCGGCCTGTTTAGCCAGTATTCTGTTCCACTCCCTCAGTGAGGTTTACCCATGCGCGTCACGGTCGTAGGTGCTGGAGCAATCGGTGGTTTCCTGGCGTGCAAATTGTTCGCCGCCGGCCACGACGTCAGCGTGATCGCGCGTGGCGAAACACTCGCCGCCATTGGCGAGCATGGGCTGAAGCTGCACACGGGCGATGAGGTGTTGGTTGCCCCACTGAAAGCGACCTGCGCACCTGAAGAGCTTGGCATTCAGGAGATGGTCACATTTGCCGTCAAGGCGCCGGCAATGCCCAGTGTGGTGGAACAGGCCAAGGCATTGATTGGCCCGCAAACCCTGGTTATTCCTGCACTCAACGGCTTACCCTGGTGGTATTTCCTGCAGTCGGCAGGCGCTTTGGCGGGTATGCGTCTTGAGGCTGTCGACCCCGGTGGCGTGATAGAAAAGGCTGTGCCCGTTGCAGCCGTTGTCGGTTGCGTTGTATTTGCCTCATGTACCGTGCTGAGTCCCGGTGTGATCAAGCACATGTCCGGAAGCCGAATGGTGTTCGGTGAGCCGGCCGTTGGTAATAGCGCGCGCGTAGATGCAACCACCGAGGCTTTTCGTGAGGCAGGTTTTGATGCCCACGCCCACGCCAATGTGCGCGAAGAAATATGGTTGAAGCTGCTGGGCAATGCCTGCTTCAACCCGGTCAGCCTGTTGGTGGGCTGCGCAACCGATGAGTTGATCGACGACCCATTCCTGCACGCACTGTTCATCGGCATGATGGATGAGTTGCTGGATTTGGGACGCACACTGGGCATCGCGCCCCAGATTGATTCCGCGCAACGCATTGCGATCACCGGCAAGCTCGGCAAGGTGAAAACCTCGATGCTGCAAGACGTTGAGGGGCACAAACCGGTGGAGATCGAGGCCATCCTTGGCACGCTTGTTTCAGTGGCTGATCGCATCGGGGCACCGATACCTCGCACGCGCACCGTGTATGCCTTGGCGCGCATGCGGGCTAAAAAACTGGGGATTTTGCCAGGCTGAGCCATCCTCACGTTGAGGCGTTTTTCAGGAGTGAAACCTGCGCCCCAACGCATCCAGCCGCACTGCAATCGGCGGCAACTGCTCACTGCTGCGCGCGAGGGTTTCCACATCATCCGCGGTGTTTTGTGCAATGTTCTGCACGGACTGCAGGCGCCCGACGATCTCCAGGTTGGCCGAGGTTTGTTCGCGGGTGGTCATCACGATTCGCCCGTTCAGCTCGTCGATATGCGCGATGTCGGCGCCCACGGCCTGCAACATGTCCACCGCCAGTTGGCTGTCCTCCACACAACGCGCTACACCTGCCTGGCTGTCGTGCATTGCCTCGACGGCCTGGCGGCTGCCGTGTTGCAGGCCTTCGATGATCTGTTTGATTTCCTGGGTGGAGACGGCAGTGCGTTGCGCCAGGCTGCGGACCTCATCGGCGACCACCGCAAAACCTCGGCCTTGCTCGCCGGCGCGGGCGGCTTCGATGGCGGCGTTGAGCGCCAGCAGGTTGGTCTGGTTGGCGATGCTGCTGATCACTTCAAGCACCGAACCAATCTGTTCGGCCTGGGTGGCCAGGCCTTGTACGGTGTGGTTGGTGCCGTCGATGCGCGAGGCCAGTTGGGTGATTTCATGTTGGGCACGGCCGACGCTTTGCTGGCCGCGCACAATCTGTTCGCGGGCCTGGCCTGCATGCTCCACCGCGTGTTCGACGTGTTGCGTGATGTGGGCGGTGGCGTCTTCCATACGCTGCATGGAGCCGGTCATCTGGTTGATTTCCGCCAACTGATGGCGTGCGCCGGTTTCCAGGGTACCGCTGGCGCTGGCTAATGCCTGGCCGAGTTGGCCGAGGCCGTGGGAGTCGCGTGTCACGCCATCGATCAGGTGGGTGATCTGTTGCAGGAAGTGGTCGAAACGCTTGGCCAGGGACATATGCACCTTGCCTTCACCCTGGGCGGTTTCAACGGTGAGCTGGGAGGTCACGGCGAGCATTTTTTCCAGCATCTCCTGGCTTTCGACCGCCTCGGCCTGGCTATGAATGGCGAGGTAGAGCAGGGCGACCGTCTCCATCACAACGTAGAAGGCGTGCACGAACACCATGTTCCAGCCGCCATGATGGTCCATCACAAATACCGGGAAACCCTGATGTTGCAACGCGTGAAACACCACGTGGTGGACGGCGATGGTCAGCGCCGCGACGAGGATCGGCAGCCAGTCGCGGTAAAACGTCAGCACCGCCAGCAGCGCGAAGATACCGAAGTGCGCTTCGATCAAGCCCTGCGCCTGGTTAATCTGCAGCGCCGCCATGACCATCAGGCCGGCGCCCAGCAAACAACGCATCAAACGGGTGCCACCGAGGGCGCGATAGAGCAAGGTGAGCACCACGCTGGCGCCGCCGCCGACGATCACCGCTTGCAACCAGGTGTCGTGCCAGAAGGCCAGGCCCAGGGAGAATAAAAACATCAGCCAGATCAACGCCAGCATGATGCGGTCGGCTTTGCGGTAGTGCTCCAGGAAGCGGGCGCGTGCGGGCATTCACTCTTACTCCATGTGGTCGAGCCAGGAACAAAGCATGCGGCGTGCCATGACGGCTCGCAAAAGGAACGCCAAAGGGCGGCGCCAGAAGCGTATCGGCATTCCTTTGGGCGACTTTAGGCACGGCTGCCAAGCAGTTCACGTCGCTTCACAGGCGATCGGCGTCCACTATGGCCTTGGCAAACGCCGCCGGCGCTTCTTGCGGCAGGTTATGGCCGATGCCGCCGCTCACCAGACGGAACTGGTACTTGCCGGTAAAGCGTTTGGCGTAGTCCTCGGGTAATGGATGCGGCGCACCGTTGGCGTCGCCTTCAAGCGTGATAGTCGGCACGCCAATGCTCGGCGACTGCGCAAGTGTTTGCTCCAGGGCAGCGTATTGCGCTTCGCCCTGTACCAGGCCCAGGCGCCAGCGGTAGTTGAAGACGGTGATGGCCACGTGATCGGGGTTGTCCAGGCCTTTGGCGCTGCGTTCGAAGGTGGCCTCGTCAAAGGCCCACTTCGGCGAGGCGGTCTGCCAGATCAGCTTGGCGAAATCGTGGGTGTTTTTCTGGTAGCCGGCGGCGCCGCGTTCGGTGGCGAAGTAGAACTGGTACCACCACTGCAACTCAGCTTTGGGTGGCAGCGGGTTCTTACCGGCGGCCTGGTTGCCGATCAGGTAGCCACTGACTGACACCAATGCCTTGACCCGTTCCGGCCACAGCGCCGA
This sequence comes from Pseudomonas sp. IPO3747, assembly GCF_013385245.1. Classification (NCBI taxonomy): domain Bacteria; kingdom Pseudomonadati; phylum Pseudomonadota; class Gammaproteobacteria; order Pseudomonadales; family Pseudomonadaceae; genus Pseudomonas; species Pseudomonas sp. IPO3747. The sequence goes on from NZ_JACAQL010000022.1 coordinate 141,734, forward strand.
GACGATATCTGCTGAGCGCGCGCCCCAGTCGTAACCGCCCAGCACCGCTTGATTGATCTTCAGCGCATCCATGAAATCGATCACGTCCTGGGCCAGCGCCGCCGGTTCACCGTTACGCAAGGTTTTATCCGACAGAAAACGCGTGTCGCCATAACCCCGCGCATACGGGATCAACACGCGGTAGCCCTTGGCGGCCAACAGCGGTGCGACGTTGGCGTAGCTGTCGATATCGTAGGGCCAGCCATGCAACAGGATCACCACTTGGCCATTGGCCGGGCCGACCTCGGCGTAGGCCACGTCCAGCAGGCCGGCCTTGATGTGCTTGAGCGTCCCGAACGCCGATTGATGCTGCGGTGCCGGGGTTTGCGGTTCGGGCATCTCGGCATGGGCCATGCCCATGGCCGCGAATGGCAACAGGGCAAAAGCCAGGAAAAGTGGGTGGCGTTTCAACTGAGCGTGCATGGCGAGCCTCCTGGGGCTTGATGTGTGCCGGGTGCTCAGTTGAACGTCGTGCTGTATCGGCTGTGTTTCAGCAAGTGCCATGGGTTAAACGTTGTGTATCGCAACGGGCCCTGGATACAGTGCGATACACATACGCGGATCAGAAATCCATTCGAAGCCCCAGCGTGCCTTGGCGGCCGTTGAGGGCATTGCTGTCCAGGTTGCGGTTGTAGCCCAGTTGGCCGTACAGGCTGATGCCTTGGGCAACGGTCAAGGTGGCGCCGACGTTGAGGTCCAGCGTGGTCGACTTTTGCTCGGTGTTTATGTCGGTAGCATCATCGAACCTAACGGTGTTGGTGCCGGCGCGGGCATGCCAGACGTTGGCACGCGCGTATGGCTGCAGGGGCATACCACTCACCTCATAGCTGCCACGCAAGCGGGCACCCAGGCGGGTGGTGACATGCGTGTCAGCGTCGTAGGAGACGGCGGAGATTCGGTCGTTCTGGCTGTCCAGCCGCGTGCGGTCGACGATGAGCTGGGCTTGTGGCTCCAGTTCCCATTGGGCACTCACAGTAAAAGGCCAGCCCGCTTCGGCGGACGCCAATGCGTTGCTGCCTTTGGTTTTCATCTTGATGCCCCGGTCGGACTCGTTGTTGCCGGTGAAGCGGGTGCCCATTACCACCAGGTCCAGATAGGCGCGGTTGGCGCCGATCAGTGTCCAGTAGGCGCCTAGGCTGTCGCCGCGCAAGGTCAGGCGGCCTGCGTCCTTGTCTTGGAAGCCACCGTTGAAACCCTTGACGTCGCCTTGCAGGCGGCTGTGGCCCACAAAGAAGCCAAGCCGGTGAGTCTGGCCGCTGTCCGTGGTGGTGGCGTACAGGTCGCTGCCCACCTGGAAGGCCGACAGCGAACTGTCCAGTGTCGGGCTGACCGTTCCCGCGAAACTCTGGCGACTGTTGCCGCCGTACACCCTGGCCCAACCCGTGGGGAATACCCCGGTTTGTTGCTGCTGGCGCTGATCGCCCACGCGTTCGTGGTAAGTCCCCAGCATGCCTTGCACGATTTGCTCGGCAGCTTGAAACAGCACGGCGTACACCGGCACTTCGGCGCGGTAAAGGGGGATTGCGGTGTTGCCTGGATTGGGCGGCAATGCCGGGGTGCCAGGCGCTGGGGTGGGCGGGGTAATCACCGCATCCGGCGTAGGCTGCGCCGGCACGGTGGAGCGCAGGTAGTAATTCTGTTCCGTACCCGCGGTCACGCCCCCTCTGAACAAGTGATAGTCAAACGCACCAGCAGACACGGGGCCAGCCAGCGAGAACGCACCGACGCTGCTGGTTGCGCCCTGGGTTGCCTGTACCACCTCTATGCCATCCTTCACGGTCAGCGCACCTGCACCGCCCAGGTTGGTGATGCTGATCGCCGTGGCGCCCTGCAGGGTGCCTTGGCTGACCACCAGTTTGTCGCTGGGTGAGTTATCCGCGCCCAACACCGTTTGCAGCGCCAACCGACCGTCCGTGCCGATGTAATTGCCGTTGACCGTCAAGCTGTCGGTCGTGCTGGAACTGTAGGTACTCATATCGATCAGACCGGCGTTGTTCAAGGTTGCCAATTGCCCGGACGTGAAGGGCGCGAGAGTGCCCGTTGTGACGATCAATCTGCTCGTTGCATCGATGCTCATTGCGCCGGTACCGGTATCGCTGCCTCCCAATACGAATGTGCCACCCAGTGTCAGGGCTGACCCATTGATCATAGACACCTGCTCCCAGCCGGTGTAGCGGCTCGGGACGCTGGTTTGCGTTGCGTCAAAGGTGAGGGTGTCGTTACCCACGCCGCCGTCCAGTTGGGGGGTGGCGGCCAGCAAGGTTTCGCGGAGGTTTTTCAGCAGGGCAGAATCATCATCGGCACCCATGAGAATTGCCCCGTTGATTGTTCCCCCGTCGGTCCAAATGAACTGATCGGCGCCGAAGCTCGTGAGGATTTGGCCGTTGACCCTGCCACCGCTGACCTGGATCAAATCCACGCCGGCGCTGGTGCTGATGTTGCCGCCGATGGTGCTGGTGCCCGAGACGAGAATGGTGTCCCTGCCCAGCCCTGTGACAAGGTTGCCGACGATGGTGCCGCCGCGCATATCGAAGACGTTGTTATCGAGTTTCATGTCGACCCGGCCGATGGTGCCGCCGGTCATCAATGCTTGATCGCCGTCTTCAAAGGCGCCCTTGATGGTGCCACCACTCATAACGAATGTGTCATGGCCGTCGCCTTGGGCCAGTGACTCGACAGTGCCATCGCGCATGACAAAACTGTCAATGCCCCCGCCCTGGATGATCGCCCCCGCGTGCCCACCGTTGATCTGCACCAGATCCACACCATCGCCCTGGGTAATGGACCCCGTGACCGCGCCCAGCGTCAGACGAAACGTATTCGCACCGTCGCCCTGGTGCAGCATCCCATTGATTGCCGCTGTCGCACCGTTGATGTCAACCAGATCGTTGCCGGCCCCCAAGGTGACATCACCGTTGAGGGAGCCGCTGCCGCTGAGGTTCAGCGTGTTGTTGCCGGCGGTGTCGGTAAAGCCCGGCGCGGCGCCGCTGTTGCAGGTCGAGGTGTCATTGCCGGCGGTAATGTTGATCGTGCAGGCGCCAAGCGACGGCAGCGGCCACACCGCCATCAACGTGATACCCAGGTAAGTCAGAAAAACTGGCAGTGTGCGCATGACGGCTCCTTGTCCGAAGGAAGTTCCCGCACCTGAGCAATCAGGTGCGGTTCAAGCCATGGGAAGGTAGAGCGCGATACGGAGCAGGCACGACGGGTTGCCTGTTCTACGAAAACACCGGCGAATGCAAGGGGTTGGCATGGCTTTCTCGACTGCACATCAAGCTGTGCAGGCTTTTTGCACCTTAGTCGCAGAGTGAGCCGGGTGCTACTGTGAGAACTGACAGGTACAGGCGAGTGCTGGCCTAGGCAAACACGATCTCATAGGGCTCACGCATCCGCTCCAGCAACTCCTGGGCAAGCATTGGCGCCAGGCCGATCTCCGGGTCGCCGACCAATTGGCTGGCATACGCATGGGCGGCGTGAAGCTTGCGCGCAACGCTCCAGCTGTCCAGGCGCACCTTGCGCGCGCGATGCCAGGGGATCACCGAGCCTTCGCGCACCGGCCAGTGCCAGGCCCATATCGGCAGTTCATACAGGCGCGCGCCGGTGAGCTGGCAGGCTTTGGCGCTGGCGCGGCCGACGGCGTCATGGTCGTCCTTGCCGTCGTGGCGCCAGGTGGTGAACACCACGTCACCCGCTTGCAGGTAGCGGGCAATGAACTGGCTCATGGGTTGTTCGCGGGCGGCAAGGGCGTCGTCGCAAAAGCCGCCGCGAATCCACTTCAGGCTGTGCAGCGGCATGCCCAGGCGCCGCAGCGCCTCGGCGCTTTCCTGCGGCCGGATCACACTCAGGCGGCTTGCCGGCCAAGCATTCGAGCCTGGGTGGCTGGCGCTGCCATCGGTGATCGAGATCAGTTGCAGTGGGTGGTCGAGGGTGCTGAGCAGTTGCAATAATCCGCCACACGCCAACACCTCATCGCCGGGGTGAGGCGCGATGACCACCACGCGCGCGCCGCGTGGCACCAGGGAGGAGGGCTTGATAAAGGGGATTTGCGCCAACTGTGGCGCACTGTTCCAGATTTGCGCAGGGCCGCGACGGCCCTCGCTTAATGAGGCAGATTTCATCGGTGTCACGTCCTTGTCGAATGATGCCGGGTCGTACCCCGTTGACGGGACGACGCTCTTGTACTCAGCACAGGCTCCGCTGCGATGAACTGCGGCCATCCAACCCTGGATGACCAGCAAGGCGATTTCAGCATAGTCAAGGATTCGGCGTTTTTACATCGTGCAGGGTCGAAATATTCAGGTGGCCTGCATCAAACTCTTCAAATAATCACCAAAACCGCCTTGGGCACGGCAGTCCAGGCGTGCGCTGGTAATTACCTGTGGCGTGTGACTCCAGGCGATTGAAGCACCGCAGCGCTCCAGGTTGCGCACCAGTTGCACATCTTCGTGGCAGGCCAACGGTTCGAATCCGCCGGACTGCACATACGCCCCGGCACTCACGCCCAGGTTGGCACCGTGAATATGGCGATGGCCGTCGCGAGCCTCATAGGCTTGGGTGTAGCGGATTTGGGCTGCCACGCCGAAGCCTTCGCTCCAGTCGTCCACCGTCACTGTGCCGCACACAGCATCGGCGCCCAAGGCCAGTTGCGCCACCAACCAGTCGGGGGCGACACGGCTGTCGGCGTCGGTGCACGAAATCCAGCGTGCACCCTGGTTTAACAAGTGCCGCGCACCCACTCCGCGCACCTGCCCGACGTTACGTGCCAGCACGTGTAAACACTGCACCGGATACGCCTGGGCAATCGCCGCACTGCCATCGCTGCAGCTGTCGAGCACGGCCAGGATCTGCACAGGCTCACCCAGCAAATCAGGGTGGCTGGCGGCAATCATCGCGGCTTTGAGGCACTCGCCCAATAGCGCTTCTTCGTTATGTACCGGGATTAGAATGCCGATCATCGCAAGCCCTCATGGGTGGCGACCGAGGTGCCGTCACGGCTCCACAGGTCGAGTAGAAAGTCACTGTCGTGATGGTGGGCGAGGTGGGCCATGCCCAGGCGTTGCGCGAGCATTTCGTGCACCTGTTCGGCCGTTTGCGGGCAGCCATCGATGCGCGGGCGCCAGTGGCAGGCGAGCAGTTGGCCGTTGTCGGTCAGCGCATTCAGGGCACAGTCGATCAAGCGCTGTAAATCCTCGGCATCGAGGTAGTAGCAGAGTTCGCTCAACACAATCAGTTCGAACTGGCCGGGCGGCCATTCCTCAGGCAAACGGCTTTGATGAACCTGGGCGTGGCTGAACCCCCGCAATCGGGTTTGCGCCAGCGTTACGGCAGCGGCGGCCGTGTCGCAACACACCAGGCGCTCGCAGCGCGGCGCCAATTCGGCACTCAGCTCGCCGTTCGCGCAGCCGGGTTCAAAAATCGAGCGATAGCGGGGCCGTGTCAGCACCGCCAGGGTGAGTGCGCGTTTACGCTGTTCGTACCAGCGCTGGCGAAAGGCCCAAGGGTCGTCATTACCGGCGAACAGTTGATCAAAATAGGGTGTGGCCACACTCATACAAACACCACTTCAAAAGGTTGCAGCAAACGCTCAACCACATAGGGTGCCAGCACCGGTGCCAGACCCACTTGCGGGTCGCCTTCAAGTTGGCTGGCAAAGGCGTGAATGGCATGCCGTTTGCGCGCCACCGCTTCAGGTGTCAGCACGATTTTGCGCGCACGTTGCCATGGCACCTGGCTGTCTTCGGGCGTTGCCCAATGCCAGGTCCAAACGGGCAGTTCGTACAGGGTCGCACCTACCGCCTGCGCCGCTTTGGCGCTGGCGCGGCCAACGGCTTCATGGTCGCAATGCCCGTCTTCGCGCCAGGTGGTGAACACCACATCGGTGGGCTTGAGATACCGCTCTATGAACGCGCTCAACTCATCTTCACGGGCCGCCACCTGGCTGTCGGCAAAGCCTGCGCGCAGCCACTGCAAACTGTGCATTGGCAGGCCGAGACGGTGCAGGGCCTGGGCCGACTCCTGCGGGCGCACGATGCTCAAGCGCTCGACCGGCCAGCGCCTGGAGCCTGGGTGGCTGGCGATGCCGTCGGTGACGGAAATCAGTTGGATCTGCCGGTCCAGCATGGCCAGGCCTTGCAGCAGGCCGCCGCAGCCCAGCACTTCGTCGTCCGGGTGCGGAGCAATAATAACGGCGCGATGCCCCGCGGGCACCAACTGCTCGACACTGATTTGCGGCAATTGGGCCATATGGGCTGAACCCTGCCATTGATGCAACGGCGTGCCCTGGCCAACGATCGGGTTGAGTTTCATAACAGCCACCTACCTGTGGGGTCGTCCGCAACCAGCTTTCCCAGCGCCGCCAGGTCACGCTCGGCGTGACTTTGACGTACATATACGGGTAAGTCCGCCATCAATTGGGCGAAATGCGGATCTTTGCAGTAAGGCCCGGCACCCACCGCGCGCCCGACGTGATGAATGACCTGCTCGACGGTATCCTCGACGCACGCCCGTGCCTGTTGGGCCAGTTGCCGCGCATTGGCGCGAGGGTGGCGGTCAATCTGCTCAGCACCGTCGCGCAGTACACAGGCGGCGCTGTTGAGCACGCTGTCGACCGCGCCCAAGTGCGCCAGCGCATGCTGTTCGGGACGTTGGCTGCAATGCACACGCAGCACCTCAGCCAGACGTTGCGCGCCGCCATACCAGCACGCGGCGATACCGACGCCGCCGTGCCAGAAGCCAGGCCGTGACAGGTAGTCGCCCGGCTCGCCAACCGCGATGCCGCGGGCCTCATCAAAGATGATTTCGACACTGCCGGTGGCCGCCATGCCCACGGCTTTCCAGCCTTCGTGGGTGACGGTGACGCCGGGCTGGTCCATCTCGACCGCCACCAACTGTTGGCGGTCGTCTTCGTCCCAGGCGGTCAGCAAGCCATGGCTGACCACCGCTGCGCCGGAACACCAGGCTTTACGCCCATCGACGATCAAGCGCTGGCCGTCGCGGCGTACGCGTACCTTGGCCGTCGGCGGTTCGGCGGCCCACATGCCCCAAACACTGCCCACGGGCGGCAAGGGGCTGTCGAGCTCGGCGATGATCGCCAGGGCATCGGTGTGACCTTCGAACAGCTTGCACAGGCGCAGGTCATGACCTGCCACCTGCGCCAGCCGGCTGAAGCGTTCCAACGTCTGGCCGCTGCCGGGCAATGGCAGTTGGTCCAGGCCTTCCTCCTGAAGCGCCTTCAGTGCAACGCCCAGCGCCTGCGTGTCGGCGTAGCTGCGGTTGCCTTGAAGGAATCCATGCAGAGCCATCTCACACCTCGTCGTCGCGTTGCAATTCGAACAGCAGCAGTGAGCGTCCGGTTACCGCGTATTCGTGCTCGAAATCAAAACGCTCCTGACCGCGCACGGCGGGTGCATTGGTATCGAGCATGCAGGTCCAGAATTCACCCTGGGGCACCGGCGGCAGGCGGAAATTCACCATGTCGTGGTGGGCGTTGACCACCAGAAGCAAGGTCGCATCACCCCCAGCGCGACGAATCCCGGTTTCCTGGGCGCGGCCGTCCATCAGCATGCCCAGGCAGCGGCCATGGCTGTCTTGCCACTGTTCGGTGCTCATCTCGTTGCCATCCGGCGCCAGCCAGGTGACGTCTTTTACGCCGAGGTCTTCGTTGTAGTCGCCCACCAGGAAACGCCCACGGCGCAGGATCGGGTAGGCCAGGCGCAATTTGATCAGGCGTTTGACGAACTTGAGCAGTGCCTTGCCGTCGTCGTCCAGGTCCCAGTTGACCCAGCCGATCTCGCTGTCCTGGCAATAGGCATTGTTGTTGCCGTGCTGGGTGCGCGCGAACTCGTCACCGGCCACGATCATCGGTGTGCCTTGGGCCAGCAGCAGCGTGGCGAAGAAATTGCGCATCTGGCGCAGGCGCAGGGCGTTGATTTCCGGGTCTTCGGTGGGGCCTTCGACGCCGTGGTTCCAGGACAGGTTGTTGTTGCTGCCGTCCTGGTTGTTTTCGTCGTTGGCCTCGTTGTGCTTGTCGTTGTACGACACCAGGTCGTGCAGGGTGAAACCATCGTGGGCAGTGATGAAGTTCACCGAACTGTAGGGCCTGCGCCCACGGTGGTTGAACATCTCGCCCGAGGCGGTCATGCGCCCGGCAAAGTCCGCCAACTGGCCGTCATCGCCTTTCCAGAAGGCGCGCACGGTGTCGCGGAAGCGGTCGTTCCATTCCACCCAGCCGGGTGGAAAGTTGCCCACTTGGTAGCCGCCGGGGCCACAGTCCCAGGGTTCGGCAATCATTTTCAGCTGGCGCAGCACCGGGTCCTGGCGGCAGGCCACAAGGAAGCTGTGGCGCTCGTCGAAACCGTCGCGGTAGCGCCCCAGAATGGTCGCCAGGTCAAAGCGGAAGCCGTCCACGTGCATTTCGGTGGCCCAGTAGCGCAGTGAGTCGGTGACCATTTGCAGCACGCACGGGTGGCTCAGGTCCAGGGTATTGCCGGTGCCGGAGTCGTTGATGTAGAAGCGCTTGTCGTCGGGCATCAGCCGGTAGTACGAGGCGTTGTCGATGCCGCGCATCGACAGGGTAGGGCCGCGCTCGTTGCCCTCGGCGGTATGGTTGTAGACCACATCGAGGATCACCTCGAGCTTCTGCTCATGCAGGTGCGCGACCATCTCCTTGAACTCGGCGATCTTGCCGCTGGCCAGGTAACGCGGGTCAGGCGCAAAGAACGCGATGCTGTTGTAGCCCCAATAGTTGGTCATGCCTTTTTGCAGCAGGTGCTGGTCGTTGACGAAGGCATGCACCGGCAGCAGCTCGACGGATGACACGCCGAGCTGGCGAATATGTTTGAGCACGTCATCTTCCATCAGCCCGGCACAGGTGCCGCGCACCGACTCGCCCACTGACGGGTGACGCATGCTGATGCCACGCAGATGGGTTTCGTAGATGATCGTGCGGTCCCACGGCACCCGTACCGGCTGGTCGTTGCCCCAGGTGTGCGCAGGGTCGATGACCTTGCACTTGGGCACAAAGGGCGCGCTGTCGCGCTCGTCAAAACTGAGGTCGTCGTCCGGGTGGCCGATGGTGTAGCCGAACAGTGCCTCGGACCATTTGAGTTCACCCACCAGCTGTTTGGCATAGGGGTCGATCAGCAATTTGTTGTGGTTGAAGCGGTGACCATTGGCCGGGTCATACGCACCGTACACGCGGTAGCCGTAAATCAGCCCGGGATGGGCGTCGGGCAGGTAGCCGTGGAAGATTTCGTCGGTGTATTCGGGCAGTTCGATACGTTCAAGCTCGACCTCGCCGGTATCATCGAACAGGCACAGCTCGACCTTGGTGGCATTGGCTGAGAACAGCGCAAAGTTGACACCCAGGCCATCCCAGGTGGCGCCTAGAGGGAAGGGCAAACCTTCACGAATCCGCGACGGCTCGTTTTCCGGCGTGGCTGGGTTGTTATCGGGTTTGCTCATTAAATTGCTCCTGCAAGGGTCTTTTTTCGGGCCAAGCGCTACCGTGCCGACGGTTGCTCAGCTGGCGCACTGAAAAGTAAAAAGGGCCTCCTGGCGACAGTGTCGGCAGGAGGCGCGTGGGCTGTTAAGGCTTGGGCTTTTTCGGCGCCGCAGGCTTTTTGGCCGCTGGCGGTGCGGGCTTGCTGGCCGCCGGGGCCGGCGGCTTGGCTTTTGGCGCAGGCTTGGGAGCGGTCTTGGGTTTGGCCGCAGCTTTGGGTTTGCTTGGGGTCAGCGCTTCGGCTTCGGCTAATTTGCGCGCCATCTCCCAGTGGCGTGCATCTTCACCGTGGGGCTTGCCTTCGGATTCCCAGATCTGATGCGCCAACTCGCGTATGCGTTTGTCTTCAGTACTCATCACAATACTCCTCACAGAAAATTTTCAGCTTTCTTGATCATCGGGATTGATAAAGACATTGACCGGGAAATCCCCCAGGGCAGCGCTGATCAACAGCTCCTTGTTTGGTGTGACTGCGCCTGTATGAAAAAGTCCCTTCCAGTTTTGTGTTGTGGTGGCGAACGGTAATTTCACCTGCGTATCGCCCCAAACCTGCGCATTGATATGGGGTTGTTCACTGTTTTCCAGCAGGCGATGGGGCCAGCGTGGCACCACCACCAGCAGGTGTTTGCCTTGATACGTGCGGCAAAATGCGACGACGTGATCGGCGTGTTTGCCTACCACTTCCAGCGGCGTGTAGCTGCCGCGTTGGAAGCGTTCGGCGTTGGCCTTGCGCACGGCCAGCACCTGGGCAATCAGCGCCTGTTTGATACGCCCGTCGCGCCAATGGGACAACAGCTCGCCGACGTCCGGCGGTGTGTTCAACGCCTGTTGCCGTGCGTTGAAATCCACCGGGCGGCGGTTGTCCGGGTCTACCAGGCTGAAGTCCCAGAACTCATCGCCCTGGTACAAATCCGGTACACCCGGCACGGTGATACGAAGCAAGGATTGCGCCAGGCCGTTCAGTGCGCCCGCCGGGGCGATGGCCTGGGCGGCGTTGCCGATGGCGTTGCGTAACGGGGTGCCGGCATCGCTGAGCAACAGGCGTGACAGGAAGGCATCGACCGCCTGTTCATAGGCTTCGTTGGGCGCGCTCCAACTGCTTTGCAACTTGGCTTCGCGCAGGGCTTTTTGCTGCCATTGCCACAGGCGTTGCTGGTAACCCTGCATGTCCGGGTTGCTATCCAGCGGCCAACTGCCGAGCAGCACTTGGTAAAGGATCAGTTCATCGCCCGCCGACGGGCTGTGTGCATCGTCGCGCAACGGTGCCGCGAGGCGGCGCCAATGCTCGACTTGTTCGACGTACCAAGGTGCGCATTCACTCAGTACCGCCAGGCGCGCTCGCGTGTCTTCGCCGCGCTTGTGGTCGTGAGTGGCGGTGGCCAGCAGGTTGTCGGGGAAGGTCTGCAGGCGCTGTTGATTGGCCGCATGAAAGTCCGCCAGCGGTGCACTGAACTGTTCGGTGCTGAAGCCCACATCGTTACGCGACAGCAGCACCGCCGAGCGGTAGAAGGCGGTGTCTTCCACGGCCTTGGCCGCCGCCGGCGACGTGAGCTGCTGGAAGCGCACGCAGGCATGCTTGAGCATCTTGCGTTCACGCCCGACCGGGCGGTTGCGCCACGGCTGGCCGCCCAGCCATTTTTCCAGGTGGTCGAGCACCGGCCAGTCGCCTTCGCCCAAGGTGCTGCGAGCACCGGCCAAGGCTTGCAGGAAAAACACATCATCATGGGCGCTGCGCCCACGGGCACTGATGTAGGTGCGGTACACCGGGAAGTGCACGATCAGCTCCTGCAAGGCACGGCGGATTGCGCCCAGGGTCAGGTCGCGGGTCATCACGTCGTCGCGGGCCACTTGCAGCAGGGCCTGGGCCACACTCTCGAAGTCACCGGCCAGGGAACCGTTGAGAATCTGCTGGCGGGCCAGCCAGGCTTCTTCGATAAACGCGGCGGGCCGTTCACTGTGGCGCGTCCACAGCTGCGCCAACGGCGCAAAGCCTGTCGGGTCGTGCTGCAACAGCGACAGCTGGTTCATGAATTCATAGCCGGTGGTGCCATCCACCTGCCAGTCTTCGCGCAGGGTTTCGCCTTCACCGAGGATTTTTTCTACAAAGATCGGCAAATGCCGCGTTGGCGAGAGCGAGTCCACGCGCCTGCGCAACTTGCGGCAATACCCGCGTGGGTCAGCCAACCCGTCGATATGGTCGATGCGCAAGCCGTCCACCAGCCCTTGGCTGATCAGCTCGAAAATCTTGCCGTGGGTGGCTTCGAACACGGCGCTGCGTTCTACGCGCAGGCCGCCGAGTTCGTTGACGTCGAAGAAGCGCCGCCAGTTGATATCGTCCGCTGCGGTGCGCCAACTGGCCAGCCGATAAACCTGTTGTTCCAGCAAGGCGTGCAAGTGATTGAAGCCGTCCGGCTGGCGCCCATCAAATTCGGCCAGCTGGCGTTCGATGGCGTGCAGCACCGAGGCTTCGGTGGCCCGTTCGGCCAGCACGTGTTTGAGCCAGCCGGCTTCGGTGTAGGCGTCATCCTGGCAGGCAAGGGCGCTGAAACGCTCGGCCAGGGGCTTCAACAATTCATCGCCGCCCAGAATCATGGCGTAGTCACGCGGGCAAATCGGGAAGCGGTGCTCGTAATGCTCGACGTAAAAACCGCCCTGCACGGCATCGAACTTGAGCGCCAGGTTGCCGCTTTGCAGCGCTTCACCGTAGTCGCTGCCCAGAAACGGCATCAGTAACTGACCCTTGAGCAGCGGGTCCGGCGAGTGCCACTGGATATCGAAAAACTCACTGTAGGGACTCAGGCGGCCCCATTCCAAGAGGTCCAGCCACCACGGGTTGTCTGCACCGCCGACGGCCATATGGTTGGAGACGATATCGAGGATCAGCCCCATCCGGTGCTCACGCAGCGCCGCAACCAACCTGTGCAAGGCCGGCTCGCCGCCAAGCTCGGGGTTGACGCGGGTCGGGTCAACCACATCGTAGCCGTGCATGGAACCGGCGCGGGCGGCCAGCAGCGGCGAGGCATACAGGTGGCTGATGCCCAGTTGGGCGAAGTAGGGCACCAGGGGCACGGCATCATCCAGGGTGAAGCCTTTGTGAAATTGCAGGCGCTGGGTCGCGCGCAGGGGTAATGCGTTCATCGGTCACGCTCATGGGCCTGGTTGCGCGCCACGGCCAGCAGCTCCAGGCGGCGGGCGGCGCTGTCGTTGTCGAGCAGGCTGGCGGCTTCACCCGGCAGGCGGCGGCGCCAATTGGGGTGGGTGTCGGTGGTGCCGGGCAGGTTGGCTTGTTCCTCGATGCCCAGCGCGTCTTCCAGCGGCAACAGCACCAACGGCGCGCGGGTGTGGCCCAGGTAGCGCACGCTGGCGTCGAGCATATGGTCGGTGTCATTGCGGATTTCATCGACGAAGTTCTGCGGGTCCTGGCTCAAGGCCTGGCGCAGCGCCTGGCGTTCGCGCAGGCGGTGTTCGCTCCATTGCTCCACGGTCGGCGCATCGATCAGGCCCAGCTGGATATTCCATTCGATATCGCGGCTGTGCCACCAGCCGTTGAGGGTTGGCAAGTCGTGGGTGCTGGTGGTAGCCAGGGCGTTGTCCGGCCAGTCGAGGATCGGCTTGAAGTGGCCGTCGTGGTTTTGTTCAAAGAGTAAGACGCGCATGCCCAGGATCGAGCGGCCGCTGAGTTTTTCGCGCAGGCCATCGGGCACGGTGCCCAGGTCTTCACCGAGCACGATGGCCTGGTGGCGGTGGGATTCCAGCGCCAGCAGGCGCAGCAGGTCATCCACCGGGTAGTACAAATACGCGCCTTCGCGCGGCGTAGCGTCCATGGGGATGACCCACAGGCGTTGCAGGCCCATCACATGGTCAATGCGCAGGCCGCCGGCGTGGGCGAAGTTGGCCCGCAGCATTTCGATAAAGGCGCGAAAGCCGTTGCGCTTGAGACCTTCGGGGGAAAACGCCGAGATGCCCCAGCCTTGACCCGCGCGGTTGAGAATGTCCGGTGGCGCGCCGACGGTAAGGTTGGCGAGTAGCTCGTCCTGCCGGCTCCACGCCTGGCTGCCGCCGCCATCGGCACCGACCGCCAGGTCTGCGATCAGGCCGATGCCCATGCCGCTGCCACGCGCGGCTTGTTGCGCGCGCTCCAGGCTGCGTGCGATCAGCCATTGGCAGAAGGCAAAATAGCCGATCTCATTCGTATGGTCGGCGGCAAATTGCGTCAGCGCCGGGCTCTGAGGCGAGCGCCATGCTTCGGGCCAGTGGCGCCAGTCGAGGTCTTCACCGGCGGCGGCACGCAAGGCTTGCACGGCTTCAAAGCGACAGTGGTTCTCCAGGGCTTCGCCGCCGGCCTGGCGAAAGCTCAGGAAGTCGGCGTGTTGCGGGTGCTGGCCGTGGCGGAAATCTTCATACAAGGCACGCAACAGGCGCTGCTTGGCGCGGGCGGCGGTGGGCCAGTCGATCAAGGTGAGCTGTTCCAGGGCGTGCAGCTCATCCGTAAGGTCCAGTGCCTCGATGGCGTTGCGCACTTCGCGCTCGCCAAGGATGCAGGCGGGCGAGGCATACAGGCTGTTGAGGAACAGGCGGCTGGACGGTGAGTAGGGGCTGTAGCGCTCGGTGTCGGCGCTGAACATCGCATGCATCGGGCTGATGGCCAAGGCATCGGCGCCGCGTTCGGCGGCGCTGCGGGCCAGGTGCTCCAATGCCAGGGTGTCACCGAAGCCGCCGTCACCCAGGCGGCGCAGTGCATACAGCTGCGCACTCAGGCCCCAGGCGCGGGCCGGTTGGCTGTCGACCGCTTCAGCGACGCTGTAGCAATGGGTAGGGGCCACGGCCAGGGTGAAGGTTTGGTCGTCGATATGCACCTGGTGATAACCTAGCGCGATTACGCCGGGCAGTTCGGCATTGCCGTCCAGGCGCAATTCCAGGGTTTCGCCCTGTTCCAGGCTGACGCGGCACGGTGTGTCCGGGGCGAAGTAATGCGCGAGGTCCAGACCCACGCCGGTGTCCACGGTCATCAGCGGTGGCAGGTGCTTGTCTTGTTGCACCCGTTCCATTTCGAGCAGGCTGGCATTGATCTCGGCGTCAGTATCGGCCGGGTGGCCCAGGCCTTTGAGGACGGCACGCAAGGCGGCGGGTTCGACATGTTGCGGGCGGCCGTTTGCGTCGATCCAATCGACGGCCAGGCCCGCGCGGCTGGCGAGTATTTCCAGGTTCGCTTCGCTCAAGGGTGATCTCCAACAGGGGATAAGGCGACGCGTGCGCTGAACGGCGCCAGTTGCGCGCCTTCATGGGCAGACGTCTCGAATAGCAGGTGCGGCGGCGCCGGGTGATCCAGCGGCGTGGCACCCAGGTTCAGGTCAATCTGCAACAGGCTGCCGTTGCCCAGGCGCCAGCGCGCGGTGACGGCGCCGTCGGCCAGTACCTGCGCGCCCAGGGCCACGCTGCCGGGCAAGTGCGGCACGATGTGCCGATGGCGCAGGCTCAGCAGCTGACGGTAAAGCTGCGCGTGTTCGTTCTCGGTGAAGCGGGGCGCCGACTGCAGGAAAGTCGGCAGCGCATTCGGGTCAGGGATCTGTTCGCGCCGCTCAGGGTCTTTAAACGCGGCGAAATCGGCAAATTCGTTGCGTCGGCCTTCGCGCACGGCTTCGGCCAGCTCACCGTGATGATCGGTGAAAAACAGGAACGGCTGCTCGGCGTTGACTTCATCGCCCATAAACATCAGCGGAATCATCGGCGACATCAGCAGTAAGGTGGTGGCCGCCTTCAGCGCCTGGGGCGAGCACAGTTGGTGCAGGCGCTCGCCCAAGGCGCGGTTGCCGACCTGGTCGTGGTTTTGCAAAAACGCCACGAAGGCGCTGGGTGGCAGATCACCACTGGGTTCGCCGCGCGCATGGCCGTGACGGGTGGTGTGGCCTTGGTAGATAAAACCTTCGCCCAGGCAGCGCGCGAGTTTCTCGGTGGGGGCTTGTGCGAAGTCGCTGTAATACGCATCCGTTTCGCCCGTGAGCAGTACGTGCAGTACGTTATGGAAGTCGTCATTCCACTGCGCATCAAAGTCGTGCTTGAGCAGGCGAGCCTGGTTGAGTTCGTTTTCCAGCACCAGCCACACGTGCCGGCCGGTGTCCACCTGCTGGCGTACCCGTTGCGCAAGTTCCTTGAGGAAACCGGGGTTGTCGATGGCGTGTACCGCGTCCAGGCGCAGGCCGTCGAAGCGGTACTCGAGCAACCACATCAGTGCGTTGTCGAGGAAAAAGTCGCGCACCTCACGGCGATCAAAATCAATCCCGGCGCCCCACGGCGTGTGCACGTCTTCTTCAAAGAAGCCTTGGGCGTACTGGCCCAGGTAATTGCCATCGGGGCCGAAGTGGTTGTAGACCACATCCAGGATCACCGCCAAACCGTGTTCGTGGGCACTGTCGATCAGGGCCTTGAGTTGTTCGGGGGAGCCATAGGAGGCTTGCGGGGCGTAGGGCAGCACCCCGTCGTAGCCCCAATTGCGCTCGCCGGGAAATTGCGCCAGCGGCATTAGTTCAATGGCGGTCACGCCCAGTTCGGCCAGGCGTGGCAGGTGCTTTTGCACGCCGGCATAGCCACCCAGTGCGCCCACATGCAGTTCGTAGATCACCGCCTCATGCCAAGGGCGCCCTTGCCACTGGCTGTGTCGCCATTCGTAGGCGAGGGGGTCGACGACCACGCTCCAGCCGTGCACGTCGAGTGCCTGGGCCCGGGATGCCGGGTCCGGCACGTCCTGTTCGCCATCAATGTTGTAGCGGTAACAAGTGCCCGCCGGGCACTCGGTTTCTACCTCGAACCAGCCATCTGCCTGGGGCAGCATGGCGATGGACTTGCCGTCTTGCAATTCAACGCTGACATAAAACGCGTCTGGCGCCCACAAGGCAAAACGCGTGTGTTGCGCGTCCAGCATGATTGCGCCGTGGGGCCAGGTTTCCAGAGTCCGTGACGGCATCTATGAAGACCTCCCTTTTTTGAAACAACAACCAAAAAATTACTTCGTAGGTTTCCCCAGGGCCTTGGCCACCAGTTGCTCGTATAGCTCGGCGTAGGGTTCCACCGCCTGGCACCAGTTGAACGGTTGGGTCATGGAGCGGCTGCGCATGGCGTTAAGCAGGCCTTTATTGGCAAACACCCTGAACGCGCGGCTCAGTGCTTCTTTATAGCTCTCGACAGTGGACTCATTGAACAGGAAGCCGGTGACGCCATTTTCGATGGTGTCCGCCAAGCCGCCGGTATTGCGCGCCACCGGCAGCGAGCCGAAACGCTGGGCGTACATCTGGCTCAAGCCACACGGCTCATAGCGCGAGGGCATCAGCAGGAAATCGCTGCCGGCGAACATGCGCCGTGCATCGGTTTCGTTGAAGCCGATGCGCACCCCGACCTGGCCAGGAAAGCGCAGGGCGAGTTCGCGCATGGCGTGTTCTTCTTCCGGCTCGCCACGGCCGATGATGGCGATCTGGCCACCGTTCTCGACAATAAAGCTGCTGACCGCTTCGGTCAGGTCCAGGCCTTTTTGGTACACCAGCCGTGATACCACCGCGAACAGCGGGCCGCTGGACTCGTGCAGGCCGAACAGTTCGCGCACATGGGCGGCGTTCACCGCCTTGCCTTCCCAGTCGCCAATATTGAAGTTATGGGTCAGATGCGTGTCGGTGGAGGTTTCCCAGCTTTCGTCGATGCCATTGGGAATCCCGCTGAGCAGGCCTTGCTGGGTCTTGCTGGCGAGGAAGCCGTCGAGGCCACAGCCGAATTCCGGGGTGGTGATTTCCTGGGCGTAGGTCGCACTCACGGTGGTGATATGGCTGGAATACGCCATGCCCGCCTTGAGGAACGACATCTTGCCGTAGAACTCCATGCCTTCCTGTTGCAGGGCATGGGGTGGAATGCCCAATTCCGGGGTCGACGCCAGGCTGACCACACCTTGATAGGCGAGGTTATGAATGGTGAACAGCGTGGGGGTGCGCGACCCACGCCAGTGCATATAAGCCGGCGCCAGGCCAGCCGGCCAGTCATGGGCGTGCACCAGGTCCGGGCACCAGTGGATCTGCGCCAGGTTGGCGGCCATGTCGGCGGCGGCCAGGCCCAGGCGAGCGAAGCGGATATGGTTGTCCGGCCAGTCGCGGCCATTGTTGGCGCCGTAGGGCGTGCCTTCACGCTCGTAGAGCTCGGGGCAGATCAGCACATAGATAACCAGGCCATCCTTGAGGTCCATGCGCCCGATCTTGCACGGCGGCAGCGCTGCGTGCCCGCCCAGCTCGCCAATGATATGGATCGGGTTGTCACTTTCCATTACCTGCGGGTAGCCCGGGATCAACACGCGCACATCATGCAGGTGCGCCATGGCGCGGGGCAGGGCAGCGGAGACGTCGCCCAGGCCGCCGGTTTTCACCAGGTCGGCGAATTCGGACGTCACAAACAGGACTTTCTTACGATTAGGGTTCTGACTCACGATCGGCCGCACAGTGTTGGGCAGGTCGGCCAACGAAGTCGGTCCCCCTGCCGGCTGACTAAAACGCTCTCCCTGAGTATCGACTGCAGCACTGATCATAGTTCTCTCCTACATGTTTGGTCGGCTGATGGCCCGCTGCCATCGGCTCCGATTGGCCACATCCTGCGGCCAGGCGCACAAGCACAGTACAAGCTGGCAAGGCGTATGCCAGTTGCACCCATTGCGAAAAAAGAGTGGATGGACGGGCGTTCGGCTGAAGCGCCTGCGCTCGTCTCCCTTAAAAACTTGACCTGCGGCAGAGTTGTAAAGTTTCGATTTTTTGCGGGGTTTTTGTTTTGAAACGGACCCATCGGTCATCAGTCTAGGACAGATCCCAGAGACTGTACGGTTTCTAGGGGTTTTTTGTAGGACAAAAAACTTGTAACGATATGCACCGTTCGGAACTTGCGGTGATTCTGGGAGAACGGCGGGTAATTGAAGTGAAAAGAGCTGGTGTGGCGAGCAGGCTTGTTGTGGCGAGCAGGCTTGCCCTGCGTTGGAGCGCGCAGCGCTCCCAAATCGCTCAATCGGTGCATCAGATAGACCGGGTGTGCTCATTATGGGGCTGCTGCGCAGCCCAACGCAGGGCAAGCCTGCTCGCCACAACAAGCTTGCATGCCACAACAAGCCTGAATGCCAAGACAAGCTTGCTTGCGATGCCGCTTATAGGCTGCGAATCGGCGTCCCGCTGGCCCAGGCCTGAATGTCCTCGATCATCTGCTGATAAAACTGCCGATAATTCTGTTCACTCACATACCCGACGTGGGGCGTGGCCAACACATTCGGCAAGCGCCGGAAGGGATGATCAACCGGTAGTGGCTCTTCGCTATACACATCCAATGCGGCCCCCGCCAGTCGCCCGGCCGATAACGCCTCGATCAGCGCCTGCTCATCCACAATCGGCCCACGTGAGGTATTGACCAGGCGCGCACTCGGTTTCATCCAACCCAGCGCCTGCGTATCCACCAGGCCGCGACTGCGCTCACTGAGTACCAGATGCACGCTCAGAATATCCGCCTGTTCGAACAACTCACGCTTGCTGACCCAGCTCACACCCGCCTCTGCGGCCCGCTCCGGCGTAAGGTTCTCGCTCCAGGCAATCACGCGCATGCCAAATGCCTGGCCAAACTGCGCAACCTTCTGGCCGATGCTGCCCAGTCCGAGAACCCCCAGGGTTTTGCCATACAGATCGCCACCCAGCCCGACCAGCCAGCCGCCGGCGCGCAGTGAGTTGGCTTCGGCCAGCAGGTTGCGGGTCGAGGCCATGATCAGCGCCCAGGTTAACTCCGGCGCCGCCTGCTTGTAGCTGTCGGTGCCGCACACCTGGATGCCCAGGGCTTTAGCCGCGGCAATGTCGATGGCCGCGTTGCGCATGCCGCCGGTCACCAGCAGTTTCAGCTTGGGCAGGCCTTGCAACAGGGCCTGATCGAAGGTCGAGCGCTCGCGCATCAGGCAAATCACGTCGAACCCCTGCAAACGTTCAACCATCGTGACGGTATCGGCGGGGTAATCGTGCAGAAAATGCACCTGGCCCACCGCCGCCAATGCCGACCAATCCACCACACCACTGGCCACATTCTGCCAATCATCAATGACTGCGATCTGTACCGACATTCAGAAGTGCCTCGAAAAAGGTTGGATTAAAGGGCGTTTAACCCCTGTAACAGTGCCTTATGAAACTGCGCCGGTTCTTCCATCTGCGGTGCGTGGCCCAGGCCCGGGAACTCCACCAGGGTCGCATGGGGGATCAGCTTGGCCACCTGCTTGCCCAGCACGTCGTAGTGACCGAGCCTGGCCTTGACCGCCGGCGGCGCGATATCACTGCCAATGGCGGTGGTGTCGGACGTGCCGATCAACAGCAGCGTGGGCATCTGCAAATCCTTGAACTCGTAGTACACCGGCTGGGTGAAGATCATGTCGTAAATCAGCGCCGAGTTCCATGCGACCTGGGTATGGCCCGGTCCATTATTGAGGCCGGCAAGCATGTCGACCCAACGTTCGTATTCCGGCTTCCAGCGCCCGACGTAGTAAGTGTTGAGTTCATACTGGCGAATGCCTTCGGCGCTGAGTTTCAACTCGCGCTCATACCACTGGTCGACGCTGCGATACGGTACGCCCAAGGCTTTCCAGTCTTCCAGGCCGATGGGATTGACCAGTGCCAACTGCTCGGTTTGTTGCGGATACAGCAGTGCATAACGGGTGGCGAGCATGCCGCCGGTGGAATGGCCGATGAGGGTGGCCTTCTGAATGCCGAGTTTCTCCAGCAGTTGGTGGGTGTTGATCGCCAGTTGCTGGAAGCTGTACTGGTAGTGGTCCGGTTTGCTGGAGGTGCAAAACCCGATCTGGTCCGGCGCGATCACACGGTAACCCGCTTCGCTCAAGGCCTTGATCGAATCTTCCCAAGTGGCGCCGCAAAAGTTCTTGCCGTGCATCAACACCACGCTGCGGCCATTGGCACGGCCCTTGGCGGGCACGTCCATATAACCCATGTGCAGGGTTTTGCCTTGGGACTGGAAACTGAAATGTTCGACCGGGTGAGGGTATTGAAAGCCTTGCAGCTCGGGGCCATAGGTCGTGGCAAGGGGAGCAGCGGCGAGGGCGGGAGCGGCGCTCGCCGTGAGCAGGCCGGTGATGCAAAAGGCGCGGATTAGAGACATGAACAGGGCTCCGGAAGGAATGCCCGGATGCTGTTGCGAGGGGATTAAGTGGGGATTAACACCCAGTGCAGGGTCAGCGCCGCCAGCACGCCATAACGCAGGCTCTTGGCCAGCGTGACCAACAGCAAAAACCGCCACAGCGGTTCGCGCATTACCCCAGCGACCAAGGTCAGCGGGTCACCGATGATCGGCACCCAACTGAGCAATAACGTCCAGTGCCCCCAGCGTTCGTAATGGCGACTGGCCTTGTCGAGTTGCTTTGCGCTGACTGGAAACCAGCGGCGATCCTTGAAGTGTTCAACCCAGCGGCCCAGCCACCAATTGACCACCGACCCCAGGACATTGCCCACCGTCGCAATACCCAGCAGCAGCCACAGGCTATAGTGGCCGCTGAGCAATAAGCCAACCAGCACGGCTTCCGATTGCAGTGGTAACAAGGTTGCTGCGCCAAAGGCGGCAAAAAACAGCCCCAGGTAACCGGCGAGCATTAATCAGTGGGCCGGGTAGTCAGCCACCACCACATCCTGTCCGTCGCGCGTCAGGCCGATGACCTGGTAGGCCTCGCGCCGCTCACCCATTTCCATACCGGGCGAGCCCATGGGCATGCCGGGCGCGGCAATGCCTAGCAGATCATCACGTTTGCGCAGTGCCAGCACCTGCTCGGCGGGCACATGGCCTTCGACGAACTTGCCGTCGATCACGGCGGTATGGCACGAGCCCAGGCGCGGCGCTACGCCCAGGCGCTGCTTGACGGCGCTCATATCGGCTTCGACATGGTCATTAACCTTGAAACCGTTGGTTTCAAGGTGACTGATCCATTTTTTGCAGCAACCGCAGTTGGCATCGCGGTGCACGTCGATTGGGATCAGGTCGGCCGCCTGGGCCAGTGTGGTGGTGAACAGGGCGCAAAGTAGGGCCAGTCGCAGGGGGTTTTTCATGTGGGGCTCGTGGGCAAGAGGACGGCGTCGGGATTTTGCGGCGATCATGACGACGTCATCGCAGGCAAGCCAGCTCCCACAGGGTGAGAGGGGTGGCAGTAATGTTTCTAAATTATACGAAAGCCGCGTTTTCAAGGCGGTGCTTGAGTTGGTCCAGCGCAATGGTCGACAGGTCGATCATGCGCGCGTGCAAGGTGGCCAATTGCAATTCGGTCTCGTAGGTGAGCACCCGTTTGAACAGCGTGCCGCCACGGTGGGGTTGCAGGAAGTAGTGAATCGAACCGTCTACCGCGAGGGAGGTGAACACGGTCTTGAATTCACTGGGGCGGCGGGCGATTTGTACGCGATAGCTCATGGGGACGCGCACGCCCAGCAGGTCGATGATTTCGGTAAAGCGCGTGCCGGCCGGCAGTGAGCCGGTGGTGCCGGTGTCGGCACTCAGGGAGGTGGGGTGCCACTCGTGCCAGCGATCCGGCTGGGTCACATAGTCGTAGATGACCTCGATTGGCGCCTGGATGAAGCGTTCCTGACTGATCCGCTCCAAGCGGGCCGAATGCTCAGCTGCATGCATGACACACCTCCTGTGTGGCGAGAGTTTGTCCTGAGAACTGTCAGAATAGTCCCACTCCCGCGCATTGCACGGGAGTGTCTCAGTCTTTTATCAGCGCACCTTGAAGCGGCCCATCAATGCAATGACCCGGCCATTGGCATCCAACAGGCTCTGAGTGTTGGTTTGGGTGGCGTGGCCACTTTCTACCAACTCATCGACCATCTGTCGGATCTGCACCATGCTGCGGTTGATCTCCTCGGTCACCGCGCTTTGCTGCTCGGCCGCCGTGGCGATCTGGGTGCTGAGGTTATTGATATGGCTGACGGAACCGGCCATCTCATCCAGCCCGGTGTTCACCCGTGCCGTGGCATCCGCCGCCGACTGGCAACTGGCCTGGGTGTTTTCCATGGCCGCCACCGACGAACTCACGCCGGTGGTCAGGCGCGCGAGCATCTCGTTGATCTGCGAGGTGCTGGCCTGGGTCCGTGCCGCCAGCGCCCGTACTTCATCGGCCACCACCGCAAAACCACGGCCTTGCTCGCCAGCCCGCGCTGCTTCAATGGCTGCGTTAAGGGCCAGCAGGTTGGTCTGGCCGGCAATCGCGCCGATCACGCCGAGGGTTTCGGTGATGCGTGCAGCGTCCTGGCGCATGGCCTCCACGGTGTGGGTGGCGCTGGCGACTTCGCCGATCAAGGCGCTGACACTGGTGGACGCTTCGCCCACCACCACGCGGGAGCGGTCGGCATGCTCGTTGGCGCGCTGGGTGAACGAGGCGGTTTCCGCCGCGTTTTGCGCGACGGTGTCGGCAGTCGAGCTCATTTGCGTGATGGCGGTGACGGTCTGGTCGGTCTCCGAGGCGTGGCGCACCAGGATCTGGTTGGTGTGGGCCGATGTCTGCTGCAGTTGCGCCAGGCTCGACGACATGGCGCCCGTGGCCTGGGTCACTTCACCAATCATGTTCTGCAAGTAGACGATAAAGTGGTTGACCGAATGGCCGATGGCGCCCAGTTCGTCTTCGGCGCGAATGGTGATGCGTCGCGTCAGATCGGCGTCGCCGGCTGACAAGGCATCGATATTGGTCTTCAACGACTTCATGCGCTGCACCAGTTGGCGGATCGCATAGGCGGCCAGCAGCACCAGCAGCAACACCATGGGAATTTGCAGCAGGGCCAGGCTGCCGAGCACGTCATCACGCTGGGCAGTGATCAACGAGGTCGGCAGGGCGGTGGCGAGGAACCACGGCGTGCCCTCGATCGGGCGCAGGTAGAAGGTGCTGGCCACGCCCTGGTTGTCGAACTCGTTACGCACAAGCCCTTGGTCACGATGGGCCAGTGCTTTACTCACTTGGGCGGCAAACGCCGAGGTGCTGGCCAGCTCGCTGATGTTCTTCAACACCACCGGGCCGCTGATGCGCGAACTGTTGCTGATGATCTTGCCGTCGCCTTCAACGATCAGCATCTGGCCGCCGATGTCTTTTTCCTTGCTGGCCACCAGCTCATTGAAGAACCCCAGGGTTACGTCAATGGTGGCCACGCCATAGGCTGCGCCATCGCGCTGAATGGCCATGGCACAGTTGGTGCGTGGCTCCTGGCTGGCGTCGTCCTTGTAGGCGGCGGCCCAGGCGCACTGGCCGCGCGGCGAGGCGAGGCCGCCTTTGTACCAGCTCTGGTCGTAGTAGTTGGGCGCAGCGTCGCTGTTCCAGAACGTGTTGACCGCCAGTTTGCCCGACGCATCACGGTGCCAGAAGGTGCTGAACTTGTTGCGCCCTGGAGCGCGCTGGTTGGGCAGTGGCCAGATACCGCCGCCGAAGACTTTCAGCTCGCCATACTGGTCCACCAGGCCGGGCAGCACCTTGTCGATGGCATCGCTGTCGAGCAGGGGAATGGTTTGGGTGATGCTACGTTGTTGGGCTTGAACCTTGTTCAGTTCGCCCTGGATGCGCTCAGCCACTTCGGCGACGCGGTTGAGCACCACCTGTTCTTCGGTATGGCGCAGCGTGGGGGCCACCAACTGGCCGATACCGACAACGGTCAACACCAATATCAGCAGGACGAACAGCACCAGAAACAAGGTGTAGCGGGTTTGGATGGAGCGCAGAGGGGGCATGGGATCGTCCTTACGAAGCGTTATTATCGACGCGGCTTTGTTAGAGCTTCGTAGGGCTATCGGCTTGGAGAGAAGGAGCTTTAGGTACGATGGTGCAAAGTGAGTGGGCAACGGTGACCTTGCCGGTGTTCGCCACTGCAAGGTCACCCCTTGAGCTGACCTTATTGGCCAGTGGTGCTCGGTTTCACCTCAGTGAAAGCCGAGCCTTGCGTGGTGTCGAAGTGATCATTGGCGCCAGCGAAAATACGGTCCTTGCTCCGATTATTCCGAATGCGGTCATTACCTTCGCCGGTGAAGAACGACGTACGGTCATGCCCCACCAATTCGTCGTCGCCGCCTTCTCCGTGCAGGTAGTTGTCCCCACTCCCACCCAAGAGCGTGTCGTCGCCGGGACCACCATTGAGAAGGTTCCATTTATGCGCGCTGCTGAACCCGGCCTGGAGGTGGTCGTCGCCAGCCTCGCCGAACAGAATGGTAGGGCCGCTGCCGCCGTACAGCCTGTCGTTGCCGTCGCCACCTTGTGCAACGCCAAAGCCACTGCCCAAGCGCAGCGTATCGTTGCCGTCTTGCCCAAGGAGTCCGGTCGGGCCTGCGCCGGCCTGGAGTCTGTCGTCACCATCACCCCCCTCGATTAACACGTAATGCTTGACGTCATCCTCGACGATAACTGTGTCATTACCGCCATTGGTCTTGATCAACAGGTTGTTGTTCAAGCTTTGTTGGGGTGGGATATCGACCACATACGACTGTCCGTTGACGATGAACTGCAACTTGTCACCTGGCCAGCTGCGCACGCGAATGATGTCGTCGTCGTTACCGGTTTCCACCTTAAGTTGATTGGCAACAATCTTAGGTTTACCGGGGTACGCCGTGCTCCAGGTGATTTCGCGGCTAAAGGTCACATCGCCTTTTTGGAGCAGTATGTGTGTCCTGACGTCTCGCGCGCCCGGTGACAGGTCGGCGGGTGGATCATAGGGTGAAGGTTTGGGCTTGACCGGCTCGACGCTTGGCACAAGGTGACGCGCGGTTGCTGGGGCGTGAGCGTAGGGAGAGAGCATGGTGATGTCCTTCTCGATAACCAAGGTATAAACCTGACCGCATGTCAGGGCTCCTCTTACGTGGGCGATCGATGCAAGAGCGTTCCTGGCAACCGCGTAGAGCTTGCGACTGGATATGTCGTTCGTCCGGTGATGATCGGCCGTAGAGGGTCAGACCAGGTAGCGCTTGCGCAAAGGCCGGTCCATTTCACGACTGCAGGTATAAACAGGAAGCCTCTCACATCGCCTAAAACGGTCGGATCGCAATACACCACCGCCGCGTCGGCACGTGAGCCGGGCCTGTTGTGTGGTGCGTTCTCATGCGATTTCCAGCTTCCCTGTTTGCTAATTCCGCCATTGACCTTTGCGATAAGCCCCAGGCTGCTGGCCGGTGGTCTTGTAGAACGCCCGAGTAAACGCTGCCACCGACTGATAACCCACCGCCAGTGACACATCGGCCACGGTCATGTCTTCTTTGAACAAGCGGCAGGCATGGCGCATGCGCATCATCAACAGCACCTGCCCCGGCGATTGCCCGCACAGCTCGCTGAAACGCTTGAAAAATGCCGAGCGCGACAAACCGGTGCAGGCTGCCATGCTTTCCAGGGTCCATGGGTCTGCCGGTCGGGCGATCAATTGCTCGAGCAACTCGGCGAACGCCGGTTGTCGGCCCAGTGCCGCCAGACCGCCCAGTTCGCTGTTATCGATGACTTGCTGACGCAGCACATACAGAAACAATAAATGGCACAAACGCTCGAGCAATGCCGAGGAGGGCGCCGGGACGCGCTCGCACTCTTGCAGGATCAATTCGAACAAATTACGCGCAGCAGTAAGCGATGGGTCGCCGGCGCGCAGGATGATCCAGGCGGGCAAGCCGTCGACGATCATCGCCGACAAACCGGAATGGAAGTGAAAAAAACCGCAGACCAGGCCGACGCCATCGTCGGCGTTGCGGTCCAGCGCCAGCATCGGTCGGCGCGGGCATTCCTGCGCTGCCGCGGCCGTGGCCTCGCCAGACAGCCGATACTCGAGGTCACGCAGCAGAAACACCGCATCACCATTATTCAGGTGATGGGGAAGGGGTTCGCCGTCAATATGCAACCAGCATTGGCCCTGCACAATCAGGTGGAAACTCGCGCTGGCCAGCCCATGGGTGCTGGCATGCCACGCGCCGCAATAGCGGCCGACATGGAACAGGCTGGTGTTGAGTTCGAGGCTGTCTAATAACCAATCAACGAGCGCACTGGACGAATTCATCTAACGGAAAGACTCTAGAGCAAGTAATCGCTACTTTAGCCTATTGAGGCGTTTTTTTATAACCAACAGACTTAGGCGATGAACCCATCAGGAGACCACTCCATGTCCCGTGTACCGTTGCTCACCCCCGAAACCGCTCCGGAAGCGGCCAAGCCCTTCCTGGAAAATGCGCTCAAAGGCTCGGGTTTCATTCCCAACCTGCTCGCCGTGTTGGCCAATGCACCGGCGGCGCTGGAAACCTACATCACCGTGTCCGGGCTCAACGCCAAGTCTGAGCTGAGCCTGGCCGACCGCGAAGTGGTGCAGCTGATTGCCGCCACCACCCACGGCTGCGATTTCTGCGTGGCCGGCCATACCGCCGTGGCGCGCAATAAAGCCAAGCTGCCCGAAGACGTGATTGACGCCCTGCGCCAGCGCGGTGAATTGCCCAACGCCCGTTATGAGACACTCGCCGCGTTCACCCGCGAAGTGATCGCCACCCGTGGCGATGTCAGCGACGCGGGTTTTGAAGCGTTCCGCGCCGCCGGTTATACCGAGGGCCAGGCGCTGGAAGTTATTTTGGGCGTCAGCCTGGCAACCCTGTGCAACTTCGCTAACGTGTTTGCCCGTACCCCGCTGAACCCGGAGCTGGCGCAATACCGTTGGGAAAAACCGGCAAGCTGAATCGGCGATGGTCCACCTGCTGTAAAAAGGAGAAACGAATGCTTGACCCTATCTTGAGCCGTTGGCTCGATGTTCAAGCGCAGGCCCTGGATGTGGGCAGTTGCGATCCACAGGAAGTGCTGCCAAGGCTGGCAGAGTCGAATGTATTAAGCATTGGCGTGCCCAAGGCGCTGGGCGGCTTGGGCGGTGATGTGACGGGCGCGGTGGAAGCCATTGCCAACGTGGCCAGCCATTCCCTGGCGGCGGCGTTTGTGTGCTGGGGCCAGCGCTCTTTTATCGAATATTTGTTGCAGAGCCCGAATGAGCGGCTGCGCGAGCAACTGTTGCCGGACCTGCTCAGCGGCAAGCTGGCCGGGGCGACCGGGCTGTCGAACGCGATGAAATTTTTGTCCGGCATCGAGACCCTGCAAATCAGCGCGGAGCCGACCGAGGACGGGTGGACCCTTAATGGCCGCCTGCACTGGGTGACCAACCTGCGCAAGAACGGTTTTGTTGCGGCGGCGGCGATTGAGCATGCCGGCGGCGGCGCGCCGTTTATCCTGGCCATCCCGGATTCGGTCGCAGGGCTGCAGCGTTCGCGTGACCTGGAACTGATGGGCCTGCAATCGAGCAATACCGCGGCCCTGGGCCTGGAAGGCGTGGAGCTGAGCCGCGACTGGTTGCTGCATGAAGATGCACGCAAGTTTCTGCCGGCGGTGCGCCCGGCGTTCCTGGGTTTGCAGTGCGGCATGTCCATTGGCCTGGCGAGGCGCTCACTGGCGGAAGTGGCCAACCATTTGGGCTCCTCACGCACGGTGTTGCGTGACGAGCTGGAAGCCTTGCGAGCGACCCTCGATCACCTGGTCACAGAACTTAAAGGCGGCCTGTTGGCCGGTCGTTTTGCCGTCGAGCCGGTGCCCTTGTTCAAACTGCGCATCGCCCTGGCCGAAACCGCCGCCAGCGCGGTGCAGCTGGAACTGCAAGCCAGTGGTGGCAAGGCCTACCTCACAGCCCATGGCAGTGGCTTTGCACGGCGCTGGCGCGAGTCGGCCTTTGTGCCGATCGTGACGCCAAGCCTGGTGCAACTGCGCACCGAGCTGCACCGTCAGGCCAACCTATGAGTCAGGCGGTACTGAGCGCCGAGGGTATTTGCCTGGGCTATGCCAGTGGGCCGGTGTTGCAAGGGTTTGATTTGCAGCTGCAGCCGGGCGAAGTGGTGTCGATTCTCGGCCCCAGCGGCGTGGGTAAATCCAGCCTGTTGCGCGTGCTGGCCGGTTTGCAGGCGCCGCAGGGCGGTAGCGTGCAGGTGCTGGGCGAGCCGCTGGCCGGGCCGCATCCACGGGTGGCAGTGGCGTTTCAAGACCCCAGCCTGTTGCCCTGGCTGAACCTGGAAAAGAACGTCGCCTTTGGCCTGGATTTCGCCCGTCAGCCGCACTTGAGCCTTGAGCAGCGCCGCCAGCGCGTCGACCACGCCATTGCGGCGGTCGGCCTGGAACATGCGCGCCAGCAGTTTCCAGCGCAGTTGTCCGGCGGCATGGCCCAGCGCACCGCGTTGGCCCGTTGCCTCGCCCGCCAGCCGCAGGTGTTGCTGCTGGATGAGCCGTTCGGCGCGCTGGATGAAGTCACCCGCGCCGACATGCAGCGCCTGCTGCTCAAGGTCAATCGCGAGCAGGGTTCGGCGGCGGTATTGATCACCCACGACATCGACGAAGCGCTGCTGCTATCCGACCGCATCCTGCTACTGGGCAACCGCCCGGCGCGGACCTTGGGCGAATGGCGCATCGATTTGCCGCAACCGCGCGAAGAGCAGGTTGAAGCCATCGGCGCGTTGCGTATCGAGATTCTGAAAACCTTACGGCAGGCGAGCCGCCCTCAACCCAACCTCATTGATCAACAGGAGTTTTCACATGTGTCTGGATGACCTTACGCACTCGCGCCGTGACTTTCTCAAACTCTCGGCGGTGCTCAGTGCCGCCGGTGCCTTGCCGCTGCTCAGCAGCCTGCAAGCCCGCGCCGCCAGCGAGCCGGACGCGCCTGTACGCATCGGCTATTTGCCGATCACCGACGCCACGCCCTTGCTGGTGGCGCATAACAACGGTTTGTTCGAGGCCGAAGGCATCAAGGCCGAGCGCCCGGTGCTGTTGCGCAGTTGGGCGCAGGTGATCGAGGCGTTTATTTCCGGGCAGGTCAACGTGATTCACTTGCTGTCGCCGATGACGGTATGGGCGCGCTACGGCAGCAAGGTGCCGGCCAAAGTCGTGGCCTGGAACCATGTCGGCGGTTCGGGCCTGACGGTTTCGCCGGGCATTACCGAGGTGAAGCAATTGGGCGGCAAGTCGGTGGCGATTCCGTTCTGGTACTCGATCCACAACGTAGTGGTGCAGCAACTGTTCCGCGACAACGGCCTCACGCCAGTAGCGCGTGCCGCCGGGGCTGCGATTGCGGCCAATGAGGTCAACCTGATCGTGTTGCCGCCTTCGGATATGCCGCCGGCATTGGCGAGTAAACGCATTGACGGCTACATCGTCGCCGAGCCGTTCAACGCCCTGGCGGAAAACCTCAAGGTCGGCCGCGTGCAGCGCTTTACCGGCGATGTGTGGCGCAACCACGCCTGCTGCGTGGTGTTCATGCACGAGTATGACCTGACCAACCGCCCGGAGTGGTCGCAGAAGGTGGTCAATGCCATCGTCAAGGCGCAGGTGTGGACTCGCGAGAACCGCGAAGAGGCGGTGAAGCTGCTGTCCAAGGACGGCCCGAACCGCTATACACCGCACGCCGAGCCGGTGTTGAGCAAGGTGCTGGCCCCGGCCGCCGCCGACCGTGCCGCGTACCTGGCTGACGGCGCGATCCAGCATGCCAACTGGGACGAGCATCGCATCGACTTCCAGCCGTACCCATTTCCCAGCTACACCGAGGAATTGGTACGGCGCTTGAAGGACACTTTGATCGAAGGCGACAAGAAATTCCTCGCTGACCTGGACCCAACGTTCGTGGCCAAGGACCTGGTGGACGACCGCTTCGTGCGCAATGCCATCGAATCCGTGGGCGGCATGAAAACCTTCGGTTTGCCCGACGGTTACGAACGGCACGAGGAGATCGGCGTTTGAACAACGGCAGAATCCCTGGCTGGTGGCTGGGGCTGAGTGGTTTGGCCGGCTTGCTGTTGCTGTGGTGGTTGGGCGTGAAAGTGTTTGGCGACGCCGATGGCTTGTCGGCGCGCTTTTCGCTGGCGGCAACGGCAAGCAGCTTGTGGGAATTGCTCGGGCGCAGCGAGCTGTACCTGCACATCGCGGTGAGCCTGAAGCGCATATTCGTTGGGCTGTTTCTGGCCTTGTTGGTCGGTGTGCCGTTGGGGCTGCTGGTGGGCAGTTCGCGCAACCTGGAGGCCGCCACCACACCGGCGTTCCAGTTTCTGCGGATGATCTCGCCACTGTCCTGGATGCCCATTGTGGTGATGTTGATGGGCGTGGGTGACCAGCCGATTTACTTCCTGCTGGCGTTTGCGGCGGTGTGGCCGATCATGCTCAACACCGCCGCTGGTGTACGCCAGTTGGACCCGCGTTGGTTGCAACTGAGTAAAAGCCTCAGCGCCACGCGCTGGGAAACCCTGCGACGGGTGATCATTCCCGGCGTAGTCGGGCATGTGTTGACCGGCGTGCGCCTGGCCATTGGCATTTTGTGGATCGTGCTGGTGCCGTGCGAAATGCTTGGGGTGAGCGCGGGGCTGGGGTATTACATCCTCGACACGCGTGACCGCCTGGCGTATTCGGAGTTGATGGCGATGGTGGTGGTGATCGGCTTGCTGGGGTTTGCGCTGGATGCCTTTGCGCGCTGGCTATATCAACGTTGGGTGCACGCAGGCTGACTGCAGGCGTCTCGCTTTGCTCACTGCAAAGCGAGGCGCGCGTGGTGTCAGCGACGCTCGTAGCCAGGGCCGCCATCGTAGCGATGGTCGTGGTCGTGCCAGCCGCCACCGCCGCCACGTGGGAAAAAGAAGCAGCCGCTCATGGTCAACATGATCAGCAATGGAATCAACAGTGTGATTCGACGGAGCATTTTCAAATCCTCTAAAGTACCGACAGGTTCAATCAGGCGCGGAACAAGCCAAAATTTCTCAGCGCCTGTAACATATGACCCTGCCGAACCGGTGCCATCCCCGTAACCGGGTATGTGCTTGGCATGCTCGGCGATACAAAGTGGATACATTCTTAAGCTTCAGGAACCCGTCATGACCCAAAAGCAACGTTTGAAATATTCGATTCTGATCGCCCTGACAGTACTGGCGTCGATGTTTGGCCTGTCTTATCTGCAAAACACCGGCGTGATCAGCGAAAAAACGTTCCAGTACCTGGCGATTGCGATTGCCGTCGTGGTAGTGGTGATCAACGGCATCATGCGTCGCAAGGTCAAGCCTCACTTCTGATGCCTGCTGGAGCGCCGAGCGAAAGCGTCAGGCGCGACGGTCGAGCACTTTGGCAGCCTCTGCATGGAGGCTGTAGCTCTTATCGGCATTGAGGGTGATCACGCCCTCGCTGCACAGGCGCTTCAGCACCTCGCGCACACTGAGAAACGACAACGGAATGCCCAGCTCCAGCAAATGGCTGTGCACGCCGCGCACGCCCAATGTGCGCTGGTTGTCGGCAGCAGTGAGGAGGGCGTCAATGACCTTCAGCCGGATCAGGCTGGTGCGCAAACCGAAGCACTTGAGCAAATGGCGGATACGCTGGTTGCCGTGCTCCGGCGCTTTGCCGAACGCTTGTGCGCCGCCGCCGTAATTGGCGTCGGCAGCCGGTGAATGTCCATCCATGGGCGGTTGCGGGTTGTACATGCAAAAAACTCCTTATCAGAGCCTGATCAGGAAAATGATGGCGCTCTTATTTGAATAAGACGAACGAGCGAGCGAAATCATGAAGTCCTGGATGTAGAAATTTTGTCGGTATCCGCTTTGTCACACGTCGACCGCCCTTAAAAAACACCCGCTGCGGCTAAATTATTCCCGGTTGCCTGCGTTCTTACGGTGGGGTCGTTGCCCCCTGTAAGGGTGTCCAAATTGACTGTGGAGCTTGCGTGATTATTTCCAACCGGTTGTCCAAGGCGTGCGTGGCAGGGCTGTTGCTGGGGCTGAGCCTGAATGCTTCAGCGCGTGAACAGGTGACACAGGCTTCAGCCGATATTCGCCGCACCACCTTCGGCGTGCCGCACATCCGCGCCAATGATGAGCGTGGCTTGGGTTACGGTATTGGTTACGCGTATGCGCAAGACAACCTGTGCCTGCTGGCCAATGAAGTGGTCACGGTGAACGGCGAGCGTGCGCGGTTTTTCGGCCCGGACCAGGCGACCCTCGAAGAGCGCAACAACCTGGCCAGTGATGTGTTTTTCAACTGGCTGAATACGCCCCAGGCGGTTGCCGCATTCTGGAAGGCGCAAACCCCACAGATGCAGCAGCGCATCGAAGGCTATGTCGCCGGCTACAACCGTTATCTGAAAGAGCAGGGCGCACCGACCCAGTGCCACGCCACCTGGGTGCGCCCGTTGGTCGTGGAAGACCTGGTCAAGCTGACCCGCAGGCTGCTGGTGGAAGGCGGTGTCGGCCAATTCGCCGAAGCCCTGGTCGGCGCCACGCCGCCTAACGCGACTGCCGCTGTGCCGTCGAGCATGAAGGCCTTTGAACTGGCAGCAGCCAATCAACAACGCTTCAGCCTCGACCGTGGCAGCAACGCCGTGGCCGTGGGCCGTGATCGTTCATTTAATGGCCGTGGCATGCTGCTGGCCAACCCGCATTTTCCGTGGGTCGGTGGCATGCGTTTTTATGAGATGCACCTGACCATCCCGGGCCAACTGGACGTGATGGGCGCAGCACTGCCGGGTTTGCCGGTGATCAATATCGGCTTTAACCAGCACGTGGCCTGGACCCACACGGTGGACACGTCCAAGCATTTCACGCTGTATCGACTGACCCTCGATCCCAAGGATTCCACGCGTTTTCTGCTGGATGGGAAATCCATCGCTATGGAGCATCGTGCGGTGAAGGTCCAAGTCAAACAACCCGATGGCAGCCTCAAAGAGGTCACTCATACGGTCTACAGTTCGCAATTCGGCCCCGTGGTGCAATGGCCCGGCAAGCTCGACTGGGACAGCCACTACGCCTTCAGCCTGCGCGACGCCAACCTGGGTAACGACCGCGTGCTGCAACAGTGGTACGCGATGAACCGCGCCACCAGCCTTAAAGACCTGCAAACCTCGGTGCACACCCTGCAAGGCATACCGTGGGTCAATACCGTGGCCGCCGACGACCAGGGCCAGAGCCTCTACATGAACCTGTCGGTGGTGCCCAACGTCAGCGCCGCCAAACTGGCGCAATGCAGCGACCCTCGCGCGGGCCTGCAAATGATCATGCTCGACGGCGCCCACAGCGCCTGCGCCTGGGACGTTGACCCGCGTGCAGCGCAACCGGGCATCTTCGCTGCCGACCAGTTGCCGCAATTGCAGCGCACCGACTACGTGCAACACTCCAACGACTCGGCGTGGCTGGCCAACCCCAAGGCGCCACTCAACGGCTTCTCCCCGGTGATCAGCCAGGACCACATCGGCCTCGGCCCGCGCGCACGCTTCGCCGTGCAACGCCTGCAATCCCTGGAGAAGCAACCGATCAGCGTGGCCGACCTGCAAAACATGGTCATGGACAACGAGGTGTATCTCGCCGGACAAGTCATGCCAGACCTGCTCGAATATTGCGCCAAACATCTGGGCACTGACGCCGCCGCGCTGCAACCGTTGTGTACCAGCCTGAAAGCCTGGGACCAGCACGCCAACCTCGACAGCGGCATCGGCCTGGTGCATTTCATTAACCTGGTCGAACACCTGCAACAAATCCCCGACGCCTGGCGCGTCGCCTTCGACCCGGCGCAGCCGTTGACCACACCCCGTGGCCTGGCCATCGACCGCATCGAGGTGGCCAAAGCCCTGCGCGAAGCCATGCTGGCCTCCAGTGAAGAGGTCGGTAAACTCAAGGCCACCCGCTGGGGCGACATCCAGGTCAGCGGCCAAACCCCCATGCACGGCGGCCCGCAACAGCTGGGCATCTACAACGCCATGCAAACCGTGCCCCGCGCCGACGGCAAACGCGAAGTCGTCAGCGGCACCAGCTACCTGCAAATCGTCACCTTCGACGACAAAGGCCCCCAGGCACTGGGCGTGCTGGCCTTCTCCGAATCCAGCAACCCCGCATCCAAACACGCCAAGGACCAGACCCAAGCCTTCTCCGAGAAAAAGCTGCGCGCGCTGCCCTTCACCGAAGCCCAGATCAAGGCCGACCCGCACTATCAGCAGCAGCGCATCCAGGAGTAGGGCAGGCCCGCAACCCCTTGATGGCTATACGAAATATTTTTGAAATCAAGGGGTTGCAGGTAAAAGCAAATACGTACATAATGGCGCCCATCGAACGCAACGAAGCATTTAAAACTTCAATGCATTCAATGAGTTAGAGTAGAGGCAGGGTTTTACAGCCCACTCAAGTTTTTATGCGGTGAATGTCAGTAGTCAGGGCGTTGATCGTTTGAGGCCGAGTAGCAAAATGGTTATGCAGCGGATTGCAAATCCGCCTACGCCGGTTCGATTCCGACCTCGGCCTCCACTCTTGAAAACCCCGTAGATTAACGTCTACGGGGTTTTTATTGTCTGCGATTTGGTCATCGCTTCCGCAATTTTTCGGATCACTTCCGCAACACTGCCTTTTTTCGGGAAATTCAAGACGCCGTTATCGTTAGCCTCTCCTCGATTGGACGTGGGATTGTGCTTGAGACTAAGGAGCCTAAGCGCCCACAACGGCCGGAAGCGGTCATACGTAGCATCTGCTGGCTCATCCGAAGTCCAGACGCGTTTGTTATCAAGGTTGACGTTCGGATTCCATTGACGGCTCGGCGTTCTTGCAGGTCGTCGATAAAGCTACTCAGGCCGGATTGGATTCCGGCATCCTCCAAACGAAGACGGAGACGTTTTTCGGTCTTGCCCTGACCAATCAGCAAAAAGCCATTGTTCAAGTCGGTGGCTGCAATCTTGAGCACATCGGCGGGACGTTGGCCGGTCAGGTAGGCCAGATCCATCGCGTCCATGAACTCCTGTACCGCTTCCGCGTATACCGCGTTCCATACGGTTTCACCGGCATAATAGTCCCGTGGCTTTTCCTTGTTTCGGCGAACGTCAAAGCAAGGGTTTGCTTTGTCAGTCAGCCCTGCATACAACGGAGGGGAAAGAGAGAAAGTTCGGTTCTCATGCTGACCAGCGCTTCGTTTGCTCAGATGGAGCTCGACCGTAGTCTGAAGTTAGTCCGAGATGGCCGCTGACTGAGTTACGACAGGCAGGCGTTTTTCTGCCTCGTCGATAATCAGTGCGATGGTTTTTCTGGCGATGGGTGACAACGTACGGCCGGCATGAAACACGATGGTTTCCGGGATAGAGCGCAAATGTATGGGGATCGCAGGCTGGATTTTTTCGATTAGATCGATCAGCACGCCACTCTCCAAATCAGGCGCTAGCCAAGATTGCCAAGTGAGCAGTAGCGCGTCGCTAGTCAGCGTGGCCTGACGCAGGCAGTTCAGCTCATTGCATACCAACTTCCACGGCAGTAGTGTCGTCGAGGGCATTCCGAATAGCGCCCGGGCGTGCACGTCGTCCGTGGTCACAGCAGCCCACGGGTAGGCGAGTAGTTGCTGATGCGTCACCGGCTCGGCCTGTCGAGCCAGTGGGTGCTCGTGGCGACAGAAGATAGAGGCCGGTTGTGGCGGCAAACTCCGAACGTCAAAGCGTGGGTCTACCCCCTGCTCGACCCGCACGCTCGCTACGACAAACTCGATGTCTTCCTGTGCCAGTTGGTTGGCCAAGTGATGCCAGTAATTGACTTCAGGGGTCACCACCAGCTTGGGCGCGCTCTTGCGCAAGGCCAGCAGCACGTTGGGAAGGGTGGTGTTGGCGGTCATCATGCCGACGCCGAAGTTGAGTTCACCTCCCTGCCCCCCGGCGATGTCGCTGGCCTCCGCGACCAACTTGTCGGCGCACGCCAGCATCTCGCGCGCCCGAGCAATGAGCTGGTGACCAGCGCATGTCAGCGTCACTGAGCGGGTGTCCCGATCAAACAGGCGCACCTTTAGGTCTTTTTCCAGCGATTGGATGCTACGGCTGAACGCCGTCTGCGAAAGATGGGCTCGCTCCGCGGCCCGGGAGAAGTGCAGTTCCTCTCCAAGCAAGACCAGGTGACGAATTCGCTTCAAGTCAATTAAGTCGCTCAATGCATCAATCGCTCTTCATATTTGCATTGGACGGTTGTACCTCACTCCCAGAAAATTCGCCAGAGTTTGCGCTTGGCTGGCAACCTGTGCGTTTGCGTTTCGATGCCCTGAAACGATGACGGCCGGCTCAACTTTAAAAAGGGTGAGACCTTCTCGAAGATCTTCAAAGGCATTCACGACCTGCAATTGAGTACAGAGCTCCGTGTGATCTTGCGGCCTTAGGTCTAATTGGTTGCCGTGAACAGAAAAGGCCTGCTGGCCACCCGATTGCGACGCAATCCGAGTAATCAAGCGTGCGAAGGAGACTAAAATGCAAGTGAAAATAGACGCTCTGCAAACCTTGCCGGGCAGCGCTATAGCCCAGTCTGACGTCCAGCCGCAGTTCCTCAGCGCCGACGCCAGCGATCCGCAGGTCATAGGCTGGATGCAAGGTTCACCGCCGGTGCCGGAAAAGGTCGTGCGATTCAGCAACATCCTGCAGTTCCCCCAGACGCGCTGGTCGTTCTCGCATCTGCGCGAGCTGTTGCCAAGCGTGCAGGTCGCGCGTGGAAAGGGAGCAGCCAGCCCGTTACCTCGCGCCGAACGCGGAGACATCGACGCCCTGGTCTTCACCCTACTGGGCAGCGACCGCACTATGACCTGGGAACAGTCACTGAAGGCCAACTACACCGATGGGATCCTGGTACTGCACCGCGGGCAAGTGGTCTATGAACGCTACTTCGGCGCGTTGACTGATCAGGGCCAGCACATTGCCATGTCGGTCACCAAATCTTTTATCGGCACCTTGGCGGCGATGCTGGTCGAGGAAGGTAGTATCGACCCACAGGCGAAGGTCAGCCACTACGTTCTGGAGTTGAGGGACAGTGCATTTGGCGATGCCACGGTACGCCAAGTAATGGATATGACAGTCGGTGTTCGCTACTCGGAAGACTACGCCGACCCCAAAGCGGAAATCTGGGAGTACTTACGAGCCGCCCATATGACATCGCGACCGGAGGGATACGTCGGCGCAACCGCGGTGACCGAATACCTGATGAAACTGCGCAAAGAGGGCGAGCACGGTCAGGCCTTTGCTTACAAGACGGTCAATACCGACGTTTTGTCCTGGGTGATCCAGCGCGCGACGGGCAAACCCATCGCAGTCAATCTACAAGAGCGCATCTGGAGCAAGCTGGGGGCCGAGCAGGACGCCTACTTGATCGTCGATGAGGTGGGTACCGCGTTTACCGGTGGCGGTTTCAACACCTCGTTGCGCGACTTGGCCCGTTTCGGCGAGATGATGCGCCTGGACGGCAAGTTTAATGGCCAGCAGATAGTGCCCAAGAGCGTGATCGCGAATATTCGTGGGGGCGCCAGCCAGCAAGACTTCGCCAAGGCAGGCTATGAGCTGCTGCCAAACTGGAGTTATCGCAACATGTGGTGGGTGTCCCACGACACTCATGGCGTCTACTCGGCACGTGGGCTCCACGGACAAAGCATGTATATCGACCCCAAGGCGAAAATGGTCATTGTGCGTTATGCCTCGCACCCCTTGGCTAGCAGTTCGAACTTCGATCCGACTACCTTGCCCGCCTATCGAGCGGTGGCCAATCATCTGATGGCCAGCTCGCTATAGTGCGATGAAAAGCGGTAATAGCAGGCATTGGAGAGTGGGCGGCAGTGTTCCGCGATGTACCATTCGCCAATGTTGAGTCGTTTCGCAATAACGAATACTGCTTAGACCGGTTGACCAACGCTGGTTTGAACGATTACTTATTTTAATTTTTAATAATATTTATACTGGAATATATTGTGGGCTCGCTAACTAATCCTCAAGAATCTAGTTTTAGAAGTCGCGCACTTATAGCATATCTTTTGCTGGTCAGGCGAAAATCAGTTTATGGCTCCTTGGATAGAGTGCTGAAGAGTTTTCGGAAATCACGAGAGCAGGGCCCTGCAAGACCAACTATTAAAATGCAAAAGAAAATCTCCATCGAACTCCAAATGGTTGATGGTATCGAAGTCTACAGGCTAGCCCCTAAAGATGACCAAGCAAGCTCCAAACATATTTTCTATCTTCATGGTGGAGCTTACGTTTGGCCTATTACGTTTCTGCACTGGCGCTTTCTTCAAACGTTAGTCGAAAGATATGGCTATATTATCATAGTGCCGCTTTATCCCCTTGCACCAGAGACTAAATGTAAAACCGTTATTTTTCGCATGTTGTCTATATATAAGCTTGCTTGTTTTAACGCTCGATGTCACGCAATGAATGTAATGGGCGACTCAGCTGGCGGCGGCCTTGCAGTTGCCCTCTGCTTCGCGTTAACAGATATCGGATATGTGCAACCTACTAAGCTAGTATTGATCTGCCCTTGGATGGATGTCACGTTGAGTAACGAGTTAATTTCAAAAACCGAGAAGTCAGATCCAATGCTCTCCGCGAGAGGTTTAAGAGCGGCCGGCATGATGTATGCGGGAGATCTTGGTACGGACCACAACTACGTAAGTCCGATTAACGGAGATCCAGAAAATCTACCTCCGATCCTTATTTTCGCTGGCACCCGCGACATTATTCACCACGATGCAATTAATTTCTGTGAGAAAACGTTGGCGCTTGGAGGTGAGGTTCAGTTGCATATCGGGAGAGGAATGATTCACGTGTGGCCAATCCTTCCGATACCTGAAGCGAAACAAGCTATGGATAAAATAGCTTGTTTTCTTTAATGCTGGTATGAGCGTCAACTGTCAAGTAAATAAGTGATGCGCAGCAGTCCTGTATGATTTCGAATCGGTCAAGCTAAATAGCTCTATTTAGAAACTTAGATCTCGCGGCTAACGACGGCATTGAGATTGCGATGCTGACTTCACGCTGCAAAGCGAACGGAGGGCGGTTCTTCATAATGTAAAACACGGTAATTGTGACATATGGCAGGTTTCTCAAGCCCGGTGGGTTCGTCATGCGATTAACAGCGGTGATATTGTCGTGCTCTGTCTACGTGAGCGTTCTTTCACTGTGCGCATCTGCGGACAATGTAATGCTGAAAAATGGTGACCGTGTTAGCGGAGACATCATTTTGATGGAGGGCGCAAATCTTGTTCTGAGTACGAATTACGGAGGCGATATAACGATCAGTAAGGACCAGATTCAAACTTTGGAAAGCAAGCAGCCGCTCATGGTAAAGCAAGTGGGCCAGTTGCAAGGAACTGTTGAATCGATTCAAACCGGTCCGCAAGGCAACGTGCGAGTTGGTGTGGGCGTTGGTTTGAGTCTTGTCGACCTTAACAATATCGACCAGATTATGAAGCCCCAACCCAACCTCACGGCTGCAATTTGGAAGGGGAACATTGACCTTGCGCTTCATGCCGAAAAGGCTAAGGCAGAGAGTGAAAATGTTGAACTTGCGGCACAAACAAGTTTTGTCAGTGGCTCTTGGCGGCATAGCGCGACTGCTCACGTCCGCGAAGATGACGCAGAGGTTGCAAGTACGGCAAACTGGAGTGCCGAGTACTCCGTGGATCGTTTCCTAACCGATAACTGGCTTTGGGAAGGAGGCTTCAATTACAAAAAGGATCAGTTCGAAGACCTAATAACCAGTCGAAAAATTGGCACCGGTCCCGGTTACCAATTCTGGGACGATCAATTAGGCAAGCTTACCATCGTAGCGCTGTTGAATCGTATGCGTTTCGGGTACTCAGACGGTAGCAGTAGTACGTTTTACTTCACGTCTGCCCGCTGGGACTTCAAACGATATCTGGTTGGAAAAAAGTTTGAATTTTTTACATCGGGTGAGTTGGGAAGGCCACTCAGCGATATAGCATATTATGCTTATGACTCTGAGCTAGGCTTGCGTTACAGTGTCACGGAATGGGCTTCCTTAAATCTGAAATATGAACACGCGGTAGTCGCGGGTAAATCCGATAATAGCAACTTGGACAGTGCTAGATATACAGCCGGTTTTGGTGTGAATTGGTGATGAATATTTTGCATGCCTGGATGAGCGCCCAGTGCGACCTCGAGCCCGAAGGTTCGGCCATCAGCAAAGCAATCGATGACAGCCTGAAATTCTGGGCAGCGCTGTAGCGCTACTGCAAACATGGACACCAGCGCCGGGTAGTAACCAGGGAAATTGATATTCTTGGGCTGACTCCGCCGACCTGGCAATCTGGACTGGATTACGAATATGAGACGTGGGGAAACGATCCGTTTAATATAGACACAGTCTTGGCGTCATCGCAAAGTGTGATTGGCAAACGCTTACTTAGCGGGCGCTTACAGCGTAGCTTAATGCGTCTCGTCTTATATGAGGCGGGCAGCTTAGATAAAAAACTAGATCCGGCTATGGAGGGCAGCGATGCCTATCCATTTCAATATCAATATCAGGAGATGTAGCGTGAGTCGTAGCAAAAAAGTGTTGGGCTGTGCATTTGTTATGGCAGTGTTGGCAGGGACGCTCTGGGGGGCATGGAAATTCTCATCACCCTCGGTTCAACCCTTTGCTTCGCTAAGACCGCAAGTCGGTCAAGGATCTCCGGACTTGACGGTGCGTTTTCTGGGCGCTGGCACATTGAGCTTCGATGATGGGGAGACTGCGATCATGGAGGACGGTTTTTTCTCACGGCCAAGTATTTATTCGGTGCTACTGACGGCTATACAGCCTAATGAGCAGCGCATTGATGCAAGTTTGCGCAGCGCTGGCATTTCCAAGCTTGCAGCGATATTCGTCGCGCATTCGCATTACGACCATGTCCTGGACAGTGGCTTGGTTGCTCTCAAAACAGGCGCTACGGTATTGGGTACAGCATCGACTGCCAACGCCGTTATGGGTGCCGGATTACCTCCTGAGCGTATCAAGGTAATCAAAGACGGAGATTCTTTTTCGTTTGGTCAATTTCAAATCAAAGCCTTCGAGACCCCGCATTCACCACATCCCACCTCACCAGGCTTCATCGATCATCCGCTGCACACTCCTGCCCGGCAGGAGGATTTCAAAGTTGGCGAAAACTTCTCGTACCTGATTACTCATGGCAGCCGTCGTCTTCTGGTGATCGCCAGTGGTAATTACAGTCCAGGCAAGTTCAAGGATGTCAGGGCAGATGTGGTGTTCCTTGGCATCGGAACGTTAGGTAAACAAACCCCGGAGTTTGTCGCGCAATATTGGCAAGAGGCGGTTGTCCAGACGGGCGCTAAAATCGTGATCCCGATCCATTGGGATAATTTTTTTGAGCCCTTGGACCAACCGTTGACCGCTATGCCGCGCATATTGGACTCTTTCGATCAGAGCATGGGCATGTTGATACCCCTGGCACAACGGGACGCTGTGAAGGTGCAACTGCCTGTCGCTTTCGCCCCGATCGATCTAGATGCCTTGTAGCCATCGAATAGGCCGGCGACTCGGTTGGCCTAAAGAAGCCACCGGTAAATTAAGAAAACGCAAGGACCCGATTTTCTCAAAGAAATATGGGGGGAGTGATCTATGGCGCCCAAAAAATAGCCCCATGCGCTCGGTCTTGTGTCGGTTGCAGGCAGCAGGAATCAGCCAATTCCTGCTCTTCGTGAAGGAATGTTTTGGGCCGATAGCTGCCTGTCTTGCCGTTGTGTCGAGGGCCAGCTCAGGGAGTGGGTGAATCGACGGCGGCGATGCTGATCAGCCAAGATTGGAGCGAAAAACAGTTCCGCAATGAAAAATCAACGTCGCGCAAACAAAGGTCTCCGGCCGTTTAAATACATCACAAATGCGGAAAAGTAATTTATTTAACTAATTGATTTTTAGAGTTTTAATTGTGGATTGCAAATCCGCCTACGCCGGTTCGATTCCGACCTCGGCCTCCACTCTTGGAAGCCCCGTAGATCAACGGTCTACGGGGTTTTTTAATGCCTGCAATTTGAAAGCCGTTCCGCAACCCCGCGCATGGCTCGCGCATTTGCAGTCAAGCGAATGCGCGAGCCATGCGCGGCGGCTGCGGGGAGGCGGAGATATTCTTCTTTTGCCTGGCCAAAGGCGACCCGCAATTAAAACGCCAAAAGTACAGCCCCGATCCAACTCAAAAAATCGAAATCGACCAGCGCTGATGCTCTGCTGCCGAGAGAAGGGGCGGACCTATGTTCAGTGACATGAATCCATCCCTTTCTTTTGTTAAGCCGCCACCGCCATAGCAACCGGAGCGTACAGTGCTTGGCGTTCCAGAAGGCTCAGCAACTGCCAATTTTTCCCGACGCGTTTATACAGATCGGCGTTGTGTGGGATCTTCACCGTATTGAGCAGCCGCTGTTGGTAGCAGCCATACAGGTGTTTCAGAAAACCAGGTGGCATCACGATGTCTGTACTTGGCACATGGAACGAAATTGCCATGGGCCATTCTTTTTGACGAACGGACCCCAGCAGAGCAGGGCTGACGTCTTCAGGTTTGCCAATGGATACCCAGGTGGCGGGGTGTTTGCCATCCATCCAATGGGCGAACCATTCTGGCAGGCGCCCGCGCTTTGCCGGGTAGGGCATCAATACGCCAGCCTGCATTTTCTTGATCAGGTTTTCCCGAGTCAGTCGGTGGGTGATGCGCACGGTGGGAAGGCGATTTATTGCCTCCAGAAACGCTTTGTTATCAGCGAGTGCGCCAAGGTGCGCAGCCACGTGCATGATCATCACGATGAGCGCCAGAACCCCAAGGAAAAGCCAGAATTTAATCGACGGGTCAACACGGACGTAAAGGGGGAAGGCATAAACGACAGCGGCCAACGGAATGAACGCGCCAGTGCAATATAGAAATTTCTTGTTCACGCGGGGGCCTCAAAAGAAAAGCAGTGATGCTACAGTGCCATCACTGTTTTGGCTTCTCCATTTCATCCATTTTTTGTGTTATTACCCCCAACTCCCTTCCTCCAAGGAGCACCCAGCCATGTCCACTACTGCCGGCGTATTCACCCGCCAGTTCTTCCACGGCACCCGGGCTGACCTGGAGCCAGGCGACACCGTCCGCGTCGGCTACCCCTCCAACTTCACAACGGGCAAGCCACTGTCCTGGGTGTATTTCGCGGGCACGTTGGACGCTGCGATTTGGGGCGCTGAGCTGGCGTTGGGTGACGGTCCAGAACGGATTTACGTGGTAGAGGCCACCGGGCCAATCTTGGATGACCCCAACGTGACGGATAAGAAATTTGCCGGTAACCCGACGCTGTCCTATCGCTCGTTGGAGCCGCTACGGGTGGTGGCTGAGGTGACGAAGTGGCAGGGGCATGCGCCTGAGCGGTTGCAGCAGATGAAGGACAACCTTGCCCGTTTGAAGGCGGAAGGTCGCGATGTGATTATCGACTGATTGAGCTGCGAGCTAAGCCTATTCAGGCGGCGTGACACGTCAGTTAGAGCGAACTGTGGCTGCTTCGCAGCCCAACGCAGGGCAAGCCTGCTCGCCACAGTTACGGTGTTAGCCTTTAATTGATGGGTGATGGCCGTTAAAACGTGCAGGATTTCGGCTGTGGTTTACACTTTTTTGTCAGGCTTTTTGTGCGAGCGCCACCGCAGCGGTAATGGCCGCCCGCGCTTGAGGGCTGTTTTTCCAGCAGGTCGACCCGACTGCTGCCGATGCTTGCGCCAGAATGTCGCTCACGTTCGACTTTCCAAGCACTTCCAATGAGTCAATGCCCAACTGCTCCAGCCGTGTAATCACGGTGGGGCCTACGCCCTTGAGAGCGAGCAAGGCGGTTCTTTCTTCCAATGAAAACGGCATGTATATATTCCTTTTTTTATTACTCGCTAGGCCTCAGCGCGGACAATACGCTGTGCCTTCACCTCTTCGGCGTACACGCCAAGCTTTTCCTGTTGCGCAGCCAGCAATGCGCACATTTTCATCAGGGCCACTGCTTCTTCGGGTGTTCTACCGTTCGCGGCCATCGCCGTCAGCTCCACCACCGACCAGCCGATAACTGCGCGCGCGTCGTCAAGGTCGTAAAACAGTTCTTGTTGTGCGGTTCTGGGCCCGTCGAGTCCCTCTATCAGTTCGGCCATTTAGCGCTGCACCTGCTGTTTCAATTGAAGTCCCATGACGACCATCCCGATGTCGGCAAGGTCCGTGCTGAAGGGAATTTCGCCCATGCGCCGAAACCCGAATGCCTCATAAAAGCCCTGTGCACTGACGTTGGTTTTGAGCACGTCCAGCCACAGTAAATGCTCACCACGTTGCGCCACTTCATCGCGAACACACTGCA
This sequence comes from Pseudomonas sp. IPO3747, assembly GCF_013385245.1. NCBI lineage: Bacteria > Pseudomonadati > Pseudomonadota > Gammaproteobacteria > Pseudomonadales > Pseudomonadaceae > Pseudomonas > Pseudomonas sp. IPO3747. The sequence continues at coordinate 186,422 of NZ_JACAQL010000022.1, forward strand.
ACAGTTGTTTGCCGTAACCCCTTCCGGCGGCGGATTTGAGCAGGTAGATTTTCTGCAGCTCCGCGCCCACTTCAGCGGTTAACGGCGCCGGCACCGACCAATTCACTTTGGCAAACCCGACGGCGTTGCCTTGTTCATCGAAAGCAGTGAACCACGCATGCTTGCCTGGCAACTCGAGTGACTGGCGCAGCGCACTGGATGAAAAATCCTGCTCAAGAAAACCGTGCATACCGGCAGGCGACCATAATGTCGAAAAATGCTCGCGATAGGTCTGGCAACCGACCTCGCGCAGCGTATCGATATCGGCCGTTGTCGCTTTACGAAGGGTGATCATGTTGTTCCTTGGTTTATGTGCGTAGAACCCTTTACAGCGTCCAGCCTAACCCAAGCGCCTTGTGCAGCGAGGCAAAATCCTTCAGCAGTTCAGCGTCGCCGGATATCCGGCTCTCTTGCGCCTGGTAGCGCGTGCGCTCGGCATCCAGCCAATCGAGGGTGCTGGCCGTGCCCGCGCGATAACGCTGGCGGGTCAGGTCGGCGGCGCGTATTGCCGAAGATTCCACGTTACGCAGCAGCACCACATTCTGACGCTGATGCCCATAGCGTGCCAAGGCCACATCCGCATCGCGCAATGCACTCAATACCACGCTCTTGTACTGCGCCAAGGCTTCATCGCGTCCGGCCTCGGCGCCTTTGACGCTGGCGGCGACGCGGCCGAAGTCGAGGGCGTTCCAGGTGATGCGCGGCAGGACCAGCCAGGTGCCGCTGTCTTTACGCGCAAGGTGGCCGGGGTCGCTGGCCGAGAAGGACAGGTCGCCGGTGAGGCTGAGCTTGGGGAACCAGTCGGCGGTTTTTTCGCCGATCTGTGCGTTGGCGGAGGCCAGTTTACGCTCGGCCATGCGGATATCCGGGCGCGCCTTCAGCAGCGCCGCCGGGTCGGCCAACGGCACGGCGCTGGGTAAGGCGGGCAGGGCGCGGGCAGTGGCGAGTTGGCCATCCAGTTCGCCGGGTTCCAGGCCGCAAAGCAGGCCGAGTTGGTCGAGGGATTCGACGATGGCGGCTTGCAGTGGCAGGCGCTGGGCCTGGGTGTTTTCGGCTTGGGTGATGACTTGTTCAAGTTGCAGTTGCGAGGCCACGCCGCGCTCGCGGCGCTGCTGGGTGAGGTCCAGGGCCTGGTTTTCGATGTCGACGCTGGAGTCCACCAGTGCCAGGCGTGTTTGCTGGTCGCGCAGGTCGGTGTAGGCCTGGACGATTTCGGCGGCCAGTTGCACCTGGGCATCGGCCAATTGCGCCTGGGACGCGTCGGCTTCGGCCTGCGCAGCCTCGACGGCGCGACGGGTGCCGCCGAACAGGTCGGCTTCCCAGCTGGCATCGAAGCCGGCGAGGTAGAGGTTCAGCGGGCCGCGGCCGCCGCCACTGTTGCCACCCAGCGCGGAGGTGTCGGGCGAGCGCAGTTTGAGCATCGCAGCATCACCGCTGACCTTGGGCATCGCGTTGGCCTGTGCGCCGCTAAGGCTGGCGCGCGATTGCTTCAACCGGGCCTGGGCGGTGGCGATGTCGGGGCTGTTGCGCAGGGCTTTGTCCACCAGTTCGTTGAGCTGCGCGTCGCCCAGCGTGCGCCACCACTGCGCGACAGCGGGTGCGCCAGCGGAGGTGTTATCGGCATGCGGCAGGCGCCCGGCCGCCAGGGTTTTTGGCGCAACGTTGGGGGCACCCTGGTAGTCGGGGCCGACCGTGCAGGCGGACAGCAGCGCAACGCTGAACAGAAGAGCAAGCTTGCGAGGGATCATCGGGTTACCGTGCGCTTTTTCAGAATAAAGATCAGGGGCAGGCACGCCAGCATCGCCAGTCCCAGTAGATAAAACGAGTCGTTGTAGGCCATGACCGAAGCTTGCCGCGCGATATCATTGGCCAGTTGCGCAAAGGCTTGCAGCTGTGAGGTGGACGCATCACCGGTTTGTGCCAGGTAGCTGGCGGTGCTGCTTGCCATGTGGTCCTGGGCCAATTGGCTGTTGGCCTGGACGCCTTCGCGCAGCATGTCGTCGTGAAAGTGGCTGCGCCGGTCCATCAACACGCCGAGCAGGGCCAGGCCGATGGTGCCGCCCAGGTTGCGCGACATGTTGTACAGCCCGGCAGCGTCCCCGGCTTCGTGGGTTTGCACCGAGCGCATGGATAATTGGCTTAGAGGCATCATCACCAGGATCTGCCCGAACCCGCGCAGCAGTTGCGACCAGATAAAGTCATGGCCAACGCTGTCAGTGGTGAGCGTGGTGTCGACGTAGCAACTGGCCCAGTACAGCAACAGCCCGGCGCCGACCATCCAGCGCAGGTCGTAGCGGCCCAGCATTCTTGGCAGAATCGGCATCAACACAAACGCCGGAATCCCCGATAACAGCATGATCGCGCCCGACTGCTGCGCGTTGTAGCCCGACAAAATGCCCAGGAATTGCGGCACCAGGTACGCCGTGCCATAGATGCCGGCGCCGACCGCTGTGCCGATCAACAGCACGCTGCCAAAGCTTTTGTTGAGCACCAGTTGCAGGCGCAGGATCGGGGTTGTTGAGCGCAGTTGCCCCACGGCAATCAGGAAGAACCCGGTGACGGTGGCGATGCTCAGCCAGATGATCAGCAGCGAATCAAACCAGTGTTCGCGCTGGCCTTCTTCGAGCACCACGGTCAGCGAACTCAAACCCATGGCCAGGCCGAGGATGCCCAACCAGTCAGCGCTGATAAAGCGCTGCAGGTTCATGCGCTCGGTCGGCAGGCCGGTGATCAGCAAGGTGATCAGCGCAATGCTGATGGGCAGGTTGAGAAAGAAACACCAGCGCCAGTTGATGTTTTCCGTGAGCCAGCCGCCGATCACCGGGCCCAGCAACGGGCCGAGAATCACGGTCATGCCGAACATGGTGGTGCCGATCGCCAGTTGGTGCGGGGGCAGGCGCGTGCGCACGATGGTCTGCGCGGTGGGGATCATCGCACCGCCGGCAAAGCCCTGGCCGATGCGCCCGGCGATCATCGCGCCGAGGCTGGAGGACAAGCCGCAGAACATCGAAAACGCGGTGAACATCAGCGCGGTGCCGATCAGAAAGCGGCGCAGGCCGAATACCCGCGTCAGCCATGCGGCGAGCGGGATCATGACGATTTCCGACATCAGGTAGCCGGTGGCGATCCACGTGCCTTCGGTGCCGGTCGCGCCGATCTGGCCCTGGATCTGCGGCAGCGCCGAGTTGGTGATCGACACGTCCAGCGTCGCCAGCAAGGCGCCCAATGCTCCGGCAGCCACGGCGATCCAGTCGGTCAACGAGGCGTTGCGCGGTTTTTCGGCGACGGCCTCGGCCATCAGCGCCTCAGCCATGGTTGGCATCCGCCGCGTGGCTACGCGTGTCGACTTCGACGGTGGCCGACAGGCCGGGCATCAACGAGGCGCGAATATCATCGGGTACATCAAGCGCGATCCTCACCGGCACACGCTGGACGATTTTGGTGAAGTTGCCGGTGGCATTCGACGGCGGCAACAAGGCGAACTGCGCGCCAGTGCCGGGCGACAGGCTGTCGATATGGCCCTGCAGGTTACGGCCGGGCAGTGCATCCACGTGTACCGTTACGGCCTGGCCGGGGCGCATCTCGCCGATCTGGGTTTCCTTGTAATTGGCGGTCAGGTAGATCGCGCTGATTGGCACCACCGTCAGTAAGCGCGTGCCGGGCTGCACGTACTGGCCGACGCGCACACCACGGTCGGCGACCCGACCATCGAGCGGGCTGCGGATCACCGCATCATCCACATCCAACTGGCTCTGGGCTTCGCTGGCCTTGGCCACGCCGAGTTGCGCCTGGGCTTGTTTGAGTTGGGCTTGCAGGGTGCCGTAGCGGGTTTCGCTGGAGCGCAGCGCAGCCTGTTTGGCGGCCACGGTGCTGCGCGCCTGCGCCAGTTGGTTGTTGAGTTGCGCCAGGCGTTCTTCCGGCTCGGCGCCGGAGCGGGCCAGCGGCGCATAGCGAGCCACTTCGGTTTGCGCGTGTTGTGCGTCGGCCTGGGCGCCTTGCAATTGGGCGCGGGCTTCGGCAATGGTGGAATCTTGCTGTACCAGGTCGGCCTGGGCTTTGGCGTAGTCGGCATTGCGCGCAGCTATCGTCGCCGAGGCTTCGTCGCTCACCGCCTGGTATTTGCGCGCATCCAGGCGCACCAGCACGTCGCCACGCTTGACGTTCTGGTTGTCGCTGACCAGCACCTCGGCCACATAGCCGTTGATCTTGGGCGCTACGCTGATGCTGTCGGCCTGCAGGTAGGCATCGTCGGTGGTCTCGATAAAGCGCCCGTCCAGCCACCACCACGCGGCCCAGCCAAGGCCGCCCAGCAGCGCGAGGCTGACGATACCCAGCAGAATGCGGCGCGCCTTGCTGCGCTGGCCATTGACGGTGTCTTCAGGAATGACCTGAGGGGAGGGTGTTGCAGCGGACATCGGGTCATTCCTGTTTGTGAGAGCCGGTTTTATATCGGATGGAATAAATTCTATTTTTCGCGAATTTTTGTCAACTGGTATATTTTGGTCCGGTATTCGAGAGGAGCTGCACATGGCACGACATAAACCTGCTGCCGAAGGTGGTTACCAGCGCGGTGAAGAAACCCGCGCACGTATCGTCGAAGCGGCGGTCGAGGTGTTTGGCGAACGCGGCTATGACCGCGCGTCCACCCGTGACATCGCCACGGCTGCCGGGGTTAATGCGCCCGCGATCCAGTACTACTTCGATGGCAAGGAAGGCGTGTACCTGGAGTGTGTCGAGCATTTGATCACGCTGCTGTGGCGCAAGATGTCGCCGTGCGTGGAAGCGGCCGAGGCCGCGTTGGCGGATGCCAAGGCGAGCGATAAAACCTTGATCGACGTCTCGCTGGGCATTCTGGGTACGGTGGTGTCCACCATCCAGGACAGCCCCCAGACCACGATCTGGCGCGCATTTATGGATCGTCATCAGGCGGGCCTGTGCCCGCAAAGCGCAACTACCGCCTTTGAAGACCGCTTCAAGGCACGCATTGGTCGGGTCATACGCCAACTGATCGCGCGCCTTTCCGGCTTTGCCGTGGAAGACGAGCGCACGGTGATTCACTCCATGGCGCTGTTCACCCAGGGCTTGGCGTTTCGGGTGCAGAAGCCCAAGTTGCTGGAAGCGCTGAAGTGGACCGAGGTGAATCAGAAGGAGATGGAGGCGGTGCGCGATGTGGTGCTGATGCAGGCACGGTTTACGCTGGAAGGGTTGGCCAGGCAGCGGGATGTGCGCCCGGCTTGATGATTTTTTCGAATTGCTTGTATGTGGGAGCTGGCTTGCCTGCGATGGCCCTAGGTACCTACACAACTTTTCAAGGCAGCCAGTTTCTCCTGTGGCGAGCAGGCTTGTCGAATCGTCGCACCGCCTGCGTTGGGCTGCGAAGCAGCGCCAAACCCAGTCGCTGAGTTCTTTCAGGAACATTGCAGTGCCTTTATTGGGGCTGCTTCGCACCCCAGCGCAAGCAAGCTTGCTCGCCACAACAGCCCACTCATACTAGAGGTTGTCAGCTAGCACAGGGTAACGGCGCTTCGAAAACACCGGCAAAACCCGCCTGGCGTTGTGAAATGTTGTGAAGCGTGCGGAATGGCCCTTTGCCCATGCTAACGTCCGCGTCGGGGTATCGTCAGCTTGACGATTTCATTCGTTCCATTGAAGGAGCAGCGCCGATGTCTACTACCGTAACGCCCGCGTCTGGCGGGTCGAATACGCCAAAGTCTTCGCCTTCCACGTTCGACGACAAGTTGAACATTGCCAAGTCCAGCAAGGTTATTGCCGACTACATGCGCCAAACGGGCAAGTCAGCGATCACCAAGCAGGAACTCACGCAACTGGCCAACAATGCTTCGGGCAAAGTGCCCACGGATGTGTCCGACGCTGCCAAGTACATGGAGCGCCACCCGGACGTGTTCACTGCGATCGAAACCCACGACGTGGCGGGGGCCGATAACCTCTCCGGCGTGTGGAACTTCGATTGGGCGGCCAAGGGTGGGCTCGATGGCACCTCGACCGACGCCATCGCCAAAATGCAGGACACCTTCGACTTTGCCATCGCCAAGTCCGCGCAGATCACCGAGATCTCCACGGGCAAAAAGGCTGAGCTGGACTCGACCAAGCAACGGCCCCAAAACTGAGACGCGTGGGTTGTCTGCCAACACCAACGGTTCCCGCCGGGCTCAGCGGGAACCGTAGTCGGCCTGTACGCCGTTGTGATGTGTTCAGCGCAGACTCAAGCAAGGCGCGCAACTCTACCGATCAGCTCGATAACGCCAAAGTGTATGCCTCGATCCGCCCCTAGCTGTACGGGGCGGCAAGGGCTGTAACCCACTACTGTCGCAGGCATACCACTACCGCCTGGATGCCGCGCCATGTTCATGTCCACCAGCCTCTTGTCCGCCTTTGTCCTGTTTGCCTTCGTGTCCTCGATCACGCCCGGCCCGAACAACACCATGTTGCTCGCCTCGGGGGTGAATTTTGGCTTTCGCCGCTCGATGCCCCACGCGCTGGGGATCAGCATCGGCTTCATGCTGTTGGTGATGTCGGTAGGCCTGGGCCTGGGCGAAGTGTTCAAGGTATTCCCGTGGGCCTACACGGTGTTGCGCTATGTGGGAGCGGCCTATTTGCTCTACCTGGCGTGGAAGATTGCCACCGCTGGCGGCATGTCCGAGAACCCTGACGAGCGTGGCAAACCCATGACCTTTCTTGGCGCGGCCGCGTTTCAGTGGGTCAACCCCAAGGCATGGATCATGGCGCTGGGAGCAATCACCACCTATACGCCGGCCGAAGGTTATGTGACCAATGTACTGGTGATTGCGCTGGTATTTGCGGTGGTCAACCTGCCCAGTGTGTGCGTGTGGGTGGGCTGCGGCAGTGGATTGCGCAACGTGCTGCGCGAGCCGCGTTGGTTGCGGGTATTCAACGGGTCGATGGCGGCGCTGTTGGTGCTGTCGTTGTACCCGATGCTTTTTGCGTGAAGCAGTGCCTCACACCGGCGAGATGGTTGCCAGCAAGCCGATACCGATGGTCAGCACCAGAAAACCGAACAGGAAAATTGCCATCTTGGTCATAAGGCCTCCGAAGGGAAGGGAGTCGACAGGAGTGTCGGAATGGCGCCCATTGTCCGCTTCACTGGCGTTTCGATACAGACGCAGATAGCAAAGAAAAAACCGTATCAGATGGTCCCGCAGCTGCCAGGCTGCGGGCCTGGGAGGCGGTTGCTTTTGTAAAGATCAGGCTTAAAGGTCGTGTTGACTATCAACAGGCAAGCGTCCTCCATCGTGGCGGCGGCCACGCAGCATAGTCATTATTTTTCGTGGGAATGCGGCACGACAGCCGGCGCATTTGCCCCTAAGATAGCGCCCATTGCATAAACAAAAAGAGTGGGCCAACCCTCGATGGAAAGACGCCAGTTCAGCGGTGGCATGAAAGGCAAGAACCTGCGCTACCTGAATGAAAACTTCCAGCAGCCGTCGCCGGTCACCCGCGTTGGTTTTTTGCTGCTCGAACACTTTTCCCTGCCGGCATTCACCCAGACCCTCGACACCCTGATCACCGCCAACCTGTTGCGCCCCGAGCTGTTTGCCACGCGTACCTTCGGGTGTGACGAGGGCGAAGTTATCAGCGACCTGGGCCTGGTGATCCGCCCGGATGCCCGCCTGCAAGCGTCGGCATTGCCCGACCTGGATTTGCTGGTGATCTGCGGCGGTTTTCGCACCGAACTCAAAGCCGGCGAGGATTTCATCCAGCTGTTGCGCAGCGCCGCCGAACAGGGTGTGAGCCTCGCCGGCCTATGGAACGGCGCCTGGTTCCTTGGTCGCGCCGGGCTGTTGCAGGGTTACCGCTGCGCGATCCACCCGGAACATCGCCCGGCGCTGTCGGAAGTGTCCAAAGCTGCGCAGGTCACCAGCGAACCCTACGTGATTGACCGCGATCGCCTCACCGCCTCCAGCCCATCGGGCGCGTTCCATATGGCCCTGGACTGGATCAAAAGCCTGCATGGCAAGGCCTTGGTCGAAGGTATCGAAGACATCCTGGCGTTTGAAGAGTCACGCTACCGGCGTATCAAACCCACAGAGAACATCAGCGTCAGCGCGCCACTGCGTGAAGTGGTGAAACTGATGGACGCCAACCTCGAAGAACCCTTGGAACTGGACCAATTGGCAGTCTACGCCGGCCGTTCGCGGCGCCAGCTCGAACGCCTGTTCAAGGAGCAACTGGGCACTACGCCGCAACGCTATTACATGGAGTTACGCGTCACCGAGGCGCGGCGTTTGTTGCAGCACACCGAACTGTCACAGGTGGATGTGCTGGTGGCGTGCGGGTTTGTGTCGCCGAGCCATTTCAGTAAGTGCTACAGCGCGTATTTCGGCTATCGGCCGTCCAAAGAGAAGCGCTTGGTCAAGTAGCGTTGAGGGCGAGCACTGCCACTGTGATTGTCACTGTGGCGAGCAGGCTTGCCCTGCGTTGGGTGGCGAAGCCGCCCCTCATTCAGACGACTCGGTGAGTCAGGTGTAACGGTATGGGGCTGCTGCGCAGCCCAACGCAGGGCAAGCCTGCTCGCCACAAAAACGCCAAAGACCTAAAAGCGCGCCAATCGGTAAGGGGCCAGGTCCGGCAGCGCCATGCGCTTACCTGGCGTGGCCAGTTGCACGACCATCTCCGCCGTCACCGCCGCCTGCGTCAACCCCAAATGCTGATGCCCAAACGCGAGCAGTACCTTGCCATCAGCCACCCGATCAATGATCGGCAGCGAGTCCGGCAGCGACGGGCGAAAGCCCATCCATGGGGTTGCGTCCCGGGTACTCAAGTCCTGGCGAAACAAGCCCTGGCTCAAACGTTGCAGTTGCCAGGCGCGTTGCATATTGGCGGGGCGCTCCAGGCCTGCGAATTCGACCGTGCCGGCCAGGCGCAAGCCATCGTTCATGGGGGTCATGATAAATTTGCGCTCGAACGAGGTCACGGCAAAGGGCAAGCGTTGGTGTTCGTGGGGCAGCATCAGGTGATAGCCGCGCTCGGTGTCCAGCGGGACCTGCTTGCCGGTGAGTGCAGCGGTGAGTTTGGCCGAATGGGCGCCGCAGGCGATCAGCACCTGGCGGGCGGTCAGGCTGCCTTGGTCGGTTAGCAGCGATACGCCGTCCGACGCCAGGCGCCCATCGAGCACGCGTTGCTGCACAAACTGCACACCGCAAGCCTTGGCCGCGCTCACCAGTGCGCACACCACGCTGTACGGATCAATAAAATGCCCGGTGCCCGGGAAGAACAGGCCGCCCTGGATCGCATCGTTCAGTTGCGGCGCGGCCTTGCGTATTGCCTCGCCCGACCAGAAATCCACCGGCACATTCTGCTGCTGCATGCGTTGGCGCAATGCGTCGATGGCTTCCCCGGACGCGGCACGCTCAAATACCAGCAACGAACCCTCGGCGCGCAACAGTTGCGGCTGCTCAATGGCCTGCAGCAGACGCTGCCAAGCGCCCAGGCTGGCCTCATTGAGCGCACGAATGCCCGCCACCGTGCGCCGGTAGTTCGCCGGGCGCAGGTTGAGCAACAAGCGCACGAACCAGGGCAGGGCGCGTGGCAGGTACTTCCAGTCCAGGCGCAACGGACCCATAGGGTCCATCAGCATGGCGGGCAGGCGCTTGAGGATCGACACGTCGGCGATCGGGAACACTTGCTCGGTGGCCAAATGCCCGGCGTTGCCATAGGACGCGCCCATGCCCGGCGCCTGTGGGTCGATGACCACCACGCGTTGGCCTTGACGGGCCAATTGCAGGGCGCAGGCGACGCCAATGATGCCGGCGCCGATCACAGCGATATCAGCACGGTTGCTGTCGCTCATCGTTCAGGCCTCTCTCTGGCCGTCGAGCAAGCGTCGCAACAGCAGCGGGTTGGCGTGTTGCAGCGCAGCGGGCAGCAAGCTGTCCGGGAAGTCCTGGTAACACACCGGGCGCAGAAAACGCAGGATCGCTGCGGTGCCGACCGAGGTGCTGCGCGAGTCGCTGGTGGCCGGGAACGGGCCGCCGTGGACCATGGCGTCGCACACTTCCACACCGGTCGGCCAGCCGTTGACCAGCATGCGCCCGGCCTTGCGCTCCAATACCGGCAGCAGGGCTTGGGCGCGTGCCAGGTCCGCGTCGTCCAGGTGCAGTGTGGCGGTCAACTGGCCTTCCAACTGCTCGGAAACCTGGCGCACTTCTTCGTCGTTGGCACACACCACGACCAAGGAGGCTGCGCCAAAGACTTCCGCCTGCAGATGCTCATTGCGCAAAAACGCGCTGGCCTGGGTCACAAACAGCTGTGCCTGGCCTTGATTCGGGCCTTGCGCCGCCATGCCTTTGGCGGCGATTTGTGCGTGTTCAGTCAAGTTGCCGACGCCCGCTTCATAGGCCTGGAAAATACCTGGCGTCAGCATGGTCTGGGCGGCGCACACCGGGAGCAACTCACTCGCCGTGGCGACAAAGCGCTCGAGTGCCGGGCCTGCGGCCGCAATCACCAAGCCAGGGTTGGTGCAAAACTGCCCGGCGCCTTGGGTCAACGAGGCGACAAAACCTTGGGCCAACGCCTCTGCACGCGCGTGCAACGCCGCAGGAAACAGATACACCGGGTTGATCGAACTCATTTCCGCATACACCGGAATCGGCTCCGGCCGCGCTTGCGCCGCCTGGGTCAGGGCGATACCGCCGCTGCGTGAGCCGGTAAACCCCACGGCCTTGATACGCGGGTCGGTGACCAATGCGATGCCGACTTCGCGACCCGATCCATACAGCAGCGAAAACACCCCGTCGGGCAAACCGCAGTCTTTAACGGCCTTGGCCAGCGCACGGCCGACCAGTTCGCTGGTGCCGGGATGCGCGCCATGGGCCTTGACGATCACCGGGCAACCGGCGGCGAGTGCAGAGGCGGTGTCGCCGCCCGCCACTGAGAACGCCAAGGGGAAATTGCTCGCACCAAACACTGCCACCGGCCCCAGCGCAATATGCCGCTGGCGCAGGTCTGCACGTGGCAATGGCTGACGCGCCGGTTGCGCGGTGTCGACGCGCACGTCCAGCCATTCACCGGCGCGCACCGTGCGGGCAAATGTGCGCAATTGCCCGCAGGTGCGGCCGCGTTCGCCCTGGATACGCGGGCGTGGCAGGCTGGTTTCGGCCATGGCACGTTCGATCAACTCATCGCCGAGGGCTTCAATGTTGTCGGCGATGGTTTCAAGAAAGGCCGCGCGTGCTGCCAGCGAGGTGTCGCGATAGCTGTCAAACGCCGCCCAAGCCAAGGCACAGGCCTGTTCGACATGCTCGCCAGCGCCGCCTGGGTAGGCGGGCGCCAGGGGCTGGTCGGTGGCGGGATTAATGGCCTGGATCGCTTCGCGATGGCCGCAGACTGCGTGCTGACCGATCAGCATCTTGCCCGTCAGAGTCATGGGGTGTCCTTGAAAAATGAGGGTTGGCCGCTGTGAGAACCACAGCGGCGCGCGAGGGTGTCAGGCCACGTTCTGTTCAGCCGACCAATTGGCGTACCACTGGCGGAACAGTGCGTACTGGTTTTCGGCGTAACGCTGTTGGGCGGTGCTGAGTGCGTCGGTTTCGTTGAAGTGCAGGGCGTAGCCCTGGTCGCCGTTGAGCACCATCAAATGCTTGTAATACAGCACCAGGTCGCAACCCTCGTCGAAGGACGACAGCACGGCCAGCGCGGCTTCCAGCTCACGTGCCAGGCGCCGGGCCTTGGCGTCGCCTTTGGCGGCTTTTTTGCTCAGGGCGACCAGTTGCAGCACTTCGCGCGGCAGTGCGTTGCCAATACCGGTGATGGCGCCGGTGGCGTTGCAGTTGACGAAGCCGTGTACCACTTGGGTGTCGACGCCGACCATCAGGGTCACGGCATCGTCCTGGGAGGTGATGTTCTCTGCCGCGTAGCGCAGGTCGGCGCCGCCGCCGAATTCCTTGAAGCCGATCAGGTTGGGGTGTTCACGGCGCAGTTCAAAGAACAGCTCGGCGCGGGTGGCGAAGCCGTAATACGGGCTGTTGTAGATCACTGCCGGCAGGTTCGGCGCGGCCTTGAGGATCGCCGAGAAGTGCGCCTTTTGCGCGGTGGCCGAAGCGCCACGGGACAGCACGCGCGGGATTACCATCAAGCCATGGGCGCCGACCTTGGCCGCGTGGGCGGCGTGGGCCACCGCTTCACGGCTGTTGACCGCGCCGGTGCCGACGATGGTCGGCACGCCAGCGGCAACCAAACGGGCCACGCCTTCCTGGCGTTCGGCTTCGGTCAGCAGCGGCCAGTCACCCATGGAACCGCAATACACCACGGCGCTCATGCCGATATCGATCAGTTCACGGCCCTTGGCGACCAGGGCGTCGAAGTCCGGTTTGCGTTCAGGCGTGCACGGGGTCATCAGTGCAGGGATGCAACCGGTGAAGATGTTGTCGCTCATTGTTCTAACTCCAGCGTTCAGTTAAATAAGGCCCGGGCTCAGATGCCCCAGGCAAAAGGGTCCTGTTCGTCGATCAGCAAGGTGCTGTCGGCGGTCATGTAGGCGCGGCCGGTGATGAAGGGGCGAATGCGCTCGCCATCCCATTCATAACGGCCTTCGAATTGGCTGCCGGTGATGCTGGCTTGCACCCAGGTGGCGCCGGGGGCGAGTTTGTCGTCAGCCGCCAGGCACGCGAGTTTGGCGCTGGTGCCGGTGCCGCACGGCGAGCGGTCGTAGGCTTTGCCGGGGCACATGACGAAGTTGCGGCTGTCGGCGTGGGCGTCGTCGGCGAACAGTTCGATATGGTCGATCAGTGCGCCGTCGGCACCGTGGATGCCTTGGGTTTCCAGGGCCTTGAGCATCGCCCAGGTGTAGTCGGTGAGGGTGTCGACGTTGTCCATCGCCAGCCTGTGGCCGTGCTGCGACACCAGGAAAAACCAGTTGCCGCCCCAGGCAACATCGCCATGCACCACGCCATAGCCCGGCACGTCCACCGGCACCTGCCGCTGATGACGGTAGGCGGGTACGTTGCGCAAGGTCACCGCGCCGTCGTCGTGCAAGGTGGCGGCTACCGGGCCGACCGGCGTGTCGATGGTGTGCACGCCGGGCGTTATGCGGCCCAAGTGGTGCAAGGAGGCGACCAGGCCGATGGTGCCGTGGCCACACATGCCCAGATAACCGGCATTGTTGAAAAAGATCACCCCGCAGGTGGCGCCTGGCGTGACCGGCGCGCAGTACAGCGCGCCGACCAGCACGTCATTGCCACGTGGCTCCAGCAGGCAGGCGCGGCGCCATTGATCGTGTTCGCTGCGCAAGGTGTGCAACTGGTCGGCGATGGTAGCGCCGGCGAGCGCAGGGAAGCCGTCCATGACCAGGCGCGTCGGTTCGCCGCCGGTGTGGGAGTCGATAACATGCAGGCGCTTCATAACAGGCTCCATCAGTGAGTGGCTGGCGACAGTGGCGCGCTGTAATGCGCGTCGCTGACCGCTTCGCTTTCGTCGTCTTCGTGTTCCAGGCGCACCAGGTGCGCGGGCACGCCGGTGGCGGCGCCCCAGTAGTAGATGCCCAGGGCGCAGAGGGCGACGACCAGCGTGTCAAACGGGTGGCTGATCGCGCCGATGCCGCCGAAACTGCCGAGCTTGGACAGCAGGATAGTCACCGCGTAGAAGCCGATCAGCCAGGCCGACGAGCGCACTTGTTGCTTGAGATTCAGGTGCGCGGTCGGCACCCAGCGTGCGCACAGCAGGTACACCACAAACATCAGGATTTGCAGGCCAAGCAGCCACGACACGGTGCTCCAGCCGGACCAGTAAACGATCAGCGCGGCGATGATGAACGACAGCGGGCCGAGCACCGCCATGCCCTTGACCCGGAACGGCCGGGCCATGCCGGGCGCATTGCGGCGCAGCGCCGCGACGGTCACCGGGGCCACGGCGTAGCTTAAGATCAGCGCCGCCGACACCACATTGATCAGTGCTTCCCAGGACGGAAACGGCAGGGTCCAGAACACCGACAAACCAAAGGTCAACCACAGCGCCGGGCGCGGGATGCCGGACTTCTCATCAATGCGCGTAAAGATCTTGAAAAACGTGCCGGTCTGCGCCCAGCCGTACACCACACGCGGCGTGGCATTCATGTAGATATTGCCGCAGCCGCTGGGTGAGATCACCGCATCGGCCACCACCAGGTAGGCCAGCCAACCCACGCCCAACGCCAGGGCAATATCACGATAAGGCAGCGCCAGTTGCTTGCTGATACCCGCCCAGCCATCGGCCAGCATCTCGGTCGGCACGCCACCGAGGAAGGCGGTTTGCAGCAGCACATAGATGGCAGTCGACAGCAGCACGGAGAGGATCAAGGCAATCGGAATCGTGCGTTGCGGGTTCTTTACTTCACTGGCCACCGAGATGATCGGCGTGAGGCCCAGGTAGGCAAAAATCACTCCGCCGGCCGACACCGCCATCTCGATGCCCGACAGGCCAAACGGGGCAAAACCCTGGGTCTGGAAATTCGCCGGTTTGAAGAAGGTGAACAGCACACCAATCACCAGCAGCGGCACGATGAACTTGAATACGCTGACCAGGTTATTGGCGATGGCGAAGGTCTTCACACTGCGGTAATTGAGCACAAAGAACAGGCACAGCAGTGCAAATTGCACCAACCAGCCCAGGGTGGTCGGGTCGCTGGAACCGACCTTGGTCAGCTCGGGAAACCAGGCCGCGGCGTATTGGCGCGAGGCGACCACTTCGATCGCCACCAGGCTGGAGAACGCGATCAGCGTGATAAAGCCCATCAGGTAGCCCAGCAGCGGGCCATGGGAATACACCGGGTAACGCACCACGCCACCGGCGCGGGGCAGGGCGGCGCCGAGTTCGCAGTACACAATGCCCAGCAGCAGCACGGCGAAACCGCCGATCAGCCAGGAAATAATCCCCGCCGGGCCGGCGATGGCGGACACGTGGCTGGCCGCAAACAACCAGCCCGAACCGAAGATGGCGCCTAACCCGATAAAGGTCAGGTCCATCAGTGAAAGTTGTTTCTTGAACTTGCCTTGAGCAGACATGGCGGCGCCTTCTTGTGAGTTATTGGATAGGCATGCAGTGGCGATATCCTGAACCGATCAAGGGCGCTGCGATTGATGTTTTGCGTTGATGTGAATGACGAATTCGGCACAGTTTGTATCCGCCGATCCAGGCTTTTTTGTGGGAGCTGGCTTGCCTGCGATTGCATCACCTCGGTTTGCCTGAATGACCGAGGCGTCTGCATCGCAGGCAAGCCAGCTCCCACATTTTTGATCGAGTGTGGCCTCCAAGGCTGCCACAACCTTGTGTGGATACTCAGGCTGGCATAGGGCAATCTGCTTAAAAAAAATGGAGTGCAGGCCATGCTGCCCAGTGCATTTGCGAGCTTTCTACAGGCCAACCGCCCCAACAGCATCGAGCAACTATTGGCGGGGGTCGCGCAGTTGCTGCCCTTGCTCGACGTAATCCCCAACGCGGCGATTTTCATCAAGGATATCGACGCCCGCTACGTCCTCGCCAACCACACCCTGGTGCAACGCTGCGGCCTCAAACAGCTGCAGCCGCTGCTGGGTAAGACCAGCGCCGAAGTGTTCCCCGCACAATTGGGGCCGGGCTACACCGAGCAAGACCGGCGCGTGCTGGAGCAGGGTTTTGTGCTCGAAGACCAGCTTGAGCTGCACCTGTATGGCAGCCGCGAACCGGGCTGGTGCCTGACGCACAAATGGCCGCTGTACAACGACAAGGGCGCGATCATCGGCCTGGCGGGTATTTCGGTGGACCTGCAATCGGCCAGCGAAAAGCATCCGGCCTACCAGCGCCTGGCCGCCGTGGATGAGCACATTCGCCAACATTTCAACCGCCGTGTCACCCTCGGCGAGCTGACCCGCATTGCCGGGATTTCCGTGGCGCAACTGGAGCGCTACTGCAAACGTGTATTCAACCTCACACCCCGGCAGATGATCCAGAAGGTGCGCCTGGAGCATGCGCACCGGCTGTTGCACACCGACCTGCCGATCACCGAGGTGGCGCTGCAATGCGGCTACACCGACCACAGCGCATTTACCCGCCAGTTCAAGGCATTGACCGGGTTTACGCCCAGGCAGTACCGGCAATTGGAGTAAATGCAACGAATCAAGGCCTCCGCCGCTCCTATGCTTACCAATCACCTTTTCACGGCAATAGGAAACAGGCTTATGACGGCGGCGGATAACGATCATGTGAACTGGCTGGTGCAACAATCCATGCTCAATGCGGCGCGTCAGCGGGCAAGGCTGTACAGCGGGCAAGGGCGTTTGTGGCAGCAGCCGTATGCGCAGACCCGGCCGCGTGATGCCTCAGCGTTGTCGTCGGTATGGTTCACCGCTTATCCGGCCTCGATTGTGACCCGTGAGAACGGCACGGTGCTCGAAGCCCTGGGCGATGAAAGCCTGTGGCAGGCGTTGTCGAAGATCGGCATCCAGGGCATTCACAACGGCCCGCTGAAAAAGTCCGGCGGGCTCGACGGCACACGGCATACGCCGACCATCGATGGCAATTTCGACCGCATCAGCTTCGAGATTGACCCACAGCTGGGCACCGAAGCGCAGTTGCAGGCCCTGACGCGCATGGCCGCCGCGCACAACGCGGTGATCATCGACGATGTGATCCCCTCCCACACGGGCAAGGGCGCGGACTTCCGCCTGGCAGAGATGGCGTATGAGGACTATCCGGGGCTCTACCACATGGTCGAGATCCGCGAGGAAGACTGGCCCTTGCTGCCCGACGTTGCCGAGGGGCGGGATGCGCAAAACCTCAGCCCCGCGCAGGTGGATGCGCTGCGCGACAAGCATTACATCGTTGGCCAGTTGCAGCGGGTGATCTTCTTCGAACCCGGCGTCAAGGAAACTGACTGGAGTGCAACCCCGGTGGTCATCGGTGTGGATGACAAGCCGCGCCGCTGGGTGTACCTGCATTACTTCAAGGAAGGCCAGCCGTCGCTGAACTGGCTCGACCCTTCGTTTGCCGCGCAGCAGATGATCATCGGCGACGCCCTGCATGCCATTGATGTGATGGGCGCCAAGATCCTGCGCCTGGACGCCAACGGCTTCCTCGGCGTGGAACGCAAGCTGGACGGCACTGCCTGGTCGGAAAGCCACCCGTTGTCGATCACCGGCAACCAGTTGCTGGGCGGGGCGATTCGCAAGGCGGGCGGGTTCAGCTTTCAGGAGTTGAACCTCACTGTCGACGATATTGCCGCCATGTCCCACGGCGGCGCCGACCTGTCCTATGACTTCATCACGCGCCCGGCGTATCAGCATGCGTTACTGCTGGGCGACACCGAATTTCTGCGCCTGATGCTGCGTGAGATGCACAGCCAGGGCATTGACCCAGGCTCTTTGATCCATGCGCTGCAAAACCACGATGAGCTGACCCTGGAGCTGGTGCATTTCTGGACCCTGCACGCCCACGACAGTTACCTCTACCAAGGCCAGACGTTCCCCGGCAACAGCCTGCGCGAGCATATTCGCGAGCAGATGTACGAGCGCCTGGCCGGCGAGCATGCGCCGTATAACCTCAAGTTCGTCACCAATGGGGTTTCCTGCACCACCGCCAGCATTATCACGGCGGCCCTGGGCATCCGTGACCTGGAGGCGATCACGCCGGCCGATATCGAGCAGATCCGCCGGATCCATGTGCTGCTGGTGATGTACAACGCCATGCAGCCTGGGGTGTTTGCCCTGTCTGGCTGGGACCTGGTCGGCGCGTTGCCGTTGGCGGCCGATGCGGTTGCCCATTTGATGGGCGATGGCGACACGCGCTGGATTCATCGCGGCGCCTATGACCTGGTGGATTTGAACCCGGATGCTGAGCTGTCCGCCGGCCAGATGCCGCGCGCACAAACCTTGTACGGCAGCCTCAACAGCCAGTTGCAGGACCCGGACTCGTTTGCGTCCCAGCTGCAGAAAATTCTCGCCGTGCGCAACGCTTATGGAATCGCCGCCAGCCGCCAGATTCTGGTGCCGGATGTCGAACATCCAGGTTTGCTGATCATGGTTCACGAGTTGCCGGCCGGGAAGGGCACGCAAATCACCGCGCTCAACTTCGGCAGTACGGCGCTGACCGAAACCCTGCACCTGCCCGACATTGCGCCGGGGCCGGTGGTGGACATTATCAACGAGCGGGTTGAGGGCGATCTCACTGCTGAAGGTGAGTTCACCATCACGCTGGACGCGTATGAGGGGCTGGCGCTGCGGGTGGTCAGCCTGTCGCCGATGCTTTAGGGGCCGAAGGCGCTGATCGACTCGTCGATCAGCGCTGATTATGCATTTGCCGGGAGAATGAATAACATGCAACTTACGCATTATTAAATAAATTAATATGCGCTTGATGAATTTTGTTGTTCGGGCTAGCGTAGTGCCAATGGCCACTTTCGAGCACCGGCCACTGACCTGCCGAGGAATTTCCCATGCCTTTAGTTCGAATCGACCTGGCCGCCGACACCTCCACTGAAACCGCCGCTGCAATTGGTGACGTGATCTACGCCGCCATGACCAGCGTGGCCAATGTGCCTGAGCACGACAAATTCCAGATCATCAATCGTCACGCCAAGGATGAGTTGGTGTATCCGGCGGCGGGTTATCTGGGGATTACCTACACGCCGAACATCGTGTTTATCCAGGTGACCTGGAGCGCCGGGCGTAGCATCGCAGTGAAAAAGGCTTTTTATAAATGTATCGCTGAGGGCATCCACGC
This sequence comes from Pseudomonas sp. IPO3747, assembly GCF_013385245.1. NCBI lineage: Bacteria > Pseudomonadati > Pseudomonadota > Gammaproteobacteria > Pseudomonadales > Pseudomonadaceae > Pseudomonas > Pseudomonas sp. IPO3747. The sequence goes on from NZ_JACAQL010000022.1 coordinate 205,166, forward strand.
CAAAACCGGGCTGCGCAAAGAAGATGTGTGGATCAACCTGGTGGATGTGAAACGCGAGGATTGGTCGTTTGGCAACGGAGAGATGCAGTACGTGCCCGACGAGTGAGGCAGGCCTACAAGAAGGCGGCGACTCAGTGATGAGTCGCCGCCGTTTTTATTGGGCGTTCAACGCTTGTAGAAACTGGGTGTGTTTCAGCGTTTGCGAGAACATGGGCAAGGTGAAGTTCTCGGCGGCGTGTTGTTGCTCATCACTGAAGGTCGCGGTGCAGTCGGTCAACGTCACCACGTCGTAGCCTTTCTCATAGCCCGAACGAACCGTGCCTTCAACGCAGCAATTGGTCAAAAAGCCTGCGACGACCAGGTTCTGGATGCCGTTGTTGCGCAGCACCAGGTCCAGGCCGGTGGTGGCAAACGCATCCAGGCCGCGTTTGCCTTCTATGAGGATGTCTGCCGGCTCACGGCTCAGTGCCTCGCTGATGTCCGCGCCCCAGCTGCCGGCCCGGAAGGCGCTGCCGTCTGCCACGCCCTTGAGAATGCCGTAGGAGCGGTGCGTCAGCTCGGGGTAGCCGTCGGCAAATTGAATCGGCATATGGATGATCTTCACACCGAGTTTTCGGGCTTGCTCAACGGTGGTTGCAGTGTTCGCCAGCATGTCGGTGCTGTGCATGACGCCTTTGACCGCGTCGTGAAACACCCCACCCGCAGTGGTGAAGTCATTTTGGAATTCAATCAGGACCAATGCGGTTTTCGTCGGGTTCATAGTGATGCTCCGTCAGGTGGTTTTTCACTACAGCAGTTATAGGCGCCAAATCCAAGGGCCGCACTCTTCGTGTGGGAGCGGGCTTGCCCGCGAATGCGGTGGGTCAGTCAAAACCCAGGTGTCTGACACAGCGTATCCCCCATAAAAGCCGCCAGTCATAAGACAGTAACGCTGCCCAGGCACAGTGGCGCACCGGTACTCGGACGTACCTTTGTGCGGATTGAATCATGCTGCGAAACATCGGCTTTTGGCTGGGCCTTTTCATGTTGACGCCTGGGTTGGCCCTGGCTGCCCCCGCCACTTTTGTGACGCGGGACATTACATTTGCCAACGCTGATGTTGCACTGGCCGGCACGGTTTACCTGCCCGAGCATCCAGTAGCCGGCGTGGTGCTGGTACACGGTTCCGGCCAGGTGCCGCGTATGAGCAGTTTTGCCACAACCCTGGCCCAACGTGGCATCGCGGTGTTGACCTACGACAAACGTGGCGTCGGGCAATCTGGCGGTGTGTACGCTGGCCCGGAAGTCGGCGGCAATAACCTCGACGCTTCCAATCTGGCGGCGCTGGCGGGTGATGCGAATGCGGCGCTCGTGGTGTTATCCACCACGCTTGCGGCCAACCCAGTGCCCGTTGGGCTGGTGGGTTTCAGCCAGGCGGGCTGGATCATTCCCCTTGCCGCCGAGCGTAATCGGAGCATCAACTTCATGGTGCTATTCAGCGGCCCACTGCTGACGACACTTGAGCAGCTACGGTTCCAGTTTCTGACCCAGGGCAAGGCAGATTTCTGGCATACCCACAGCGAGGCCGATGCCCGCCAACATATCGCGCAAGACCCGGACCGCTATGATTTTGCCGCTACCGACCCACGCGCCGCACTCGCCAGCATCTCGGTGCCGGGGCTATGGTTGCTGGGCGGCCAGGACCTGCAAACCCCGGCGTTCATGGCCATCGAACGGCTGGGTGCGCTTAAAGCCCAGGGCAAACCCTTTGAATACCGGCTGTATCCCGAGTTGGGGCACAACGTCTCGCCCGGCGGTGCAGGCCAGTCGGTTGATGATGCGGTTAAGTGGATCAAGGGCGTGAAGCTAACCCGTTGACAGCATTCATTTGGCATCGTGAAAGATGATGCCCAGCGTGTGGCGCTCTCCGCGATGCAGGCGGCTCACCCCATGACGCACGCTGACTGTGCAAAAACCACGCGCGGAACGTGCCGGGCGGCTGTTGACGGCAAAGATCAGTGCCTGGCCTTGTTCAAGGGGCACTACCTCAGCCCGTGCGGGTTTGCTGGAGCCGGTGTGAGTGAGCACGAACTCACCCCCTTCGAAGTCCAGGCCTGGCTGGTCCAGCAGGAACACCGCCTGAAACGGAAACACCTGCTCGCCATACAAGTCCTGATGCAGGCAGGTGTAGTCATTTTGCCGATAGCGCAGCATCAGCGGCGTGGGCCTGCATTGGCCGGCCTGGTGACATAGCGCTTTGAATTCCACATGGGTGTCGGGGAATCGTTGATTCATCTTCAGCGCCGCGTGCCAGCGGTTGGCGACTGGTGCGAGGCGCGCGTAAAGATGCGAGCGCAGGCTGTCGACGAGTGCCGGCAGCGGGTACCGAAAGTACTGGTATTCACCTCGCCCGAAGGCGTAGCGCTGCATGACGATGCGGCTGCGAAAGTGACTTTCATCAGCATAGAGTGCCGCGAGTTGCCGGCAAGTTTGCCGAGTCAACAGTCGTGGCAGCAGGGCGAAGCCGTCGTTCATCAAGGCCGCTTCGATCATTGGCCAATCGAGATTTTCCAGGTGAGTGTTCATAAAGGCTGCTGAAGTTTCCATTGGCGATACTCGGCCGGCATGCACACGGCGCAAGGGCGATAGCCCGCTGCGATGGCGCTGGATTGATTGAGGAAAAACACCCGGTGCTGCACATAGCAGCCACGGGCGATGGCGTGCAGTGCCGCACGGCAATCCAGCGTGCCGTAGCGTTTACCGCGTCGATGACCAGCCAATGTGCCCGGTTCGGCGCTTGAGTAGGCTTGGCCATCGCTGCCCAATACCCGCCACATGCGCTCGTCAGTCATGCGCCGCCCCAGGGCATAAGTGAAAACTGAGCAAAAAACCGCGCCGTTCGCCGCTTCGGACGCTGCTGATCGCGTGTTTCATATTCACCCGGTAGTAACCCTTGCTGCCCTTGAACGGGCGGTGTGCCGTGGTGATCACGGCCAGATCGCCGCGCTGCAACGGCACCACCATCGGCCGTGATTGCATTCTGGGGCGTTGCTCGGTAAGGACACATTCGCCGCCGGTGAAATCCTCGCCGGGCGCAGACAGCACGCCGGCCAACTGAAATGGGAATACGTGCTCGCCCTCGGCGTCCTGCCCCAGCGCCTGGTGCTCGTCTTTGCGCAGGCATGTCAGTTGGGGCAGTGCTTGCTGCTGGCCGACGGCGCGGCACTGCGCATGAAAGTCGGTGAGTTGGGGAGGGTAGCGGTAGGGCAGTTGCAGGATGTCGTTCCACCGGTTGGAAAGCTGTGCCAATGGCGGATAAAAGCCGTTCAGTAGGTGGGTGAACAAGCCTGGGACCTCAAGCCCGAACATGCCGGGCAGCACGACGAAACCTTCGCGGTCGAGTTCCAGGCCGATGGTTTGCCAATCCAGGTGTACCAGGGTGGCGGCAAGGGGAGTCATGAAAGCCTCGGTCACTGTGCATTTGCGCCAGTGTAGGCAGGCGCCAACCCACTGAAACTCCGGTTCTTGCGACGCAATTCTCCCTGGCTGACCGAACATTGATCTCGGTCAGGTGCCCCGCCTGACATGCCTTTTAACCTTGTGCTTCCATCAAAGGCCAGGGACGGCTCAATGCGAGCCTGTGGCCGTGCACCTCAAGGAAGAGTCTGCCATGCGATCACTGAAGATCATCTTGTTGTCCTCTGCATTCAACGGTTTGACCCAACGGGCCTGGCTGGATTTGCGCCAGTCTGGGTTTGACCCCAGCGTGGTGCTGTTCACCGATGAAGCCACGGTGTGCCGGCAAATCGAGGCGGCGGACGCCGACCTGGTGATCTGCCCGTTTCTCAAGGACCGCGTGCCGCAGCAGTTGTGGAGCAACCTCGACCGCCCGGTGGTGATCATTCATCCGGGCATTGTCGGTGACCGTGGCGCCAGCGCGCTGGACTGGGCCATCACCCAGCAGGCCCGTCGCTGGGGCGTCACCGCATTGCAGGCGGTGGAGGAGATGGACGCAGGGCCGGTCTGGTCGAGCTGTGAGTTCGACATGCCCGCCGAGGTGCGAAAGGCCGAGTTGTACAACGGCCTGGTGAGTGATGCTGCGATCACCTGTATTCGCGACGTGGTGGAAAAATTCACCCGTGGTGTGCTCCCTGCGCCACTGGATTACACGCAGCCCAACGTTATGGGGCGCTTGCAGCCGAACATGAAGCAGGTAGACCGTGCTTTCAGCTGGCACGACTGCGCGCGCTTCATAAAACGCAGCATCGACGCCGCCGACGGCCAGCCGGGTGTGTTGGCCAGCATCCAAGGCGAGCAGTATTACTTGTACGACGCGCACCTGGATGCACGCCGGGGCCTGCCGGGTGAAATGCTTGCGGTACAGGATGATGCGGTATTGGTCGCGGCTGGCGCTCAGAGCGTGTGGGTCGGCTCACTTAAACGCAAGGCCCAGCCAGGCGAGGAAACCTTCAAGTTGCCGGCCCGTCACGTGTTGGCCGGGCGCCTGGCGCGTGTGCCCGTGCTGGACAGCTCAATTGCCCACCAAGCCTTCAATGAACAGGCCTATCAACCGATTCGCTACCGTGAATGCGGCGATGTCGGCGAATTGACCTTCGAGTTCTACAACGGCGCCATGAGCACTGAACAATGCCAGCGGCTGGTCGCTGCACTGCGCTGGGCCAAGGCACGGAACACCCAGGTGCTGCTGATCAAAGGCGGGCGCGGCAGCTTTTCCAATGGCGTACACCTCAACGTCATCCAGGCCGCACCCGTGCCAGGGCTGGAGGCTTGGGCGAATATCCAGGCGATCGATGATGTGTGCCAGGAGCTGCTGACGGCCCGGCAACTGGTGGTCAGTGGCCTGACCGGTAGTGCCGGCGCCGGCGGTGTGATGCTGGCCCTGGCGGCCGATATCGTCTTCGCCCGTGCCGGCGTAGTGCTCAACCCGCATTACAAGAGCATGGGGCTGTATGGCTCCGAATACTGGACTTACAGCCTGCCCCGCGCGGTGGGCAGCGAAATTGCCCATAAGCTCACTGAAGAGTGCCTGCCGATCAGCGCCATTCAGGCACAGCAGTGGGGCATGGTGCAGGACATTGGGCCACGTTGCCCGAGTGCGTTCAGTGCATGGTTACTGCAAGCGGCCCAAGGCGCGCTGAGCGATGAGAAATACGCCGCGCAACGCATGCGCAAAGCCACTATCGACCTTGAGCCAATGGATCGCTGCCGCCAAAACGAGTTGGCTCAGATGGAACTGGACATGGTGCACAACCGCCAGCAGTTTGCCGAGAAGTGCCGCAACTTTGTGTTCAAGCGTAAAGCCTGCCAGACGCCGCAACGGTTGATTGCGCCGTGGGCGTTGGCGCGTAAGGGCGAACTGGTCGACTGAGCGGTACTGCGGTTTTAGTCCCAGTCCTATTTGTTTCTGTTTTGGCGCTGATAAGCTTTTTTCCTGAAACAATCTCGGGAAATTTTTGTCATGATCCAAAATGCCGTCGTGCCCAACGAGTTCAGCGCGCTACGTGTCGTCACGTTGGCATCCGATGCTGCCTGTGCGCATCGGCTCGCCTTCGCCTTGAGCAGCATGGGGGTAACTCCGATTGCCAATATTGGCACCTTGAGCGCCGTTGAGGCTTGGCTGCGCGAGTCCCCGATCGACGTCATTGTCTGCGAAATTCGCCCAGAGTGCGGTGATGGGCTGATGTTGCCGAGCCTGCTCAGGGGGCTGCACGAAGCAGGCACACTGGCCCGGTTGCCCTGCATCTTCTGGACCGGAGAGACGGCCTTGGACGCGCCCGCGGGCGAGGTCGACGTGACCCGTAAAACGCCTGCAAGCCCGCTCTGGATCAAGTACATGGGCGGGGTTGCGGTCAGTGCGCTGGAGTCCCATGCGCGGTTGGCGCGAACGGCGGGGATCTCCGTGCAAATCCTGCGCGAAGGCGCAACCCTGGCGCTGGGCGACGCCTTGCGCGCGGTCGTGCTGACGCGCGCGCAGCCGGATGCAAGGCTGAATATGAACACTTTTGATGACTTGGCCGAAGATGAGGTGATCAACGCGCTGACCACAGGCGAGGGCTTGCGTTTTGTGTTCCAACCGCAATTTGAGCTGCTGAGCCGGCGTATCGTGGGGGCCGAAGCGCTGGTGCGTTGGAAGCATCCACGATTTGGGGAAATCCCCCCTTCGGTATTGATGCCCTTGGTCAACCGCTTGGGCCTGGACCTGCTGCTGTTCAGCCTGGTGGAGATGTGGACGATCAAGGCCATGCTCGCGCTCAAACGCGAACATATCGGGATTCCCATTGCTGTAAACGCGTCGGCTAAAACCATTTGCACCCCCGATTTCTCCGAGCGCCTGGCCGCGCGGATGCGCCAGGCCGGCCTGCCGAACCGGCTGCTGAAAATCGAGCTTACTGAAGATGTACCCGAACCGGATGAGCTCTACCTATCCGCCTCGTTGACGGCGATTCGGGCCAAGGGGTTCCAGGTATCGATGGACGACTTCGGCACGGGCGCTGCTACGTTGAACCTGTTGGCGAACCTGTCGTTTGATGAGATGAAAATTGACGGATCGTTTGTGCGTGGGGTTGAACAGCACTCGTCTTCACGCAAAGTCATTGCCGGTATTGTCAATTGGGCGCGACTGCTCAGTTTGAATTTGGTGGCTGAGGGCATCGAAGACGAGTCGACGATTGCGTTGCTCTATCGTTTGGGTTGCCGAGTGGGGCAGGGTTACGCGTTGGCTCGCCCAATGGAAATGGACGATTTCTTGAACTTTGTTATTCAGCGGGAAAATAGTGCGGGTGCTGAGCGCTTTTAGGAGTGATCTGATACCCGAATGAGTGCCCGTGCATTAACTTTCGCATCCGCTCACTGTTTAAGAACTATCGGTTGCTGAGTTGGTTTGGCTGTTGTTATGTGTGTTATGTGCGATTGTTCAATATCACGGATGCCGTTGATTTTATAGGTTCGTCTGCGATGACGAGAACTTACTAAAGATGAGAATGTTGCAGGCCTCATCCTTTTGCTCGTTATAAAGAGTGCCTTCCACGTTATGAAATGCTTAAGAATTGCTTTGCTCGATGATCATGCAATCGTGCGGCACGGGTTAATCAATCGATTGCAGCAGGAACCTGATTTTGAAGTGGTGGGTGTCTACGCCCGCAGCCGTGAAGCGATGGCTGGGCTCGCGTTGCTGCCCGCCGATGTGCTGTTGCTGGATTTCGTGCTCGGGCCCAGTGAACTGGACGGCATCTTGTTGATTCGTGCGTTGCGAGTGAAGTACCCGCAATGCCGCATTCTGATGTTCTCCACGCATCACGATGCCGCCACCGTGATCCTGGCCCTGCGTGTCGGCGCGCGCGGGTTTCTTGGCAAGGGTGAAGATATCAACCAGTTGATCAGTGCGGTTCGGTTGGTGGCATCCGGGGAGGTCTACCTGAGTCCGGACATGGCCTACCGGGTAGCCGAAGCGACGGCGGTGAACCATATCGGTGACGAACAGAACCGCGATGAAGCCTTGCGTTTTGTCAGCCTTTCCGCGCGTGAACAGGACGTGATTCGGTGTTACTTGACGGGTATGACCATTACCGATATCGCCGAAAAATTCAATCGCAGCATCAAGACCATCAGCTCACAAAAAGCCTCGGCGTTTCGCAAGTTGGGCGTGGTATCGAACAATGAGTTGTTCAGGATCAAACACATTATTGATGGTATTTGATCCTGGTTTCCGACACCCAGCAACGAGCGGGGTGTGATTTACCGATCCTTGCATATACTCAAAGACGGGTTGAACGTTGTAGCGGTGGGGTATCCCAGTATTCCGACAGCGTTGTGCCGAGTGGGTCGATCACGATGAAACCAATACGTATTGCTTTGCTGGATGATCATGCAGTTGTTCGACACGGGCTAGCCGCCACGTTGGCGGCCGAGGCGAACTTTGAAGTGGTTGGCATTTATGCGCGCAGCCGCGACCTGATCGCCGGCCTCGCCTCGGCGCCAGCAGACCTGCTGCTGCTGGACTTCTCCCTGAACCCTGACGAGCTGGACGGGGTCTCACTGATCCGCGCCTTGCGGGTCAAATTTCCCAGCTGTCATATCCTTGTTTTGTCCACGCATCACGACCCGGCGACGGTCAGCCTGGCCATGCGTGTCGGTGCCCGTGGCTTTGTCGGCAAGGGTGAAGAAATGGCGCAGTTGGTCAAGGCCATCCGCAAGGTGGCGGCGGGTGCGGTGTACCTGAGTACCGACATGACCTACCGCCTGGCGGAGACGGTGACCAGCGATACTGGCCAAGGCCGTGGCGATGCGCCTGACGCGTTGGTCCAGGCGGAGTTGACCAGCCGTGAGCAGGAAGTCATTCGCTGTTACCTGGCGGGCATGACGGTGAGTGAGATTGCCGAGAAATTCAACCGCAGCATCAAAACCATCAGCACCCAGAAAACCGCAGCGTTTCGCAAGCTTGGGGTCACCTCGAACAACGAGCTGTTCAAGCTGAATAAACTCATCGGCACGCCATGACAATCGGGTTGTGGAGGGCAGTGCTATTGGCGCTGATTGTGCTGGGCTCGCCGCTCGTCTGTGCGGCTGCCGTCGCGCTGAGCGACGAGCAACTGCAGTGGATAGCACTGCAGCCGGTGTTGCGCGTCGGGGTGGTGGAGGGCTTGATTCCGTTCGAGTACATGAACGGTGGAGAACTGCGCGGGCGGTCCATGCAGTATTTGCAGTTCGTGACGGCCGCTACGGGCCTTCGTTTCAGCTACGTGCCCGGAAATACAATGGCCGCACGCGAAAACATGCTGCTGGCAGGGCAGGTGGACCTGCTGTCCTCATACTTGCGCTTTCGCTCTGAGCCTGCAACCAAGGGCATTGTTGCGCTGGTTTACCACACCACCTCGCCCATCATCGTCACGCGCGTCGACAGCCCGGGTGTCTTCGACCTTGAACAACTACAGGGCAAAAACGTGATGATTCCCGATGTGGAATATTACGAGACGATATTCCGGGACAAGGCGACCAAGTCCCATCTGATCAGAAGCACCTCGGCCCTGCAGATGCTGACCATGGTGAAGGAGGGCAAGGCCGATGCGGTAGTGGCCTCGGAAACCTTTTTAATGCCTTACCTGTATCGACAATTCCAGGGCGTGCTGGAAGTTTCCGGCGTGGTCGGCAGCCAGATGCTGGATGTGAGCATGGCCGTGCGCGCTGATGACCTCATGTTGCGTTCCATACTTGAAAAGGTACTGGGCTCCATAACGGCGGAGCAGCGCAATGATATCTATGAGAATTGGTATCACGACCTGGAAGTGGACGTGCCGTCCCTGTCAAACATCGTCAATCATTATGCGCATGTGTTCATCCTCGGTGCGTTGGCATTCGCCAGCCTTTGCGCGCTGGTCTATCGCGGTCATCGGTTGCGCCGGCGGGCGTTGCGCAATGAACAAGAAAAATCCATGTTCCTGGCGGTCATGAACCATCAAATACGTTCGCCCATGAACGCAGTGCTGGCGGCGATGGAGTTACTGGGGCACACACGGCTCAATCAGCAACAACGCCACTTTGCCCAGCTGGCCAATAGTGGTGCCGACGCGATGCTGCGTTTGCTGGACGATGTGCTTGAAACCTCCGGGTCGCAGGTCAAGCCGAAACGCCTGAAGGTCGAGTCGACCGATGTGACAGCGTTGGTGCAGGCAGTCGTCGGGCTGCATCGCCTGCGGGCCAGGGAAAAACGCCTGGAGCTCAATGCGCATATCCAAGAGGCGTTGCCCCTGTTGATGCTCGACAGTGCGCGCCTGACGCAAATCCTGCATAACCTGCTCTCGAATGCGATCAAGTTTACCGATGCGGGCAGTATTGATATCGACGTGCGCCAGGTTGGCCTGGACGCGAGCAACGGCCGCTTGCAGATCGAGGTCCGCGACACCGGCATCGGCATTTCGGCGGCGGTGCAGGCTTCGTTGTTTCGACCCTACGCGCAGCATAGCCAGTCATACAAACGCGCGGGCGGCTCAGGCTTGGGGCTGGTGATCTGCCAGCAGTTGGTCAACTTGATGCACGGGACGTTGACGCTCAAGAGCGCGCCGGGCGCGGGCACCACGGTGACGATCTGCTTGCCCGTGATAAACGCCCCGCAACCCCTTGCATCGCAACCGGCAGAGGCGCCATTAACGGCAAACGCTGGCAAAGCATTGCAGATCCTTGTGGTGGAGGACACCCGGGCGAACCAGCAGGTGTTGGGCGCGCAAATCAAAAGCTTCGGCAGCCTGCCGGTGATAGCCGGCGATGCCGCCCAAGCCCGCGCCTTGTTTGTGCACACCCGTTACGACCTGGTCCTGATGGACTGTGACCTGCCGGACCAGGATGGCTACAGCCTGACCCGCGAACTGCGCGGATTCGAACAGCAGGTGGGCCGACTGCGTTGCCCGATCATTGCCATCTCTGCCTTGACCGGTGAGCAACATCTTCAGCGCTGCCTGGCGGCGGGAATGGACGCGGTGTTGAGCAAGCCTATTCGCCTGGAGCCATTGCGCGGGGTGATTGAGCGTTGGTGCGACGTCACACTGGCAGACCCTCGGTTAAACCTGATGGCCCCTGTGCTGGACCAGGCCGGGATCAATCGCGAAGTGGCCGCTGACCTGGGCAGACTGACCAAAGCGCTTGCGCTGTGTGATCGATCATCCGCTCTGCACGTGACCCACCGTTTGCACGGCGCAGCGCTGATCATGGAATGGTCGGCGATGGGTCAGGCTGCCGAAAACCTGCAGAACCTGCTGCGCGCGCAGTCGGGATGGGATGACCCGGCATATGCACAGGCTTTGCGGTTGCTGCTCCAGCAATGGCGTGACCTGGGCGGCGATCGGCAGGTTGATGCACTGCCTGCCACTCGTTCGCACCGGATGCTGCCTTGATGTGGCGCTTGTTGGCGGTGTTGGCGCTGATGGGCCAGATTGGTCTGTGTGTTGCGCAAGCCAACGCGCCGGCGTTGGCGTTGACACCACAGGAACTCGATTGGATTGCAGCCCACCCGGTATTGCGTGTGGGGGTGTTCGATAACCTGTTGCCCTTTGAGTACATCAGCGGTGGCGAACTGCGAGGGCTGTCGGCCAAGTACCTGGACTTGATCGCACGGCGTACGGGGCTGCGTTTCAAGTCTGTGCCGACTACCTCACGCAGTGCGCGCAAAGACATGCTGCTCAGTGGCGAGGTGGATATCTTGTCCACCCGGCGCCGGTCGGACGACCCTGCTGAAGATCGCGGCGTCCTCTATACCGCGCCTTACAACACCAGCTCGACCATCCTTATCAGCCGTTTTGACGATCAGCCGTTTGCCGAACTGGGCCAGCTCGCCGGCAAACGCCTGGTGATGCTGGGGCGTGAAGGCTATTCGGCGTTTTTGCGTGAGCGGGCGCCGGGCATCACGATCATTTCGGCCCAGAACGCGATCGACATGATGGCAATGGTCAAGGACGGCGATGCGGACGCCGCCATTGCTTCGGAGTGGTTGCTGATCCCGTATCTGTCTCGCCAGTACCAGGGCGTGCTGCAGGTTTCCGGTGTGGTGCCCGAGCAGCGTACTGGGGTAAGCATGGCGGTGCGCGACAACGACGTGATTTTGCTATCGATTCTGCAGAAGGTACTGGGGTCCATTTCGGGCGATGAGCGCCAGGCGATCTACGATGCCTGGTTCGCGGACATGAACCTCGATATCCCGCCCATCAAGGCCATCCTTGATCACTACAAAAGTGAGTTGTGGTTGCTGCTCAGCAGCGTGCTGATACTCATCACGCTGGTGTGGCAAAGCCGCGTGCAACGCCGGCGCGCCATCCATAACGAACGGGAGAAGGCGATGTTCCTGGCGGTTATGAGCCACGAAGTCCGTTCGCCCATGAACGCAATACTGGCCGCTGTTGAGTTGCTGGAGCACACCGCACTTGACGAACAGCAACATCACTTTGCGGCCCTTGCGAACAACGGCGCCAATACCCTGTTGCGGTTGGTGGACGATGTGCTGGATATCTCCAGGATGGAGGCCGGGCAATTGACGCTGAATGTGGAAGCCGTGGACCTGGGTGTGCTGGTCCAGCGCGTGGTGGACAGCCAGCGCGCGTCTGCCGAGGCAAAAGGCCTTGAACTGACGGTAACGGGTGAGCACCTGCACGCCCCGTTATTGCTGGATGAACTGCGCGTGGCGCAGGTCTTGCGCAATCTGATCGTCAATGCCATCAAGTTCTCCGACAGGGGCCATGTAGAGATTCGGCTTCAGGTGCTTGAGGGCGATCACCACCTGATGATTGAGGTCATCGACAATGGGATCGGGTTGTCCGACCAGGCACACGCCTCATTGCTGAGCTCATCCGCGCGTGCCAGTGGCAGTAACGGGCTGGGGTTGGTGATCTGCCAGCGGTTAGTGCAGTTGATGGGGGGCGAGTTGACGCTCAGCAGCCTCCAGGGCAAAGGCACCCGCGTGGGTGTGAGATTGCCGGTTGAATGGGCTGCGCCGCTTGATTCACCCGTGCAGGTGATGCCTTCGCCCGACGAACCTGTGGGCTTGATGGTGTTGGTGGTGGGGGGCACCAATGTCGACCAGCAAGGGCTGGTGACGCAGCTGCGCGCGTTAGGTTGCCATCCCTTACCAATGGACGATGCCAACCAGGGTTTAAGGTTTTTCAATGCACACCAGGTTGATTTGATACTTATTGACTGCGACCTGCCAGCAGGCGCTGGCTATAAACTGGCCGGTGAATTCAGGCAGGTGCAGAGCCAGCGACAGCGTACACACTGCCCGATCATCGCGGTCTCACAGCTCACCGGCAATGACATGCTGGAATGCTGCTTTGAAGCGGGTATGGATGGCGCGCTGAGCAAACCCATTGGCGAGGGCCTTCTACGCGAAACCATTGAACTGTGGTGCGAGGTCAACCTGCTGCAACCCCCATCGGCGCCGAGTACCTCCGGGCCTGAAATACTGCGCAAACAGCTAGGCGGCTTGCTTGAGGCGGCAGCCCTGCGTGATCGCAGCCTGGCGTTGCTCGCCGCGCATAACCTGCAGGCTGCCGCGCTAGTGGCGGGGTGGATAGACATCGCGACCACGGCGGACCTGATCGATGCGGCCTTGCAGGATAAAACAGCCTGGCCAACTGTCGTTATTGCCGGTCATCTCAGCCGTATGGTTGAACAGTGGGCAGCATTAAGCGCTTGAGTGTTGCCCTTGAATTGTTGGGGTGACGGCGTTGTTTTTAGGAGCACTCCTATTGACCATAAAGTTGTCTGCAGAATAAAAACCTTCCTCGGCAGATTGAATTGTTTTGCGCGGGCATCGCCAAGTTAATTAATTAAAATCTGCAGGGCTTAGTTGCTTTTTCGGAGCAGTCCTATTTGGACAGTTCGGTGACTTCCTTACACTTAACTCCGCAACAACACAGCAGTTCTCCTGCAACAGGGAACTCACTCTCTACTCAGCATCTTGCGCTCTTGGAGTTACTCATGGATTACAAAGCCCGCGTCCTCGCTGTACTGGTCGCCGCCACCGCCACCTCCGCCGCCATGGCGTCGGACGGTACTATCAACTTCAACGGCGAACTGAAAGCCGAAACTTGCCAAGTCGCAGTCAATGGCGCGGCAGGTTCAGCAGGCAGCACCGTCACGCTGCCGACGATTTCGACCGCTTCGCTGGCTGCACAGGGCCAAGTGGCGGGCCAGACCGGGTTCAGCATTCAACTGAGCAAGTGCTCTGCGGCGCTTAAAACCGCCTCTGCGTTCTTTGAAGCAGGTGGCTCGGTGGACCCGGCCAGCGGCAACTTGAAGAACTTGAGCGGCACCGCCACCAAGGCGCAACTGCAATTGGTTGACGCCTCAAATGGTAAAGCCATCAAAGCCGGTGACACCGGGCAAGTGGCGTCTACCAGCCGTATCAGCATCGATACAACAACACTGAGTGCCGACCTGCCTTACGCCGTCCAGTACTACGCCCAGGCCGCAACTACGCCGGGCACCGTTATCAGTAACGTGACGTACTCCATTAATTATCAGTAAGTCGCTCGCCAATGAACACACGCCCTGTGTGGTCGATAAAAGGGCGTGTTTTCTGGCGGCGATGGGACACTGTCATGCCTTGCAAACTTCCACTCAAACAGTTGCTGCTGGCAAGCCTTCTGGCCCTGGCAAGCGCCCAAGCCATTGCGGGCGTGGTGATTACCGGCACGCGGGTGATCTACCCGGCTGGCCAGAAGGAAGTCACCGTCAAACTCAATAACAACGGCACGCAGCCTGCACTGATGCAAGCCTGGATCGATACTGGCAGTGTCGAGTCCACGCCCACTAGTTCCAAGGCACCGTTTCTGCTTTCGCCGCCGGTGGCACGTATCGACCCGGCCAAAGGCCAAAGCCTGCGGGTATTGTTCACGGGGGCGGCGTTGGCCTCGGACAAGGAGTCGGTGTTCTGGCTGAACGTACTGGAAATTCCGCCCAAGCCCGAGGCGGGTGAGGACCTTAACACCCTTCAAATGGCATTTCGCTCGCGGATCAAGCTGTTCTATCGCCCCACCGAGTTGCCCGGAACCGCCACTGAAGCGATTGAACAGGTGCAATGGCAAGTGGTTTCCAGCCGTGATGGCTTGGGCCTGGCTTTGCAGGCGTTCAACCCGTCGGCCTTTTACGTATCGCTGGTTGAACTGGAACTGGTGTCGGGCTCAGTACGTGCTCGCAGTGAGGACGGCATGGTCGCTCCGGGTGAAACCCGACAGTTCCCGCTGCCGACTCTCAAGACTCGGCCTGCCGCCGATGCCCAAGTGGAGTTCAACGCCATCAACGATTACGGCGCGCTGATCCCGACTCGGAAAGCACTCAAGCCTTGATCAACTCCTGACGTCTTTACACGCGAGTTAATTATGCAAACCTCTTCCAGCTCCAGGCTTGCCCTGCGGGCGCAGCCTCGCTTTGCCTTGAATCCGCTTACAGCCTTGGTGCTCAAGGTGCTGGCCATCGCGCCTGGTGCATGGGGAATACAGGGCGCATTGGCGCAAGAGGTGCAGTTCAACGACGCATTCCTGCCTGAGGACTCGCGTAACCTCGACCTGGGTAAATACCAGACCGGCAACCCGGTGACGCCGGGGCAATACCGCGCCGATGTGTTGCTCAACGGCCAGTTGAACAGCCGCCAGGACATTCGCATTGAGGCCCAGCCCGACGGCAGCAAACCGGTGGTGTGCATGGACCATGGCTTGCTTGAACGTCAGGGCGTGGACATGTCCAAGCTGTCCGAACCGCTGGACACCACAGGCTGCGTGTCTTTGGGCAGTTTGATCCAAGGTGCCAGTGCGAGTTTTTCACCGGAGAACCAGGCGCTCGACCTCAGCATTCCTCAGGCCGCCTTGAAGCGTAATTCCCGGGGTTACGTCAGCCCTGAGCTATGGGACCGCGGTGTGACCGCCAGCATGCTCAGTTACACCTTCAACGCCAACCGTAATCGCACCCGCACGGGCGACTATGACTCGGCGTTCATGGGCCTTAATGCGGGCCTTAATCTGGGTGACTGGCGCCTGCGCCACAACGCGTCGATGAGCTGGCAGTCGCGCCAGGGCAACAAGTACCAGGCTCTGGACACCTACGCCCAACGTGATGTGACGGCGCTGAAAAGCCAGTTGACGGTGGGGGAGTCCAACACCAGTGGCGAGATCTTCGACACCTTGTCCTTTCGCGGCGTGCAGTTGGCCAGCGATGACCGCATGCTGCCTGATTCCATGCGCGGTTATGCCCCGGTCATCCGTGGCATTGCCCGCACCAACGCCCGCGTGACCATTCGCCAGGCCGGCAACGTCCTGCTGGAAACTACCGTAGCGCCGGGTGCTTTCGTGATCGATGACCTGTACTCCACCGGCTACGGCGGAGACCTTAACGTGAGCGTTGCCGAGGCAGACGGCACCGAGCAAAACTTTATCGTGCCCTATGCCTCGGTCAGCCAGTTGTTGCGCCCCGGTACCTCGCGGTTCAGCTTCACCGCCGGTGAAACCCGCAACAACTTTGTCGACCAACAGGCACGCGTGCTGCAAGGCACGCTGCAATATGGCCTGAACAACACGTTCACAGGCTTCGGTGGCCTGCAGTCGAGCGACCACTACACGGCGCTGCTCACGGGCCTGGCGTTTGGCACGCCCATCGGCGCCATGGCGGTGGACGTGACTCACGCACAGACCGAGCTGGCTGCCGGGACGGCCAAAGGGCAGAGCATGCGTGTGTCCTATAGCAAGAATGTACTCAGTACCGGCAGCAACTTCTCGGTGGCGGCTTACCGTTTTTCTACCGGTGACTACCTGGATTTCAGCAATGCCGTGCAACTGGTGGATGCCGAGAAAAATGGTTGGGACACCCGTATGTTCGGACGTCCGCGCAGCCGCCTGTCCATCACCGCAGACCAGACGTTGGGGCCTTGGGGCCAAGTGACTCTTAGCGGCTATGCGCAGAATTACTGGAACCAGCCGGGCAGTGATGTGCAGTACCAGTTCAGCTACAGCAAGCAATTCAATCGCGTGAGTTTCAGCGTGAACGCCAATCGCAGCCGCATGGGCCTGGGCGATATGGAGAACAGCTTCCTGCTGACCATGAGCATGCCCCTGGAGTTTGGTGGATCTGGTTATGGCCCACAGATGACGGCGCAGGTTGGCCGTGACACGCGCGGCAACTACAGCGAGCAGGCCGGCATCAGCGGCACCGCGGGCGACGATCGCCAGTACGGCTACGGCGCAACCTTCGGGCATGACGGTGGCAGCAATAGCAAAAGTGTAGCGCTCAACGGGCAGTACACCGGTGCCAGGGCGATGCTCAGTGCCGCACTGGGGCGTGGCGACGGCTACACCAGTGCTTCCGTGGGTGCCAGCGGCACGCTGGTGGCCCATGCCGACGGTATGACCATGACGCCTTATCGTGGCGAGACCATGGCGGTGATCAGCGCGCCGGGTGCGCAGGGTGCCAAGGTGTCGGGCTATCCAGGTCTGAGGCTTGATGCAAGCGGTAACGCCGTGGTGCCGTATTTGCGCCCCTATGAATTGAACGAGGTCGCCATCGACCCGATCGGCAGTTCCCTGGACGTTGAATTCAACGAAACCAGCCAGCAGGTCGCGCCGCGTGCCGGCGCCGTAGTGCACCTCAAATACACCACCAACCAGGGGCGGGCAGTACTGCTCAATGTGCGCCTGGACGATGGCAACAGTTTGCCGTTCGGTGCCGGCGTAACGGACGGCGAAGGCGCCACGGTGGGCGTGGTCGGGCAGGGCGGTCAGCTCTACGCACGCATCAAGCCGGACACCCGCCAGTTGCTGATCAATTGGGGCAGCAAAGCGCACCAGCAGTGTGCGTTGGTCATTCCACCGGGCCCGGGCGAGGGCCAGCAGTTGCAGCAGCTGGACGCCGTGTGTGCGGCAGGCAAACAGGTCGCTGACCGCGTGCGGCCCAACACTATGCAAAAGGTACCGTTATGAACATCAGGGCTTTGATCAACTCGGGATTGGCAGTCATCGCACTGTGGGTAGCAGCCGACACGGCCATGGCGGTCACGTGCACCTACATGAATGGCATCCAGCCAGCGAATGGCTCCATGCCGTTGCAAATATCGGCGATCACCGTCGGGCGCGATGTGCCGGTAGGCGCCGAAGTTTATCGACAGAAGTTCAGCATGGCAGCGGGCCAGGCGGTAAAGCTGGAGTGCCTGTATGCCCCATATGAACAGTCGACCGAGTTTACGGTTGATTCGGGCTATGGCCTGGCCAATGTGACCAGCGGGGTGTATGCCAACAAAGTCTACAGAACCAGCATTCAAGGACTAGGGGTCGCCTTCACTAGCACGGGCGGCCCTCTGCCAAGGGCAACGAGCAAAATTTGGACCTCGTGTACGCCGGGCTGGCGGTGCCTGGTCCCGTTTGACGGACCTTCCAATTTTGAATTGGTATTAATCAAACTGGGCGATGTGGAACCGGGCGTGTTGGTGGGCAATACGTTGCCGACCGTGAGCCTATTTGGCAATTTTGGCGACGCCAGAATGCTGGGCTTCAAAATGGGTATCTCCGGCACTATCCAGATTGTTTCGCGCACCTGCAGCACGCCGGATGTGAACGTCCCTATGGGTACACATCAGACCAAGACATTTACCGGAGTCAACACTGCCAGCGCCTGGGTCGATTTTGCCATTCGATTAAATGATTGCCCGGCGTTTACGGGGACCTTCAGGACCACAGGTCCCGGTTGGATTTCCCAGAGCGGCAATTCACCCTCCGGCAGCAGCACGCCTGGCACCGTGGTCAATAACACCCTGCAATATCGCGTCGACCCGGCGCGGACTGCGATCAACGGAGGCAATGGCGTGCTGAGCCTCGACTCTACAACGGGCGGCAGTGCACCTGCCGCCACAGGCGTAGGTGTGCAGGTTGCAACCCCTAACGGAATCGGCTTGCCTTTAGCGACGAATCAAAACAGTGGCCTGGCCCTGCGAGCGACCGAGGGCAGCTATTCAATCCCGTTGCGCGCCCGTTATCTGCAAACCCAGTCCAAGGTCACGCCGGGGCCGGCCAACGCGTCGGCAACGTTTACGATTATTTATCAGTGATGGAGTACGTAAGACTAATCGCGAGGATGCGAAAGATGCCAAATAAAGCACTCAGGATTCTGATCGCAGATGACCAGCATTTCTCCCGGTTGAGGATCGAGCGTGCCCTGAACCATCTGGGTTACTACCGGATTGCGCCGATGCACCGGCTGGAGGAGGTATTAAGCGCGCTGGAGTATGACTGCGAACCCTTGGACCTGCTGATCATCAACGCTTCACTGGTGAAAGGCGTGAAATTTGATCTGTTTTCGTTCTGCATGGACAACCCGTACGTGCGTTACGCAATGATCTACGATGAAAGGCAATCGGGTATCCCGGCGTTTCTGGTGTGCCGTCAGGACAAGGTATTGATCAGTGCATTGCCGTTGCCGGACCTCGACACGCTCACCCAGCTCATGGCCAGGGTTGATCCCAGCCTTGTGGCCACTGCACGCAACAGAGAAGTGGGGGTGTAGCTTCACGGTGGCTCACCGGTTGTTGCGAATGCCATCGCCCATGCGCGATGATCTGGCACTGTCAGCGCCTGGAGTACAGTGATGCAATCGCTACCCATCCCGCCCTCCATCAAGGGTGTGTTACTTGAGCTGCGCCCGCTGGAAACCGGGGATTTCGAGGCCCTGTATGGCGTCGCCTGCGACCCGTTGATCTGGGCCCAGCACCCCAGCCCCACGCGCTACCAGGAACCGGTGTTTCGCGAATGGTTCGAGCAGGCGCTGGCATCCCCCAGCGTACTGGTGGTGATCGACCTTGAGAGCAACAGGGTGGTGGGCAGCTCTCGTTACTACGACTTCAGTGAGCCGCAACGTGAGGTGGCCATCGGTTACACGTTTCTGGCCCGTGAAAAATGGGGCGGCGGGGCCAATGGCGAGCTTAAACAACTGATGCTCAAGCACGCCTTTCAGTGGGTCGATACCGTATGGTTCCACGTCGGCGCCGACAATATTCGCTCGCAGCGGGCGATGGAGAAAATCGGCGGGCAGCTTTCGCATACCTCAATAAAAACCTTCGCAGGGCGTTCGCAAGAGAATCGTTTTTATAAAGTTGAGCGGGCTGCATTTGAGCGCTCCGTAATGGGCGAGCGCTACTGATTTCGGCAATTCGATCTATATTCAAAAGGGCAGTCCCTTCTGGAGTGAATGATCATGTTCAAATCTCGCTCGTTGGTAGTCGTCATCACTTGCATTGCCCTGGTCGCGGGCTCGGCGACGGCGTTGGCTGATCCTGGTAACGGGAAGGGGCAAGGCCATGGCAACGGCAACGGCCATGGGGGGCAGGGCAAGAAGGGCAAAGGCGGCGATTCGCAATATGCTCCCAGCATTGATCGAGGCAGCGTGCTAGGCGTGCTGGGTGGCTATCGTGATTATTGGCGGCCTGGCCCATCACTGCCACCTGGCGTACAAAAGAACCTCGCTCGAGGAAAGCCGCTGCCTCCAGGGATCGCAAAAAAACTGGACGGCCGATTACTCGGCAGGCTGCCTCATTACGACGGCTACGAATGGCAGCAGGCAGGCACGGATTTGATCCTCGTGGCAATTGCTTCCGGGATCATCTACGAAGTGCTTAACGGCGCTTTTGACTAGTGCGCTGAAAGCCTAGCGCACGATAAACGTATCGTTCGCCGCCCTCTAAGCAACCAGACTAAATGGCAGGGCCCTTCAGCTCGATCCGGTTGTCATCTGGATCGTTGAAGTAAATCGACCAGCCTGTCCCGTCTGCGCCATAGCGCTTCTGCGCCTTTTCCGCAAACACACCCGCCTCAGCCAAGTGGTTGAGAATCGCGGACTCATCAAAAGGCTCAACCCTGAGGCAAACGTGATCGACGTTATGCCTCTGCTTGCCCGCCGGCTCCCCACCCTCACGGCCGATCGACCCGTTCACATCGACCAGGTCAATCAGGGACGTCCCGGCACTCAGGTGGATCATGCCGAGGTCGTCACGGCGTTTTTTGACCTCACAGCCCAGTACCGAGGTGTAAAACGCCAGGCTGCGGGTGATGTCTTTCACGCGTAAAACAACATGATCTATATGTTGGATTGAAAAGGTGCGCATTGCGATCATTCCTGTTTGATCATTGGTTTTGGTGTCGCCAAAGTCTTCAACTTAGCTGATTCTGGAAAACGAGTGCTGCATTTAACCCGTGGCATCGGCCCAGGACGGTCACCCAACCCGCTTGGTGCAATGCCAGGTTGGCTGCGTAGATCACTGATCTGACAAGGTTTTTCAGCTCAGGAAGAGCACGATAAAGGTGCGCCTCGACCTTGCATCCAAGCGCCGGGGTCTATATATTCCCAACCCTGCAACATCGCGCTACCGCCCGAATGGCGAAACTGGTAGACGCATGGGACTTAAAATCCCCCGCTCGTAAGGGCGTCCCGGTTCGATTCCGGGTTCGGGCACCATAGATATCAAGGGCTTGCATGATTTTTCATGCGAGCCCTTTTTCGTTTGTGCTCCCCCAAATTAGAAAACTCCACCGCTCGTTTTGTCGGCATGACCTGTTTGCCGATCCTTTTGCGTGTGTAGCCATCCTGACATTCCCCTGATCCTTCGCGACCTTTGCTTTTACTCAGAGCAAAGCGGCAACGCGTTGATTCTTTGTTCGGTTTTTGTAACAGATTGTTTGCGGCAGGCGCAGAAACCTATAAAGTTAACCTTTCGGTCAGCTTTGCACTGTCAACTCCAGCCTTTTGTTTCCAGCGAAAGCGCTCCTGCAAGGATCGAGACCCCCAGAACATAACTAAAAGGGCGGACCCATAACCGCCCAGAGGATGATCCATGTCCAACCGTGATATCTCCCGGCGCTCGTTCCTTCAGGGCGGGCTGGTGGCGGGTGTGAGCGTGACGCTTACACCGCTCAGCACCCAGGCGCTGGCTGCCTTGATGGAAAACAGCGTGACCGTGCCGTCCGAGCAATGGCTGGGCAACAACGGCAAGGCGCGCTCGCGTAAC
The DNA here is from genome assembly GCF_013385245.1 of Pseudomonas sp. IPO3747. Taxonomy (NCBI): domain Bacteria; kingdom Pseudomonadati; phylum Pseudomonadota; class Gammaproteobacteria; order Pseudomonadales; family Pseudomonadaceae; genus Pseudomonas; species Pseudomonas sp. IPO3747. Next base: position 226,683 of record NZ_JACAQL010000022.1, read on the forward strand.
GACGCCTTGTCCAAGGTCTGCGGCAGCAAAGTCTTTGCCCGCGACATCCGCGCCAAGGACATGCCGGGCTGGCCGCAGCAGCAGGGCCACGCCATGTTGCTGAAGACAACCAAGGCCGATCGCATCTACGCCGGCTACGATCTGTCGTGGCTCGGTGCCGACTTGCAGCCTGACCGCATTGTGACCGCCGCCGACCTGGACAAGGACGGTATCGTCTTCCCGGAAGAACACGCGCCGGATCCGCTGCTGCCGGAAGGCAAGGTGCCGATGTTCATCGGTCATCCTGTGGCGATCCTGATCTGGAACGACTTCGAGCGTTTCCGCCAGGCCAAGGCCAAACTCAAATTCAATGACAAAGCCATCCGTTACGGCGCCCAGGTGCCGTACTACGAACGTGACCCATACGGCAGCTTCCGCTACGTGCGCGTCGGCGGTGCGACCTCGGCGGACGAGGATGAATTCGCCAGCCTCAAGGATTCGATCCTGTTCCCGATGCTGAAAAACCGTCGCCCGGTATGGAATTCCCAGCCGGACCTGCACGGCAACCTGACCGAGCGCGGGCTGTTTTACGCCGACCGGATGCAGCAGCAAATCGACGCGCCGCCCGACAACTGGCTGGTGTTCGACGAGCGCTACAAAACCCCGTCGATTGAACCGGCGGCGATGGAACCGGACAACGGCAACGGCTGGTACGACCCGGCCACCAAAACCTTGCACTTTGTCGTCGCGACTCAGTGCCCTCTGGAAGCCGCCACCGAAACCGCAAAAATGATCGCGCCATCGCGCTTCGGCCTGGCGAGCCTGAACATGCACCCGGGCTACACCGTTGGTTACGGTTCCAAGGACCACAACATTTTTGTCTACTACGCAGCCCTCGCCGCGTTGTATGGCGCCGGTGTCCCGGTGCGCCTGGCCAACGACCGCTATGAGCAGTTCCAGAGTGGCATCAAGCGTCACCCGTTCGACATCCGTTACCAATTGGCGGTGGACAAGAACGATCACAGTTTCCAGATTTTTCGCGCCGAGATGAACGTCGATGGCGGCGGGCGGATCAACTACAGCCCTTCGGTGGCGGCGGTTGGCGCCACGGCAGCGCAGTCGATTTACTACATGCCGCAGAACGATTTGCAGGTCACGGCCTACCATTCCCGCGCGGTTGAAGCGGGTTCGATGCGCGGTTACGGCACCCTGCAGAGCATGGCCTCGACCGAGATGATGGTCGACGAAATCGCCGGGCGTCTGGGCATCGACGCCATCGACCTGCGCAAGAAAAACGCCATGCTCTCGGGCATGAAAAACACCCAGGGCGCGGTGCCGGCCGGGGCGTTGCGCTTACACGAGATTCTCGACAAAGCGGCTGCCCACGACGTCTGGAAAAACCGCGACCAAATCAAAAAGACGCGCGAAGCCGCTGACCCGGATAACTGGTATGGCGTGGGTTTTGCCATCTGCCAGAAAGACTTCGGCACCGGTTCCGAGGCACCGATGGCCAGCATCGAATTCACCGCCGAAGGCCACGTGACGTTGCGCCATATCGGCATTGAAATCGGCACCGGCATGTCCACCTCGCAAGCGCTGGTGGTGGCGGATTTCATCGGCATTCCGGCCACGCAAGTGAAGACCGGCGAAACCGAATGGCAAGAGTTGCAACTGATCACTGGCGGCAACCCTTACGTCATGAGCCAGGCCGAGCAGGATGGTTTTTTGCGCAACCCACGTTGGGTCGGCAAACTGGCGTCGGCCTCGTCGGCGACCAATTCTGCGTATTACTTCAGCCACGCCACCCGTGAAGCCTCTCGGGTGCTGTTCAACCACGGCCTGTGGCCGGCGGCGTTGCAGATCTGGGGCCAAGGCCCTTACGGCGGCCAGGCCAACCCATACGTGGTGCGCCGCGAAGACGCACATTGGGTGGACGGCAAACTCACCGCCAACGGCATGCAGCCGCTGAGCTTTGAGCAATTGGCCAAACATGCCCATGAAAAAGGCCTGGTGACCGGCGCTACCGTGCACGGCTTCAACCGCTGGAGCTGGGCCGAGGCCGATTACAGCATCGACGGCGTGCGTGAACGCCTGCCGCTCGACGGTCTGGCCGTGAAGTACGGCGACGGCGCGCCGAAGGCGAAACTGGCGCAAATGACCAGCAACGGTTTCCACCTGCTGGATCGCCAGAACGTCCACTACCCGGACACCCAGTTGAACAACGCGGCGGTGACTTACTACAGCCCGGTCGCGACGCTGGTGGAATTGAAAGTGAACAAGGGCTCCGCCGACGTGCAAGTGCTCAACCATCACTCGTGGGTCGAGTGCGGTCGGGTGCTGGTGGAAGAGCTGGTCAAGGGTCAGCTCGAAGGCGGGATCGCCATGGGCATTGGCCATGCGTTGATGGAAGAGATGCCGCTGTACGAAGGCGGGCCGGGGGAGGGTGACTGGAATTTCAACCGTTACCGTTTGCCGATGGCTCGCCACGTTGCGGTGTGGAACCAGACGGCTGAAATCCTGGCGCCGCTGTCGCCGAGCGACCCGTCCAAGGGCATTGCCGAAGTGGTGATGATCCCGATTGTCGGCGCCATCGGTAACGCCGTGGCCCACGCCATCGGCAAACGTGTCCGCGACCTGCCCATCACTTCTGCGCGCATCAAGGAGGCCCTCAATGGCTAACCGTCCGTTTCAACTGACCCTCAACGGTCAATCCGTCGGCCCGGTGGACATCCCTGATGACCTGCCGATGATCGATTACCTGCACGAATACAAAAACCTCACTGGCTCGCGCCTCGGCTGCGGCCAGGGCATTTGCCACGCCTGTGTGGTGATCGTCGACAACCCGGACGGCACCAGCGAAGAAGTGCGCACCTGCATCACGGGGGCACACTATTTCGAAGGCAAAAAAGTCCGCACCATCGAAGGCCACGCAACCCGCGACGATCAGGGTAAAGTCACTGAGCTGAACCCGATCCAGCAGCGTTTTGTCGATGAATTCGCCTTCCAGTGCAGCTACTGCGCGCCGGGTTTCGTCAATGCCGCGACCGTGCTGGTCGAGAAGCTGCAGCGTCAGCCCATCGTCAAAAGCCAGCTGGAAAAAGTCATTGAGGACAGCCTCGGCCACCACATCTGCCGCTGCACCGGCTACGTGCGTTACTACAACGCGACCCGCAACGTGCTGACCGATCTCGGCCTGGTCAAGGAGGGTTAAGCATGAAGCAACTACTTTCCCGTCTTGCGCTGGCGGTTGGCCTGGCTACGCCGGTGTTGTTGGCGCACGCGGATGATCAAGTCAAACGCGGCGAATACCTCGCCCGCGCCGCTGACTGCATGGCCTGCCACACCGCACCGGGTGGCGCACCGTTTGCAGGCGGTCTGCCGATCATTTCGCCGTTCGGCACCATCTATGGCACCAACATCACCCCGAGCAAAGAGCACGGCATTGGCCTGTACACCGATGACGAATTCTTCGCCGCGCTCACCGAAGGCAAACGCCGGGATGGCGCGAATCTGTACCCGGCAATGCCGTACACCTCGTACCACCTGATGCCCCGTGCAGATTCGGACGCGATCCATGCGTACCTGAAAACCATCGAGCCTATCGAGCGTGCGGCGCCGGTTACCCGCCTGAGCTTTCCGTTCAACGTTCGTCTGGGCCTGATGGGCTGGAACATGCTCTACGGCAAGGATGTAAAACTTGCCCCGACCGAGGGCAAAAGTGAAGCATTCCAGCGTGGCCAATACATGGTCGAGGTGCTCGGCCACTGCGGCGAATGCCACACGCCTCGGGGCTTGCCCGGCGCAATGCAGCAGGATAAACGCCTGACCGGCGGCCTGCTCAATGGCTATCTGGCACCCAGCCTGTTGGCCAATGACCTGGCCGCTCGCGGCTGGAATCATCAGGACCTGAGCACGTTCCTCAAGCACGGCATGAGTGCCCAGGGCACGATGTTCAATGAGATGTTCCCGGTGTTCCACAACAGCACCCAGGGCCTGAGCGATCCGGACATGGCCGCCATGGCGACTTTCCTGCTGGGCGATCAACCGCCGGTGGCCAAGGTGCTGAGCGAGACGTCGCTGGACGCCATGAGCCCAAGCGCCCAACGCGGCCGCCAGGACTATCTGAACGTCTGCGCCGGTTGCCACGCGCCGAACGGCGAGGGCAAGCCGCACATCGCGGTGGCCATGCGCGGCAACACCACGCTGCGCCTGGAAGACCCGCGCAACCTGCTGCGGGTGATCGAGGACGGCATCGGCGAGCAGCAATTCACCGGGTTCGAGCGCATGCAACCGATGCCGGGCTTTGCCGACAAGCTCAATCACCAACAGCTGACCGACCTGCTCAACTATCTGCGCCAGGGTTGGGGTGGCCAGTCGAGTGAGCTGGCGGTCAGCGACGTGCAGAAGTTGCAGGCCGATGCACCGCCAGCCGAGCACAAGGCGCACTGACACCTAGCATCTGCTGCAGGATCCCGATGGGAACCGGGTTAATCTGTTTTCAACGCCTGAACAGCTCAGACAAATGGCTGCCCACTGAAACCGCGTGGCAGGCGCTGCAGCCCAGGCAAGTCGGTGAGGCGTTGCGTCCAGGCACTGCGCCAGTCAACGGCAGTATGGGTTTTGGCTTTGCGCGCGGAGCGGCGGGCAGCGTTGCGCTGGGTGCGGCGCGCTTCTTTGTAGGCGTCGGTATTGCGGCAGGTGCGGCATTTGACTCGGTTCAGCTCGGTGCTGGACGTGAGGTTGGTGCCGTGATGGCCGCAAGCCAGATGCCCGGCGACCTTGAAGTGAGTGACCATGTAAGCGTCTCCTTCTTATGGGGGTACGCGCGGCCATAAAGCAGCGGCGGCGCGTGGGCAGGGCGCGGGCAAACAACCCCGCACCCTCAGGGTTGTGACCTCGCAGGCGGCGCGGCGTTCGGTTTTATTCCGGGGGCAGTTCACGTTACCCTGCGGTGCCAACAATCATGAAAAGGAGTGAGTGATGAGCGTCGAAACCTTGCCGCTGGAAGGCAGTTGTCGTTGTAACCGGGTGCGTTTCAGTGTGAGTTTGCCGCCGGTAATCACCATGGCGTGCCATTGCAACGGCTGCCAGAAGATGACCGCCAGTGCGTTTTCCCTTAGCGCGTTGATTCCGGCCGCAGGCTTCACCGTGACCCAGGGTTGCCCGGTGATAGGTGGCTTGCACGGCGTGGACCGCCATTATTGCTGCCCGCACTGCATGAGCTGGCTGTTTACGCGCCCCCATGGCATCGATGAGTTCGTCAATGTGCGCGCAACCTTGCTGGATAACGCCCGCGACTATGTGCCGTTCATGGAAACCTGGACCAGCGAAAAACTGCCTTGGGCCGCGACGCCGGCGCTCGAAAGCTTCGCGCAACTGCCCGAGCCGCAGGACTTCCCGCGCTTGATGCAGGCTTACGCCACCTTCAGTGCCCGCTGAGTTCAATCAATCAGGGCCAGCAAGTCGGTATCACCGACGTCCACGCCCGCCTGGGTCAGCAACGTGGTTGCCTGGCCTCGGTGGTGGGTCTGGTGGTTGAAAAAATGCACCAGCAGCGCGAAGAACGACTTGTGGTTCGCCACGCCGCGCATGTTGTGGTACTGCAGGCGCTGGTCCAGATCGGGCTCGCGCAGGCTGTTGGCCCAGTCGATGATCAGTTGGTCCAGCCAGGTGCGGCGGGCCGCCAGCTCGCGCAGGTTGGCGAAAGCCAGTTGCTTCAAGTCAGAGGGCGTGGCAATCGACGTTAATGGCGCCAGCCGGGCAAAGCCTGTCGGATGCTCGGCAAATCGCTTGAGCCACACCGTGTCCCCCAGCGTCAGGTGATTGAGTGTGCCGAGGATCGAGCCGAAGAACGCCTGCCGGTCCGTGGTCAGCTCTGCGTCGGTAAGCTGGCTGGCGGCGGCATAGACTTTGCGGTTCATCCACTGGTTGTAGTCAGCCATCAACACTATGTGCTCAAGACGGTTCACAAGGTTTCTCCTTCAACGTGGTGAGGCCATCATAAGGCGTGCCCGCTCGGCGGTCTTGGTGTTCCTGCGCAGGCGGGCTATGGTTGTTGAACGCCAATATTACGCTGCGGGAGAGTGACACCATGAATACCGGCAATTTACTGGAACAACTGCTGCGTGCCAGCCAGCAAGGCGGCGGCTCAGGCGGTGCGCAGGGCGGTGGGCTCGGCGGCCTGGGTGGCTTGCTGGGCGGCCTGTTGAACAGCTCCGCCAGCGGCACCAACGCTTCGGCAGGCGGTGGGCTGGGTGGTTTATTAGGTGGCCTGGGCGGATTGTTGGGCGGTGCACCTGCAGGTGGCACCCCCCAAACGCGCTCCGGTGGGATGAACTACGCAGCATTGGCCTCCTTGGGCATGGCGGCTTTCCAGGCGTACCAGGCCTGGCAACGCCAGCAGGCCAGCGCACCGCAGCAAGCCATCCAGACGGTTGACCAGCTAGATGGTCAGGAAGCTGAAGCTCATAGCCATGCGGTGTTACGCGCTCTGATTGCGGCAGCGAAGGCCGACGGCAGTATCGATGACAACGAGAAGCAAATGATCTCAGCCGAGATAGGCCGCCATACCGACGACCCTGAGTTGCAGCAGTGGCTCGACGAAGAAGTCGCCAAGCCGCTGAATGCCGCCGATTTTGCCGAATATGCCGCTGACCCGGCGCTGGCGACCGAGGTCTACCTGGCCAGCGTGATGCTGGTCAATGACCAGGCGCCGAAGGAGCGCAGCTATCTAGACGAACTGGCGGCGCAGTTGCGACTCGAACCAGAGTTGCAACTACACCTGGAGCAGCAAGCTAAAAAACCTTAAAAACGCACGGTCGCGCCGGTGGTCAACCATTGGTTGTGATCACCGGTGAGGCTCTGCCCGACCACTACATCCACATCCAACAGCTTGCCCACATGGAACCGCGGCCCGGCCTGCCAAGCCTGGTCGCCGCCTTCCTGGCCGTAGCGCTCCCCGATCAGCGTGAGCGCGTCTGCCAACTGGTACTCAAAGCCTGCGCCCCACGTCAGGCGGTGGTTTTGTTCACCGCCATTATAGGCATGGGTCCAGCCGCCATTGAGGCTCAGGCGCAATGCCTGCACCGGTTGCCAGGTCAACGGTACATTAAAGTCCGCGCCGTCGAATGCATGCTGGCGGTCCAGGGCAAAGTGGCTGGTGGCAGACACCGCGATTTGCAGCCCCAACGCCTCCTGCGACCACACTTGGGCCTTTACCTGCGGGCTGATTTGCGTCTCGGCTTCCCCCGCATTGCTGGCGCGCGACAGTGCTGCACTCCATTCCACGGCAGGTAGCGCGCTGAAGGTACACGCCGGGTTAAGCGTCTGGTTATGAATGTTGCCTTGATGCCGGTTGGCGGTGTACCAGGCGTCGACGCTGCACTCGCCCGGATCGTTGATCCCGCCGTCGTCGACCACGTAGGAGCCGCCGGCCGCCTGAGCTTTTGAAAACAGCGCGATCAGTAAAATAAGGCCCAGTGTGGTGCCGATAAAGATCAGGTTACGTTGCAGCGCGCGGCGCTTGGCCGGTGGCAGCAACAGCAGGGTGTGGCGAGCGCCGCGATAATGGCGCGCGCGATATTTGGCAAACCCGTCGTGACGGTCAGGGCTGTGTTTTTTGTGCATGATGCACCTCGCTTGAATTCAGCTTTCTACGGTCAGCACCGAAATGCCGCTGGCTTTGGCCTGGCAGACCAGCTCCGAGGTGTCGTCACCACCCGGCAGGGCGATGATCACGTCGGGGCGGCTGTCGGCGAGCATGAAATGGTTGCGCTGGCGTTCCGCCTGCTTGCCGTGGCGTTGCCAATTGGGCGGGTAGCGCACCACGTCGATGCTCATTTCCCGCGCCCATTCCTCGATGTCGCTGCCCAGGAACTGGTTGCCGCCGTGTATCAATACCTGCACCGGGCGCAAGCGGTGGTAGGCGTCCAGCACTTGGCGGGTCTTTTTGGTGTCGGCGTAATGACGACCTGCACAGATCAGGATGCGCATAGTCAGGGTCCTTGTGATGCACGGTGGCGATCGGGCGACCGCCACCGTTTAAACGGCGGGGGTGATCAGTACCACTGCTTGAAGCGGCGGATGTAGATCGTTTTCATCAGTTGAGCCACGCAGCAGTAGGCGAGCAGGGTACCGACCAGCCATGGGAAGTACGCCAGCGGCAGCGGCTCCAGGCCCACCAGGGTGCCCAGCGGCGAGAACGGCACGTAGATCCCCAGGCAGATGACGATGGTGGTCATCATCAACACCGGCCAGGCAGCCGTGCTCTGGAAGAACGGGATCTTGCGGGTGCGCAACATATGCACCACCAGGGTTTGCGAGAGCAGGCCCTCGATAAACCAGCCGGACTGGAACAGCGTCTGCATTTCTACGCTGTTGGCACTGAACACGTACCACATCAGCGCAAAGGTGGTGATGTCGAAGATCGACGAGGTCGGCCCGATCCAGATCATGAAGCGGCCGATGTTTTTCGCATCCCACTTGCGCGGCTTGGCCAGGTATTCCTTGTCCATCTTGTCCCACGGCAAGGCCAGCTGGGAGATGTCGTACATCAGGTTTTGCAGCAGCAGGTGAATCGCCAGCATCGGCATGAACGGGATGAACGCACTGGCCACCAGCACCGAGAACACGTTGCCGAAGTTGGAGCTGGCGGTCATATTCAGGTACTTCATGATGTTGCCGAAGGTTTCGCGGCCCTTGAGCACGCCTTCTTCGAGCACCATCAGGCTCTTTTCCAGCAGGATGATATCGGCCGATTCCTTGGCGATATCGGTGCCGCTGTCCACCGAGATACCCACGTCGGCATCACGCAGCGCCGGGGCATCGTTGATGCCGTCGCCGAGGAAGCCCACTGTGTGGCCGTTGGCCTGCAAGGCTTTGAGCACGCGGGACTTCTGCAGTGGCGTGAGCTTGGCAAACACTGTGCGTTCTTCGACGCGACGCAGCAGCGTGGCGTCGTCCATCGCTTCGATTTCCACACCCAGCAGCGGCTGGCCGGGCTCCAGGCCGACCTGGCGGCAGATCTTGCTGGTGACCACGGCGTTGTCGCCGGTCAACACTTTTACCGCTACGCCGATTTGTTGCAGTGCGGCAATCGCCGGGCCTGCGGTTTCCTTGGGTGGATCAAGGAAGGTCAGGAAACCCTGGATCACCAGGTTGCGTTCATCGGCGGTGGTGTATTGCTGGCGCGCCATGGATTTAGGGATATTGCGGGTCGCGACCACCAAGACGCGGAAGCCGTCTTCGTTGTAGTCGTTGGCCAATGCCAACAGTTCTTCACGACGTTGATCATCCAGCGGCACGGCGGTGCCACCTTCGAGCGTGTGTGTGGAGATGCTCAACATCTCTTCCACGGCGCCCTTGCACACCAGCAACTGGTCGCCGGCCGTGTCGCGTACCACAATCGACAAGCGACGGCGTACGAAGTCGAACGGCAGTTCATCGACCTTGCTGTAGGCCAGTGGCAACTGGAACTTGGGGTTCTGCTCCGAGAACTGCACCACGGCCTGGTCCATCAGGTTCTTCATGCCGCTCTGGTGGAAGCTGTTGAGCCAGGCCAGGGACAGCACTGCGTCATCACGCTGGCCAAAGGCGTTGACGTGATGCTCAAGGATGATCTTGTCCTGGGTCAGCGTGCCGGTCTTGTCGGTGCACAACACGTCCATCGAACCGAAGTTCTGGATCGCATTGAGGCGCTTGACCACCACTTTGCGCTTGGCCATGGCGGTAGCGCCTTTGGCCAGGTTGGCGCTGACGATCATCGGCAGCATTTCCGGGGTCAGGCCCACGGCCACCGCCAGGGCAAACAGGAACGCATCGCCCCAGTCACCCTTGGAGAAGCCATTGAGGAAGAACACGATCGGCACCATCACCAGCATGAAGCGGATCAACAGCCAGCTGACGCTGTTCACCCCACGGTCGAAGGCGGTTTGCACGCGGGAGCCGACAATTGCCTTGGCCAGGGAGCCGAAGTAAGTGCGCGGCCCGGTAGCGACCACCACGGCCTTGGCGCGACCGCTGACCACGTTGGTGCCCATGAAGCAGATGTTCGGCAGGTCCAGCAGGTTGCCTTGGTCGGCCGCCAGTGTAGAGGCGGATTTTTGCGTGACGTCGCCCAGGGTGTCGTACTTCTCTACCGGCAAGGCTTCGCCGGTCAGCACGGCCTGGCTGATAAACAGGTCGCGGGATTCGATCAGGCGGATATCGGCCGGAATCATGTCGCCAGCAGACAGCTGCACGATGTCACCGGCGACCAGGTCGCGCATCGGTACTTCGCGCAGGATCGGCTGGCTGCCGACTTGCTCGCGGCGCAATACGGTGGCGGTGGTGCGCACCATGGCTTTGAGGGCTTCGGCGGATTTGGCCGAGCGGTGCTCCTGCCAGAAACGCAGCAGGCTGCTGAGCAGCACCATGGTCATGATGATGATGACCTTGGTCAAATCCACTTCTTCACCGGCCTGCAATGGTAACCAGTAGTCAGTGACAAAGCTGATCCCGGCGAGCGTCAGCAGTACATAGATGAACGGGTTGTTCAGTGCCTGCAGGAACTGGACGATGGCGTGAGGCGGCTTGTCGTGGGCCACTTCGTTGTAGCCTTCGCGTTGCAGACGTGCCGAGGCGTCCAGTTCGGTCAGGCCGTCCTGGGTGGCACGCACATTGGCGAGGGTGGCCGACAGGCCGTTCTGGGCTTCACGGGCGGCACGCATCGACAGTTTGGTGTCGGTGTCGGTGCCATTCTTTTTGTGCAGAGGCGTGTTTTTTACGGCGCTCATTGTCTGTACTCCTGTCGCCAATTCTCGACAAAACATACCCGGTACTTACCTGAATACAGGCGAGCGAAAGCATGCCGAGCCGCGGACTTCGCGATCGGTTTAAATAGGGTGTTCACATAACTTCTACAGCGCCCGCCAAGTGCGCGTTAGTTAACTGGCGCGCAGCGGGCTACTACTGGATGTGTTCATAACGAACTCCAGAATAATTATCAGGAAGTTGCTGTTTCCAGCTGGTTTAAGCGGCGCGATTGCTCAGGTAAAAACCGAGCAACAGGCTGGCTTGAGCCAGGGTGGAAACCTGAGGTCTCTGTGGGTCTTGAGGGTCGGCGTGGTCCCAGTGCTGCAGCAATTGGCCGCTGGCAGGGCAGACACGCCAGTGCGCCAGCGGGGGAGCTGGGCGCAGCTGATCTTTACTGGCTAGGGGAGAGGGTGCAGCAAAGGCCGAGCGGGTAGGTGAAAAGCCAGCGGGCTCGCGGCACAGCTTGGCGCGCAGGGCTGCGGCTAGCGTGCGAATGTCAGGCAAAACAATCAGTTGAAAGGTCATAACACACCTCGGGACCGGACGGGCGACCGGTGAGGCAGTTACGGTGGAGCATCAAGCTCTAGCGCAGCTTACCGGACCTGGAAGGCGAGTCCTGTCATATTCTGGGTTTGGCGCCCGATGCCCGCGTGAACGGTGCTCGGACAGCGACTAGATACTGTGTCCATTGGCTTCTTTTGTGAGGTTTAAAAAAGGCCCCAGTTGTGGGCAGGGGCAATCTACTTAGCTGGTTGCAAAATGTCAACGCAGGATGAGTTAAATTACCCTGTGTTCAGAGTTCATTCAGATAAGAGGCCCAGACAAGTTTCACCTTATATAACTTCATATGCCTTGCGCGGCCAGAACTGCCAGATAAATCAATACCACACCACAGGCGCCATAACTGATGCGTTGCCATAACGCTGAGGCGTTCTTGCGCAGCAGGTTGACCAACGCTGCAATCAGAAAGCAGGACAACACCGAGGCCAGCATAAAGCCTGCAAAAAACATCAGCGTTTGCCCATGGCTGGGCGCAGCCCCGACGATGCCGGACAAGGCGCTGCCCAGCGCGCCCCAATAGACGATGTTTTTCGGGTTAGCCAGTGAAATCGCCGCGCCCACCGCCAGCGCATTTTTCCCGGAGCTGGCGGGCGCGTCGCTCGCCTCGGGCAAGCGCCAGGCATCAATCAAGCTGCGGATACCCAGCCAGGCGAGGTACAGCGCGCAGACCACCGTCAGGGGCACACGCACCGCGTCATGCTGGATCAGCAAGGCAATGCCGGTGAGACCGATCACCGCCCACACCGCATCGCCTACCAGCGAGCCGATCTGCACCAGCAAGGCCGGGGTAAAACCGTGCAGCAAGCCACGGCGCAACGTTTCCGCCAGCACGGCACCGGGCGAGAGGCAAAACACAAAACCGAATACCAGCGCATAAAAGAAGATCGTTAACATGCCCGCGTTCCTTCAAGAAAGTCCAGGCAGTGTGGCGATGGGGAAAGCGTTCGTCTTGAACCAGATTGCGCTGTTCAGCGCTTCAACACGCTTTGATAGCGGCCGGGCGTGATGCCATAGGCGGCGCGAAAATGGCGGTTGAGGTGGCTTTGGTCAGCAAAGCCCAAGTCATGGGCGACTTCGCCGGCCGCCACCCCGTTGCGCAACAGGCTTTTGGCGCGGCGGGTGCGCAGTTGCATCGCCCACTGGCGCGGGCTGAGTCCGGTTTCCTTCTGGAAAGCGCGCAGCAGATGGAATTTGGACAATCCCAGCTCATCGCCGAGGTGGTCCAGGGGCAACCCTTGATGCAAGTGTGCAGCGAGCAATTCCTGGGCTCGGCTGATCATGCTTTTGCCCGTTGCCATGCTGCCAGGCACACGTACACCACTGACGCCGACCACTTCACCCAGTAGCAACACCAACGCCTCTTCATTGAGATCGCGGACCAATGCATCGGTACTCAAGGCGCCTTTCACCGCTACCGCCAGGCGCTGCGCCAGATCAGGTTGAAAGCACAACGAGCGATCGAACTCCAGCTGCGCCAACCCAAGGTCAGCCGCCAGCTGATCGGCTGTGGCATACAGGCTGACAAAGTGCCAAGGCGCGCCTTGCGCCGCGCCGCCACCTTGAATCTGACCGGGGTTGTACAGGGTAATGCTGCCCGGCCCGGCTTCGAATTCGCGGCGGTCCAGCCAGACCTTTTCCTCACCGACCAGGTTGACGCCGATTACACACTCATCATGGCTGTGTCTGGCAAAGGTCAGGCCCGTGCAGGCTGTACTGCTGACTTCGTAGTTGCCCAGCAAGGCGTGGTGCAGAGTGCTCATGATTCAGCTCAGGATGCGGTTGGCACGAGCATACGCCAGCAGGGCTGCTCAAATCGACCGTTGGTTGACACGCTGCGACAGCTCATCGGCGCTTTCCTTGCGCTCTGAATAGCGGTCCACCAGGTCCGGGCGATCACGCAGCAAAACGGTGAACTTCACCAACTCTTCCATCACATCCACCACGCGATCGTAGAGCGCCGATGGTTTCATGCGGTCCTGGTCATCGAACTCCATGAACGCCTTGGGCACCGAGGATTGGTTGGGGATCGTGAACATGCGCATCCAGCGCCCCAGCACGCGCAGTTGGTTGACGGTGTTGAACGATTGCGAGCCGCCGGACACCTGCATCACCGCCAGCGTTTTGCCCTGTGTCGGGCGAACGGCGCCGAGGGCCAGCGGCACCCAGTCGAGCTGGGCCTTGAACACTGCCGACATCGAACCGTGGCGCTCGGGCGAGCACCACACCTGGCCTTCGGACCATTGCATCAGGTCCAGCAGCTCCTGGACTTTAGGGTGATCGTTGGGCGCATCGTCGGGCAACGGCAGGCCCGAAGGGTTGAAAATCCGCGTGTCGGCTCCGAAGTGGCGCAACAGCCGCGCGGCTTCTTCCACCAGCAAGCGGCTGAATGAGCGCGGGCGTGTGGAGCCGTAAAGCAGCAGGATGCGCGGCGGGTGGCCAGGCCCGACAGGCAGCGGGCCTGCGAGGGTGCTGTTGAGATTGGGCAGGGTGGTCATTGTGTTCTCCGGTTAAAGCGCTGCGATGCGGGCCAGTTCTGCCTTCAACTCGGCAGGGCTGAGTTGGGCGAAGGGCAAGGCCAGGAACGCCTTGCAACGCCTTTCGATGGTGCTGAGCGTGGCCTTGAAGGCGGCGTCTACACGGGCCTCGTCACCCTGAACATCCGACGGGTCTTCCAACCCCCAGTGCGCCTTCACCGCCGGCCCGAAATACACCGGGCAGGCTTCACCCGCAGCTTTATCGCACACGGTAATCACCACATCCGGCGGGCTGCCCTCAAAGGCCTCATTGCCCTTGCTGTACAAGCCTTCGGTACTGATGCCCGCTGCCTGCAACGTGCTCAGGCTGCGCGGCAGTACCTGGCCCTTGGGGAAACTGCCGGAGCTGATCGCCTCGAAACCTGCCGGCGCCAGGTGGTTGAACATCGCCTCGGACAAGATGCTGCGGCAGCTATTGGCGGTACACATGAACAGGACTTTCATAGCGGTATTTCCTTCAGAGACTCAGGCGCAAGGCGAGGGCGGCGAGGGTGATCAACAGCACCGGCAAGGTCAGCACGATGCCGACCTTGAAGTAATAACCCCAAGTGATGGTGATGCCTTTGCGCGCCAGGATATGCAGCCACAGCAAGGTGGCCAGGCTGCCGATCGGGGTGATTTTGGGGCCCAGGTCGCTGCCGATCACGTTGGCGTAGATCATCGCTTCCTTGACCACGCCCACGGCATGGCTGGACTCGATCGACAGCGCGCCGATCAGCACCGTCGGCAGGTTGTTCATCGCCGACGACAACAGCGCCGTCAGCACGCCGGTGCCCATGGCCGCGCCCCACACGCCGTAGGTGGCAAAAGTGTCGAGCCAGGTCGCGAGGTAGGTGGTCAGGCCGGCGTTACGCAGGCCGTAGACCACCAGGTACATGCCCAGGGAAAAGATCACGATCTGCCACGGCGCTTCTTTCAATACTTTGCGCGTAGAGATCTTGTGGCCCTTGGCGGCGATCACCAGCAGCAATACGGCGCACACGGCGGAAATTGCACTGATGGGAATGCCCAGCGGCTCTAGCGCGAAACAACCCACCAGCAAGATACCCAGCACCCACCAGCCCGCGCGGAAGGTCGCACGATCATGGATGGCGCTGGCGGGGTCTTCCAGGTCGGCCGGGTCGTAGGCCTGGGGAATATCGCGGCGAAAGAACCACAGCAGTACCGCAAGGGTGGCGGCGACACTGACGAAGTTCACCGGCACCATTACTGCTGCGTACTCGTTGAAGCCGATCTTGAAGTAATCCGCCGAGACGATATTCACCAGGTTCGACACCACCAGCGGCAAGCTCGCGGTATCCGCGATAAACCCAGCGCCCATGACAAACGCCAGGGTGGCCGCCGGGGAAAAGCGCAAGGCCAGCAGCATCGACATGACGATGGGCGTGAGGATCAACGCGGCACCGTCGTTGGCAAACAGCGCCGAGACCAGCGCGCCCAGCAACACCATATAGGCAAACAGCCGCCGGCCACGCCCACGGCCCCAGCGCGCCACGTGCAGGGCGGTCCAGGCAAAGAAGCCGGCTTCGTCGAGCAGCAGGCTGATGATGATCAGCGCAACAAAGGTGCCGGTGGCGTTCCAGATGATGTGCCACACCACCGGAATATCCGCCAGGCTGATCACCCCGCAGGCCAGGGCCAGAATGGCGCCCATGCTTGCACTCCAGCCGACCCCGAGGCCTTTGGGCTGCCAGATGACCAGAACGATGGTGAAGATAAAAATGCCAATTGCGACAAGCATGAATAAACGCTCCGATGGCTCAGCAGCAGGTGCTGGCCCGTTGTGGTCGGTCACCCATGGCATCAAGACGCTGTGCGTCGTGGTGCAACCAGGGTTGGTTGGCTTGCAAGGTAGTGTCCAGCACTTGCGTGACCCAGGCGGGCAGTGCCGGGTTGATGCGGTAGTAGATCCATTGGCCCTGACGACGATCCAGCAGCAGCCCGCAACTGCGCAGTTGCGCCAGGTGCCGGGAGATCTTTGGCTGGCTGTCGCCCAGAGCATGGATCAGTTCGCACACGCAAAGTTCGCCTTCGCGCAGGATCAATAACGTCAAGCGGGCGCGAGTCGCGTCAGCCAGGCATTTGAACAGGGTGGGCGGTGAGAAGGGGGCCGACATGATCAGGGTCTTCTTTGTATATGGTTATCCGAATATACGAATATCCATATATGTAGGTCAATTCCTGAATTCGATTGATGTGGATCAAACCCCGCTCAATCCACCACAAGTGACTGAAATTAAAATGAAACACGAATGTCCTAAAGTGCCTGCCCATTGCTGATGAAGGATGAACCCGCGTGACCCGTGCCACTCGCAACCTGCGCAAGACCCTCGATTCCGTCGCGGACAATAACGAAACCGCGGCGTTTGACCTGATGCGCGCCGTCGAAAAGCTCGGCGATGAAGTGCTGCGCCAACGCCTGCTCAACACCATTCACCGGCTCAATCAGGACGCCCATGAATTGCGTGAGGCGCGCGACTCGGTGGAGCAGGTATCGGTCAAGCTCGCCTGAGTGAGCAAGATCGTTCAAGACAACCCGCTTTAAACGCTGGCATGCTTGTCGACTGTCTGTCGATGAGCCGTCTCCATGCCCACTGCCTTACCGCATTACGCCTTCGCCCGCGGCGCTATCGCCGTTATCCCGTTATCCCTGGCCTGTGCGCCGTGGGGGCTGCTCGCCGGCTCCATGGCCATTGATGCGCAGTTTACCCCGCTGCAGGCCCAGGGCTTGTCCGCCATCGTGTTTGCCGGTGCCGCGCAGCTGGTGGCCATCGGCATGGTCAAGAGCGGCGCCAGCCTGATCTCGATCGTGCTGACCACGCTGCTGCTGACTTCCCAACATTTGCTCTACGGCATGCACATGCGCCCGACACTCTCGTCACTCAACGCCCGCTGGCGCATGAGCCTGGGCTTTCTGCTGACCGATGAGTTCTTCGCGCTGGTCAACCACTATGACCGCGAGACGTTCAATCGCTGGTATGCGCTGGGGGTGGGCCTGACGTTCTACATCGCCTGGAACCTCTTCACCCTGGCTGGCATCGTGCTTGGCAAAAGCATTCCCGGGCTTGACCAGTTGGGGTTGGAGTTTTCGATTGCCGCCACCTTTATCGCGTTGATCACACCCGTGGTGCGTGATGTGCCGACGGTTGTGTGCGTGGCGGTGTCGTTGCTGTTTTCGGTGTGGTTGAGCTTTTTGCACTGGGAGTCGGCGGTGGTGGTGTCCGGGGTGTTGGGCATGAGTGCGGGGTTTGCCTGCAAGCGGCTGGGGGTAGGGCAGAAGTGATCTACATCATGATTGTGGCCATGGGGCTGGTGGTTTTCCTTAACCGATACCTGTTTATCGAGCCGCGCCTGCCGGTACGGCTTAATCGGGGGGCGCGGGAGTTCCTGGGGTTTGCGGTGCCGGGCATGCTGACGGCGATCTGCGGGCCGATTATTTTTCTCGCTGATCACACGCTGAATTTGAGCCCCACGAATCCTTACTTGCTGGCGGGAGTCTGCGCGGTGGCCTTGATGTTTTGGACGCGTAGCGTGTTGATTACGGTGCTGTTGAGCATGGGATTGTTTTATTTGTTTCGGTGGTGCTTTTGAGAGGGGCTATGGGTGTATATCCGTTGCTGCGGTGACGGATATGTACACCAAAAGACCGCCATCGCAGGCAAGCCAGCTCCCACAGGATGAGCCGGTTGCTACAGTGGAATCGGCGTTACACCACGCAGCACCAAGTCACTGATAAACCCCAGCCAATCCTGCTGATGCTCCTTATCCCCCAAGTCTTCACCCAGGAACGAACTGAGCGTGTGGCGGTTGGAGTTGTAGAAGTAGCAGAGCGAGGCAATCATCAAATACACGTGCTTGAGGTCGATGTCCTGGCGAAACACACCTTGGGCCTGGCCGGCTTCGATGATCGGGCGCAACACGCCAACCGCTTCGCCCGACAACCTGCGCATCTCGCCGGACTGCTGGGCATGCTTGCCCTGGTGCAGATTCTCGATGCTCAGGATCGCTACGAACTCGGGGTGCTTGACGTAGTAGCTCCAGATAAATGCCACCCGTTCGCGCAAGGCTTGCACGGGGTCTCCCAGGTCCAGCTTGAGTTTGCTTTCGGCCTTATTGAACTGTTCATAGACATGTTCCAGCACACAGACGAACAGGTGTTCCTTGCTGCCGAAATAGTAATAAAGCATGCGGTCGTTGGAGTCGGCGGCCTTGGAAATAGTGTCGACGCGCCCACCGGAATAGCCGTCGCGAGTGAACACCTTGACTGCCGCCTGCAAGATACGCGCACGTGTCTGGTCGGCCTGTTGCGCTCGAATTCCGGTCTTCTTGATCGCCATCACAAAGCGCCTTGCCGCCAGTCTGGGCGCGAAATATAGCATGGGCTTTTTCGTGCCCGTTCTATGACCGACAAGTTCTGTAATAAAAACGCCATTGCGCTGGGGATTGGATCCTAGTCGGGCTATTTTGGTGCACCTCAATAAATAGAGTAGCCATGGATGAAATACCAACCCTTCAGCCGTACCCTGATTGCCACTGCGCTGGTGTTGACGGTCAGCGGTGTGCAAGCCGCGTCACAGGCCCCGGTGGCCGGTGAAAATGGCATGGTGGTGACCGCCCAGCATTTGGCCACTCTTGTTGGCGTGGATGTACTCAAGGCCGGCGGCAACGCGGTGGATGCGGCGGTTGCCGTGGGCTATGCGCTGGCCGTGGTGTACCCGGCAGCGGGCAACCTCGGTGGCGGCGGCTTTATGACCGTGCAGCTGGCAGATGGGCGCAAGACCTTCCTGGACTTCCGTGAAAAAGCCCCGCTGGCGGCCACTGCCGACATGTACCTGGACAAAGACGGCAAGGTGATCGACGGCCTCAGCGCCAAGGGCCACTTGGCCGTCGGCGTACCCGGCACCGTGTCCGGCATGGAAACCGCGCTGAACAAATACGGCACCCTCAAGCGCGCCCAGGTGATTGCCCCGGCGATCAAACTGGCCGAAAACGGCTTTGAACTGGAGCAGGGCGATATCGACCTGCTGCACACCGCCACCGGCGAGTTCGAAAAAGACAAAGACCTGCGCGGGATCTTCCTGCACAACGGCCAACCGATGCAGGTCGGCCAGAAACTGGTGCAGAAAGACCTGGCCAAGACCCTCAAGGAAATCTCCGCCAAGGGCACCGACGGCTTTTATAAAGGCTGGGTGGCCAAGGCGCTGGTGGATTCCAGCCAGGCCGGCAAGGGCATCATCACCCAGGCCGACCTCGACAAATACAAGACCCGCGAACTGGCGCCCATCGAGTGCGATTACCGTGGCTACCACGTGGTCTCGGCACCGCCGCCAAGCTCCGGCGGTGTGGTGATCTGCCAGATCATGAACATCCTCGAAGGTTACCCGATGGCCGACCTCGGCTATCACTCGGCCCAAGGCCTGCACTACCAGATCGAAGCGATGCGTCACGCTTACGTGGACCGTAACAGCTACCTGGGTGACCCGGATTTCGTCAAGAACCCTATCGCGCACCTGTTGGACAAGGACTACGCCGCCAAGCTGCGTGCCGCCATTGAGCCGCAGAAGGCGGGTGATTCCCAGGCGATCAAGCCGGGTGTGTCGCCCCATGAAGGCAACAACACCACGCACTATTCGATCGTCGACAAGTGGGGTAACGCGGTGTCCGTGACCTACACCCTCAACGACTGGTTCGGTGCCGGCGTGATGGCGAGCAAGACCGGGGTGATCCTCAACGATGAAATGGACGACTTCACCGTCAAGGTCGGTGTGCCGAACATGTACGGGCTGGTGCAGGGCGAAGCCAACGCCATCGCACCGGGCAAGGCGCCGCTGTCGTCGATGAGCCCGACCATCGTCACCAAGGATGGCAAGGCGGTGATGGTGGTCGGTACGCCGGGCGGCAGCCGGATCATCACCGCTACCTTGCTGACCATCCTCAATGTCATCGACTACAAGATGAACATCCAGGAAGCCGTGGACGCGCCGCGTTTCCACCAGCAGTGGATGCCGGAGACCACCAACCTGGAAACCTTCGCGGTAAGCCCGGACACCCAGAAGATTCTGGAAAGCTGGGGCCACAAGTTTGCCGGCCCCCAGGATGCCAACCACTTGGCGGCGATCCTGGTGGGTGCGCCTTCGCTGGGTGGCAAGCCAGTGGGCAACAACCGTTTCTACGGGGCTAACGACCCACGCCGCAATACCGGGTTGTCGCTCGGTTACTGAGGTGTGAGGTGTTGATTCAGGAAGGCCAGGGACAGCGCCAGGCTGTCATGGGATAACTGGATGGCGGCGCCCTCGGCGCTGCCCTGGGCTGCCGGTATCACCCGTTCGAACATGTGGTTTTCATACGCCTGCACTGCGGCTGAGCAGCCAGGCGTGTGGAGCAGCTGCTGGGCCAGTTCGGCCGCATCGAGCATCGCGGCATTCACGCCTTCGCCGCCAAACGGCGACATCAGGTGCGCCGCATCCCCAATCAACGTCAACCCCTGGCGGTGGACCCAGCGATGGCCCACCGGCAGGGCGTGGATGTGCCTGGCCAGGACGGTTGCATTTGCCGCTTCAAACAGCGCCAGAATGTCCGGGTGCCAGCCTGCAAACTGAGCCTTGAGTGCAGGCAGGCTGAGGTGGTCGGCTGCCCACTCGGTGGGCACGCGAAAAATCGCATACCCGCGCAGATGCGCATGGGCGTTGCGCTGCACGATGATCGCTTTGGCGCCGCCCAGCACTTGCAGGCTGCCGCGCCCCACCAGCGTGGCAATGTGCGGGTGTTGGCGGTCGACATCATCGATGCCGAATTCGATAAACGTCAGCCCGCTGTACTGCGGCAGGTAGGGCGAGAGCAATGGGCGCAGTTTGGACCAGGCGCCATCGGCACCGACCACCAGGTCGAAGGGGCCGTGGGTGATCTCGCCTTGATGCAGTGTCCAGCGTGCAACACCGGCCGGGCGGATGTCATTGATGTTCACACCCCATTTCACACAGCCTTCAGGCAGCGAATCCAGCAGGATCTGGCGCAATTGGGTGCGGTCGACTTCCGGGCGCTCGCCGTCATCGGGGTTGGGGGCTTCGAACAGCAGATGGCCGTGCTGATCCATCAGGCGCGCACCTTGGTCTTCATAGCGCGCGATACGCCGGAAGGCGTCTTCCAGCCCGGCCTGCTGCAGCGCCAGTTGGCCGGATTCGACATGCAGATCCAGGGTGCCGCCCTGGGGGCGTTCCAGAGGCCCGCGTTCGCGTTCGAATACGCAGGCGGCCACGCCGTGGCGGTGGAGGATACGCGCCAAGGTCAAACCGCCGGGGCCGGCGCCGACAATGGCGATACGCAGTGAGATGGTCATGCAAGATGTCCTCGGCACGGCTGGGCAAGCAGCTGCTCGACCGCCTCAAAGGCTATGGCGCGGCGTGCTTCCCAGTCGCCACGAATCACCAGGGCGGGTTGCTGATGCTGTTCGATCCAGTCCAGGCTGCCCTGGAAAAACACCCGGCGATCCGCCAGTTCCGGCTGGCAGCGCTGGCCGTCGGCGCTCCATTCCACGTCCTCGGGGGACAGCAACAGGTGCAGGTCGTAATGGCGGGCCAGCAACTCATCATCCAGCCACGCCGGGTAATCACCGAACAGGGTCTGGCTCCAGAGTTTGTTGGTCAGCAGGTGGGTGTCGAGGATCAGCAGGCGAGGCTGCTCGGCGCGCGCAGCGTCTTCCCAGGCCAGTTGGCCACGGGCGATGGCCGGGATGTCCGCCAGGGTAGTGTCGCGCTGGTAATGGTCGATGAAGTAGCGCACGTATTCACCCACCATCAACCCACCGAAACGGGCGTGCAGTTGCGCGGCCAGCCAGCTTTTGCCGCTGGATTCGGGGCCGGCCAGTACCACCACTTTCATGCGTGCAACGCCGGGTCGGCGCGCCATTCACGCCAGCCTTGTACGGCGATCGCGGTGAACAGTGCATACAGCGCGGCGGTAAGGTAGAGGCCTTTGTAGAGGAACAGGCCGACGAAGATCACGTCCACGGCGACCCACAGCGGCCAGCATTGCACGCGTTTTTGCGCCATCCACATTTGCGCCACCAGGCTGAAACCGGTGAGTGCGGCGTCGAGCCAGGGTTGCGCGGCATCGGTCCAGTGGGCCATGGCGGCGCCGAGCAGGCCACTGAACACGGCACCGACGGTGAGGCTGACCATGATCGCGGACCAGCCCAGGCTGGTGACCTGGCGACCCTGCGCGACCTCACCGGCGCGGGTCCACTGCCACCAGCCGTAGAGTTGCAGGGCGGCGTAGACCACTTGCAGGAGCATGTCGGAATAGAGTTTTACGTCGAAGAACACCCAGGTGTAGAGCAGCACCATCACCAGGCCGATGGGCCAGCACCAGGGGTTTTGCTTGACCGTCAGCCAGACAGCGATCACCCCCAGGGCGGCGGCGAACAATTCAAGCCCGGACATGGCGGTTCCTTGGGAGAGTGGGTGAGGGCGGTGATTGTAACCAAGATGGTGGGAGGGAGGAATGCTCGTTCCCACGCTCTGCGTGGGAATGCATCCCCAGACGCTCCGCGTCAGGCCTGGACGCAGAGCGTCCGTGGCGGCGTTCCCACGCGGAGCGTGGGAACGAGCATGAGTGCTAGATCTTGAACTGGCGCAACAACCCTCCAAGCTGCTCACTCAACCCACGCAAATGCGCGCTCGCCACACTGGACTGCTCCGCCGCCAGCGCCGTGCTGTGGGACAAACCCGCCGCCTGGGTGACGTTCTGGTTGATATCCTCCACCACGTGCGCCTGTTGCAAGGTCGCGCTGGCGATCGAGGCATTCAGCCCATTGAGGTTGCGCAACGCCTGGCCAATGGCGGTGAGGCTCGCACCTGCCTGGCCAGCTTGTTCAATGGTCAGTTGCGAGGCACTGTGGCTGTCGCTGATCACTTTGACCGCCGCTTCCGAATGCCCTTGCAGGCGCTCAATCATCACCTGGATTTCGGCGGTGGATTTCTGCGTGCGCTGGGCCAACAGCCGCACTTCATCGGCGACCACGGCAAACCCGCGACCCTGTTCACCGGCACGCGCCGCCTCGATGGCGGCGTTGAGGGCCAACAAGTTGGTCTGGTCGGCAATCGAACGGATCACTTCCAGCACACCACCAATCTGTGTGCTTTCACTGGACAGCGTGCGGATCACCTCCACGGCCTGGCTGATGGTGCTGGAGAGCTGGTCGATCTGTTGCAGGCTGCCGTCGATATTCACCTGGCCCTGCTGCGCCTGGGCCTGGGCGTCGCGCATTTCGCTGGCGGCATGCTCGGCATTTTTTGCCACGTCCTGCACGCCATAGGTCACTTCGTTGATCGCGGTAGCCACCAGCTCCATCTGCTGGGATTGTTGCTGGCTACGGTCGTGGGCCTGGCTGGCATTGGTGCCCAGTTCCGTGGAAGATTGGCCCAGCGCGTTGGCACACTCCTGTAATTGGCCGACCACCTGGCGCAGCTTGGCGGTAAAGCTATTGAAGTGCTGCGACAATTGAGTGACCTCGTCGCGCCCGTGGGTGTCGAGGGTGCGGGTCAGGTCGCTTTCGCCGCTGGCAATATTGCCCATGGCATTCACCGCCGCCTGCAATGGATGCACAATGCTGCGCGCGATCAGGATCACCAACAGCGCCATCAGCAGCGCAATGCCCAGGCCGATCAACGAGGCTTTCCACACCTGGCCGGTGAATTCGGCCTGCACATCGTCCACGTACACGCCCGAGCCGATAATCCAGCCCCACGGCTCGAACAGTTGGATATACGAGGTCTTCTCCACCGGCGCGTCGGCGCCCGGTTTGGGCCAGCGATAGTTGACGATGCCGGCGCCCTTGGCCTTGGCCAGGATCACAAATTCATTGAACACCGCAAAACCGTCCGGGTCGCGGATGGCCGAGAGGTTCTGGCCGTCGAGCTTGGGGTTGGCCGCGTGCATGATCATCACGGGCGTCAGGTCGTTGATCCAGAAGTAATCATCGTGGTCGTAGCGCAAGCCACGGACTGCGCTGAGGGCTTGCTGTTGCGCGGCCTCGCGGGTGAGAACGCCGGTTTTTTCAAGGTTCTGGTAGTAAGCCAGCACGCCGCTGGCGGTTTGCACCACGTGCTGGGTCTGCTGGCGTTTGGCCTGGTAGAGGTCGCCATGGATCTGCTTTAGCATCAACAGCCCCAAGGTTAGCAGCATCAACACGGCGACTATCAGGATCAGCCAAAGACGGCGGCTGATCGACATGCTGCGCAAACTGTTCATCGTCCTGTCACTCCGTGCTTTTTATAATTGTGTGCTGCATCGACAATTCCAGCTTGTCTGATAGGCTTTCGGCCTGTAATCGAAAAACCTGAGTACTCCCTGATTTTTCACGAAATTTTTGCGCACGGCTGGTGAAAATCCGCAGCGCATCACGATTGCACGTGGTCAGTGAACATTAAAAAGACAGACAAGGCATGCCGCAGCGCATGACCTTTGGGGGATACATGGATTTTTGGACCGCCATACAGGCATTGATTCTTGGCGTGGTGGAGGGGCTGACCGAGTTCCTGCCGATCTCCAGCACCGGGCACCAGATTATCGTCGCCGACTTGATCGGCTTCGGCGGAGAACGCTTTGAAGCGTTCAACATCATTATTCAACTGGGCGCGATCCTCGCGGTGGTCTGGGAGTTTCGGCGCAAGATCCTCGACGTGGTGATCGGCTTGCCGACCCAGCGCAACGCCCAGCGCTTTACCGTCAACCTGATCATCGCAGTGCTGCCGGCGGTGGTGTTGGGGGTGATTTTTGCCGACCTGATCAAGCATTACCTGTTTAACCCGATCACGGTGGCCACCGCGCTGGTGGTGGGCGGGGTGATCATGCTGTGGGCCGAGCGCCGCCAACATGCAGTGCACGCTGAAACGGTGGATGAGATCACCTGGAAAGACGCGCTCAAGGTCGGTGTGGCCCAGTGCCTGGCCATGATTCCGGGCACTTCGCGCTCCGGCGCGACCATTATCGGCGGCCTGTTGTTCGGCCTGTCGCGCAAGACCGCCACCGAGTTCTCTTTCTTCCTGGCCATGCCGACCATGGTCGGCGCTGCCGTGTATTCGGGCTACAAGTACCGTCACCTGTTCCAGCCCGATGACTTGCCGGTGTTTGCCATCGGCTTTGTCACCTCGTTCATCTTCGCGATGATTGCGGTCAAGGCGTTGCTCAAGTTCATCGCCAGCCACAGTTACGCGGCGTTTGCCTGGTATCGGATTGCGTTTGGCCTGGTGATCCTGGCGACCTGGCAGTTTGGCTGGATCGACTGGACGGCGGTCAAGCTATGAGCATTCAACACCCGCGCTTGAAGGCGTTCATCTTTGTTTTGTTGTGCGCCGCGCCGCTGACTGGCGCGGCACTGTTGTGGCATCGCGGCGAGACGCTGATCCCGCTGGCCGCCTATGGCGTGGTCAGCGTGGTGGCGTTTTTCCTGTACTGGGGCGACAAACGCAAGGCCCAAGCCGAAGGCCCGCGCGTGCGCGAAAATATCCTGCATGCCGTGGAGCTGGCGGGCGGTTGGCCGGGGGCGCTGATTGCCCAGCAGGTGTTTCGCCACAAGACGCGCAAGGTGTCGTATCAGGTGCTGTTCTGGGTGATTGTGTTGCTGCACCAAGTGTTCTGGCTGGACCAGCTGTTCCTGGGTGGCACGCTGCTCTCGGTTTTATAGTGTTGAGGTGTCTGGGATATTTCCTACGCGATTGCGGGAGGCAGCTTACCCAGACGGCCCTGTAAACCGGCAGCAGGCTCGCGTTATGCTTCGGGCACTTGAGCGCACGGGACCCACACGAATGTCTTTTTCAGATTCATTGCTCCATCATTCGGCAACTGAGCTTGCAGCGCTGATTCAACAACGCAAGTTTACTTCCACCGCCATCGTCAGCTTTTACCTTGCGCGTATCGAGGCGCTCAACCCCTCGGTCAACGCGCTGGTGCAGGTCTGTGCCGATACGGCGTTGGCCGATGCTTGGGCGGTTGATCGTGCTATCGCCCAAGGCGAGTATGGCGGCGTGTTGCAGGGCGTTCCCTTCACGGTCAAAGATATTTTCGATACCCGTGGGGTGGTGTCGGCAGCGGGCCTGGTTGATCGGGCTCATTATTGTCCTCAGCACGATGCTGTTGCAGTGGCGCGCATGAAAGCGGCCGGCGCCATTCTTTTGGGTAAAAGCAACTGCCCGCCGGGCGGTGGCGGTGGAGTGACCGATAACCCGGTCTACGGCGCTACCCGTAACCCCCATGCGCTGTCCCATGGCCCCGGCGGCAGCAGCGGTGGCGAAGCTGCTGCGGTGGCTGCCGGCCTTTCGCCGCTGGGGCTGGGCAG
Source organism: Pseudomonas sp. IPO3747 (assembly GCF_013385245.1). Classification (NCBI taxonomy): domain Bacteria; kingdom Pseudomonadati; phylum Pseudomonadota; class Gammaproteobacteria; order Pseudomonadales; family Pseudomonadaceae; genus Pseudomonas; species Pseudomonas sp. IPO3747. The sequence goes on from NZ_JACAQL010000022.1 coordinate 252,882, forward strand.
CGATTCGGGTGGCAGCCTGCGCATACCAGCGCATTTTTGCGGGGTCAGTACCTTGAAGCCCACCACGGGCCGGGTGCCCAACACCGGGGTTTTCGATCACCCGGGTGGGTTGAGTGATAGCCGCAGCCAGATCGGCCCGATGGCCCGGCATGTCGAAGACCTGGACCTGGTGTTCCGGGTGATCGCCGGTGAGGATGGGCACGATTGTGGGGTGATTCCAATGCCGCTGCCGGATATGCCTCCACAGGCACTGAATGGTTTGCGCGTCGCCTGGTACAGCGAGGGCGGCATCGAACCGGTAGACACGTGTACCCAGGTCACGCTGCAGGTGGCTGCCGACCTGCTGGCAGGTGCGGGCGCCGTGGTCCGTCAGGCGTTCCCTTCGGCATTGCGTAATGCTCGCGATATTACCGAGCGCTACTGGGCAATGGGCAAAGGCTCCGGGGCACAGGCGATACAGTTGCTCTCGGATTGGGATCAGTTTCGCAGTGCCATGCTGGGGTTCATGGCGGACTACGACATTATCCTGTGCCCGGTTGACGCGGCCCCGGCGCCGCTGCTGGGCACCGCCCGGCCAGGGTTGTTCAGCCATACGCTGCCATACAGCCTGGCCGGCTGGCCCTGTGTGGTGGTGCGCGCCGGTACTGCTGACTCGGGTTTGCCGGTGGGTGTACAGATCGTTGCACGGGCCTGGCACGAGCATTTGGCGCTGGGGGCGGCGATGGCCATTGAGCGCGCACTGCCGTTTGCGCGTTGAACCATCAATCCAGCTTCAGTCCCACCTGCGCGCGCTTGGGCAATTTGCTTACCACCAACTGGTGCGAGCGCTGCAACAGGCCACGCAGTTCCTCGGCGCCCAGCGGGTAGGGCGTGTTCATGATCACCCACTGCGCCCGCGCCAGGTACGGCGCGGGGTGGATGCCAGGGCGGTCCACATGGCCGAGGAACAGCTCCTTGTCGACCTTGAACGCCAGCGAGTCACCGCGCAGGTTCTGCAGGGCGAACATCTTGTTGCCGGCAATCGAGAACACGCGCACGCCGCCCCACTTGTAGTCTTCCCGCGCGCCGGGCAGGCCCAGGCAGAATGCCGCGACTTGTGCTTCGCTCATCTTCATAGCAAACGGTCTCCGCAACCCTTGAAGGCTTCTTCCAGATAGTCGATCCAGGCCCGAATCGCCGGTAACACGCCACGGCGGTGCGGGTAGACCGCCTGCAACCAGCCGCCCGGCGAAGACCATTGCGGCAGCAACTGCACCAATTGGCCGCTGGCCAGCTCCTCTTCGCAATACATCATTGGCAGCAGGGTAAAGCCCAGGCCCTGCAAGGCGCAGGCTTTGCGCACGATAAAGTCGTCGATGCCCAGGCGCGCTTCCATGGATAGGTTTTCGGTATTGCCCTGCGGGTCGATCAACCGCAAGTGCACCAGGCGATCGGCCTCAAGCGCAGCGAGTACCGGCAATTGCTTGAGATCGTCCGGGGTGTTGATTTGGCGGCCTTGCAGGAACTGCGGGCTGGCCACCAAGACTGTCTGGGCCTGGCGCAGGCGCTTGGTCACCAGCAACGGGTCTTCATCGCCCAACTCGCGCACGCGCAGGGCCACATCGATACCTTCGGCCACCAGGTCGACGCGTCGGTTGACCAGGGTCATCTCCAGCTGCACCAGTGGGTGAGCGGCGAGAAAGCCGGCAACGATGCCTGGCAACATGTGCTGCGCCATGCCCACCGGACAACTCACGCGTAGGCGCCCGCGGGGTTCGCTGGACATGCTGGCCACGGCCTCGTCGGCCATTTCCGCTTCCAGCAGCATCGCCTGGCAATGGCGCAGGTAGCGCTCGCCGACGGCAGTGAGGGTCAATTGCCGCGTGGTGCGTTGCAACAGGCGGGCGCCAAGGCGTTCTTCCAGTTCGGCGATGCGCCGCGACAGCCGTGACTTGGGAATCCCCAGCAGCCGGCCAGCCGCCGCAAAGCCGCCGGCTTCGACGACTTTGGCGAAGTAGTAGAGGTCGTTGAGGTCTTGCATGGTCAACCTATTGTCCTGTCAGTGGGACGAACTATCCGCGTGTGGCGTGCGCAAATCCAGCCTAAAAAAAAGCCAGCACCTTGCAGGCACTGGCTTTTGGAGGGTGAGAGGGCTTAGAACTGCGCCCCCGCCATCAACACATACTTCACGTGCACGTACTCCTCGATCCCGTAATAGCTGCCTTCACGCCCATAGCCGGACTGCTTGATGCCACCAAACGGGACCGACGCCGTGCCCACAGAACCCGAGTTGAGGATCACCATGCCGGCCTCCAGTTGACGTGACAGGCGCAACGACCGGCCCAGCGCGCTGGTGTAGGCATAGGCCACCAGGCCGAACTCGGTCTGGTTGGCGCGGGCGATGACTTCTTCTTCGTCCTTGAACGAGTAGACGGCGAACACGGGGCCGAAGATCTCCTCGGTCGCCAGCGGTGAATCGTCCTGCAAGCCGGTCAATACGGTCGGTTCATAGAACAGCCCGCCCTTGGCGTGGGGTTTGCCGCCCATCAGCACCTTGGCGCCCGCCGCCTTGGCGTCCTCGACCAGACGCACGACTTTGTCAAAACCCAGTTGATTGACCAGCGGCCCGACCACAAAGCCTTCGCGCAGGCCCTGGTCCACTTCGATGTTGGCGACGGCAGCCTTCATGCGTTCGATAAAGTCTTCGAGAATGCTCTGCTGCACAAAGATCCGGTTCGGCGAGATGCACACCTGGCCCGAGTTGCGCAGTTTGGCGCCGACCAGTCCTTTTACCGCTTCATCCAGGTTGGCGTCCTCAAACACAATAAACGGCGCATTGCCGCCCAGCTCCAGGGTCATCTTCTTGATAGTCGCCGCGCACTGCGCTGCGAGCAATTTGCCCACACCGGTGGAGCCGGTGAACGAGATCTTGCGGATACGTGGGTCGCCAGTGAGGATCAGGCCGATCTCCTTGGGATCACCCACCACCACTTCAAGCACACCGGCTTCAATACCGGCCTTGCGTGCGTAGTCCAGCAGCTTGAGGGCGGTGAGCGGTGTGTCTTCGGCGGGCTTGATCACCATGGTGCAGCCGGCGGCCAGGGCCGTGGCGACTTTGCGGGTGATCATCATGAACGGGAAGTTCCACGGCGTAATGGCCGCTACGGGGCCGATGGCTTCTTTGGTCACCATGACATTGGCATTGCGGTCGTGGGTGGGAATGGTGTCGCCGTAAACGCGTTTGGCCTCTTCGGCGTACCACTCGATAAAGCCCAGGCCATAGTCGATTTCACCTCGGGCTTCGCTCAGGCACTTGCCGTTTTCACGGCACAGCAGTTCGGCGAAGGCCTCCTTGTCCGCCTTAACGCTGTCGTGCCAGCGGCGCAGAATGTCGCTGCGCTCCTTGGCGAGTTTGCCGGACCATTCGGGGAAGGCGGCGCAGGTGCGGTCAACGGCGGCCTTGACCTGGGCTGAGGTGTGCTTGGTCACACGGCCGATTTCTTCGCCGGTGGCAGGGTTGTAGACGATAAGCATGGGCAAACTCCGAAGGCTGAAAGTGCTGTTTCAGGCTACGGAACACTGCGGTTTGAGCGAATATCCATTCCAATGTGCTGATTGCCTATTCCTATGAGTGCATAGCCATATCGGTGTTTGCGCAGTACCGTGCTGTTTTCGCCAGGAGCCATGCGCCATGGGCCGCACCCAAAAAATCATCGAGCTGATGGGGCGCTTGGCGCCTGTCGAAGGCTATAACCTGAGCGCTCTGGAGGATGTGCGTTTCCTGCGCTCAAATCGGCCGCTGCACCGGGTGTCGGTGCTGTACGACCCCGGCATCGTGATCGTCTGCCAGGGGCGCAAGCGCGGTTACCTGGGTGAAGAGATTTACCTGTACGACGCCCAGCATTACCTGGTGGTGTCGGTGCCGGTGCCGTTCACCATGGAAACCGAGGCCAGCGAAGCAGAGCCGATGCTGGCGGTGTACTTGCGCCTGGATTTCACCCTCGCCGCCGAATTGATGTTGGCGCTGGATGCGTTTCCCGAATTGCTCGAAGCCAAGCCGCGCGGCATGTATTCCTCGCCCATGGACGACAAACTCAGTGAGTCGCTGCTGCGGTTTCTCGAAGCCATGAGTGCGCCGATGGAGGCACAGGTTCTCGGCCCCGCGCTGATGCGCGAGATCTACTACCGCATCCTTACAGGCGAGCAGGGCGGTTCGATGCGCGCCGCGCTTAACCGCCAAGGCCAGTTCGGCAAGGTGGCACGCGCAATCCGCAAGATTCATGGGGACTACCACCAGCACCTGGACGTGGAAGCGTTGGCGCGCGAGGCGATGATGAGCGTGCCGAGTTTTCATGCGCACTTTCGCACGGTCACCGACACCTCACCGATGCAATACCTCAAGTCCACGCGCCTGCACCAGGCGCGTTTGCTGATGCTGCGCAACGACATCACTGCCGCCACGGCGTGTGCTCAGGTGGGCTATGAGAGTGCCTCGCAGTTCAGCCGAGAGTTCAAGCGCTTGTTCGGGCGTACGCCCCAGGAGGAGATTCAGTGGATGAAACGCACCTATGCGCTGCCGGCGCCTACGTCGGCATCGATTTATGTGTCTTCGCACTGAGTTGGCGAGCTGATTGTCCTGCTGGCAGGACGAACAATCACATTTGTGCCGTCTAATCGACTATTGGGTTCATGTGTAGGATTAACTTCATTCGATCGCCCAGCCGCGATCCTCACTTGGAGAACCCGCATGAAACTGTTGCATATCGATTCCAGCATCCTCGGCGACAACTCGGCTTCGCGTCAGCTCAGCGCTGGTGTGGTCAAGGCCTGGCAAGCGGCTGAGCCAGGTGTGGAAGTGACCTATCGTGACTTGGCTGCCGAAGGCATCAGCCACTTTTCCGGCCTGACCCTGGGCGCCCTGGGCACCGCTGCCGAATTGCGCGACGCCGTACAAAAACACGAGGCCGAACTGAGCGCTACGTCCCTGGCTGAATTCATCGCCGCCGACGCTGTAGTCATCGGTGCGCCGATGTACAACTTCTCGGTGCCGTCCCAGCTCAAGGCCTGGATCGACCGTATTGCCGTGGCCGGCCAAACCTTCCGTTACACCGAAGCCGGCCCTGAAGGCCTGTGCGGCGGCAAGAAGCTGATCATTGTTTCCACCGCTGGCGGTCTGCATGCGGGCCAGGCGAGCAATGTGGGGCACGAGGATTACTTGAAACTGGTGTTTGGCTTCCTCGGCATCACTGATATCGAATTTGTCCGCGCCCAAGGCCTGGCGTACGGTGAAGAAGTTCGCAGCAAGGCCCTGAGCGACGCCAACGTAGTGATCAACGAACAATTGTTCGCCGCCGCGTAAGGCTTGTGTAAAGTTCGCCTCTGTTCGGTTCCAATCTGAACCGGGGCGCCTAAACTCTGTATTCTGATCGCCTGAACGCGACCGGAGTACGGAGTTTTTTCGTTTACCCGCTGTCATTACTTTGGCCCAGGTTATGCACGCATGGGTTTATCACCCGGAGCGAGTGCCTTGGCCCATGGACTTTTCAAACCGACATGCCGCGGGTGTTGAACGTGGTCGCGCAGCAAAGGTGGACATCCCCATGATGCGTCTTTGTGCTGTTTTGGTTCTTTCCCTGCTCGGTGGCCTGATTTCAGTGCACGCTGCCCCGGCGCCGCACCCGCATTGGAGTGTGGGCTTTCATCGCATGAGTTTTCTCGACCCGCTGGATCAGCAGCCGATGAACGCCATCGCGTTCTATCCGTCCACCGATGACGAGCATTCCACGCAGTTGGGTCCCTACCACGTGGCTGCCACCCAGGATTCCAAAGTGGCCATCGGGCGTTTCCCGATGCTGATGTTGTCCCACGGCAACACCGGTACACCGCTGGCGCTGCACGACCTGGCCACTTCGCTGGCGCGCAAAGGGTTTGTGGTGGTGGCCGTTTTGCATCCCGGCGACAACTACAAGGATCACAGCCGCCTGGGCACGGTGAGCAACCTGTACGGGCGGCCGATCCAGATTTCCGCAGCGATTACCGCCACGCTCGGGGATACGATGCTGTCGCCGTTCGTCAATATCGACCAGGTGGGCGTTATCGGTTACTCAGCCGGTGGCGAAACCGCGCTGATCCTGGCCGGGGCCAAGCCGGACTTCGACCGCCTGCGCCGCTATTGCCAGGAGCGCCCGGAAGACCGCGACGCCTGCACCACCAAAGGTGAGCTGGTGGTCGACCGTGAAGACCTGCAGCCGCAAGCCGACCCGCGTATTCACGCCTTGATGCTGATGGCGCCGTTGAGCCTGATGTTTGGCCGCCACACGTTGGCCGATGTGCACGTGCCGGTGCTGCTCTACAGTGGCGACGGCGACAAGCTGGTGGCCGTGGACAAGAACGCCGCTGCCCTGGCGCGCAAACTGCCGCAGCCGCCGGATTTCAAACTATTGGCCGGGGCCGGGCACTTTGTGTTCATGGCGCCGTGTGACAGCGACCAACTGCTGGCCATGCCGGCGATTTGCACGGATGCCGACGGTGTCGACCGCGAAGGCATCCACCGCGACCTGATCTCGGAGGCGGGGCGCTTCTTCGTGCATACCCTGGGTCAGTCGACCCGCGCCGGTTTGCAGACCGCTGATCAGTAAGCGCGGCGCTTGAGCTGCACGGTCAGGCACAGGGCCGTGACCGACAGCAGCGCGGCGCAGAAGAAGATCCAGCCATAGCCGAGGTTCAGTGCCACGGCGCCCATCAATGGCCCGGCAATCGCCAGGGCCAGATCAAAAAACACCGCATACGCACTCAGCCCCGCGCCACGGCTGCTGTTGGGCACTTGCTTGATGGCCTCCACGCCGAGCGCCGGGTACACCAGCGACAAACCGAAGCCGGTCAGCCCGGCGCCGATCAGCGCCACACCGGTGGAGGGCGCCAGCCACAACAGGGTCAGGCCGACGGTCTCGATGGTCATGCAGGCAATCGCCGCGCTGAACCCGCCGAAGCGGCTGATGGCGGAGATAAACACCAGGCGCGACAAGATAAAACACACGCCAAACACCGTCAGGCAGTACGCCGCACCGACCCAGCCACGGTTGAGGTAATACAGGGTGATAAAGGTGGTCAGCGTGCCGTAGCCGATAGACGCCAGGCACAGGCTGGCGCCAAACGGCGCGATGCGCCCGAACACCGACCAGAATGGCAGCCGCTCGCCACGCACCACCGGCACCGACGGTTTATTGCGGATCAACACCAGGCCCAAGGCGGCCAACACGGACAGCGCGATGCCCAGGCTGGTGTAGCCATAATCGGCCACCATCATCACGCCCAGCGGCGCGCCAATCGCGATGGCGCCGTAGGACGCAATGCCATTCCAGGATATCGAGCGCGCCGTGTGTTCGGCACCGACCGCGCCCATGCACCAACTGATGGTGCCAACGCCGATCAGGCCTTGGGCCACGCCGAGCAACAGCCTGCCGACGATCAACACCCCAAGGCTCACGGCGGGGATGCTTTCAAGCAAGGTTGCGAAAAATGTCAGCACGCCACTGACCAGGATGCCGGCCAAACCCAACACAATGGCGCGTTTGGTGCCGACGTTATCCGACATGCGCCCAGCCATCGGGCGGCTGAGCAGGGTGGCCAGGTATTGCGAGCCGATGGTGACCCCGGCGACTACGGCGCTGAAGCCCAGTTGTTCATGCACATAGCCTGGGATCACCGCAATTGGCAGGCCGATGCAGATAAACGCGATAAAGGTGTAGAAGACAATGGAGACGATCTGCAGGGTGATCGACAGGGAGTTGGGGGCGGCGGCAGGCATGGTCACTCATTCGCTGGCGGGCGGTGAGGGCATGATGGCAAGGGCGTGGGGGAAAAGGAAGCTGGCTAACGGGTTTTGCTGAAGAGGCCCGTCATCATAAGCCGCTCTATTGTGGTGAACAGGCTCGATGTGGCGAGCAGGCTTGCCCTGCGCTGGGCTGCGCAGCGGCCCTAAAACCAAACACCGCGTTTTGCCTGGCAGAACGCGGTGTTTTTTATTGGGGCTGCTTCGCAGCCCAGCGCAGGGCAAGCCTGCTCGCCACAGCAAGCGGGTTCGCCACAACAAGCCGGCTAGCCGCGGGTGCTTAGAACACCACGCCTTGGCTGCGCAGGTAGTCGTCATAGGTGCCGCTGAAGTCGATCACGCCGGTGGCGCTCAACTCGATGATGCGGGTGGCCAGGGACGATACGAACTCACGGTCGTGGCTGACGAAGATCAGCGTGCCCGGGTAGTTTTCCAGCGCCAGGTTCAGCGCTTCGATGGATTCCATGTCCAAGTGGTTGGTGGGTTCGTCCATGATCAGCACGTTCGGCTTTTGCAGGATCAGCTTGCCGAACAGCATGCGGCCTTGCTCACCACCGGAAATCACCTTCACCGACTTCTGGATCTCGTCGTTGGAGAACAGCATGCGGCCCAGGGTGCCACGGATCATCTGCTCGCCTTGGGTCCACTGGCCCATCCAGTCGAACAGGGTCACGTCGTCTTCGAAGTCATGGGCGTGGTCCTGGGCGTAGTAGCCCAGCTCTGCGGCGTCGGTCCACTTGATGCTGCCGGCGTCCGGGGTCAGTTCGTTGACCAGGGTGCGCAGCAGGGTGGTCTTGCCGATACCGTTCGGGCCGATGATCGCCACGCGCTCGCCGGCTTCAACCTGGAAGCTGAAGTCCTTGAACAGCGGCTTGCCGTCGAAGCCCTTGGCCATTTTTTCGACCATGACAGCCTGGCGGTGCAGCTTCTTGTTCTGCTCGAAACGGATGAACGGGCTCACACGGCTCGACGGCTTGACCTCGGCCAGCTGGATCTTATCGATCGCCTTGGCGCGGGACGTGGCTTGCTTGGCTTTCGAGGCGTTGGCCGAGAAGCGGCTGACGAAGGATTGCAGTTCGGAGATCTGCGCCTTCTTCTTGGCGTTGTCCGACAGCAGCTGCTCGCGGGACTGGGTCGCCACGGTCATGTACTCGTCGTAGTTGCCCGGGAACAGGCGCAGCTCGCCGTAGTCCAGGTCAGCCATGTGGGTGCACACGCTGTTCAGGAAGTGACGGTCGTGAGAGATGATGATCATCAGGCTGGAACGCTGGGTCAGGATGTTTTCCAGCCAGCGGATGGTGTTGATGTCCAAGTGGTTGGTCGGTTCGTCGAGCAACAGCACTTCAGGATCGGAGAACAGCGCCTGGGCCAGCAATACGCGCAGTTTCCAGCCTGGCGAGACTTCGCTCATCGGGCCAAAGTGCTGCTCCAGCGGAATACCCAGGCCCAGCAGCAGTTCACCGGCGCGGGACTCGGCGGTGTAGCCGTCCATCTCGGCGAATTCGGTTTCCAGCTCGGCAACGGCCATGCCGTCTTCTTCGCTCATTTCCGGCAGCGAGTAGATGCGGTCACGCTCAGCCTTGACCCGCCACAGCTCTTCGTGGCCCATGATCACGGTGTCGAGTACGGTGAATTCTTCGTAGGCGAACTGGTCCTGGCGCAGTTTACCCAGGCGCACGTTTGGCTCCAGCATGACCTGGCCGCCGGACGGGTCGAGGTCGCCGCCAAGGATTTTCATGAAGGTCGACTTGCCGCAACCGTTGGCACCGATCAAACCATAACGGTTGCCGGCGCCGAATTTGACCGAGACGTTCTCAAAGAGCGGCTTGGCGCCGAACTGCATGGTGATGTTAGCTGTGGAGATCAATTACTTTACCTATCAATGAGTTGCGAGCGTGGCGGCAGGAGCCTTCAGGCATGCGTCAACAGCGACATCAAGGCGCGAAACCCGGTCGCTGAGCAGAAAATTTTGGCTGTGTGTTGGAATTTGGCGCGCATTGTCGCATATGTCAGGCGACAGTTGTATGGCAGGCGAACGATGGTTTCTCCAAGGTCTCCGGCATCGCCAGCCATAACAGCGCCAAAGCCACGGCCGCCACGCCTGCCAGGGTCAGGAATGCCGCGTTGTAGCCGGCCTGTTGCACCACGAAACCGGCCAGGCTGCTACTCAACGCCGCACCCAGGCCAAACACCGTGGACAGCGCGCCGAGGCTCACATTAAAACGCCCGGTGCCCTGGGTAAGGTCCTTGACGATCACCGGGAACAGCGCGCCAAAGATCCCCGCGCCGATGCCGTCGAGCATCTGTACCGCCACCAGCCAGTAAGGATCACTGGACAAGGTGTAGAGCACGCCGCGCAGTGGCAGGATCAGGAAACCTGCGAGCAGCAGCGGTTTGCGACCCCACACATCGGCCTTGAACCCCACCAGCCAGGCCATCGGCACCATCACCAACTGCGCGGCGACGATGCACGCCGAGGTCAGCGGCGTGGCCATCTGCAGGTTGATCTGCGCGAGCTTCTGGCTGACCAACGGCAGCATCGCCGCATTGGCCAGGTGGAAGAGGGCGCAGCAGATGGCGAATATCAGCAGCGGCCGGTTGGCCAGCAGGACTTTCACACCGGACGGTTGTTCGTGATCGCTGTGGTGGGCCGGGTCAAAGCCCCTGGCGACTTCATGGTCAATCGCCTTGGCCGACACGCAGCTCACGGCCACGATACTGGCCAACGCCATAAAGGCCATCAAGTAAAACACCACCACCGGGCCGTACAGGTACGCCAGGCCGCCGGCCAGCAGCGCTGCCACAGCATTGCCGGCGTGGTTGAAGGTTTCGTTGCGCCCCGTTCGGCGGGTGAAGGCGCGTGGCCCGGTAATTCCGAGGGAAATGGCCGATATGGCCGGTGCAAACACCGAGGCGGCCACGGCACTGGCGGCCTGGGTCAAGGCCACCCAACTGAAGGCGCTGACAAATGGCAGCATCAGGCAACTGATGGTCACCAGGATGGCAGCCGCCGCAATCACCGCGCGCTTGCTGCGTGTGCGGTCGATCAGCGCGCCCGCCGGGCCTTGGGTGACCAGTGCGGCGATGCCCGCCAGGGTCATGACCACGCCGATGCTGGCCGGGTCCCATTTGTGCACGGCCAGCAGGTAAATCGCCAGGTAAGGCCCGAGGCCGTCGCGCACATCGGCCAGGAAAAAATTGAGGCTGTCCAGGGACAAGGTATTACGCAAGTCAGAGTGATTGGCCACGGCGTTGTCTTCGCAAAGGGTGTTCAGGGGCTGGACACTCATTGGGCTAGTGACCCGTGGGCCTGAACAGAAGTTTCGCTGCCGCTGAGGGTTTCATCTGACGGGCGTTTGGATTATTTTCCGTAGCCCGCTGAAATGACTCCCTGGAGACGCAATGGACATGCCCTCAGCCCAACAGGCAATCGCCGATAATAAGGCCGCCTGGGACGCCTCTGCCGCGCTGCACAAAGATACTGCGACCTGGAATACCTTGCTGCAATCAGTCGTTGAGCCGGCTTTTTCCTGCCTCGATCCCACCATCACCGCGTTGTTGCAAACTGTCGGCGTTGCCGGCAAGTCGGTGGTGCAAGTCGGCTGTAACAACGGGCGTGAAAGCCTGTCGCTGTTTGGCCTGGGCGCGCGCGAGGTGGTGGGTGTCGATCAATCGACAGCCTTTCTGGCGCAAGCTCGGGAGTTGGCTGATATTTCCCCGCATAACCCGCAATTCATCGAAGCCGATATCCATCACCTGCCTGAGCGTTTGCTTGGCCGGTTCGATATTGCCTTGGTGACGATTGGCGTACTCGGCTGGATGCCGGATGTGGCGCTGTTCATGCAGCACGTGGCCAGTACCCTCAAGCCCGGCGGCACCCTGGTGATCTACGAGACTCACCCTTTCCTGGAAGTCTTCGACCCTCAGGCCAGCAACCCGTTTTTGCCCGACAGCTCGTATTTTCAACGCGATCCGTTCGTGTTGCAGGCGTCAATTGTGTATGAAGGGCTGACAGAGGTGCCTGGGCCGACGTCCTACTGGTATGTGCATACCCTGGGCAGCGTCGTCACCGCGGCGATTGCGGCGCACTTGCAGATCGAGCATCTGCAGGAGTATCCGCACTCCAACCGCGAGGAGCTGTATGACCAGTACGAGCACCAGTCGGCCCAATTGCCGTTGTGTTTCACCCTGACGGCCATCAAGCGCGCTGTTTGAGCGGGTTTTTCGCGCACAAAAAAAGGCCCGCGACAGAAGAGGCGGGCCAAGTGATTCACTGGAGTAGGTGGCCTTACGCTAAAGGCCAGGAAGTAAACACCGTGTGAAAAGCATGTCGGCGTTTCGGATGGCATGCGGTTTTCAGGTGCGGCGCACGAAGGCGCGCATGGTTTGCCCTGGCCCGGTGCTGAAGACCGTTGGGCGGGGCATGCCTTCATCCGCTGCGATAAACACAAAATTATCGCCTTCGAGGCGATAACTGGCGGGTAACGCTTTGCCGGCGTCATCGCCCATGGAATCTACCCAGGTAATACGTTTGGGCGTGGTGCTGCTGTCCAGGGAAAACCGGCCAGCCAGCAATACGTTGCCAGCGACGGTTCGGACTTCGAACTGATCACCCTCAATCGTGGTAATGGCGCCTGGCGCGCTGTGTGCGTCCGCAGGGTTGAGTACGCCGCTGTCTTCCAGGGAAGTCTGCTCCCAGGCGCCCTGAAGCGCGGTGAAGTCCGGGTCTGGTTGAAGTTTCATGCAAGTTCCTTTTGCTGGAGATTGATTGGCGCGATGATAACTGAAAGGGGATTGAACCTGGTTGGGTGCCGAGTTTTTTGTGGGTTGCCAGCGCAACCGCCTGCGCTGTAAATAGCCTCACTCTGGGCTTGCATCCAGGCAGGCGCACGTGAGTCCTACGCGTTGCGTAGACAGCTTTTCACAATTCTTAGTTAACCTTTGGTTACAAACTGTGGCTAAATAAAGGTCTAAGGCGTGGTTTAGGAAGTGACTCGTCCGGCCAGCCGCCACTATGTAATCGTGATTTCAGGTGCTGCTTATTTATCCTCGGCCGTTGTGGGCATGCAGGAGCAGCCTGTTCTCTTCTAACTTGTGACGAATCCCTTGAAACTCATCATTGTTGTTCTCTACGTTGCCTCCATTGCGTATGTTCACCTGCGTGGCAGAGTGCGACACAAGCTGGGTCGCCAGCTTAGCGATCACTCGACGTTCCTTGCGCCGATCAACTGTTTCCTCTACTTGTTTTCCAGGCAGCCAAGCCGTCCGTTTCTGTCGCCCAGCGACTTTCCGGACCTGAGCCCGCTGCAGGAGCACTGGGAGGAAATCCGCCAGGAAGGTCAGAACCTGATGCGCGCGGGCGAGATCAAGCGCTCGGACCAATACAATGACGTGGGTTTCAACTCGTTTTTCAAGTCGGGCTGGAAGCGCTTTTACCTTAAGTGGTACGGCGACAGTCACCCTTCGGCGATGAAGCTGTGCCCGCGTACCACTGAGCTGGTGCAAGGCATTGGCTCGATCAAGGCGGCGATGTTTGCCGAGTTGCCGCCGGGCTCCAAGCTGGTGCGCCACCGTGACCCGTATGCAGGCTCTTATCGTTACCACCTGGGCTTGGACACGCCGAACGATCCGGGTTGCTACATCAATGTGGATGGCGAGAGTTACTACTGGCGGGACGGTGAGCCGGTGATGTTTGACGAGACTTACATTCACTACGCGGAAAACACTACGCAGCAGAACCGCATCATTCTGTTCTGTGACATTGAGCGCCCGATGAAGTACCGCTGGGCGGCGGCGTTTAACCGTTGGTTCAGTCGTAATGTAATGGCGGCTGCGGGTTCGCCTAATGATGAGGGTGACAAGACCGGTGGTTTGAACCGCGCGTTTACGCGGTTGTACAAGATTCGTTTGCGTGGCAAGGAACTGAAAAAGCGTAATCGTGCGCGGTATTACCTGGAAAAATGGGCGATTTTCGCTGGGTTGGCGCTGATTTTTATCCTGATCTGATCTGATCTGATCTGATCTGCCTGCTGCTCCAAGTGTGGGAGCTGGCTCGACAAGCCAGCCCCCACATTTGATCGCGTGCAGCTCTGCTGTTGCCAAGGTGAACCGCCGTCAGGGCGCAACCCTTAGCCGCCGTTACCCCAATAACGGGTATGCACTCATCCGCCACACTCAAACTCCCCCCGCAAATGTTATTCACGACCTGTTCACTCGATAAACGACACCCCCTCAAACATACCCATTGAACGACTGTTCAGTTTGCACTATGTTGACCGCATCCACCCGTTTGCACACAACCGGGTTCGCGCTTTTTCTTCTTGAACGAGAGGCTCTGGCATGCGGTTTTCCCCCTTCGTCGAACGAATTGCAGGGCAGGGCGTCGCCGCCTGGGACATCCACCACGCCGCGTTCCAGGCTGCCAGCCAGGGCGAAGACATCATCATCCTCAGCGTCGGCGACCCCGATTTCGCCACGCCGGCCTTCATCACCGAAGCCGCAGTCAGCGCGTTGCACAGCGGTGACACGCACTACACCGAAATCCCCGGCCGCGCCGCCCTGCGCGAGGCTGTGGCGGCGCGCTACAGCAAGACCCTGGCATGCTCACTAAACGCCGACAACGTGATCATCGTGCCCGGCGCACAGAACGCGTTGTTCATCAGTTCCCTGTGCCTGCTGCAAGCCGGTGATGAAGTGCTGGTGCTCGACCCGATGTACGTCACCTACGAAGCCACGCTCAAAGCCAGTGGCGCCACCCTGGTGCGCGTACCGTGCTCGCCGGAGTCCGGGTTTCGCCTGGATGCACAACGCCTGGCTGCCGCCATCACCCCGCGCAGCCGCGCCATCTTCTTCTCCAACCCCAATAACCCCACCGGCGTGGTGCTCAACCCGCAGGAACTGCAAGCGATAGCCGACCTGGCCACCGCCCACGACCTGTGGGTGGTGGTGGATGAGGTCTACGAAAGCCTGGTGTTTGACGGCCAATACCACAGCCTCGCCGCGTTACCCGGCATGGCCGAGCGCTGCATCGTGATTGGCAGCCTGTCCAAATCCCACGCCATGACCGGCTGGCGAACCGGCTGGTTGATCGCCTCGCCGGAAATGATCGCCCACGCCGAAACCCTGGTGCTGAGCATGCTCTACGGCTTGCCGGGTTTTGTGATGGAAGCCGCCACAGCAGCCGTGCTGGCCCATGACGAAGTGACGGTGGGCATGCGCGACATCTACCGGCGCCGCCGTGACCTGGTCGTGGCCGGCCTGAGTGCGTGCCCGGGCATCAAGGTACAAGCGCCGCAAGCCGGGATGTTTGTGCTGGTAGACGTGCGTGGCACGGGCCTGGGGTCGTTGGATTTTGCCTGGCGCCTGTTCCGCGAGGCGGGTGTTTCGGTGCTGGATGCCGCGGCGTTTGGCGAGCCGGCGCAAGGGTTTGTGCGGCTGTCGTTCACCTTGGGCGAAGCACGCCTGGCCGAAGCCTGCCAGCGTATCGCCAGGTTCGTCGCCAAGCTGGCCGGTGAGCCGCGTGTGGCGCCGACGCCTGAGATCGACGTGCTGCCGCCTGTCGAAGCGCGCAAGATGATTGAGGTGATCGACCTGCACAAGCGCTTCGGCAATATCGAAGTGCTCAAAGGCATCTCGCTCACGGCCAACGAAGGTGAGGTGATTTCGCTGATCGGCGCCAGCGGCTCAGGCAAAAGCACCTTGCTGCGCTGCATCAACATGCTTGAAGTGCCCGACCAGGGCAGCATCCATGTCGACGGTGAAAGCATCAAGCTCAACTACGGCATGCCCGGCGCGCCGCTGGTCGCCGATGCCAAGCAATTGGTACGCATCCGCTCGACCCTGGGCATGGTGTTCCAGAACTTCAACCTGTGGCCGCACCGCACCGTCCTCGAAAACCTTATCGAAGCGCCCACCCAGGTACTGCGCGAAAGCCGTGCCGAGGCCATCGAGCGCGCCGAAGCCTTGCTCGACCGCGTTGGCCTGGCCGCCAAACGCAATGAATTCCCGGCGTTCCTGTCCGGAGGCCAACAGCAGCGTGTGGCGATTGCCCGCGCGTTGGCCATGCGCCCCAAAGTCATGCTGTTCGACGAACCCACCTCAGCCCTCGACCCCGAACTGGTGGGCGAAGTGCTGCGTGTGATCCGCTCCCTGGCCGAAGAAGGCCGCACCATGATCCTGGTCACCCATGAAATGGCCTTCGCCCGGGATGTGTCCTCCAAAGTGGCTTTTCTGCACCAAGGCTTGATCGAAGAAACCGGCACGCCGGACGCGGTTTTCCTCGACCCACGCAGTGAGCGTTGCCGACAGTTCGTCAACGCGCATCAAACTCGCTAACTCCAGAAAAAGACGGGGCAAATCATGAAATGCAAACGCATGGCAACGTGGTTGGGCAGTGCAGTGTTGATGTTGACCGCAGGTTTTACCCTGGCGGCAGAAAAACCCATCGTGTTCGCGGTGGCGGCCGAACCCTATCCGCCGTTCACCGTAAAAGGCGGTAACGGCCAGTGGTCGGGCTTTGAAGTGGACCTGATCCACAAGCTGTGTGAAGGCATGAAAGCCGAATGTCAGATCAAGGAAGTGGCGTGGGACGGCATCATTCCGTCGTTGCTGGCGAAGAAAATCGACGTGATTTTCTCCTCGATGTCGGTCACCGATGAACGTGAAAAACAAATCGCCTTCAGCCGCGCCTATTACGATTCACTGCTGGGCGTGGCAGGCCCCAAAGGCGCTACGGTGGACATCACCCCCGAAGGCCTCAAGGGCAAGTTGATCGGCGTGCAGATCTCCACGGTCAGCGCCAACTACCTGAAGAAGTACTACGAAAACATCGCTGACCTCAAGTACTACGACACCCAGGAGTCGGCGAATGCCGACCTGATCGCCGGGCGTATCGACTACATGATGGCCGACGACACCGCCATCGCCATGATGGTCAAGACCCCGGAAGCCAGCGGCCTGGCGCATATCGCCAGCGTGCCCTACGACCCGATCATCGGGCGTGGCGTCGGCGCTGGTTTGCGCAAGGAAGACACCGCGCTCAAGGCACGCCTGGACAAAGCCATCGGCGAACTGCTGGTGAGCAAGGACTATGACGACTTGTCCCAGCACTATTTCGGCCTGTCGGTCAGCCCGTGCAAGCGCGGTGACACGCCGGCCTTTGTGAGCAAGACCTGTGACAGCCCCTATCAGCAAATCGCCCAGAAGACCGAATAATGCTCGATCTCCTCAGCTTTGGTGACCAAGGATGGGGCAACGCACTGCTCAAAGGGTTATGGATGACCCTGCAAATCTCCGTTGGCGCGTTTGCCGTGGGCTTGCTGATCGGCCTGGTGGTGGCCTGCGCCAAGCTCAGCGCGCCGCGCCCGATTGCGCTGCTGATGCGCGGTTACACCACGGTGTTTCGCGCGGTGCCGGAACTGCTGCTGATCCTGCTGCTGTATTACGCAGGCTCCATGGGCCTCAACGCGTTGATGCTGTGGCTGGGTTTTGCCCAGGTCAACATCAGCGGGCCGTTGGTGGCGATCCTGGTATTGGGGCTGGTACAGGGCGCCTATGCGTCAGAGATTTTCCGCGCGGCAATCCTGGCGATTCCCCACGGCCAGATCGAAGCGGCGCGGGCCTTCGGCTTGAGCGGCGTTGGCCTGTTTCGCCGGGTGACCTTGCCGATCATGGCGCCGTATGCGCTGGCGGGGATGTCCAACCTGTGGATCAACTTGATCAAGGACAGTGCCTTGATCAGCGTGGTCGGTACCAATGAGCTGCTGTACACCGCCAAGCAGGCGGCGGGTTCCACCCGTCATTACTTGCTGTTCTACCTCACGGCCGCCGCCTTGTATTACCTGGTGACGCTGGCTTCCAACTACCTGTCCGGACGCCTGGAACGACGTATTCGTCGCTGGATGCCGGTTGTCGAGTGAGGCGCGCATGCCTGAGTGGATAAGTTACTACGCCGGGCTGATCGCCAAGGGCTTGCAGACCACCTTGTCATTGCTGTTGATCAGCGCCGTGCTGGGTTTTGCCCTCGCGGTGCTGGTGGCTCTGGCGCGGTTATCACGGCGCAAATGGCTGGCGCGCGGTGCGCTGGCCTACACCAGTGTGCTGCGCGGTACGCCGCTGCTGATCCAGATCTACATTTTCTACTACGGCCTGGGCAGCCTGTTTGCCCAGTTCCCGATGATCCGCGGCAGTTTTTTGTGGCCGTTCCTGCGTGACGGCTACTGGTACATCGTGTTCGCCCTGGTGTTGTCGGTGGGCGCCTACGTCGGTGAAGTGATTCGCGGTGGCCTGCTGGCGGTGCCCAAGGGCGAGATGGAAGCCGCTTCGGCATTTGGTATGACCCCGCGCCAGGCCCTGCTGCGGGTGCGCTTGCCACGGGCGATGCGTCTGCTGTTGCCGACCTTGGCCGGTGAGACGGTGATGCTGCTCAAATCCACCGCGCTGGCATCGACCATTGCCGTGGTCGACCTGCTGGGCGCGGCTAACGTCGTACGTGCGCAGACCTTGCAGATCTATCAACCCTTATTGTTGGTGGCCGGTGTTTACCTGTGCCTGACCTTCCTCATCGAGGGCGTCTACGCCATCGCCGAACGGCGCGGCACGCCGCTGCGCAGGTCGGCGGGATGAAACAGGACGGCGCGCTGCAAGGGATTGCCCTGTGCTCATTGGCCTACGCGTTTCTGGCGTTGCAGGACGCGGTGATCAAATGGCTGGTGGCCGATTATTCGGTGTTCAGCATTCTGTTCTGGCGCAGCCTGGTGGTGGTCGGTGCGTGCGTGATCGCCGGGCGCATGGGCTTGTTGCGTCGGGCGTGGAGCTCGGTGAGCCGCAAGCTGCTGATCATTCGTGGGCTGCTCTCGCTGCTGGCGTGGTTGTTGTATTACACCGCCGCCAAGGACCTGACCCTGGCGGAAATGACCACCTTGTATTTCTCCGCGCCGGTCATGGTCACGCTGCTGGCTGCGCTGATCCTCAAGGAACGTGCGAGCCGTGGGCAATGGGTGGCGCTGATCATCGGGTTTGTGGGTGTGGTGATCGCTTGTCGCCCCAGCAACATGCTCGATCCAGTGCCTATCGCGCTGACCCTGGCGGCCGCGTTGTGCTGGGCGTTCACCTATATCCAGCTGCGCCAGGTCGACCCGGCAACCTCGGTGCTGGAGCAGATGCTGATCACCAATGTGGTGTTCGTGGTTTGTATGGCGCTGACCTTGCCCTGGACCCACACGCCAGCGCCGACCCCGGCCTGGTTGGGGATGCTGGCCGCAGGTCTGGTCGGCGGCATAGGTCAGTTCCTGTTGTTTGCGAGTTTCCGCCGGGCCACGGCGACCTTGCTGGCGCCGTTCGAATACACCGGGTTGATCTGGGCGTTTTTGCTCTCGAGCCTGATCTGGGGCACGTCAATGGATGTGTCGCTGATCATCGGCGCCGTGTTGATCGCGGTCAGCGGCACCCTGGCCATGCTCAGCGCCCGCCACTCGGAATCACAAGATGTGGTCGGCGCCGAATGCTCCGTAACGCAACCCCTGTACCCAGCAACGACAGATGTGCAGCCTGTTGGCGGGGCTGAAAGTACCGGGGTTCAGACACCCCTCGAGCCAGAGCCCGTCGAGCATCGCCGATAGGCCAATGGCGGCCAGGTGGCTGTCGTGGATCAGCAGGTTTTCGCTGCGGGCCAGGTCGTCCAGCAGCTGTTGGATCAGCGCCAGGTAGGCGCGGTAGCTGTTTTCGTGGGACTGGTTTACGTGGGGCGAGTGGCGGATCAGGCTCCAGAACACCACCCACACGCCGAGCAGGTCGGGGTCCATCACCCGTGGCGAAAACGACGCGCTAAGAAACGCGTCCAGGCGCGCAGCGGCGCCTTCGGCCAGCTCGACTTGCGCCCATAACGCGCTGGTCAGCTCATTGGCGAGCTTGTGGTAAGTCTCGGCGATCAATGCGTCGATGCTGCCGAAATGGTGGTTGAGCAAACCCACCGAAACGCCGGCTTCGGCGGCAATGCGGCGCACGGAAATCCCGGCGTGGCCGTCACGGGCCAGGCAGGTAAGGGTCGCGGCAACCAATAAGTCGCGGCGTTCATCGGGGTCGGCGCGGCGCAGTTTGGGAGGGTCGATGGTCACGGGCATGCCTTTGATAAAAGACCAGGGTGCTCAGGTTAATTGAACGTGTGTTCAATCTCTAGCGATTAAATGATCAGAGGAGGGCAAGGCATGGCAAAAGACCTTTCGTGGCAGGTGCCAGGCGATGCCGGCAACACACTGCACATCGGCGCCTGGCGCTTTGAAGGCGACGGCAGTGGCCCCAAGGTGCACCTGCAAGCGGGTGTACACGCCGATGAAATCGCCGGAATGCTGGTGCTGCACCAACTGCTGCCGCGCTTGCAGGCGTGTCAGGCCCAGGGCCGCCTGCGCGGCAGTGTGACCGTGGTGCCCCAGGCCAACCCCTTTGGCATTGGCCAGTTTCGCCAGGGCAAATTGCTCGGGCGTTTCCATGAGGCCACCGGGCAAAACTTCAACCGTGCGTTCGATCATTCCCTGGCCATGGAACGCCCCGCGAGCAACCTGGCGCACTGGCAAAAAAGTTTAGTGCAGTTGGCGTCCGACGCCGATCTGGTGCTGGACCTGCATACCGACGATGAGGCCTTGCCGTACCTTTATATTCATCGCAGTTTCTGGCCTGAACAAGGCCTGGCACTGGCGGCCGCGTTGCAGGTCGAGGTGGTGATTGTCTGGGATGAAGGCGGTGACGGCTCTTTTGAAGAAACCATCATCAACCATGGCGCGCCGCGCTTGGCCGCGACTGTCGAATTGCGCGGGCAGGCCGATGTCAGCGATGCGCTCGCGCAACAAGACGCCGACGGGCTGTGGGCGTGGCTGTGCATCAATGGCGTGATTGATGAAGTCGCCACGATCAGCGAATGGCAGGGCGAAGTGGTGGACATGGGCTGCATGGAAACCGTCCTCGCGCCCTGTGCCGGTGTGCTGGTGTTTGAAAAAAGCCTGGGTGACCTGGTAGAAGAGGGCGAGCGTTTCGCGCGCATTATAGGCTGCCCTGGCGACCCGTCTTCGGAAGTGTTTTTGCAGGCAGCGCAAACCGGCCGCATGGTGACACGCCACCGTGAGCGCCGGGTGGCCCAGGGGGCGGTGGTGGCCAAATTCACCGGCACACGGTTGTCGGACAGCTACAGCGGCGGTGTGCTGGACCCTTAGATCCCCAGACCTACACATAACCCTTGTGGGAGCCGGGCTTGCTCGCGAAAGCGGAGTGTCAGAGAAGGACGTGTTGACTGACTCACCGCATTCGCGAGCAAGCCCGCTCCCACAATTTACCCTCGTAATCGGCAATCAGGTCGCCTTCGATCAATGGATAAGTGGGCTATACCTACAGTTCAGGGCTATCGACGATGACTGCCAGGGAGTTCAATGATGAAATCAAGGCTAATGATCAGCACGCTGTGCGTTGCAATTGCAATGGTCGGCTGTGCCAGCAAGGTAACGCAACCGGACGAATATTCAGGCTTTCTCTCGGACTACAGCCTCCTCAAAGAGGCGAAGTCGCCTTCAGGGGCCGAGGTGATGCGCTGGGTTGATCCCGAGCTGAGTCTGAATAACTTCACGGCGGTGTTCATCGAACCGACGCAGTTTTACCCCAAGCCCCAAGCTACTGCGAAAATTCCCGACAGCACCCTCAACGGCATCAACACCTATTACAACCAGGCGCTCAAGCGTGAGCTGGCCAAATCGCTGCCGCTGGCCAACGCGCCAGGCCCAGGTGTGATCGTGGTGCGCGCGGCCATTACCGCCGTCAGCAGCAAGACCGAAAGTCTCAAGCCCTACGAGTATGTCCCTGTGGCGCTGGTGGCTGCTGCAGTGAGCGCCGGCACCGGCATTCGTGACCAGGAAACCACCCTGGGCACTGAAGCGCAGTTCCTCGACGGTGGCAGCGGCAAAGTAATTGCCCAGGTGGTGCGCAAAGGCACCGGCAAGCCGTTGTCCAACGACTCGCAGGTGATGAAGGCCGATGACGTAAAAAGCGTGATTGACGGCTGGGCGTCGGACTTGCATCAGTCCTTTGTGAAGCTCAAAAAGCCCTGACTACTAACTGTGGCAAGGGCGCAAGCACCCTTGTTGGCCTGATGTCTTCAGGCGCGTGCCCGCCCTTGCGCACGGGCACGCTGCTTTCACCCGAGCATTATTTAAGCGGGGTCAGTGGCGGCAGCTTCCATTGGCCATTCCCCACCTCAGGCTTGGGCAGGTAAATCCGCAGTACGGCGTAAAACGGACCGGGCGGGGCCGGCAACCAGTTGCTCTGTTCGGCCTTTGGCGGCTCGTGATGCTGCAAGGCCAAGGTCAGGCCACCGTCGGCGTCCAGTTTGAGGTTGGGCAGCATCGCTGAGTTGATCAGGTAGCGCTTCTTGAGGTTGGGCGCCAGCAGCTTGGTTTTGGCGTCGTACATGGTCAGCGACCAGAACGCTTCGGCCGGTGGCAGCTGGTCCTTGGCAAAGTGCACGGTGTAGCTGTGGCGTGCGCCGTTGGCCGGTTTGCCTTCGCTGTCGACGAAGTAGCTCATGTAGATGGCTTCGTCGGTGGAGTTGCCGAAAATCCCCATGTTTGCGCCGGCATAGCGGTACAGGTAGTTGTTTTTCAGGCGGTCACGGCTGCCGAACAGGTCGCTGCTGGTGACTTGGTGAGTGTCGATTTTGTCTTTCTTGAACGCGGCGAACTCAGCGCGGCCATCGGCAATCCCGTCTTCCAGGGCTTTGCGCTGTTCAGCGGTCAGGTCCTTGACCTTGAAGGGCGCGCCGGGGGCGATGCCGATCCTGGCAAAGCGCGTCATCAGGTCTTTCTCGCTGTCCTGAGGCGCGGCAAAGGCCAGCATGAAGTTGAGGTAGCGAAACAGCTGCGGGCCTTCGGTCATGGTTGCCATGGGTTTGGGCCATTCGATCTTCGCTACTTTGGCCGGCGCAGGCTGTTTCACGTAGGCACTCAGCGGCTGCACTTTGTAGCCATTCTGGATCTGCTTGACCTTGTTCAAGTCCTTTTCATCAAACAGCTGCGTGCGGTACAGCGCATAGGCAATGTTGCTTTCGCTGTAGATCACGCGATCGACGTCGACAGGTTGCTGACCTTTCCAGTCCGGCCCGGCGATCATGTAGTGGCCACCATTGTTGCCGGTGCTGCGGGTGCCCAGGTAGGCGATGTTCTGGGTGTATAGATCGATCAACTGTACCGAGTAGTAACGGTTGTCTTCAATCTTGGGCAGGGTCAGCACCAACGGCTCTTTGCGCAGGTCCATCCACACGAAAGAGTAGGGTGTGTCCGAGTTCGGAGTGACGAATGCGGTGTCCCTGGGTGTGAACACCTGGGCGGTGTTGCCGATATGATTGAACGGTGCCTTGTAGTTGGCACCGCCTTTATCAACGGCCTGGGTGTAGAGCGTCTTGTACATCTCCACTACCGGGTAGCCATACAGGTAGGCTTCCTTGGCAATGGCCCGGGCTTCAGTCGGGGTCGCCGTGAAATCGGCCCAGGCGCCGGTGCTCATGAGTATCGAGAGGCTCGCCAACAGCAGGCGCGTCGGTTTTCCAATCATGTTGTTGCGTCCTTCCTGAGTGCTTTTTAGAGGGCGTGGGATCAAAGCCCAGAGTTTCCTGTTTTATTGGCCGAACGTCACGTTAATCCCTGCAAACAACGTGAGCTGAGTGACTCCGTCGGCCTTGCGTGCCACTGTCCATGGCGGTTCGTCAAAAGCGCCAAGGATATGACTGCCGGCTTTCCAGGCCCTGCCCGTGCCCAGTCGATGGGAATGTAGTGGATGTGGGGGTGTTCACGGTTTTGAGTGCCGCAGTTGTGGGCATTGCCTGTGAGGCAGTGCCCTCAAGCGGCAGGCAACATCGATTTGACCTTGTCACGCAGTTGATCAATGGAGAACGGCTTGGCAATTACCTGCATACCTGCGGGTACGTCGATGTTTTCGGCATAGCCGCTGGCGAACAGGATCGGCAGGCTAGGGCGAAGCACGCGTACTTGGGTGGCCAGATCCTTGCCGCTCATGCCTGGCAGGCCCATATCGGTCATCATCAGGTCGATATGCTTGTCGGCATCTTCAGCCATCTTGAGGGCCTGTTCGGCATCGGCAGCCTCAAACACCGAGAACTCCAACTCTTCGAGTACATCGACGATCAGCATGCGCACGATGGCGTCGTCTTCGACTACAAGGATGGTGGAGGGGGCAGCGCACATAGGGGGAATTCCTGAAAAATGGAAGGGCAGGTGTCTGTCGGTTGTAAGACCGTTCTCTACTGAGTCACGGCCATCTCGGCAAGTTCCATTGGTGGGGCATTGTGAAGGGAAAGGGGGCAAATGTCGCGTGGCATGGAGGCGGTGTGCTGAGCGGGCAATGCGTCAATGACACGCTACAAGCGGGCCATTGACACCAGGGGGTCAAGCGAAAGTCAAAGTGTGGTGTTAAACAGGGCATACGGTTTGTTGTAGGGCACCGTCATAACAAAGTCTCCATCACTGAATTCGCTGATGTGGTACTCCGGCACACCTTTGGTCACCGCCACGGGATCAAGGGTGCCCGCCGTCTTCCCGCTGTTCAAGGAGACTTCCAAGCCTTTTCGCATTGAGGCTTCATTTGGAAAAGTTGCAAGACCGAAGTTTGGATTAAAGAAAAACCATTCCTTCTGGTTGTTTTTATCGAGCGTGACGCCCGCCAGAAGCCCATGGTTCTGGGTGCTGATCTTCAGGAGCGTGGGAGGGCTTGCGGTACTTAAACGCGCAGCAACGTCGGTATACGGCACTTGGCTGACGCGTTGAATACCGTGAAACTGTTCGCGGAGCACCTGATGCATTTCGTTCAGCTCTTTGCGAAAGGCCCGAACCTTGGTGTCGTTAGCATTCCTGGCGGCTTTGAAAAAGTTATTGATGAAGGCGTCCCTGCGGTTGTTAAGAATGGCCAGCGCCATCGTATTCACTAGGGCTGCACACTCACCATTGGACGCCAGGTCAGTTTGGCTGAGATAGAAGTTCTGCGGCATGATGTAGGCCTTGCCACCTTCGGCCAGTACTTCCGCTTCAAACGTCTTGAAGCTCTCAAGACTCTGGATCGCCATGCGCTTTTCTATCTCTTTGGCCAATGTGCCGATGGCTTCGGGATTCCCGGCCTTGCTGACGGCCAAGCTTTTTATCTGCGAGACCCTCATGCTCGAGTGATAGCCCGGGATATCGTCGACAACCCCGGAAAGACCTCGAGCGTAAGCAACTGGGTTGCTTTGTTGCGCTGCCTGTAAGGCTTGCCTGAACTGATCTCCGGTTGCATTTGGTACGGGAGCGACATAAGTGGCCAGCCAATCTATGAAGTTGTTGTTTATTTCACCATTGGCCGCGACGGTTACAGGTTTGAAATCGGTGAGCCCGGTACCATACGGTTGTTGCGTGCCAGGGTTATAGCTATACCACTTGCCCTTTTGAAACACCGCGGCCCCTTCAGCAGTCCGCCCTGCAAGTTTGAAGGTCCCCGTCGCCACTATGCCGTGGGTATTACTGGCTGCCTTGAGCGCGCTGATAGCATCGGCACCTTTGGACAACAGGTAATTGCCGCCTTTACCCAATAGCTTGAGGCCTCCAACCGCCAAATCACCCAAACCACTCACGGGGTTGAGCAGGCCGAGCGTGGAGGCGCCGATAATCTGGACGGCCTTTAACCCCTTGGCGCCCGTGGAAAGAGCCGAGCCGCCTATCTTGATCAATTTTCCTGCGGTGGCGGCACCGGCACTCAGGAACCCGAAGATATCCAGTGTCAGGTCGAATATTCCATCGCCATAGTTGCCGTTCTGAAAGTTGATGACGGCTGATCTGAAAGGAATCAGATTTAACAGGAAATTACTCAGTGGTTTTGGCCCGCCCTGCAATGTATCCAGGGTAGTCTGGCCGCGCGCCAGTTCTTTTATCGCGGGGTCGTCGAGTTCAAGGTGTTCGGCAAATACTGTGCCTATGCGATGGGAGCGCTCGCTATTGAAGCTATCCAAGGGGCCGTCCTTTACCGGTTGCTCCGTGCTCAGACGACTGTCTGCCCCCTCGAGCTTGACCTGATTGACGGTAAATACCCTGTTGGCAATCATTGGCTTGGGTTGCGTGATCCTGGACAGCGGCACCCCTTCAATCGTGCCGCGGTTCAGGTCGATTTCGTAGGTGGTTATCTGACCTTCCAGCTCAACCTTGACCAACAGTTCCGGTTGATTTTTATCTGGCGTGCTGCCCCAGAAGCCGGTCGACAGCCTGGATGTGCGCTCATAAAAAAACTCGAGCTTCCCGAAATCGAATTTTTCTCGGTCCTCTAAGAGAAGTTGGGAGATCATGTGCTGAACGGTCGTAGCGACCGCGTCCTTTTTATCAGCGATTGCGCGTGCAAACTGCTGATCGAACGCCTCCTGGACGCCAAACCTTGGGTTACTGTTCAAGGCTTCCAATGGGATACGCGGGTCAGTTGACATAAAGGGGCGCGGATTCGGCATGTCCATCATGGCGATGTCCAATAGCGAATGCATGCCGCCCAGCCCGACTTGACCGGGCTCCCCGCGATACGGGTCTGTACCGAGCACCTTCAAGTCGAAAAGCGCTCCGAGGTCGCCAAATCGCTCGATGAGCTTGGTCCGCGCAATACCTTCTCGCGTGGGTAGTGCTTTGTCCAATGTCTGGCTGGCAACCAACCGCTTGCTGACTTGTCTGTTGAATTCATCCTTGAGGGTATTGAGTCGTTCGAGGCTATAGCTGTCCTCTGCATTTGCAACGAATACACCGTTGGCAACTCCCCAATCCACCAGTGCGCGGGCCTGAGCGTGCTCATTCGCAGCCGATGGTGCACATTTTTGTGCATGGCACATGACCTCGGCAAAGGTCATATTGGCGACGGTACCTGGCCGCTCGGCTTCGATAGCCGCGGCCGCAACCGTCAGGTTGAACCACGCCACGCTGCCGATTTTTACACTGTCGGGAATATCTTTAATCAGAAACTGCGGCGCTACCCTGGACAGCAACAGATGGGTAGCGAGTTTGACCGTGCTGGAATTGGCGCGGCCATTTTTCTCAAGATGACGGCTCAAACACGCGGTAACCTCTGAGGGTCGCTGCCCCCAGTGATCAGGGGCATGCAGAGGCCATTCGGCGATTTTGTTGCGCTCAGGTGCCCTGAGTGACTCCGGGTCGAGCCCCAGGTGAATCGCCGCTAATACGTAGTCGTAGAGGCTGTTGTCCGTGGCCGCGCCCTGCAGGTGGGCCTGCAAAGCCAGGCCGAGTGCTCGGGCCTTAGGCGAGTCGAGCAGCTTTTGTATCGTCACGGTCGGGTCTTGCAAGTCGCTTTGGCTGACCGAACTGCCGCTCAGCAGATAGGTCAGTACGCCATTGCCATGGGGTGGCAACGGCAAACCTGGCAAACCTGTTGTGTCGGATTTGAGGAAGGCGCGAATGCTGTGCTGGTCCGCCTTCGCCATGGGAATTGGCCAGGTGAGAGCGCCACCGAAATCACCCAGGGGGTGCTGTAAGGCCTTTTGCTCCAGTTTCTGCGCGAGTGCCGCCATCTCATCGACCGTGCGCGGCAGTTCAAAACCCAAGTGCGTGATCACTGTCGCCAGGGTTTGCGCTGCCGGCTGCACGTGGGCGTACGCCGAGTCTTTATGGGGCGTCAGACGACTATTGTTCAACCCGAATGAGACATTGTCCGGGGTAACGGGCTTGCCATACGTCCGGGTATCAATGCCGCGCAGTTGCTCGGCCAGGTTGCGCAGGTTCTGCTGGTCTGCCAGTTGTGTGCGCAAGGTGGCGGGGGCAGGTGTTTGAACCGCGTGTGGGGAATCTGAGGCGGTCGTAGTGAACGTGTGTGAAGCGTCTTGCGCAACCGGCGCGGGAGCTTCGACGACAAAGGCGCTGGGGTTGTCTGCCAGTGTGCGGGTAGGGGCGGTTATGCTCATTGGGGGTACCTTGGGGGGCAAAAAAGACGCCTTCCAAAAGATCTTCCGTGTTCGTGAGGCGCTGTCCTGAGTGCCGCAACCCTTCACCTACGTTCCGCCGCATCTGTATGCACGTATGTAAGGGGTCTGATGAAACCGGCCCGAATTGGCGTGTAACTCACTCGCAGCCTGTAGGCCAGCGCTTCAAAACAACGCACAAACATAGCCTTGCCCCCTGATATTCGGGCAAACTCCCCCTTTTTCTGCACTTGGCCAAGGCATGCCCATGACTCCCGCGTCGTCCGTCGATGAAAAGAGCTTCCGTACCCTGTTGAGCCGAAACGTCGCGTTACCCTTGGGCGTCGGCGTGCTCAGCGCGGTGTTTTTCGTCTGCCTGATCACTTATTTGCTGTCGGTTATCCAGTGGGTGGAGCACACCGACCGGGTTATCAATAACCTCAATGAGTCATCCAAACTGACGGTGGACCTGGAAACCGGCCTGCGTGGCTTTCTGATCACTGGCGACGAGCATTTCCTCGACCCTTACGAAGTGGCCAAGCCCCGCATCATTGGTGACCTGCGCAACCTGCAGGAGCTGGTGGCGGACAACCCACAGCAGGTCGACCGCCTCAAGCGTCTGGAGTCGATGCAATACGAGTGGAACAAGTACGCCCAATCGATGATCGACTTGCAGCGCAGCAGTGGCGATTACCGCGGGGCGGTGCAGGCCGGCCGCGGCAAGAGCCTGACCGACGCGATTCGCAACGAATACACGGATGCGGTGGCGATGGAGCAAGCGTTCCGTGTCACGCGCAATGCCGATGTCACCCGCACCACGATCATCAGCGTGACCTTGTACCTGGCCTTCGTGCTTGGACTGAGCGGTTTTCTGGCCTACATCGGTAGAAAGAATTTAATTGCATTGTCAGAGAGTTACAGCGCAAACCTCGCGTCACAACAGAAGATCGCCCGGCGCCTGGAGCAACAGGCCTGGCTGCGTAACGGCCAGACCGAACTGGCCGAACAGGTGCTCGGCCAACTGACGCTGAACATGCTTGGGCGCAATATCCTGCAGTTTTTCGCCCAATACATGGGCTCGGCGGTAGCGGCGCTGTATGTGCGCGAAGAGCACGGCGGCCTCAAGCGCGTGGCCACCTATGGGTTTTCCCGCGAGCAGGAGCAAAAAGAGCAGGCGATCTATAGCGACGAGGGCATCGTCGGGCAGGCCGCCCAGCTTGATCGCCTGATTCGCCTGGATGATGTGCCGGTGGATTACTTCAAGGTCAGTTCCGGCCTGGGCGAAGGTTCGACCCGCAGCGTACTGGTGGTACCGACCAGCGACGATGATCGCGTCAACGGCGTGATCGAACTCGGCTTCCTGCGCCCGTTGGATGATCGTGACGTCGAGCTGCTGGAGCTGATTGCCGGCAATATCGGCACCTCCATCGAAGCGGCGCGCTATCGCCAACGCCTGCAGGAAGTGCTCGCCGAAACCCAGCAGCTCAACGAAGAGCTGCAAGTGCAGCAGGAAGAACTCAAAACCGCCAACGAAGAGCTCGAAGAACAGTCACGTATCCTCAAGGAGTCCCAGGCCCATCTGGAAACCCAGCAGGCTGAGCTTGAGCAGACCAACGAGCAACTGGCCGAACAGACCCAGACTCTGGCCGAACAGCGCGACGCCATGGATCGCAAGAACGTCGAGTTGAACAAGGCTCAACTGGAACTGGAAGACCGTGCCGACGAGCTGCAGCGCTCCAGCAAGTACAAGTCCGAATTCCTCGCCAACATGTCCCACGAGCTGCGCACGCCGCTCAACAGCTCGTTGATTCTGGCCAAATTGCTGGCCGAGAACCCGCAGGAAAACCTCAGCACCGAGCAGGTCAAGTTTGCCGAGTCGATCTATTCGGCGGGCAACGACCTGTTGAACCTGATCAACGATATTCTGGACATTTCCAAGGTCGAAGCCGGCAAGCTGGAAATGCGCCCGGAAAACTCCAGCGTGGCGCGCCTGGTCGATGGCCTGCGCGGGATGTTCGAGCCGCTGGCGGCTGACCGCAAGCTGGGCTTCCAGGTGGACATTCAAGCGGATGCGCCGCCGATGCTGTTCACCGACCGCCAGCGCCTGGAGCAGATCCTCAAGAACCTGCTGTCCAACGCGGTCAAGTTTACCGAGCAGGGTGATGTCAGCCTGTCGGTATCCCGTGCACCAGGGGAGGGCGTAGCCTTTACCGTTCGCGACTCGGGCATTGGCATCGCGCCAGACCAGCAGGAAAGTATCTTCGAAGCCTTCCGCCAGGCCGATGGCACCACCAACCGCCGTTACGGCGGCACCGGGCTGGGCCTGTCGATCTCCCGTGATCTGGCGACCTTGCTCGGCGGCTATATCAGCGTGACCAGCGAACCGGGCAAGGGCAGCGTATTCACCCTGGTACTGCCGGAGCAATATGTAGAGCGCGAGGAAGGTGCCGCGCCGATCGAGCCGCCGCGCCAAGTGGTGGCGGCACCTGCACCCAAGCCCATCGCGATCTCACCGCTGCCGGTGGCCGATGCCAAGCAGATTCCGCGCTTTGCCGACGACCGCGACAAGGCACCGTTCGCTACCCGCTGCATCCTGGTGGTGGAAGATGAACCCAATTTCGCCCGCATCCTTTACGACCTGGCCCACGAACTGGGCTACAACTGCCTGGTCGCCCACGGCGCAGACGAAGGCTACAGTCTGGCCGAGGAGTACATCCCGGACGCGATTCTGCTGGACATGCGCCTGCCCGACCATTCCGGGCTGACCGTGTTGCAACGCCTCAAGGAGCACGCCAATACCCGCCACATTCCCGTGCATGTGATCTCCGTTGAAGACCGCGTCGAAGCCGCCATGCACATGGGCGCCATCGGTTATGCGGTGAAGCCGACCACCCGCGAAGAGCTCAAGGACGTGTTTGCGCGCCTGGAAGCCAAGCTGACCCAGAAGGTCAAGCGCGTGTTGCTGGTGGAGGACGATGACCTGCAGCGCGACAGCATTGCCCGCCTGATCGGCGACGATGACATCGAAATCACCGACGTCGGCTACGCGCAGGCCGCCTTGGACCTGCTGCGCACTAACGTCTACGACTGTATGATCATCGACCTCAAGCTGCCGGACATGCTCGGCAATGAGCTGCTCAAGCGCATGGCCACCGAGGATATCTGCTCGTTCCCGCCGGTGATCGTGTACACCGGGCGTAACCTGACCCGCGACGAAGAAGCCGAGCTGCGCAAGTATTCGCGCTCGATCATCATCAAAGGCGCGCGCTCACCTGAACGCTTGCTGGACGAAGTGACACTGTTTCTGCACAAAGTCGAATCCCAGCTGTCCCATGACCGCCAGAAGATGCTCAAGACCGCCCGCAGCCGCGACAAGGTCTTCGAGGGGCGCAAGATCCTGCTGGTCGACGACGATGTGCGCAACATCTTCGCCCTGACCAGTGCCCTGGAGCACAAAGGCGCGGTGGTGGTGATCGGGCGTAACGGTCATGAAGCCATCGACAAACTCAATGAAGTCGAGGACATCGACCTGGTGCTGATGGACGTAATGATGCCGGAGATGGACGGTTACGAGGCGACTGCCTTGATCCGCCAGGACCCACGCTGGAAGAAACTGCCGATTATTGCAGTGACGGCCAAAGCCATGAAGGACGATCAGGAACGCTGCCTGGCGGCGGGCTCCAACGATTACCTGGCCAAGCCGATTGACCTGGACCGGCTGTTCTCGCTGATTCGCGTATGGCTGCCAAAGATGGAACGCATTTAAGTGGAGCAAGTTTTCTTGGAAAAAAGCAGCGACATTGAGCTGCGCCTGCTGATTGAGGCAATTTACCTCAAGTACAGCTACGACTTTCGCGACTATTCCGGCGCGTCCGTCAAGCGCCGCGTGGCCCACGCACTGCGCCAGTTCGATTGCGCGACCATTTCTGCGCTGCAGGAGCGGGTGCTGCATGATCCGACGGCGTTCATGCAGTTGCTGCAGTTTCTGACGATCCCGGTGAGCGAGATGTTTCGCGACCCCTCGCACTTTCTGGCGATTCGCCGGGAAGTGGTGCCGCTGCTCAAGACCTACCCGTCGATCAAAATCTGGATCGCCGGGTGCAGCACGGGCGAGGAGGTGTACTCCATGGCGATCCTGCTGCGCGAAGAGGGTTTGCTGGAGCGCACCATCATTTACGCCACGGACATCAACCCGGCGTCCCTGGACAAAGCCAAGCAAGGGATTTTCTCCCTGGAGAACGTGCGTGCGTACACTGCCAATTATCAGCAGGCGGGCGGCCAACGTTCATTTGCCGACTACTACACAGCGGCTTACGATTACGCGATCTTCGACAAGACGCTGCGCGAGAACGTGACCTTTGCCGATCACAGCCTGGCAACCGATAGCGTATTCTCAGAAACTCAGTTAATTTCATGCCGTAACGTATTGATTTATTTCAATAAAAAGTTACAGGATCGAGCGTTTGGGTTGTTTCATGAATCGCTGTGCCATCGCGGCTTCCTGGTGCTGGGCAGTAAGGAAACCCTGGATTTCTCCGCCTACAGCAAGCAATTCGAACCCTTGGTCAAACAGGAACGGATCTACCGAAAATCATGAGCGAGGCCGCAACTAACCCGCCACGCGGGATTGAAGCCATCGTCGTCGGCGCCTCCGCCGGCGGTGTTGAGGCGTTGCTGACGATTTTTGGTACGTTGCCTGACACCTTCAGTTTGCCGATTATTGCCGTGTTGCACCTGCCGGATGAGCGCCGCAGCCAGCTGGCCGAAGTCTTTGCGCGGCGCCTGAGCATTCCGGTGCAAGAAGCACGCGACAAGGAAACGATTACGCCAGGCACCCTGTATTTCGCCGGCCCCGGCTATCACCTGTCGGTAGAAAGCGACCGTAGCCTGTCGATGAGCCAGGAAGACCGCGTGCACCATTCGCGGCCGGCCATCGATTACCTGTTCGCCTCGGCTGCCGACACCTACGGCAACAGCCTGCTGGCGATTCTGCTGACCGGCGCCAACCAGGATGGCGCGCGTGGCCTTGCCCACGTCAAAGACTCGGGTGGCACCACCATCGTCCAAGAGCCCACAGAAGCACGTATCGCCGTGATGCCCTTGGCGGCGCTGGCCTTGCACACACCTGATCATATTCTCACCTTGAGCCGGATTGGCTCACTGCTGGCTTCCCTGGAATCTTCCCCATGTTAAGTACTGTCCAGGCCAAACTGCTGATCGTCGACGATCTGCCGGAAAACCTGCTGGCCCTTGAGGCGCTGATCAAGCGCGAAGATCGGCAGGTTTTCAAGGCCTTGAGCGCTGACGAGGCCTTGTCACTGTTGCTGGAGCATGAGTTCGCCATGGCGATTCTCGATGTGCAGATGCCCGGCATGAACGGTTTCGAGCTGGCCGAACTGATGCGCGGCACCGAAAAGACCAAGAACATCCCGATTGTGTTCGTCAGCGCCGCCGGCCGCGAACTCAACTATGCCTTCAAAGGCTATGAAAGCGGTGCGGTGGATTTTTTGCACAAGCCGCTGGATATCCATGCGGTGAAAAGCAAGGTCAATGTGTTCGTCGACTTGTACCGCCAGAGCAAGGCCATGAAACAGCAGGTCGAAGCCCTGGAGCGCAGCCGCCGCGAGCAGGAGCTGCTGCTGACGCGCCTGCAGGCCACCCAGGCGGAGCTTGAGCAGGCCGTGCGCATGCGTGACGACTTCATGTCGATCGTCGCTCACGAAGTGCGCACACCGCTTAACGGGCTGATCCTGGAAACGCAGCTGCGCAAGATGCACCTGGCTCGGGATAACGCCGCCGCGTTTACCCTGGACAAGATGCACGCCATGGTTGACCGCGACGAGCGCCAGATCCAGAGCCTTATCCGCCTGATCGAGGACATGCTCGACGTGTCGCGCATCCGCACCGGCAAACTGTCGATTCGCCCGGCGCGCTTTGACCTGGCGCAACTGGTGCGCAACCTGGTGAAAAACTTCGCCCCGCAAGTGGCATCCGCCGGTTCTTCGATGCACCTGGTTGCCGATGAACCTGTGGAGGGCAATTGGGATGAGTTCCGTATTGAGCAAGTGGTCACCAACCTGCTCACCAACGCTTTGCGTTACGGTGCCAAAAGCCCAGTGGATGTGCGTGTGTACACCGAGCACGGTGAGGCGCGCGTCGAGGTGCGTGACCGTGGCATCGGCATCAGCGCAGACAACCAGAAGCGCATTTTCCAGCAATTCGAACGCGTTTCGGCCAGCCATGTAGCGGCAGGCCTGGGCTTGGGGCTGTTTATTTCCGAGCAGATCGTGACGGCCCATGGCGGCACCATCGAGGTGGAAAGCCAGATAGGCGAGGGCGCGTTGTTCAGGGTGTGCCTGCCACTTGGCGAGCCGCAATGAAATCAATCGTCGCCTCGACGCAACCTCTGCGTGACCCCATGGTCGTACTTGCAGCAACTGACCGGACAAAGGCTTCCCATGAGTGAAGATGCACAAGATGTCGTACTGATCGTCGAAGACGACGAATCCATTATGTTTGTGCTGGGTGAATACCTGGCAGGCCTGGGCTACCGGGTGCTGAAGGCGATCGATGGGGAGCAGGCCTTCGAGATTCTGGCGACCAAGCCGCACCTGGACCTGATGGTCACGGATTACCGCCTGCCGGGCGGGATTTCCGGGGTGCAGATCGCTGAGCCTGCGATCAAGCTGCGACCTGAATTGAAAGTGATCTTTATCAGCGGTTACCCGCAAGAAATACTCGACTGCAACAGCCCGATCACGCGCAACGCGCCAATCCTGGCCAAGCCGTTTGATCTGGATACCTTGCAAGAGCATATCCAGCGCCTGCTGGCCTGAAGCAATAGGGCTGCCTCGCAGCAGCCCTATTGCTTGATCATCTCACGCACCTTGGCCGTCAGCAGGTCGAAGGTGAACGGCTTGGTGATCAGTTGCATCCCTGGGTCCAGGAACCCGCCGCGCACCGCCGCATGCTCGGCGTAGCCAGTGATAAACAATACCTTGAGCTCCGGGCGCAATTGCCGCCCGATTTCTGCCAGCTGCCGCCCGTTCATGCCGGGCAAGCCCACATCACTGATCAACAGGTCAATGCGTTGGTCGGATTCGATGATCGGCACGGCGGTATTGGCATCGCCAGCCTCGACAAAGGCATAGCCCAATTCCTTGAGCACTGCGCTGACCAGTACGCGTACGGCGGCGTCGTCTTCGACGATCAATACCGTCTCACCGGCATTGGCGAATGGCAGCAGTGCCGGGTTGGTGACGGCGTCCGCGACGCGCTCCCCGATAAAACGCGGCAGGAACAGGCTGACTGTCGTGCCCTTGCCGACTTCACTATGGATGGTGACATGGCCATGGGATTGGCGGGCAAAGCCGTAGATCATCGACAAGCCGAGGCCGGTGCCCTGGCCGATCGGCTTGGTCGTGAAGAACGGGTCGAAGACGCGGCCCAACAGACTTTCGGGAATACCACAGCCGGTGTCGCTGACGCTCAGTTCCACGTAATCGCCTGGCAGCAAGGTGCCATAGGCGGCCGTGAACACATTGTCGAGGTGGCGGTTGGTGGTCTCAACGGTCAGGCTACCGCCGCTGGGCATGGCATCGCGCGCATTGATCACCAGGTTGAGCAGGGCGCTTTCCAGCTGATTGGGGTCGGCCTCGGCGGTCCAGAGTTCATCGGTCAGACGCATGTCCAAGGCGATGCTTTCATTGATACTGCGTTGCAACAGTTCGCCCATGGAGCTGACCAACTGGTTGATCTCCACCGGCTTGGAGTCCAGCGACTGGCGACGTGAGAACGCAAGCAGGCGATGGGTCAGGCCGGCGGCGCGGTTGGCCGAGGTGACACCCAGGTCAATCAGACTGTCCAGATCGTCCAGTTTTCCACGCGCGACCCGCCTGCGCAGCAACTCCAGGCTGCCGATAATACCGGTAAGCATGTTGTTGAAGTCATGGGCGATACCGCCGGTCAACTGGCCGACAGCCTCCATTTTCTGTGACTGGCGCAAGGCTTCTTCGTTGTTGCGCAATTGCGCTGTGCGTTCTTCAACCTGCTGCTCAAGGGTTTCCAAAGTGCTTTGCAGGCGCTGCTCGCTCTCGCTCAAATCAACCAGGCGGTCACGGGCCTCGTATTGGCGGCGCCGCCCACGCAGTGCCGCGCTCACCAGACTGATCAGGGTTACTGGATGGAAAGGGCGCTCCAGGAAGGTCACGTTGCCCAGCAGGCCACTCAGGTGGGATGAGCCGTTCTGTTCACGGCCGCCATGGTGGGTCATCAGCACGATGGGCAAATCGGACCAGGCCGGCTGCTCATGCAGGTAATGCAGCAGGGGCTCCAGATCGACACCGCGCAGGGCTTCAGCGGCAATCACCAACATACCGACGCCTTGCCCAAGTGCTTCGCAGAGTTCAGTCAGGTTCCCGGCAACCATGCCGGTGTAGCCGGCTTCCTTGAGCATCATCAGCGCCAGGGAGCCGTCACGGCCCAGTGGCGCGAGAATAATTGCGCGCTCGGAGAGGGGAGAAAGGCCGGTCACACGCCCTCTTCCTTGAGCAGTGGGGAACCGGCGCCCATATAAGTCGGGATACCGCGCAGTACGCCCTGGAAGTTGTCGAGCGGCTCGCCCACTGTCAAACCACTGCCGCCGATACGGTATTCACGAATGGTGGACTCGTGGCTGCCGGTACGTTTCTTGATGATCGAAATGGCCCGGCGAACCTTGCCGAGTGCTTCGAAATAACGCAACAGGATCACGGTATCAGCCAGGTAAGTAATATCGACGGGGGCCTGCATGTCGCCTACCAACCCATGTTGGGCCACCGTCATGAACGTCGCCGCGCCGCGACGGTTCAGGTACAGCAGCAACTCGTGCATATGCAGGATCAGAGAGTTTTCCTCAGGCATCGCCGCCTGGTAGCCGTTGATACTGTCGATGACCACGGTCTTGATCCCACGTTCATCGACGCAACGCCTGACTCGGTGGGAGAACTCGCCTGGCGACAGCTCTGCCGCGTCCACCTGCTCGATCAGCAGGTTACCGGTGTCTTGCAGCGCGGCGAGGTCGATACCCATATTTTTCATGCGTTCGAACAACAGGCCCAGCTCTTCATCGAAAATAAACAGCGCAGCTTTTTCACCACGCGCCACTGCGGCGGCGGCAAATATCATCGAGATCAACGATTTGCCGGTACCGGCCGGGCCGAGGATAAGCGTGCTGGAGCCGGTTTCTACGCCGCCGCCCATCAAGGCGTCCAATTCACGGATGCCACTGCTCAAAGTCTGACGCACGTAACCACCACGATGCTCGGCGGCCACCAGGCGCGGGAACACGTGGATGCCGTCTTGCATGATGGTGAAGTCGTGAAAGCCACCACGGTATTTCTGGCCACGGTACTTCACCACGCGGATGCGGCGGCGTTCAGCGCCGTAAGTGGGCGTCAGCTCTTCCAGACGAATTACGCCGTGGGCCACGCTGTGCACGGTTTTATCCAGGGATTCGGTGGTCAGGTCGTCAAGCAGCAGCACGGTGGCGTCGTAGCGCACAAAGTAGTGTTTGATCGCCAGGATCTGGCGGCGATAGCGCAGCGAGCTTTGCGCCAGCAGGCGGATTTCCGAAAGGCTGTCGACCACCACGCGGGTGGGCTTGATCCGTTCCACCACTTCAAAAATCTGCCGGGTTGCCTCACCCAGTTCCAGGTCGGAGGAATACAGCAGGCTTTGCTGGTGCTCGGCGTTGAGCAGGCTTTCTGGCGGGGTTAGCTCGAAGATGTGAATGTTGTCGTCCAGGTCCCAGCCGTGGGACTTGGCGCCCTGACGCAACTCGCGTTCGGTTTCTGACAGGGTGATGTACAAGGATCGCTCACCGTTTTTCGCGCCGGCTTGCAGAAAGTGCAGCGCTACGGTGGTTTTCCCGGTGCCGGGTTCGCCTTCCAGCAGGAACAGGTGGCTGCGTGATAGCCCCCCGGAAAGAATGTCATCAAGACCTTCGATGCCGGTGGCCGCCTTTTCACTGAACAGCTCTTTGGATGTAGACAAGAAGTGCCCTCGGGTCACGTACAAGTAAAGGGAGGCGCGTCGGCTTGGACGCGCCATATTTACTTGACCGTAGCGGGTTGTGGCGGTTCAACCTGTCGTATAAATCGTGGTGGATTTGTGACCTGCGCCAAAGCGCTGCTTGTGTGTGGGAGCTGGCTTGCCTGCGATAGCATCACCTCGGTTTATCTGTCAGACCGAGGTGTCTGCATCGCAGGCAAGCCAGCTCCCACATAGCGCGCGAAACTAAAGCCCTTGCTGCAACGCCGGATCATCCGGATTCTGCTGCTCCAGCTGCGCCAGTAACACCTGCACATTCTGTAACTGCCCGGTTTCCTTCCAATAGCTGACCAGCAACACACGCGCCTTGCGATTGGCGGGGTGGCGCTGGACGATTTCTTCCAGCTGACGCTGGGCGGCGTCCACCTCTTCCTGGTCGTGCAGCGTGGTGGCGAGGTCGAAGCGGTAATCCTGATTGTCAGGCTCAAGCTCCACGGCTTTGGACAGGCCAAGCAACGCGTATGGCCGCTCCCCATGGTGCAACAGCCACATGCCCAGGGCGTGTTGCAGGTAGGCCGACTCCGGATGTGCCGCCAATTGCCGCGCCAGCAACTGGCGGGACTCATCGGTCTTGCCCTGCTTATCGAGCAATTCGATTTGTGCGACCACAGCTTGCAGGTTGTCCGGTTGCAGGCGCATGGCCTGCTCCAGTGCATGTTGCGCGTCCGGCAGCAGGGCGCTGTGGATGTACAAGCGCGCGAGCTGAATCCAGCCTTCGGCGGTTTCGGGCTCAGCCTTGAGCTTTTTCACAAACTCATCGAGCACTTGCTGCAAAGGCCCGAAATACAGGCCCAGGGTATCCGGCGACAGGCCGAGCAGGGCGTTGGCGGCGGCAAAACGCACGGCTTGTTCAGGATCGTCCAGTGCCGGGCCAAGCAGTAAGGTGCGTTGGCCGCTGGGCACCAGGCCAACAATACTGTGAATCGCCGCTTCACGAACCAACGGCGACTCATCAGCCAGGTCTTTATCCGCCAGCTTCAACGCCTGAGGGCTTGGGTAATTGGGCAGTTCGGCGTGCAATGCGGCGCGACGTTCAGGCGACAAGTCCGGGCGACCCAACTGTTGATACAGCACACGGGCGGCGCCGGGTTCGCCGTTACGTGCTTGCTTCAACGCCTTGGCGTAACCATGGGCGATCGCCGGCGGCACGGCCACCGGAGTGGAGCGGGAGAAAAACCAGGTGACCAAGACAAGCAACAACAGGGCGCACAGGCCGACGATGGAGTAACGGCGTGACTTTGACATGCAGGCGTCCAAAAGCTGGGGGCAGCTAATCGCAAAGCCTCAAGCTTCGGTCAGACCACGACGAGTGTCAAACCCGTATCAGCCGAGCACGTATTCCACTGGTTCCAGGGCAGGAGGCAGATCGATCTCGCCCAGGGCGGCGAGAATCTCGCGCTCCAGGGTGCGCACTATCGCATTGCAGGGCAGATCGTTTTCATCAAAACCGAACGGGTCTTCCAGATCATCACCGATTTCATCCAAACCGAAGAACGTGTAGCTGACGATGGCGGTGAACACCGGCGTCAACCAGCCCAGCGGTTCGGCCATGGCGAACGGCAGCAAAATGCAGAACAGGTAGATGGTGCGGTGCAATAGCAGCGTGTAAGGGAAGGGCAGTGGCGTGCTCTTGATCCGCTCGCAGGCGGCCTGCACCAGGATGAGGCTGACCAGCCGGGTTTCCAGCTGGGTGTAGCGCCATTCACTGATCACACCCTGTTCGGCCAGCCGCGAAAAGCGCGCGCCCAGTTGTTGCAGCACGTTGTCGGGGAGATTGGGATGCGCCCGGTCAACAGTTATCCAGGGTGTGATAACGCGGGCCTCGTCTTCACGGCGCAGGTGCGCGACCAGGCCGTGGGCAAACCCGCACACCCCACGCAGCAGGCTGGCGCGCTCGGGTGAGTTGCCCAGCACTTGGGTTTCGCGAATCAGCGAGCGCACCTCAATGATCATCTGCCCCAGTTGCTTGCGGCCTTCCCACCAACGGTCGTAGCAGGCGTTGTTGCGAAA
Source organism: Pseudomonas sp. IPO3747 (assembly GCF_013385245.1). Classification (NCBI taxonomy): domain Bacteria; kingdom Pseudomonadati; phylum Pseudomonadota; class Gammaproteobacteria; order Pseudomonadales; family Pseudomonadaceae; genus Pseudomonas; species Pseudomonas sp. IPO3747. Next base: position 292,751 of record NZ_JACAQL010000022.1, read on the forward strand.
GCTCATGAAGATCGACAACGACAACCCGAGCAAGGTGAACGGCGTGGCATTGACCTTGGAGAAGTAGGCCGGGTGCAGGGTCTCCACCAGCACGATCACTGAAGCCAGCAACGTGACCATCAGGCTGCGCAAGGCAATGCGCTTGGCAATCGAACCTTTAAGGGAAAACAGGATACCCATTAGGTTGGGTTTGGGGCGGACGATCATCGGGACACGGCTTCTTTGGCGGCGCAGGCCTGGAGATTAGGAGTTTGCGCCCAGAGCGTCCAATCACTGCGGCTGACCGGCTGATAAGCCGGATCAATGATTGGCCAAACCAGTCAGCCAAGTTGAAGGCTTTGACCATTGCCGCCAAAGCGCTCTAGAGCGACTATTTCAGCGATTCTCGTCGTGAAAAATGTCCTGAAAATAAAAACACACAAGGATTTGGAACCATGCGTGAGTATTTGGCTGCCACCACTGCCTTCGACTACCAGCACACCGTCAACGCCGCCCTGTCCGGCAACCTGCAAGCCCTGAATGCCTGTGTGGAGTGTTGCGATCGCCACGCGCTGCCGGGGCGCATTGCGTTGTTTTGGGAAGGTAAGGATGGGCGCAGCGCCAGTGTGACCTTCACCCAATTGCAGGACCAGGCGGCGCGCTTTGCCAATTTCCTCCTGGCCCAAGGCGTGCAACAGGGTGACAAGGTGGCGGGGCTGCTGCCACGCACGGCAGAGTTATTGGTGGTGGTGTTCGCCACCTGGCGTATCGGCGCGGTGTATCAGCCGCTGTTTACCGCCTTCGGACCCAAGGCCATCGAGCATCGGCTGAACAGCTCCGGCGCCGTACTGGTGGTCACGGATGCGGTCAACCGCCCCAAGCTGGCTGAAGTCGAAGGCTGCCCGACCATCGTCACGGTGGCCGGGGACAAGGGCGAAGGCATCGTGCGCGGCGACTACAGCTTCTGGGCTGAACTGCCGAACTATTCGAATACCTGCGAACCGGTGCTGCTGGGCGCAGAAGCCCCGTTCCTGCTGATGTTCACCTCGGGCACCACCGGCCCGTCAAAAGCCCTGTCGGTGCCGCTCAAGGCCATTGTCGCCTTCCAGAGCTACACCCGCGACGCGGTGGATTTGCGTCCCGAAGACGCGTTTTGGAATGTCGCCGACCCGGGCTGGGCCTATGGCATCTATTTTGGCGTGACCGGGCCGTTGTCCATGGGCCACCCGATTACGTTCTACGATGGGCCGTTCACCCTAGAAAGCACCTGCCGGGTGATCAATAAATATGGGATTACCAACCTCACCGGTTCGCCCACCGCTTACCGCCTGCTGATTGCTGGTGGCGAACAGTTCGCGCGCGCTATCAAGGGCAAGCTGCGTATCGTCAGCAGCGCCGGCGAGCCGCTGAACCCGGAAGTGATCCGCTGGTTTGCCGACAACCTGGGCGTGACCATTCATGACCATTACGGCCAGACCGAACTGGGCATGGTGCTGTGCAACCACCACGGCCTGGAACACCCCGTGCATGTCGGCTCTGCGGGCTTTGCCTCACCGGGCCACCGCATTGTGGTGCTCGATGATCAGAACCAGGAATTGCCGGCAGGCCAGCCCGGTATTCTCGCCATCGACCGTGAACAGTCGCCGATGTGCTGGTTCGCCGGCTACGACGGCGTAAAGACCAAGGCGTTTGTCGGCAAGTACTACCTCAGTGGCGACACCGTGGAGCTCAACCCGGACGGCAGCATCAGCTTTGTCGGGCGCAGTGACGATGTGATCACCACATCGGGCTACCGCGTAGGGCCATTCGATGTCGAAAGCGCACTGGTCGAGCACCCGGCCGTGATCGAAGCCGCTGTGGTCGGCAAACCCTGCCCGGAGCGCACCGAGCTGGTCAAAGCCTTTGTGGTGATCAACGAACAGTACCGCGCTACGCCCGAGCTGGCCGAGGAGTTGCGTCTGCACGTGCGCAAGCGTTTGGCGGCCCACGCCTACCCACGGGAAATCGAATTTGTCAGCGACTTGCCCAAGACCCCGAGCGGCAAGCTGCAACGTTTTATTTTGCGTAATCAGGAAATTGCGAAGGCACAGGCCATCGCCTGATCCACTTTTAAGGAAACAATGATGCAGATTGAAAACAAGGTATTCCTGGTCAGCGGCGGTGCTTCGGGCCTCGGCGCGGCCACCGCTGAGATGTTGATTGCCGCTGGTGCCAAGGTGATGCTGGTCGACCTGAACGCCGACGCTGTGGCGGCCAAAGCCAAGCAACTGGGCGATAACGCCCGCAGCGCTGTGGCCGATATCAGCCAGGAAGCCGCCGCCGAAGCGGCCGTACACGCCGCCGTTGCAGCCTTTGGCGGCCTGCACGGCCTGGTGAACTGCGCCGGGGTGGTACGCGGCGAAAAAATCCTCGGCAAAAATGGCCCACACGCCTTGGCCAGCTTTGCCCAGGTGATCAACGTCAACCTGATCGGCAGCTTCAACCTGTTGCGCCTGGCGGCTGCCGCCATCGCTGAAACCGCGGCGAACGCCGACGGTGAGCGCGGCGTGATCATCAACACCGCGTCGGTAGCCGCCTTTGACGGGCAGATAGGCCAGGCGGCGTATGCCGCCTCCAAAGGCGCCATCGCCAGCCTGACCTTGCCCGCTGCCCGCGAACTGGCGCGCTTTGGCATCCGCGTGATGACTATTGCCCCGGGCATTTTCGAAACGCCGATGATGGCCGGCATGACCCCCGAAGTGCGCGATTCCCTGGCCGCGGGTGTGCCATTCCCGCCACGCCTGGGCAAACCGTCCGAGTACGCCGCGCTGGTACGCCACATCATTGAAAACAGCATGCTCAATGGCGAGGTGATCCGTCTCGACGGCGCCTTGCGTATGGCAGCCAAGTAAGGAGAACACCCCATGAACGATCCGATTGTTATTGTCAGCGCCGTGCGCACACCCATGGGCGGCTTCCAGGGCGACCTCAAGGGCCTGACCGCGCCGCAACTGGGCGCTGCCGCGATCCGCGCCGCCGTCGAACGCGCCGGGATTGCCCCGGATGCCGTGGACGAAGTGCTGTTCGGCTGCGTGTTGCCCGCGGGCCTGGGCCAGGCGCCTGCGCGTCAAGCGGCGCTGGGCGCCGGGCTGGACAAGGCCACGCGCTGCACCACCTTGAACAAGATGTGCGGCTCGGGCATGGAAGCGACCATCCTCGCCCACGACTCGCTGCTGGCCGGCAGTGTCGACGTGGTGGTCGCCGGCGGCATGGAAAGCATGTCCAACGCGCCGTACCTGCTCGACCGCGCGCGCAGCGGCTACCGCATGGGCCACGGCAAGGTGCTTGACCATATGTTCCTCGACGGCCTCGAAGACGCCTACGACAAGGGCCGCCTGATGGGCACCTTTGCCGAAGACTGCGCCGAGCACAATGGCTTCACCCGTGAAGCCCAGGACGCCTTCGCCATTGCCTCGCTGACCCGCGCGCAAGAGGCCATCACCCATGGCAGCTTTGCTGCTGAGATCGTCCCGGTGCAGGTCACCGTTGGCAAAGAGCAAAAGACCATCCTGCATGACGAGCAACCGCCCAAGGCCAAGCTGGACAAGATCGCCAGCCTGAAACCGGCGTTCCGCGAGGGCGGCACGGTGACGGCGGCCAACTCCAGCTCGATTTCCGATGGTGCGGCGGCGTTGCTGTTGATGCGCCAGTCCGAGGCGCAACAGCGTGGCCTCAAGCCCTTGGCGGTGATCCACGGGCATGCGGCCTTTGCCGACGAGCCGGGGCTGTTCCCGGTGGCGCCCGTGGGTGCGATTCGCAAGCTCATGAGCAAGACCGGCTGGAACCTGGGCGACGTTGACCTGTTTGAAATCAACGAAGCTTTCGCGGTGGTCAGCCTGGTGACCATGAGCAAGCTGGAAATCCCCCACAGCAAGGTCAATATTCACGGCGGCGCCTGTGCCCTGGGGCATCCGATTGGTGCTTCCGGTGCGCGCATCCTGGTGACGTTGCTCTCGGCCCTGCGCCAGAAAGGCCTCAAGCGCGGGGTTGCCGCCATTTGTATCGGCGGCGGTGAAGCCACGGCCATGGCCGTCGAATGCCTGTATTAAGGACTCAACATGCTGCCCAATGACGAACAACTGCAAATCAGCGAAGCGGCCCGGCAATTTGCCCAGGAACGCCTGAAACCCTTCGCCGCCGAATGGGACCGCGAGCACCGTTTCCCCAAGGAAGCCATTGGCGAAATGGCCGAGCTGGGCTTTTTCGGCATGCTGGTACCGGAACAGTGGGGTGGTTGCGACACGGGCTACCTGGCCTACGCCATGGCCCTGGAAGAAATTGCCGCCGGCGATGGCGCGTGCTCGACCATCATGAGTGTGCACAACTCGGTGGGTTGCGTGCCGATCCTCAAATTCGGTAACGAGCAGCAGAAACAGCAGTTCCTCACGCCGCTGGCCAGTGGCGCCATGCTCGGTGCCTTTGCGTTGACCGAGCCGCAGGCAGGCTCCGATGCCAGCAGCCTGAAAACCCGCGCACGCCTTGAGGGCGACCATTACGTGCTCAATGGCTGCAAACAGTTCATTACCTCCGGGCAGAACGCCGGGATCGTGATTGTGTTTGCCGTCACCGACCCGGCCGCAGGCAAGCGTGGGATCAGCGCGTTTATCGTGCCGACCGACTCGCCGGGCTACACGGTGGCGCGGGTTGAAGACAAACTCGGCCAACATGCGTCCGACACCTGCCAGATCCTCTTCGAAGACGTAAAAGTGCCAGTCGCCAACCGTTTGGGCGAGGAGGGCGAAGGCTACAGGATCGCCCTGGCCAACCTCGAAGGCGGCCGCGTCGGCATCGCCTCGCAATCGGTGGGCATGGCCCGCGCCGCCTTCGAAGCCGCGCGTGACTATGCCCGTGAGCGCGAAAGCTTTGGCAAGGCGTTGATCGAACACCAGGCGGTGGCCTTCCGTCTGGCCGACATGGCCACGCAAATCGCGGTGGCCAGGCAGATGGTGCATTACGCCGCAGCCCTGCGTGACAGCGGCAAGCCGGCCTTGGTCGAGGCGTCGATGGCCAAGCTGTTTGCTTCGGAAATGGCCGAAAAAGTCTGCTCGGCCGCCTTGCAAACCCTGGGCGGTTACGGTTACCTGAGCGACTTCCCATTGGAGCGGATCTACCGCGATGTGCGGGTCTGCCAGATTTACGAAGGCACCAGCGATATTCAGCGCATGGTCATCTCACGCAACCTTTAAGGAGCCGATACATGAGTTACGAAACCCTTTTGCTCGAAGTCCAGGGCCGCGTCGGGCTGATTACCCTCAATCGCCCGCAAGCCCTGAACGCCTTGAACGCCCAGTTGGTGAGCGAGTTGAACCAGGCACTGGACGGCCTGGAAGCCGACCCGCAGATCGGCTGCATCGTGCTGACCGGCTCGAAAAAAGCCTTCGCCGCCGGCGCCGACATCAAAGAGATGGCCGAGCTGACCTACCCGCAGATCTACCTCGACGACCTGTTCAGCGACAGCGACCGCGTCGCCAACCGCCGCAAGCCGATCATTGCTGCGGTCAACGGTTTCGCCCTGGGCGGCGGCTGTGAACTGGCCTTGATGTGCGACTTTATCCTGGCCGGTGACGGCGCCAGGTTCGGCCAGCCGGAAATCAACCTCGGCGTACTGCCGGGCATGGGCGGCACCCAACGGCTGACCCGCGCCGTGGGCAAGGCCAAGGCCATGGAAATGTGCCTGACCGGGCGCTTTATTGATGCCGTTGAAGCTGAGCGCTGCGGGATTGTGGCGCGCATTGTGCCGGCCGATGACCTGCTTGAAGAAGCGCTGAAAACCGCGACCTTGATTGCCGGCAAGTCCGTGCCGATCAGCATGATGGTCAAGGAAAGCGTGAACCGTGCGTTTGAGGTGAGCCTGTCTGAAGGCGTGCGCTTTGAGCGGCGGGTGTTCCATGCCGCGTTTGCCACCCAGGACCAGAAGGAAGGCATGGCGGCGTTTGTGGCCAAGCGCGCGCCGGAGTTCAAGGACCAGTAACCCGGCCGTAAACACTGAAGATCAAAATGTGGGAGCTGGCTTGCCTGCGATGCAGACACCTCGGTTTATCGGTTAGACCGAGGTGATGCTATCGCAGCGGTGCGACGATTCGACAAGCCAGCTCCCACATTGGTCTTGTGTGGCTTTTAGAGCTGGTAGTTCTTCAGCTCCCTGGCAATCACCATCCGCTGAATCTCGCTGGTGCCTTCGTATATCTGCGTAATCCGCGCATCCCGGTAGTAGCGCTCCACCGGGTAGTCCTCAAGATACCCATACCCGCCATGGACCTGCATCGCCGAGGAGCAGACCTTTTCGGCCATCTCCGAAGCAAACAGCTTGGCCTGGGAGGCTTCCGACAGGCACGGCTTGCCGGCGCTGCGCAGGCGTGCGGCGTGCAGGATCAGCAGGCGGGCGGCATTGAGCTGGGTCTGCATGTCGGCCAGCAGGTTGGCAATGCTTTGGTGCTCGATAATCGCCTTGTTGAATTGCACCCGATCACGCGCATACGCCAGCGCCGCCTCAAACGCCGCACGGGCGATGCCCAACGCTTGGGCGGCAATGCCGATGCGTCCACCCTCGAGGTTGGACAGGGCGATGGCCAGGCCCTTGCCGCGTTCACCCAACAGGTTGGCTTCGGGTACTGTGCACTGGTTCAGCGTGACGGCGCAGGTGTCCGAGGCACGAATGCCCATCTTGTGTTCGGTACGGTCGACCACAAAGCCTGGTGTGTCAGTGGGCACCAGGAAGGCAGAAATACCTTTCTTGCCCAGTTCCGGGTCCGTCACCGCAAACACAATGGCCAACTTGGCGCGCTTGCCATTGCTGACGAACTGCTTGGCACCGGTGATCACCCACTGGCCGTCGCGCAGCTCGGCGCGGGTGCGCAGGTTATGGGCTTCGGAACCGGCCTGAGGCTCGGTGAGGCAGAAGCAACCAATGGCCTGGCCGCTGGCCAGGTCAGCCAGCCAGGTGTGTTTCTGCGCATCGGTGCCGTAGTTGAGGATTGGCCCGCAACCGACTGAATTATGGATACTCATGAGTGCGCCGGTGGCGCCATCACCGGCGGAAATCTCCTCGACCGCCAGGGCATACGCCACGTAGTCGACATAGGTGCCGCCCCATTCTTCCGGCACCACCATGCCCAGCAAGCCGAGTTCGCCCATCTTCGCGACCAGGGCGTCATCGATCCAGCCGGCTTTTTCCCAGGCTTGCGCATGCGGGGCGATTTCGCCACGGGCAAAGTCGCGCGCCATGTCGCGAATCATCACTTGTTCTTCAGTGTATTCAATATCTTGCATGGCTTATTTCCCACTCTGCTTGAAGTCACTGAAGAAGCTCTCGACATGGCTGGCGTCCAACTCATGGATCGTCGCGGGGTTCCAGTGCGGGGTTTTATCCTTGTCGATAATCAACGCGCGAACGCCTTCGATCAGGTCGCCGCGTTCGAACCACTGGCGATCCAGGTGCAATTCCAATGCGAAGCACTGCTCCAGCGACAAGCGCCGGCCACGGCGCAGCATCTGCAGGGTCACGGCCATTGCCAGCGGCGAGCGGGTCTGCATCAGGCTGGCGGTGCTGAGCGCCCATTCGTGGCTGTCAGCGACAGTGACTTGCTGCAGTTGCTCGACCATGCTCGGCACATCCGGCAACGCAAAGAAGTGGTCGATCGCCGGGCGCAGCGCGGCCAGCGGGGCGTCGGGCAATTGTTGTACCGCGAGCTTTGCCAATACGCCCTGCAGGTCCTTGAGCGGCGAATCCTGCCATTGCAGGTGGTCGAGCTTCTGATCGAGTTCGGCGAGTTTCGCGCTGTCGATACACCAGTCCGCCAGCCCGCAGTACAGCGCGTCGGCGGCGCGAATCTGCACGCCGGTGACCCCAAGGTAAACCCCCAGCTCGCCAGGGATGCGCGAGAGGAAATAGCTGCCACCTACGTCCGGGAAATAACCAATGGCCACTTCCGGCATCGCCAGGCGGCTGCGCTCGGTCACCACACGCAAGTCGGCGCCTTGCACCAGGCCCATGCCGCCGCCGAGGACAAAGCCGTCCATCAGGGCCAGCACGGGCTTGTGGTAATGGTGAATTGCCAGGTCGAGGGCGTATTCCTCGACGAAGAAGTCCTGGTGCAGGCTGTCGCCCTGCTTGAAGCTGTCGTAGAGAGAGCGAATGTCGCCACCGGCGCAGAACGCTTTTTCACCGGCACCGCGCAGGACCACGGCATACACCTGCGGATCGCTCTCCCAAGCCAGCAGTTGTGTGGTCAGGCTGCGGACCATCTCCAGAGTGATGGCATTCAAGCCAGCGGGGCGGTTGAGGGTGAGGTGGCCAATATGGTTACGGACTTCGGCCAGCACCTCGCCCTGAAGAATCCTGGTGTGGCTTGCTTCGGATGAAACCTGAGCAGTCATCACTAACTCCCTGCTTTTATTGTTCTTTATCAAGATGTTCGCGCACGAACTATCTCGCGATCGTACCAGTGCAAATTTGCCAAGTACAACCCGGAATCATGCAGGTCGTTTTTGCATTTATGCAGCGCTGCGGCCACCCAGCACTTCACCGATGCTGCGGCGCCGGGCATGCCCTTCAGCCGCGTGTATCAGTTGCTCCAACTCCGTCGGCTCCACATCAAAGAACCGCTCCATCTCGGCCAGGGCCAGTTTCAGATCGGCTGCCGTGATGGCGGCATCTGTCACCGGCGCTGTGCTGCCCAGGACCACGGCGGGCGATTCGAGCGCGCCTTTGGGGTAACGCGTGCGTGTCACGTTGTTATAGGCCAGCGCACCGGCCAGCAGCGCGCCAGCCCCGAGCATCACCGGCCCCACTTCCTGCCAACCCAGGGCGATAGAGGCCGGATCGGCGAGCACCAGCGTCATGGCCAAGCCACCGGCGGGCGGGTGCAGGCAGCGCAGCCAGCAAATCAACACGACGGTCATGCCCGCAGCCAGGCATGCGCTGCCCAGCGTGCGGCCAAGCACCCGCGCCACCAGCAGAGCCACAACGGCAGCGCACAAGTAGCTGCCGATAATCGACCAGGGCTGTGCCAACGCACCGGAGGACACGGCAAACAGCAAAACCGCCGATGCCCCCAGCGGGCCGAGCAGGTGCAAGGCGACTTCCATACCGAATACCTGGGCACACACCCAGACACTCAATAGCGTGCCCAAGGCCATGCCAATGGCGGCGCGGCTCCATTCGACGGGGCGGGTATTGATTGCAGCGGGTAACCAGCGAGCGAGCATCGACACGATCCATAAAGCAGCAGACGAAAAAAAAGGCTCGCCTGGTTGCCCGGATAAGCCCTTTGAACGTTCCAACATTTGGGGGAGGAACCTGTGCAGTGTGCCGAGCTTGATGCTATGGCGCCAATGCATATTAATGAGGGTTAAATGCAAAAATAATGCAGTTAGTGACCCTCGTCATAGGTGATGCGATGCGTCGGTTGCGGCAGCGGCGTGCTGATGCGTCCGAGCACGCGGCTATCAGCCTCTTCGTTGAACAGCTGCCTTTGCAGGTTCTCCCGCAAGGCAGGGTCGTCGGCCAAAGGCCCCTTCAATGCCACCAAGGCATCGCGCAACGCCATCAAGCGATCCAGCCTCGGCGCAGGGATAAGCAACAGGTCTTCTGGCACGGCATTGCCCTTTTGATCAAGCAGGTCTGTGTGCGTGGAAGGCTGACGGCGCCCGGTAGTAGATAGTTAACGCACATGACAAAGGAGTCTACATTTGGGTTCCGGGCATCGAAAGGCAAAGTGCGCCAGCGTTTACGCATAGCCATGTAGGGGCTTTCCGGGCAGTCATAACGAAAAACGCCCACTCTTGAAGGAGTGGGCGCTGTTTCCGTCAGACCACTGTCAGCGTAATTACGGCGCGCTGACTTTCTCTAGATGGAGCAACACATACGGGTCTTTGTCGAACTCCCCGGTGAGTGTCGGGGTGATCGAACGCAAGCGCGGATCCTGCAGATTTTCGAAGTCTTTCGTGCTCATTACCAGCCATGCCGGACCTTGCAGTGGCGCCAGGTCTGCAGCCGACTGGGTAAACAGCGGCACCTTATCGCAGTTGAAGTTGACCATGAACTTGATGGCTTTTGCATCTTTGCCCAAGCCATGCAGCACCACGGGGGCCGGTTGCTGCATGATCTGTTCTTTGACGCCAAGGCTGAATTTGCGGGTGTCGTAAAGCGTACGCTCCAATGGCTCGACCACCACAATGTAGGTCGACCACAGCGCCAGCACCGCCGCGAGTGCCGACCCCAGCGGGCGTAGACGCGCCTTGAGCAGTGACAGCAGCGACACGACCTGAAGCACGCCAAGCACGCCGAAGACCACGCCCAGGTTGTCCAGCTGTGCCGGGTAACGCTTGCGCGCCACCACCAGCCCGATCACCAGCAGCGCTGGCAGCAGCGTCCAGATGCCCAGCATCAAGCCGCGCAGCCAGGCGAACAGCCGCCCCTGGGTGACCTGGAACGGGTAGGCCGCAATGATCGCCGCCATGGGCAGCATCGGCAGGATGTAACGTGCCTTCTTCGCCTGAGGGACCGACAGGCCGAGCATCACCAGCAAACCTGCCGCCGCGCAATACAGCACCAGTTTCAGTGCCGGGTCGGGTGACCGACGACCGCCGATGGCGATTGCCAGGAGCACCAGCAACGCCAGCGGATAAGCCAGCGCGTAGTTGCCCATGGAACTGGTGAAGTAATACAAAACCCCGCTGGAACCTTCGGTGCCGTCCATACGCCCCAGGAACTGCATGCGGATCACGTCCTGCATGAAGTCCTCGCCACCACTGAGCTTGGCCAGCAGCAACAACAGGCCGACACACGCCGCCAGCACTGCCAGCGCGATAAAGCCGAAGGTGAACAGTTGGCGCCATTGGCGGTTGATCAGGTAATAGCTGCACAGCACGCCAGTGGGGATCACCAGGCCGATTGGCCCACGCACCGCAAAGCCCAGGATCAGCAGCAAAAACAGCCAATGCAAGCGTTTGGCTGCCCCGAAGTGGTCATGGGCATAGCCCAGATAGAACACGGTCAAGGCGATGGCCGCGAGCATCTGGTCCAGCGACACCGCGCGGGTTTCGCTGATGAAGGTGCTGCTGAGCAGCAGCATCGCGATGCTGAGCAAACCCCAGCGCGTGGAGTAGGGCGCCGTAAGGCGATACACCAGCACCACGATCACCGCCGAGGCGATGGAGGTGGGCAACCACGCGGTGAGGCTGCTGACCTCGCCAAACGGCAGGGACAACAGCCAGGTCAGCAGGGTCGAGGTCGCCAGGTAGTCCGCGTAAGGCTGGCCATAGGTGGTGGGGAAAAAACTCGGTCCATGGCGCAGCATTTCCTGGGCAAACACCACGAAACGCGAGTCAAAGCCGATGATTGCCTGGTGCCAGTTGCCGACAATAAACAGCACCAGCGCCAGGAGCCCGAGCCCCAGCGACTGATTGCGGATCGTTGCTGTAAGCAGCGGCGATTGAGCTTTGTTCACGTCTTTAGTCTTCCTTGGCTGGCGCTACCCAGTTTTGCTGTGGAATCGGCAGCTCGCAGGAGTCGCCACGGCCCATCGGGAAATATTTGAAGCCCTTGCGCGCCAGGCGCTCGCCGTCGTACAGGTTGCGACCGTCGAAGATCACCGGGTTTTTCAGGCGGGCGTGGATCAGTTCGAAATCCGGCGCCTTGAATTGCTGCCACTCGGTGCACACGATCAACGCATCGGCGCCGCTCAAGGCCGATTCCGGCGTGCCCAGCAGGGTCAGACGCGACTCGTCACCGTAGATGCGCTGGGTTTCCTGCATGGCTTCGGGGTCGAACGCACGGACATTGGCGCCGGCCGCCCACAGGGCTTCCATCAGCACGCGGCTTGGGGCATCGCGCATGTCATCGGTGTTGGGCTTGAAGGCCAGGCCCCACAAGGCGAAGGTCTTGCCTTGCAGTTCGCCTTTGAAATACGCATTGATACGCTCGAACAGCTTGCTCTTCTGGCGCTGGTTGATCGCTTCGACCGCTTCGAGCAGGTCGCTGGAGCAGTTGGCTTCCTTGGCGCTGTGGATCAGGGCGCGCATGTCTTTGGGGAAGCACGAACCGCCGTAGCCGCAGCCCGGGTAGATAAAGTGGTAGCCGATGCGTGAGTCGGCGCCAATGCCCAAACGCACGGCTTCGATGTCGGCGCCCAAGTGTTCGGCCAACTCGGCGATCTGGTTGATGAAGCTGATCTTGGTGGCCAGCATGCAGTTGGCGGCGTACTTGGTCAGTTCGGCGCTGCGCAGGTCCATGAAGATGATGCGGTCATGGTTGCGGTTGAACGGCGCGTACAAATCACGCATCACTTCGCGCACTTCTTCGCGTTCACAGCCGATGATGATGCGGTCCGGGCGGCGGCAGTCGGCAACGGCCGAGCCTTCCTTGAGGAATTCGGGGTTGGAGACGATATCGAACTCCAGGTGGCGACCGGCAATGTGCAGGTTTTTTTCGATATGGGCACGCAGGGTGTCGCCCGTACCGACCGGCACGGTGGATTTTTCCACCAGGATCACCGGTTCCACGCGATGGCGGGATACGGCATCGCCCACCGAAAGCACGTACTTGAGGTCGGCCGAGCCGTCTTCGTCCGACGGCGTGCCCACGGCGATAAACAGCACCTCACCGTGTTCTACGGCGAGTTTTTCATCATAGGTAAAGTGCAGGCGCCCGCTTTCCAGGTTTTCCTTGACCATGGCCGCCAGGCCCGGCTCGAAGATGGTCACGTGGCCTTTTTGCAGCGACTCGACTTTGCTCTTGTCCACGTCCATGCAGATCACATCGTGACCGACTTCGGCCAATACGGTGGCCTGTACCAGACCGACGTAACCGCTACCAAATACACTGATTTTCATGGGGCATTCCTGGGGCTTGCAACGCTAGCACGACGAGAGTTAATAACCAGAACACCGAGAATGACCAAGGCCACCCCCAGGGTTTTTGAAAGCGAAAAATGTTCGTTGAACACCGGCAGGCTGGCCGCCAGCAGGTACACCAGCGCGTAGCTGATGCTTAGCAGCGAATAGGCGCGGCCCAGGGGCAAGTGCTTGAGCGCGCCGAGCCAGCACAGCATCGACAGCGCATAGGCGATGATCGCCAGGATCACCACGCCCAGGGCGCCAAGATCAATCGATTGACTGTTAAACGCATTGAGCCACTCAGTTGGCAACGGCAGGCGCGTCATGCTCCAGCGCATGCCCAATTGAGCAGCACTGACCAGGCCAACACTGCCCAAGGCCAGGGTAAACCCTTGCGTGCGGCTCATACGTGACGCCCTAGCAGCACAACGCCGCCAATCACCAGCGCTACACCCAGCCAATGACGGCCATCGATCTGCTCATGGAAGACAAACCGCGCCATCAGTGTCACCAGCACAAAATTGAGGCTGAGCATGGGGTAGGCGATGCCCACTTCCAGGCGCTGCAACACCAGCAGCCATACCAGCAGGCCAAGGCCCAGGCACACCAGCGCCGACCACAGCCACGGCGAGCGCAGTTTCGGCGCCCAACCGTCGGGCTGGTCACGCCAGCTTTCTACCGCAAACTTTTGCGAAACCTGGCCCATGCAGGTGAGCAGACAGGCGCTCAACAGGAGAAGCAAGGTGATCATTGCGCAGCCTGTGGGAAGATCAGGATGACGATATTGCCTTGCTCATAGCGCTTGCCGTCTTGGGGCAGCAGGTTCACTTCGGCCACTTCATCGTCGCCCTTGACCCGCATGACGACGCCAACCGAGCCTTTTTTACGCGCCTCGCTCATCCATTGCTGGACGTCGGCGGTGCCGATCTTGCGATAGGCAGTGTCTGGATAGGCAATGCCGTACTTCACTTCACCGACCGTGTTGTACAGCGCAACCTCCGGGCGGCCCAGGCGCCACGACAGCGCCGAGGCAGCGCCAAGGTCATTGCTGAGCAGTGCCGCGGTGGGTTGCAGTTCGGGCAAATGGTCGATGATGAACTGGTCCGGGGTCTTGTTATAAACCACCGAATGCGGAAGGGCAGCCGGCACCAGGGCCACCAGCAACCAACTGCCGATGGCCGGCGCAGCCCATAGCTTCAATGGGCGTGCAGCTTGCAGCAGGTTGACCACGATCCAGCCGAACAGGAACGTAAACACCAGCACCAGGCTGAAAGTCTCCTGACCCGGCTCATACACCGGTTTTTTCAATTGGAACCAACTGATGGCCAGCAACGCCACGATTCCGATAGCCAGGTTCAACCAGCCGTTGATGCGCAAGGCGCGGCCATGGCCCTTGGCCAACTTGTCGCTGAGCGTCGACCCCATCAGCAGGGCCAAGGGCAGCAGGCACGGCATGACATAGGACGGCAGCTTGCCTTTGGCCAAACTGAAGAACGCCAGAGGCATCAACAGCCACAGCAGCAGGAACGCGGTCTTGGGCAGGCGCTTTTCCAGCCAGGCCTGTTTGACCGTGGACGGCAGCAGGGCGATCCATGGCAACGAGAACGCAACCATCAGCGGCAGGTAGAACCAGAACGGCTCGGCATGCTGGGCGTCATCGCCGGCAAAGCGTTGGATGTGCTCATGCCAGAAGAAGAAGTTCCAGTAGTCCGGCTCTTGCAGGTGCACGGCGAGTGCCCACGGCAGGCTGACGATAATTGCGACGGCCACAGCGACCACACCATAGCCAAGCAATTCACGAAAGCGTTTCTGCCAAATAGCGTAGGGCAGGGCGATCAACACTGGCAGCAGCCAGGCAAGAAACCCTTTGGTCATGAAGCCCATGCCGCAGGCAAAGCCGAGCAAGGCCCAAGACCCCAAGCGGCCGTTGCGCGTGGTGCTGTCGAAGCAGAACCACAGCGCAACGCCGGTGAGGTTGACCCAGAAGGTGAACTGCGGGTCCAGGTTGGCGTAACCACCAAGCAGCGCCACGCTGACAAAGCTCATGTACAGCACGCTGCTGACCAGGCTTTTTTGCGGGTTGTTCCACAGCCGGCGCGAGACCAGATAGACCAGCAGGATGCTCAGCCCGGTGCTCAAGGCCGACGCAAAGCGCACGCCGAACAGGTTCTGCCCGAAAATCGCCTGGCCCAGCGCGATCATCCAGTAGCCGGCAGCGGGTTTTTCGAAGTAACGGATACCCATGAAGTGCGGCGAGGCCCATTTGCCGGTCAGCAGCATTTCCTGGCTGATCTGCGCGTAACGGGTTTCATCCGGGATCCACAGGCCATGGCTGGCCAGTGGCAACAGGTAGAACACAGCAAACGCCAACAGGAGCAGGGGCAATGCCCAGCGCCGGATCATGCCTGCTGTACTCCGAGCCAACCCTCGCGGCCGCTGAGCGCGCCGCGTACCAGCTGTTGCTGGGGCAGGGTGGTCACATCCGCGGGCAACAGGTCGCCCAAGGGTTTGAAGTCAATGCCGCGCTGCCCGGCCTGGGCGAGCAGTTGGCGAAAATCTTCAGCCATCAGAATCCCTTCTACTTCTGCGTGGATCGTATAGACGTTCAGCTTCGACTCGGCGAACCGGTCAAGAATGAAGCCGTTGAAATCTTTGGCAGCCACCACCGGCCCGACGACTTCGTCGAAGGTCGGCAGGTCTACCGGAATTTGTGGGGTGCCCGCACTGCCATCGGCCAGGGTTGGTCGAAACAGGCTGGTGCCCCGGCAATCACTGTTGTAGCGAAAGTTGAAACCTTGCTTGGCTTGCACCACGCGCTCATCGGCACGCCAGCCGGCGGCTGCGGAACAGTCGATGCGCTCACCCAGGATGTCGCTCAGGGTGTCCACGCCTCGACGGATCTGCTCGACCAGCTGTGCGTCGCTCCAGCGCCCGGTGTTGGCTTGCCAGCCGTGATGGTCCCATGCGTGCAGGCCGACTTCATGGCCGGCGGCCTTGGCCTGGCGCATCAAGTGCCCCAGGTCACGGCCGATCGGCTTGCCTGGCCAGGCGGTGCCGGCCAGCAAGATGTCCCAGCCATAGAGGCCGGCAGCATTGGAACGCAGCATCTTCCACAGAAATTGCGGGCGGATAAGGCGCCACAAGTGGCGCCCCATGTTGTCCGGCCCGACGCTGAAGAAGAACGTCGCTTTTACCCCGGCTTCATCCAGGGATTCGAGCAACCGCGGCACGCCCTCACGGGTGCCACGGTAGGTGTCGACGTCGATTCGCAAGCCTGCCTGCATTACTTCTTGTCCGCGATTTCGAGCATGGCTTCTTTGAGGAAGAAGTCCAACGTGTTGCCGATGGTTTCGCTCATCTCAACGGTTGGCTCCCAGTTCAACAGGCGCTTGGCGTTTTCGATGCTTGGCTTGCGGTGCGCCACGTCCTGGTAACCGGTACCGTAGAACGCCTTGCTTTCTACGTCGCGGAAACCGGCGAACGGAGGGAAGTTGCTGCGCAGCGGGTGAGCTTCGAACTGACGCAGCAGTTCTTCGCCCAGCTGACGGATGCTGGCTTCGTTTTCCGGGTTGCCGATGTTGATGATCTGGCCGTTGCAGATATCGTTGTCGTTATCAATGATGCGTGCCAGTGCTTCGATGCCGTCGGCGATGTCGGTGAAGCAACGCTTCTGCTCACCACCGTCGAACAGGCGGATCGGGGTACCTTCCACCAGGTTCAGGATCAGCTGGGTGATGGCACGGGAGCTGCCGATACGTGCCGAGTCCAGACGGTCAAGGCGCGGGCCCATCCAGTTGAACGGACGGAACAGGGTGAAGTTCAGGCCCTTGTCGCCGTAAGCCCAGATCACGCGGTCCAGCAGTTGCTTGGAGACCGAGTAGATCCAGCGCTGCTTGTTGACCGGGCCAACCACCAGATTGGAGGTGTCTTCGTCGAAGTACTGGTCCTGGCACATGCCATAGACTTCGGAGGTCGACGGGAAGATCACGCGCTTGTTGTACTTGACGCAGTAGCGAACCAGTTTCAGGTTCTCTTCGAAGTCGAGTTCGAATACGCGCAGCGGGTTACGGGTGTATTCGATTGGCGTAGCGATGGCCACCAGCGGCAGGACCACGTCGCACTTCTTGATGTGGTACTCGATCCACTCGGAGTGGATGCTGATGTCGCCTTCCACGTAGTGGAAGTTCGGGTGGCTGCGCAGGCGCTCAATGGCGTCGGAACCGATGTCCAGGCCGTAGATTTCATAACGGTCGTCACGCAGCAGGCGCTCGGACAGGTGGTTACCGATAAAGCCGTTCACACCCAGGATCAGTACACGAGTGCGACGTGGCTTGCGGCCGGACTCGGCGCCGCGCAGCACGGAACCGTCGACCAGGCCCAGTTCGTCAGCCAGGGAAGGGCCGGCCAGGTACAGGCCGTTTTCGTTGCGCTGGCCGAACTTGACCACCAGGGAATCTTCACCGCAGGCGATGCGCAGCGGGTTGACGCTGATCACACGGCCTGGCGCCAGGCCTTCGTTGCCCTTGACCACTTCAGCTTGCCAAACGATAAGTTTGTGCTCGCCGACAGCGCAGAATGCGCCTGGGTACGGTTGGGTCACGGCACGAACCAGGTTGAACAGCTCTTCAGCCGGTTTTTTCCAGTCCAGCTTGCCGTCAGCGGCAGTGCGGCGACCGAAGTAGGTGGCCTGGCTTTCGTTCTGGGCCGTTTCGGCCAATTTGCCTTGGGCCAGCTGTGGCAGGGCATCACGCAGCAAGTTGGTGGCCGCATCACGCAGTTTGGCGTGCAGGGTCAGGCCGGTGTCGGTGCGGTCGATAATGACTTTTTGCTGGGCCAGGATCGCGCCGGCATCGGCACGCTTGACCATGCGGTGCAGGGTGACGCCGGTTTCGGTTTCACCGTTGACCAGCACCCAGTTGGCCGGAGCGCGGCCACGGTATTTAGGCAGCAAGGAACCGTGCAGGTTGAACGCGCCTTTTTTGGCAGTGGCCAGCAGGGCTTCGCTCAGCAGGTTGCGGTAGTAGAACGAGAAGATGAAATCCGGGTTCAGCTTGGCAATACGCTCAATCCACAGCGGGTGGTTGGCGTCTTCCGGAGCATGTACCGGGATGCCGTTGCGGGCGCAGAGTTGGGCGACGGAGCCGTAGAAATTGTTTTCCTTGGGGTCGTCGGCATGGGTGAACACGGCAGCAATGTCGTAGCCGGCGGTCAGCAGGGCTTCAATACCTGCACAGCCAATATCGTGGTAAGCGAAGACAACAGCTTTTGAATTCATGACGAAACCTGATCGGAAGGAGAAGTAGGAGAGTGGGAAGTTGTAAGGCCGTCGACCACGACGACCGGAGCCGGCTCTGCGGGTTGGTTACGCAGCACCTTTTCAATAAAGAACCGTGGACGGGCACGCACGTCACTGTACATGCGGCCCAGGTATTCACCCAAGAGGCCCATGCCGATGAATTGGCCGCCGGTGAACACAAACAGCACCGCGAACAGCACGAACATGCCTGAACCGGCCCATTCGGCGCCGAAGACCAAGCGCAGGAACACCAGCGCAAAGGCAAACAGCATGCCCAGTGCCGCGAGGCTGAAGCCGACGATGCTCAGCAGACGCAGCGGGGTGGTGGTCATGCAGGTCAGCAGGTCGAACATCAGGCTGATCAGGCGCATGGCGCTGTATTTGGACTCGCCATGCTCACGCTCGGCGTGGTGCACCAGGATCTCGGTGGTGTGCCGGGCAAAGCCGTTGGCCAGAATCGGAATAAAGGTGCTGCGCTCGCGGCAGGCGAGCATGGCGTCGACGATGGTGCGTCGGTAAGCACGCAACATGCAGCCGTAATCGGTCATGGCCACGCCGGTGGAGCGTTGCACGGCCAGGTTGATCAGGCGCGAAGGCCAGCGGCGGAAGGCCGAATCCTGACGGTTGTTACGCACAGTGGCGACGACGTCGTAGCCCAGGGCGGCTTGCTCGACCAGCCGCGGGATTTCTTCGGGCGGGTTCTGCAGGTCGGCGTCAAGAGTGATGACCACCTCGCCACGGCACTGCTCGAAGCCGGCCATGATCGCGGCATGCTGGCCATAGTTGCGGTTGAGGATCACCGCCACCACGTTGCTGCCGTCTTCTGCGGCAGCGTCTTCCAGCAATTGGGCCGAGTTGTCGCGGCTACCGTCATCCACCAGGATGATTTCGTATTCGTAAGCCAATTGCTTGCAAGCTGCAGTCGTGCGACGCAGCAATTCAGGCAGGCTCTCTTGTTCGTTGTAGACCGGGATAACGATCGACACGCAATGAATAGGGTAGGGTTTCAAAGATTCATGACCTCGGGGCTAGAACAATTGGAGCGTGAAAACAGCAGTAATCAGTCGGCAACAACGCCGGCCGATTAAATGTAGCGTGGGTGTGCGGCATTCGTTCGACTTTCCTGAGGACGGGCAACGGTTTCTTCCATGGGCTAGCAGAGTAAAGACGAAAACTATGAAAGGTAAAGCGTAATCAACAGGTTAGTCGGGGAAGACGCGGTTCGTTCTCAAGTCCTGCGGTCAAGATTAAGCGGAAAATTGTTGAACGAATATGAAAGGCGGATGAAAAACTCGTTTATTTGACAGGTAGACAGGTAGGGTTCAGCTAAACCGCTGAAGCGCCTGGGGATTGGTTCTGCAGGCAAAACCGCGACGGATTCTGCACCGCTGCGCAGGCGCGCAAGGTAATTCAACAAACTTCTCTGCAATGGCCCTCAAGTGCCGGTAAAGTAAGCCATCTCTTGCCAGGGTACTCGGATGAATAGTGTGCGGATTTTGCACGGCCAGTTGCGGCCTGCATTGATGGGCTTGTTGATGGTAGTGGCCTGTGTCACCACCGTTCGAGCCGACGATGGCGTGGCGCTGACCAGCATCGAGCAGGTGCCGGACGGCGTGGAAGTGCGCGGCAAACAGGTCGCGGCCTATACCTGGGACGACCACCAAGGCAAGAACTTGCTGGTACTCGCCGAGCAAGTCAGCGAGCGTGATGACGACGGTACCCAGTCGGCATTTGTCTACGCGGCCCAGTATTTGCTCGGCGGCGACCGCCCCAAGCGTGTCTGGATGCTCTATGACGATGTGCAGCATTGCGAATTCGATGCAGGGCTGCGTTTTGACAGGGCGGCAACCAAGGTCACTGATCTTGCCGGCGATGGCATTACCCAGGCCACGGTGGGCTACTCGCGCACCTGCACCAGCGATGTCAGCCCGCGTGAGTTCAAGCTGATCATGCATGTCGGCAAGTCCCAGAAGTACCGCCTGCGCGGTGTCGATCGCGTCGGCGCAAGCTGGTGGGACGAGGATGCCGGTGCCCTGCGGGGTATGCCGCTGCCTACTGACTGCAGCGTTGCCGCACAGCAGGCACTGGTCAGCCAGTACAAGGAGCAGGGCACCGAGTTGCCGCTGCCGGGCTGTTATGGCGATGAAAGCGACTTTGCCAAAGCGCCGGACAGCTACCTGGCGTTCATGCGTCAGCACTGGTTTGCACTGATGCACAAACAGGACGCCGACTGGAGTCAATCCCAGGCGCAACCTCAGGCTGAAAGCCCGACCGAGGACGACGAATCGGCGCCGTGATGTTGTGCCGTGATTTGGTGCCAAGCCCGGTCCTGGGTTAGACTCGGCCTTCGCCAATTCACTAAATACCTCGATTAAACAAAGGCTTGAATGAGGTATTTAATCCAAAGGCTGATCTACCTTGACTGAGTCTATCCGCAACCCACTGACCCTTTACCTCACCCGCTTGGCGCCCTCCAGCCAACTGACCATGCGCTACGTGCTGCAAGATGCCGCCGACCGCCTGGGCTATGAAGATATCAACCTGGAAGAGATCGACTGGCACCTGCTGCAACCCGAACAGGTGATTGCCCTGGTCGGCGCATTGCGCGAGGACGGCTGCGCGCCGAACACTTCTTCGCTGTATGTGAATGCGGTACGCGGGGTGATGAACGAGGCCTGGCGAATGAGCCTGATCAGCCAGGACCACCTGTTGAAGATGCGCTCGGTCAAGGCCACGCCGGGCACACGCCTCAGCCAGGGCCGTAACCTGCGCCGCACCCTGATCCGCGAAATGATGGAAGTCTGTGCCGCCGACCCACGCCCTCAAGGCCTGCGGGATGCCGCCGTGATCGGCATTTTGTATGGTTCAGGCATGCGCAAGTCGGAGTCGGTCAACCTGGATCTGGCGCAGATCAACTTCGATGAACGCAGCTTGCGTGTGATTGGCAAAGGCAACAAAGAACTGATCAAGTACGCCCCAGCCTGGGCGTTTGACAAGTTGCAGGCCTGGCTGGCGTTTCGTCGCGAGCAGCTCAAGGAAGGCGAGCAGGACGATAGCTTCCTGTTCAATCGTATTCGCCGTGGCAGCCATATCACCCGTGAACGCATCACCAAGCACGCGATTTACTACATCGCCCGTCAACGCGGTGAGCAGGTGGGCGTGAAGATCATGCCCCATGACTTCCGACGCTCGTTCATCACGCGGGTGATTGAAGAACACGACCTGTCGATTGCGCAGAAACTGGCGCATCACACCAATATCCAGACCACCGCCAGTTATGACGTGCGCGATGACAATGAGCGGCGCCGGGCGGTGGACAGGTTTGATTTGTAGCTTCCAGGTCAGACACTGATTAAAACTGTGGGAGCGAGCTTGCTCGCGATTGCGGTGTGTCAGTGACAGATTGACTGCCTGATACACCGCAATCGCGGGCAAGCCCACACATTAGGGCTATGTGAGGTTTAGAGAATCGGTTTGCCGCCAGTGACCGCGTACCGCGAGCCGGAGATATAGCTGGCTTCGTCCGAGGCCAGCAGCACATAGATCGGTGCCACCTCTACAGGCTGGCCTGGCCGCCCGAGCGGTGTTTCGCTGCCAAAGCTCTGCACATCCTTGTCGGGCATGGTCGCTACAATCAGCGGCGTCCAGATCGGCCCTGGTGCCACGCTGTTGACGCGAATACCCTTGTCACCCAGCAACTGCGCCAGACCACCGGTGAAGTTGGCAATCGCGCCTTTGGTGGCGGCGTAGGCCAACAGGGTTGGCTTGGGCATATCGGAATTAACCGAACTGGTGTTGATGATCGAGCTGCCGGCTTTCATATGCGGCAGGGCCGCCTTGCAGATTCGAAACATTGCGGTGATGTTGATATCGAAGGTCTTGACCCATTCTTCATCCTCGATCTCTTCGAGGGTTTCGTGGGTCATCTGGAACGCGGCGTTGTTGACCAGCACATCGATGCGGCCAAACTGCTCGACGGTCTTGTCCACCAGCGCCTGGCAGTTGGTTTTTTGCGCGATATCGCCCGGCAACAACAGGCATTGACGGCCCGCTTCTTCGACCCAGCGTGCGGTTTCCTGGGCGTCTTCATGCTCATCCAGGTACGCGATGGCTACGTCGGCGCCCTCACGGGCAAAGGCGATCGCCACCGCGCGGCCAATACCGCTGTCGGCGCCGGTGATCAGGGCGATCTTGTTGGCCAACCGGCCGGAGCCTTTGTAGCTCTTCTCGCCGCAGTCGGGGTACGGGTCCATTTTCTTCTGGGTGCCGGGTACGGACTGGGCTTGAGGCGCGAAGGGTGGGCGAGGGTAGTCGGTCATGTCTAACTCCATAGAACGTCAAAGGTGCTATGGAGTTAGGTGTTTTGCCGCCCGCGATAGTTGTAATGGATGGGCCACGCCCCCGACGAATGGCGTCAATCACGCGCCAGGTGAGCCGGCAAACGACGCAGGGTCCACAAGGTCACCAGCATCGCCGCCACCGCACACAGCGCGATGCCGACCAGCATGGGCGCAGGCGTATGGTCGGCAAACACGCCAACCAGCGTCATGGACACGGCCGCCGTGATCATCTGGATAGCACCGAGCAGTGCCGAGGCAGAACCTGCCACTGCGCCGTGATCTTCCATGGACAACACACCGGCGGCCGGCAATAACAGGCCGAGAAAACCGAAACCGATAAACAGCAGTGCCATCATCAAGGCGAGGTTGTCACTCCACAAGGTGGTGACGGCCAGCGCGCTCATAACCACCGCCACGCCGATCACCGACCCGCGAATCAGCGGCGCCAGGCCAAAACGCGCGCTCAGGCGTGCGGTCAGTTGGCTCATGGCGAAGAAGGACGCGGCGTTTACTGCAAAACACAGGCTGAATTGCGTAGGCGTCAGGCCGAAATACTCGATGTACACGAACGGCGCGCTGCCGATAAACACAAAGAACGTCGCCAAGCCAAACCCGCACACCACCGACAGGCCGGTGAATACCGGGTCGCGCAGCAAGGCGCCGTAGCTGCCGATCGCACTGCCCAGGGTCTTGCCCAGGCGGCGTTCGGCAGGATGGGTTTCGGGCAGTTGCACAAAGGTCATCACCAGGCACAACAGCGAAACCACTGCGAGCACCACGAACACTTCACGCCAGCTCCAGAGTGAAATCACCACGCTGCCGGCCAAGGGCGCGAGGATCGGCGAAACACTCATCACCAGCATCAGCAGGGCCATCAACCGTGCGGCTTCGTGGCTGGTGTACAGGTCACGCACCACCGCCCGTGGGATCACCATGCCGGCGCAGGCGCCAAAGGCTTGCAGGGCACGAAAACCAATCAGCACTTCAATCGTCGGCGCCAGCGCACAGCCGACGCTGGCCACCGCAAAAATCGCCAGGCCCGCGTAAATCGGCGGCTTGCGACCGTACACATCGCTGATCGGCCCGTAAAACAACTGGCACACGCCAATGATCATGAAGAATACCGTCAGGCTCATCTGCACGGCCGCCGGCGACGCCTGCAGGCTGGCACCCAGGGTGGGTAGCGCAGGCAGATAGCTGTCGATGGCGAAAGGGCCGATGGCGGTGATCAACCCGAGCAACAAGGCGAGGTGGGCAATACTTCGAGACATGGGGGTTCCGGGTCACAGCAAAAGATCGGCCAGCTTAGTGAGCTGTACCTGGGCACACAAGATGATGCTTACACAGACGCTACATTTTCCTGCGGCTTGACTGATCTTCATAAAATAAAGATTGAATAATCACACTTAATGTTATTTAAATAACAAAACAAGAGCGCTACGACCTGCCTGGTCGTGCCGCAACAAGGTGAGATAGCAATGGGCAAGATCGCAGTCATCGGCAGCAACATGGTGGATTTGATTACCTACATCGACCGCATGCCGGACCAGGGCGAAACCCTGGAAGCGCCGGGCTTTGCCCTGGGGTGTGGCGGCAAAGGCGCCAACCAGGCGGTGGCGGCGGCCAAGCTTGGGGCGCAGGTGCTGATGGTGAGCAAAGTCGGTGACGACATGTTTGCCGACAACACCCTGGCCAACTTCCAGCGTTTTGGTATCGACACCCGTTACGTGCAGCGTGTGCCGGGCGTCTCCAGCGGCGTGGCGCCGATTTTTGTGCGGGCCGATTCCCATAACAGCATTTTGATCGTCAAAGGCGCCAATGCGCATTTGTTGCCAGCGGACATCGAGACGGCCGCTGCCGACCTGCGTGAATGCACGCTGATCGTGCTGCAACTGGAGATCAACCTGGACACGGTCTACTACGCCATCGAATTTGCCCGTCGTCATGGCATTACGGTGCTGCTCAACCCGGCGCCGGCCCTGGCCGACTTGAGTGCCGAGCACTTGGCGCAGTTGGATTTCCTGATTCCCAACGAATCGGAACTGGCGTTGATCACCGGTCGCGTCGTGGACTCGCCGGACTCGGCCCGCAGCGCCGCGCGTACGTTGGTGGCCAGCGGCATTCGCCACGTGATCGTCACCCTCGGCGAGCACGGCGCGCTGTACGTGGGCGAGGAGGGCGAATTCCAGGTGCCCGGCCAGCGGGTGGTGGCCCGCGACACTACCGGCGCCGGTGATGCGTTTATCGGTTGTTTCATCCAGCACTGGAGCCGCGACGGCGCTATTCGCCAGGCCATGGAGCAGGCGGTGGCGTATTCCGCCTGTTCGGTCACAGCGCTGGGTACACAGACCTCCTATCCCGACGCCGAAGCGTTCGCCCGTTTCCAGCAACGGCGGTAAGACTCTCAACCCAGCCCGGAGAACAATAATGAACAAACCTGCGCTGCAACAGACACCCGATGGCTTCTATCTGAACCGCACGCCCTGGTTCGCGTTTATCCTGCTGTGCAGCATTTTTGCATTGTGGGCTGCAGCGGCGAGCATGAACGACGTGCTGATCGCGCACTTCAAGAAAGCCTTCCTGCTCAGCGATTTCCAAACCGCCTTTGTGCAGTCGGCGTTTTACCTGGGGTACTTTTTCGTGGCGATTCCGGCCGCGATGGTGGTGCGCCGCTTAAGCTACAAAAGCACCATTCTGATCGGCCTGTTGCTGTACATGCTGGGCTGCCTGTTGTTTTTTCCTGCGGCGTCCACCGCCAAGTACGGCATGTTCCTGCTGGCCCTGTTTGTGATTGCCGCCGGTCTGTCGTTCCTGGAAACAGCGTGCAATACCTATTCAACCCTGATGGGTCCACGGGAAACCGGGACGCGGCGCTTGAATATCTCGCAAACCTTTCACCCGTTCGGCGCCATGGCCGGGGTGTACGTGGGCAGCTTTGTGATGTTCAAGGACACCGATGCCACCACCGAGCAACTGACGCAGATGAGCGCCTCCGAGGCGGCGGTGCAGCAGTTGCAGATGATCCAGTCCACGCTGTTGCCCTACAAATGGATGATCGCCGTACTGGTGCTGATGTTCATCCTGATCGCCATTACCCGGTTTCCGGCCTGCAAGGGCAATAACCCCGTCGACAATAAATCCGGCAGCCTGCGCCAAAGCCTGGGCCGCCTGTGGCGCAACCCGCGTTTTACCTTTGGTGTACTCGCGCAGTTTCTGTATGTGGGTGCGCAAGTCGGCGTATGGAGTTTCACCATTCGCCTGGCCATGCAGATGGGCGGCATGAATGAGCGCAGCGCTTCATGGTTTTTGCTGACCACGTTTGCCGCCTACTTTGTCGGCAAGATGATCGCCAACCTGCTGATGCGCCGCCTGCACCCGGCCCGGGTATTGGCGATTTATGGCGTGCTGTGCATTGTGCTGCTGGCCTACACCATCCTGGTGCCGAACATTTCCGCGGTATATGCGGCAGTTGGCGTGAGCATTTTTCTCGGCCCGTGCTGGCCAACCATCTACGGCCTGACCATCGATGGCCTGGGTGAGGACACCGGTGTCGGCGGTTCATTACTGGTGATGAGCATTGTCGGTGGCGGGGTGATTCCGATCTTCCAGGGCCTGTTGTCTGACGCCAGCGGTGGCAACATGCAGTTGGCCTACAGTGTGCCGTTGCTGTGCTTTATCGTGATCGTGATGTATGCGCTCAAGTGCATGCGCCAGTCGGACAGCGTGCCGTCGGGTGCGGCGGCGGTGGCCTCATGAACACGCGTATCCCGTTGTATCCGGTGCTGTTCAGCGAGCAGGAAAAGGTCTTGCTACAGTCCGAAGACTTCAAGGTCAGCGCCTGGGTTTACCCGTCCGGCGTGCTGGCCGTGGGCCTGGAGAACAGCCGTGGACGCCTGGTGGTGTTGCCTTATCAAGGGCAGATGATCTGGTCGGCGGTGTTCGACGGCTGCGACCTGACCATGACCAACCTGTTCGAGCAGCCAAGGCCCAGCCCGACCGTCATTGATACTTATGGCTGCTTTATGTTTCACAGTGGCCTGCTGCGCAACGGTTGCCCGGCGCCGGATGACACCCATGCCTTGCACGGCGAAATGCCCTGCGCGCCCATGGACACAGCTTGGCTGGAAATAGGCGAGGGCGTTGTGAGCCTGGGTGGCACTTACCAATATGCCAAGGGCTTTGGCGATCGATACAGGGCAACCCCGAGCGTGACACTGCGCGCGGATTCAGCCCTGTTCGATATCGATATGGACGTCACCAACCTGGCCGGCAAGCCCATGGAACTGATGTACATGGCCCATATGAACTACGCCTATGTGGCCGGCGCGCGGTTTGTCGAGCCGCTGGGCATGCAGCGCCTGCGCCTGCGCACCAGCGTGCCGGACCACGTCAAGCCCACGCCTGACTGGAGCGCCTATATGGCGCAACTGGCCGAGCATCCGGCGCAGTTGGCGTGTCTCGACACACCGGCGTTGTACGCCCCTGAAATCGTGTTTTTCTTCGACGACGTGGGCACAGACGCCAGCGGCCATGCACATTTTCTGCTGGACCACCCGAATGGTGCGGCGTTTTACACCCGTTATCGCCCCAAGGAGTTCGAGCACGCCGCACGCTGGATCCTGCACTCACCGGACCAGCAAGTGGCGGCGTTCGTACTGCCGTCAACCTGTGAACCCGAAGGTTATAACGCCGAAAAAGCCAAAGGTCACGTGCGTGTGCTGGCGGCCGGGGCCAGCGCTTCGTTCAGCGTGACCACCGGCTACTTGAATGCGCGGGAGCGCCAAACGTTGCTGGGTTAAACCAGCAATTGCGCGCCGCTGGCCTGGATGGCTTCTTTGTACGCTTGGGGGATTTTCTTGTCGCTGACCACGTATTGAAAGTCTGCAAGGCTGGCAAAGTGCGCAGTGCGCACCGTATCGAACTTGCTGAAGTCCGCCAGCAGCACGCGCTGCTGGGCTTGGCGCAGGACCTTTTGCTTGACCTCGACTTCATTGAAGTTGAAGCAGGTCACGCCAAATTCCTGGCTGACGCCCGCCGCCGTCACAAAGGCCCACGTGAGGCGCACGCTGTCGAGAATGCTGCTTTCGGCGCTGCTTTCAAACACCTGGTTCTTGCGGTGAAAGGTGCCGCCGCACAGCACGATATGGCAGTTGGGCTTGTTCTGCAGCTTGAGCAACACGTTCAACGAGCTGCACACCGCGGTGAACTCCAACTCGTCGGGGATGAAATCAATCACAAACGGCGAGGTGGTACCGCAGTCAAAAAATACCGTGTCGCCGGGCTGTATCAACCGCGCAGCGAGTTTGCCGATGCGACGTTTTTCTTCGACGTGACGCGTGCCTTGGTCGGCGACCCGGTAATCACCGGCCTCACTGCCGACCCGTGTGATGTAGCCACCGAGCAGGCGCAAATGCTCGCTGAAGTGGCTGAGGTCGCGGCGCAGGGTCATCTCGGAAACATCCAGCAGCGCCGCCATTTCCCGCAGGTGAATGGCGCTCTGGTCCTGCAGGGCTTGCTGGATAAGCTTGAGTCGCTCGGCTTTTTTACTGTCCACGGGCATTCCAGGGCTTGATTGTTTGTGTTAACTAAGTAACATTAATTGTGAATATTGTAACGTTTAATGTGAGCGCCGCAACACGCGGCACACCACCATTGGCAACATACAGGCAAGGGCACGTTATATGAATACGCTTCAACCCGCAGCATTGGCCAAGTACATCGATCACACCTTGCTGGCCCCCGATGCCACCCGTGAACAGATTCGCACCTTGTGCGAAGAAGCACAGGCGCACGGCTTTTATTCCGTATGCCTGAACTCGGGGCAGGTGCCTTACGCCGCGTCCTGCCTGACCGACGATCGCGTGGTGATCTGTGCGGTGGTGGGCTTCCCGTTGGGCGCCGGCCTGAGCGACACCAAGGCCTTTGAAGCCGAACGGGCGATAGCCGCCGGGGCAGGGGAGATCGACATGGTGCTCAATATCGGCTGGCTGAAGGACGGCCTGCTTGAGGCCGTGCGCGAAGACATAGCCTTGGTGCATAAAGCCTGCGGCGCCGTGCCATTGAAGGTGATCCTGGAAACCTGCCTGCTCAGCGACGAACAAAAGATCCAGGCCTGCGAAATCTGCCGGGATTTGGGCGTGGCGTTCGTCAAGACGTCCACCGGGTTCAGCCGCAGTGGTGCCACAGTTGAGGACGTGGCACTGATGCGCAAGACAGTAGGCGCTGGGGTTGGGGTCAAGGCCTCCGGTGGCGTGCGTGATTATCCGACGGCGGTGAAGATGATTGAGGCCGGGGCTACGCGTTTGGGCAGCAGTTCGGGGGTTGCAATTGTGGGTGGGGAAATGGCGGCGGTGGGCGGTTATTGAAACGCTGTTTATATAACTCAACTAAATAGACATTTAGTTGAGCTATAAAAAACCACCATAAAATCAAGGGAGCGGGCGATGATTCAACGTAAAGCAAGCGCACAAGACGTAATCAATGCGCTGGATCTCGAACCGCATCTCGAAGGCGGCTACTTTCGCAGAACCTATCAGGCGGACCATCTCGACTGGCTCGAAACCGCTGCAGGACCGCGTTACCTGATGACGTCGATCTACTATCTGCTGACCGAGCAATCAGCGGTGGGCCAGTTTCATTTCAATCAGTCTGACATCCTGCATTATTTCCACTTGGGCGACGCACTCGAATACAGCCTGATCCATGCGGACGGTTCATTGCAGACAGTCATCATGGGCAACGATGTTCTCGCAGGACAGTGTTTGCAATTGCACGTACCGGGTGGCATCTGGAAAGCATCACGATTGCTGGACGGGACAAACGGATTTGGATTGATCAGTGAAGCGGTTTCGCCAGGATTTGATTTTGCCGACATGGAAATGGGAAATCGCCAGAAGCTCACGACAGCGTTTCCACAGCATCGAGCGTTGATTGAAAAGCTGACGCGGGATGAGGATTGAGGGATGCGGATTCAATGGATTATCAGGTTGGAGGGAAAGCGTAGTCGGGAAAATGATGAAGTTCCGGTGAAGATTTATCCAGAACGTCCATATCAGAGGATTTTTTATGATTTTTCTGAATGACGATTAACGTAAAAAAGTCTAAAAACCTGTTATTTCTAACAGTACAAAAATAGAGTTGATTACCGAAGTATGGGGGTTGTTGGAACGCTGTATTTTCTACATAAGGAGAACTCCCATGCCCGATTACACGGAACAACAACTCTTAGATCTTCCTAAAGAAAAACTGATAAATCTGACATCACAGCAATTGAAAAAGCGAGACGAATTACTGCGCGAGCAGCTAGTATGGGAAACTCATCTCCGCGATCCGAGCACCATGGATGTGATTATATCGGCCTCACAGAAGTACGCCAAAGAATTAGAGGAGATGTACCAATCAGATGAGGACCTGAACTCTTCAGAAAACCTCGACCTGCCCGCAAAGCAATAGCCGCCACCTGATTGACAGTCAGGAAAATCAACATCCGCGCCGGTAACCGGCTAAGCCGGCTGATCTCAACCCAGACGGAAAACTCCAGAGATCACCAGAACTCTGGGGTTTTTCTTCGCGAGACGAATGCTAGAGATGTTATCTCACCTTGAGCCTCTGATTTCCCCAAAGCGTCTTTCACAGGCGCGGTCAATCAAACCTACAAACTGGATTCGCATTCTTGGTGATTGGAGTGGGGGGGGGGCTGTTACACCCCCACTTTAGTACGGAATCCCGTACCGGCCTGCAGTATCGTCGAGGCGAATTTGATCACTGCGTGGCGTCCCGCAGATGCATCTGGCAGGTCAACAATAAAGCCAATGCTTTCGGGTTTTCGCGCCTGTAAAGAACCCAGACCGAGACGCAGCGCTTACTGACATCGCAGCCGCCAAGCAACGCAGCAGTGAGCAATACGGCAGCATAGAGCTTCATGCAGATCTTCCTTGCGCACGGGTGGCGTTGGGACGAGTAAAGATCAAACCTGAGGGCGTTGCCATGTGGTGGGTGAAAACGATGAGGTTGCGGCGTCCTGGCAACTGAGTGGTGATGATCAGTGAGAGGAGGAAAAGCCTGGAGACGCTGACTCAAAATCTGACGCGTACTGCTCCTGATTAAGTAACATCGTGTTACGCATAATGTATATTATGTTAAATTATGTATCACGCACTGGCGATGGTAAGTCAGCACCGCCACGCACTCAGTATGCAGCCCGCCCCGATCCAAGGCTGGCCCACGGTTCGCCAATCCCCCACGACGAACCGTATTCCGATTGGGTTACAGCGTATAAGAGATCCCCACTTGCACCGTACGCGGCTCACCGGGATAAGCGTAGAAGTTCAGGAACGAGCCTTCGTCGTACTCACGGTTAAACAAGTTCTTCACGTCGAGGTTGAGTCTGACCTTTTCGTTGACCTTGTAATAGCTAAGCAAGTCGACAACGGTGTAAGCGCCCATCGAGAACGTGTCATTGGCGGTCTGCCCGGCACGCTCGGCTACGTATTTTCCACCTGCGCCAAGGCCAAACCCTTTGAGCGCGCCATCCTGAAACTCGTACACGTTGAGCAGGCTGAAGCTATTGCGCGGAATATTCGCCAGACGTGTTCCGGAGCGCACGGTGGTGTCCCTGGTCACTGCGGCATCCACATAGCCATAGCCACCGATCATGCGCCACTCGGGCGTCAGGTTGCCGGCCACGTTCAGGTCGAAGCCGCGGCTGCGGACTTGCCCTGTCGCGACATTGAAGGCCGAATCAACCGGGTCGACACCCTGGACATTTTTCTTCTCGATCTGATAGATCGCCGCGTCGACGCTCAACTGACGGTCCAGCGCTTCCCACTTAACCCCCACTTCGTAGGACTTGCCCTTCTCCGGCTCGAATCCGCCGCCTTGACGACTGGCACCCGTGTTGGGCTTGAACGAGCGCGCGGCGTCCGCGTAGATCGCAACCGTGTCAGTGAGGTCATACATCACCCCGATGCGCGGCGTGACGGCGTTGTCGGCGGCGTTCCAGCTTCTCACACCGGGCACGTAGGATTCGTACTGGTGCTCGAAGCGCTCAAAGCGCGCACCGGCGAGCACCTTTAAACGCTCGGTCAGCGCCACTTGATCCTGGACGAAGGCGGCGTAAGTCTTGAGGTTTTCTTTGTCGTGGGTGGGCGTACGCGTCAGCGCCGGACGTGGCTGGCCATAGACCGGGTTGAAGATATCGATTGGGAAAGCCCCCGCCGCGCCGCTGGAGCGTTGGATGATCGACTTGTAGTCGTAATCCTCATACTCGATGCCGGTCAGCAACGTGTGATCAAGGCCGCCCGTGGAAAAGCGCCCGGTCAGGTTCAGTTGATAGTCCTGGTCGGTCCAGTCCAGCTTGCGGTAGTTGAAGTTGCGCTGGAGTGTTCGCCCATCGGCGTTGAGGCTGGTGGCATTGTTTGCCTCAACACCATTGCCCTTCATCGTACCGTCCAACCACTGCATACCACCGCCCAGTGTCCAGTTGTCGTTGAGTAGATGCTCGAAGCGCACCTGAGCCATGTTGTTATCGTTGTGCAGGTTACCGGCGTACTTTTCACCCCAGAAGGTCTCACGGGACGGCGTGCCACGCTGGTTGGCGAAGCGGGTCAGACCGCGATCCAGCGGATGATTGTTACGCATGAAGTCGCCTTCGAAAATCACCTTGGTGTCGTCGCTGACCTGCCAGCTCAGTACCGGCGTGACCCCATAGCGTTCGGTTGAGACATGGTCGCGGAAGGTGTCGCCGCCCTCTCCCACCACGTTGAGGCGATAGGCCAGGCGGCCTTGCTCATCCAGCGGGCCGGAGGCATCGAGGGTGCCGCGCTTCATACCCTGATCATCCACCTGGCTACCCAATGTGACCGTACGTTCAGGCAAAGGCTGTTTGGAGACCACGTTGAAGGTACCGCCGGGATCGCCGCGCCCATAGAGCATCGTCGCTGGCCCACGAAGCACTTCAAGGCGCTCAATGCTGTTGGCGTCCGGCATGCTGGGATAGCCCCGGTTGATCGGAAAACCGTTGCGGTAGAACTCTGCTGTTGTAAACCCACGCACCGTGAAGCTGGTAAGCCCTTGGCCACCGAAGTTGTTCGCTCGGCCGACGCCGCCGGCATAGTCCAGGGCCTCCTGCAGGCGAGTCGCGCCAATGTCCTCGACCACGTCCTTGGGCACGACGCTGATGGACTGTGGCGTCTCATGAATTGAGGTGTCTGTGCGCGTGGCACTGGCAGAGCGTGTGGCGCGATACCCTTTGACAGGCCCCTGAGCCGTCTCGGCGTCTACGTCTCCCGTGACGTTGATGGCTTGCAACTCAAGGCTGGCATTTTCGCTGCCGGCAACCTGCGCCCAGGCAACAGGGGCAACCGCCTGAAGTACGCAGAGAGAAATCAGGGTATGACGCATGGGTTTTGGACCTAATGGATGAGCGGACGGGAAGGTAAACCTGCCTGGATTCGGGAGGCATGATATACCAGCAGATCTCATTTGCAACTCATTCTCATTTGAAGGTTTTCGAGTATCGGCTGTGTACCTCTGCCATCCCAGGGCCGGGATGGCAGGAGCAATTTCTCTAACCTGCTTCGACTGCCTTAAGGACCTTGTAGATCTCGGAAATCACCTGCCCCGTCGCCTGTTCAATCGCCCCTTCATTACGGCACAAAACCCAGCCCTGATCACCCGCCGCTCGCAAAAACGCCTGGGTACACTCGACATGCTCCTGCAGCGTATGGATCAACGTACTGCCCATCCCGCGCCGTCGTTGCGCGGCCCTCGACCATGAAATCTCGGGGTCGGTGATAACGCCCACATGCAGGTCTGGCACTCGCACGTGTCGGTCCAGGTTTAACTGCAATATGTCGGCGAACGGGACTGTCCGGCGAAACGCGGCATCTGAGGGGTACCAACGGTCTATCAGGATAATGCTGTCGGCTGGCTGTTTAGTCAGCACGTGCCGGGAAATCCAGAGCCGACTATCCGCAAAGCGCTCACACACTCTCCACTCCGAATCATCGGTGGGGTTTCTGGCGTGTGCGTTGACCAGGGCCATGGTTTCAGCCCTGTAGGGATCGCTTTTTCTCTCGCAAAGACGGATCACCTTTTTGTTGTCTGCCCGCAGTGCCTGGGTGACGGCTTCCAACAGCGTGGTTTTACCCGTGCCTTTCGGCCCATCCAGGGAGACAAATAATGGACGATTCATGCTTCACGTAATGATGGATAAGTGATGAGCACCTTAACGTAGTTTGGGGCCGATGACGCTTGGTGATGCTATGGCTCACGCAGCAAAAAAGACGTGCCCCATGCCAACGGCTCCAACCCCAGGTGCACCGCCAGGCTCTGGCCGATATCGGCAAAGCTGGCTCGCTCGCCCAACCATCCCGCCGCCACGCCTGCACCATAAGCCAGTACGGGCACATGCTCGCGGGTATGGTCGCTGCCCGGGCGCGAGGGATCGCAGCCGTGGTCGGCGCTGATGATCAGCAACGTTTGCGCGTCCATCAACGCCAGTAACTCCGGCAGCCTGCGGTCGAAGGCTTCCAGCGCGGCAGCGTAGCCGGCCAGGTCTCGGCGGTGCCCGTAGAGCATGTCGAAGTCGACGAAATTGGCAAACACCAGGCTGCTGTCGGGTGCTTCCCGGTAGGCCTTGAGCGTGGCATCGAACAGCGCGTCGTTGCCATCGGCCTTGTACAACCGGCTGATGCCTCGGTGAGCGAAAATATCGCCAATCTTGCCCACCGCGTGCACGGTGCCGCCGGCGTCGCAGAGGCGATCAAGCAGCGTCGCTGACGGTGGCGGCACGGTGTAGTCGCGGCGATTGCCGGTGCGCCGGAACTGGCCCGCGTGCTCCCCGGTGAACGGTCGGGCAATGACCCTGCCGACCGTGTATTCATCACACAAGGTGCGCGCGATTTCACACACTCGGTACAGCGCTTCAAGGCCGAAATGGCTTTCATGGGCGGCGATCTGCATCACGCTGTCGGCCGAGGTGTAGCAAATCGGCTGCTGGCTGCGGATGTGTAATTCACCCAAATCGTCCAGCACCGTGGTGCCCGAGGCATGGCAATTGCCCAGGATGCCCGGCAACCCTGCCCGCTCGATCAGGTCGGCCAGCAGTTGGGGTGGAAAGGACTCGGTCGGCTGCTCGAAATAACCCCAGTCAAACAACACTGGCACGCCCATCATTTCCCAATGCCCGGACGGCGTGTCCTTGCCGGATGATTGCTCGCGCGCATGGCCAAAGGCGCCGATCGGTGTCGCGTCGCCCCAGTTGCCTGGCAGCGGGCCATTACCACTGGCCGCCGCTGCGGCGCCCAATCCCAGCTGGCCCAGGTTCGGCAGGTTCAAAGGTCCCCGTCGCAATGGCCCATCGGCCTCACCACGGGCACAGGCTTCGGCGATATGGCGCAAGGTGTCGGCGCCGGTATCGCCAAACAGCGCGGCGTCGGCACTCGCGCCAATGCCCAATGAATCCAGCACTAATACGATGGCCCTGCTCATAGGATTGCCTGGATCAATTCGCGCGAGGCCAGGCGTTCACCGCCCAGCCGATACGCTGCGCGCAAGGCGGATGCGCCCTGCCCGGCCTGCTCTTGGGTGCGCGCGTGAACCCAGCCCAGGGGCCGTTTTGCATTCACCTGTTCGCCGACGAAGGCCAACTCGCTGAAGCCCACGGACAGGTCCAGCACGTCGTCCGGATGGCTGCGTCCACCGCCCAATGTCACCACCGCCAACCCCACGGCGCGGGTGTCGATCTCGGTGACACAGCCCTCCTCCTCGGCCCACACCGGCACCGACACGACCGCCTTGGGTAAATGTTCATCGGGTTTGTCGGTAAAACCCTGCGGGCCGCCCAGCGCAACAACCATCTGCTCAAATCGCTGCAAGGCCGCGCCGCTCTGCCAGGCTTGAAGCAATTGATCACGGGCCTGGGCCTCGTCCCTCGCCAGGCCGGCCATCGTCAGTGCCTGTGTGGCCAGCGCCAACGTCACCGCCCACAGGCGTTCACTGCGCACTTCGCCTTTGAGCAGAGCCACCGCTTCAGCCACTTCCAGGGCATTGCCGGCACTGCGGGCCAGCGGCTGGTCCATGTCGGTGATCAGGGCACGGGTGTTGACTCCGGCGCCGTTGGCCACTGCGACGATGCTGGCGGCCAGAGCTCGCGCCTGCTCAGGTTCAGCCATAAAGGCGCCGTTGCCGGTCTTTACATCCATGATCAACACATCGAGGCCGGCGGCGAGCTTCTTGCCGAGGATCGACGCGGTGATCAGGTCTATCGACTCCACCGAGCCAGTCACATCGCGGATCACGTACAAGCGCTTGTCCGCGGGTGCCAGGTTGGCGGTCTGGCCGATGATCGCGCAGCCGACTTCAGCCACCACCGCGCGCAGGCGTTCGGTGCTGGGTTGGCAGTCGTAGCCGGGGATGCTTTCGAGCTTGTCCAGAGTGCCGCCGGTATGCCCCAGGCCGCGCCCGGAGATCATCGGCACGTAACAGCCACAGGCCGCCAGCAAGGGCGCGAGCAACAAGCTGATCATGTCGCCGACGCCGCCGGTGGAATGCTTGTCGACAATCGGCCCCGGCAGCTCCCACTTCAGTATTTGACCGGAATCGCGCATTGCCTCGGTCAAGGCAATGCGTTCGCTCACGTCCATGCCCTTGATGAACACCGCCATGGCGAACGCCGCCACTTGCCCATCGCTGAGGCTACCGTCGGCAATGCCGGCGACAAACCGTTGAATGTCGATAGCGGCCAGGGCATGCCCGTCGCGCTTACGGCGAATCACTTCTTGTGGCAACCACATACTGTGCTCCTTACAGCGAAATGAAAAAGCCGACAATCGCCGCGCTCATCAGGTTCGAAAGCGTACCGCCGATCATGGCCCGCAAGCCCAGCCGCGCCAGTTCTTGACGCCGTTGCGGGGCGATACCCGTGAGGCCGCCCAGTTGGATGGCAATCGAGGACAGATTGGCAAAGCCGCACAGGGCGAAGGTGACGATCACTTGGGTGTGTGCCGACAACAGCGGCACCCCGGCTGCGGCGGCCTTGTCCGCGGTCAGGTAGTTGGCCAGGTCGGCATAGGCGACGAACTCGTTGAGCACCAGTTTTTCCCCGATAAAACCGCCGGCCAGCACTGCCTCATGCCACGGCACCCCGAGCAGAAAAGCGATCGGCGCCAACACGTGCCCGAGCACCAGTTGCAAGGTCAGCTGCGGGTAGCCAAACCAGTTGCCCGCCCAGCCCAGCAGCCCGTTGAACAAGGCGATCAGCGCGATAAACGAAAGCAGCATGGCGCCCACCGCCAACGCCAGGCGCAAGCCGACCTGCGCGCCCTCGGCAGCCGCGTCGATGATATTGGTCGGCCGATTCTCGGCCTGCCCCAGCTCTTCAATCACCTCGTCGGTGCGCGCCGCTTCGGTTTCCGGTTCCATAAGCTTGGCCATCAACAACGCCCCCGGCGCCGACATGAAACATGCGGCGATCAGGTATTTGAGTTCCACCCCAAGCCCGGCGTAACCGAGCAGCACCGAACCTGCTACCGCGGCAAAACCGCCGACCATCACCGCGAACAACTCAGAGCGCGTCAGCTTGGCAATGAACGGCCGTACCACCAGCGGCACCTCCGACTGGCCGATGAAAATCGCCGACGTCACCACCATCGACTCGACGCGACTGGTGCCCAGCAACAGACGCAGGCCGCCGCCCACCAACCGGATAATCCAGCCCATCACGCCGATGTAATACAGCACCGAGATAAAGCTGCCGAAGAACACAATCATCGGCAACACCCGGATAGCGAATACAAACCCGCCATTTCCGAACACTTCAAACATATGCGGAGAACTCAAACCGCCGAACAAAAACTCGATGCCTTTGTTGGCGTAGAGCTGCAGGGAGGCTACCGCGCCCGACAGCGCGGCGAGCACCTTCTGGCCCCAGGGCACGTACAGCGCAAAAGCGCCGATCAGGACCTGGATCACAAAGGCGACCGAAACCGTGCGCCAGTTGATCGAGCGTCGCTGGTGGGATAAAGCAATGGCAATGACAATAAGGGTCGCTATTCCGACAAGACTGATCATGCAGGCGTCTCAATAATGGACCGAGCGGACACAGGCCAATTGGCCTGCCCAGGATTAGAAAGCGTCGAAAGCACCCGGCAACAATTGCGCCAGGGTCCAGGTACGCGTGGCGGCCGGGTCACTGCCCTGGCAAATCACCACTGCATCCTTGGCCATCAACTCCAGCATCACCTGGCGGCAGGCACCGCAAGGGCTTATCAGTGAAACGTTGGGTGCGTAAACCGCGATGGCCCTGAAACTGCCCGGCGCATGGCCCTGGCTGATGGCACTGAACAAAGCGCTGCGTTCGGCACAATTGGTCAGCCCGTAGGAGATGTTCTCCACGTTGCAGCCCAGTACGACCTCACCATCGGCGGTCAGCAATGCCGCGCCGACCGGAAACCTGGAATAAGGCGAATACGTGCGTTCGGCCGCCCGCTTGGCCTCTTCCATCAAACGCTGTTCAATTGTCATTTACAGGGGCATCCCATTTTCTTGCGAGCACGTCCAGGACGGTCGTGACGCTCTTATGGGTGTTATTAAAATAACATTTGGTGTGAATACTCAATCTTTATTTTTGCCTGCGGGCAAAACCCGGATCTTTACTTTCGCGTAAATCCTCCATGCCCTAGGTATGCTCCGCTTTTATTGCCTGACACTGCCTTCGGGGTGCCTGCCAGCGCCTGCGCCACCCTGGGTCCTGGATGAAGCAAACGCATTCAAATGGGGCGCGGCGATCGTAATGCCGGATTTTTTGCGAACAACAAGGATTGAGATGAATATCGGCGCTGTTGAAGATCTGCTTAACGAGTTCCATCTCTGGTATGACGTGGACCAACAGGCCAAACGTCGCTACCAGGCGCAATTGGCCCCTGACTTTCAGCTCATGGCGTTTTTGCGAAGCGACGAGAACGCCCTCTCCGCCTATCTGAGCTTGCTGCTCGATCCGAATGGCGCACACGGGCAGAGTGATCTGTATTTGAGCAGCTTCCTGCGTCTGTTTCAGGATCAGAAATTTCACCCCGCGCCAGCGGAACACAAGAGCAACCACACGGAGTTCAGGCTGCCCAGCGGTCGCCGTCTGGACATGTACCTGCGCTTCAGTTCTGGCAGCGTAGCAATCGAGAACAAACCTTGGGCGCCCGATCAACCCAACCAATTGCTCGACTACGCAATCTACCTTAACAAGCAGCATGGTGATGAGTGGTTGCTCATCTACCTAAGCAATGGTGATGTTTGCGAACGCAGCCTCCCCATGGGCACGCCAGCCTCACTCGCTGAACGGATCGTCACCTTTGATTTCTTCCGTCTCAAGGCGTGGCTCGAAGACTGTGCGCGTCATACGCGGGCAAACTCAGTAAGGGTGTTCGTTGAGGCGCTCGCCCAGTTTGTAGATCAACACATCAATGGAGAACGGCATTTGGACACAACCCAGGAACTCACGCGGTTGTTGCTGCGCAATGACAAAAACATCAAGGCTGCATTCTTGATTTCCCAGCAGTTGCGTGAGGCCAAGCGCGAAATGTGGCGAGGCTTTCTGGCTCACCTGAAACTCAACCTTAGTCACTTAAATGCTGAGTTGTTTTGGGACCAGACATTGCTGGACGGTTCGCCGCAAGGGTCGTTCAGTATTCGTTTTGATCCCTCACACCTGTTTGGCCTCGGCTGGGCGTTTGATCGGGGTAATCACGGCAGGCTCTATTTCGGGATATGCCGCTGGGACGAAGGTGAACATGCTGAGCTGGATGTTCAGCGGCTCGGTAAACACATGGACGCACTGTGTGATGTGTCAGGCGGCACGACGAAATGGTGGCCCTGGTGGACATACGACGCCCGCGCATTCTCCTCGCTGCCCATTGCATCGGACTGGAGCGTTGATCCGGATGCCTGGCTAATGCTAAATGACCGTGAGCAGACGGGTTTTGCCTTTCAGGTCATCGAAATGGTCAAGCGTGTGCAACTCGAGTTTGACTGGACACTGCTCAACCCTCGACAGGGTTGAGCCCGTTGTAACCTCGAGTCTGTTATTGCTGGTACGGTGGCCTGCGCTGATAAGTTGCAACAGGCCACCCGCGCCCAAAACCCTCTACGCAACGCCCAACCCCAAACTCTCGCGTAACGTCGTGCCTTCATACGCCGCGCGATAAACCCCGCGCTCTTGCAACAACGGTATGACTTCCCGGGTAAACCGCGTGAACTGCCCCGGATGCCCAATATAAATATTGAACCCATCCACCGCCCGCGCCTGGAGCCAATCGGCCATTTTTTTCGCGACAGTATCCGCCGTCCCCACAAACGCCCCCGGCCGCAGTTGCCGGCCAAATTCAACCGTCTGACGCAAGGTAAACCCCTTCTCCCGCGCCTGATCAGCAATGCGCTTGGCATTGGTAAAAAAGCTGCTGCGTGCAGCCTCCAGACTCTCCTGCGGAAACGGCGCATCCAGGTCGTATTGGCTGAAATCATGCCAGCCGAAATTACGCCCAAACTCCTTCAGTGCCAGCTCAAAACTATGGTCAGCCTGATGGTAATACTGCTCGATTTCACGCGCATGCTCGTCGGTATCGCCTACATAGATTTCCGCGCCGGGCATCACCAGTAACTGCTCCGGGTCGCGCCCGTGTTGCAGCGCCCTGCCCTTTATATCCCGGTAAAACGCCCGGCCCTGCTCGATGCTGGCGGCGTGAGTGAAGATCACATCGGCGGTGGCGGCGCCCAGGTCGCGGCCTTGTTCCGAGTCACCGGCCTGGAAGATCACCGGCTGGCCTTGGGGCGAGCGCTGGATATTCAGCGGGCCGACCACTGAAAAGTGCTCGCCCTTGTGGTTCAGGCTGTGCAGTTTGCTGGGGTCGAGAAACTGGCCCGTCGCACGGTCGCGCACGAAGGCGTCATCCTCATAGGAATTCCACAAGCCCTGTACCACCTGGACATGTTCGGCGGCGCGGCCGTAGCGGGTGTCGTAGTCGTAATGCTCGTCACGGCTGTAGTTGCCGGCGGTGCCAGCGTCACCGCTGGTGACCACGTTCCAGCCGGCGCGGCCTTTGCTGATCAGGTCCAGGGAGGCCAAGCGCCGTGCCACGTTGTAGGGCGAGTTGTAGGACGTTGTCAGTGTGCCGACCAAACCGATATGCCGTGTGCTGACGGCCAATGCCGATAACAGGGTCAGCGGCTCCAGGCGATTGAGGTAATGGGACGGCGAGCCGGGCGTGATGAACTGGCTGTCGACGATAAATATCAAGTCGAACAGTGCGGCCTCCGCCTGGCGGGCAATGTCGATGTACCAGTCGACGTTGACGCTGGCATCGGCCGGTAACTCGGGGTCAAGCCATAGGTTATGGCGGCCGGGGCCGCCGCAGCCCATCGTCAGGGCGCCAAGTTTCAGCTGTCTTTTAGTCATTTGTTCAGTGTTCCTTGAAGCGTTTTGGCCACGGCGGGTTGCAAGGCGGCCGCGAATGAATCGTCGAACAGGCTGGCCGCCGAATAGGACTTGACCAGGCCTTGGCTGGCAAAAAAGTCCACGGTCTTTTGCGCTTCCACCGGTGACTGGGCCGTGACCGGCTCAACCGTGGTGCGCGCGCGGGCAAACCAGGCGCGGGCGATGTCGGCATCGGCGCGGGTACGTTTGGCCCAGGCATCCGCATACGCATCGGCATTGGCCGGGCTTTGGCGTGTCCAGTCGCGGGCCTTCTTCAAGCGCTGCAGAAAGTCGCTGATGGGTGCGCGTTTGCTCTCCAAGGCCTTGGTGTTGGCGGCAATAAAGCTCTGCGCAGGTATCAACCCCTCAGCCGTTGCCAGCACCCGTGCGCCTTGGCGTTCCTGCTGGGTAACGTAGGGTTCCCAGGTGGCGATCACATCAACCGAGCCGCCTTCCAACGCATGGGAAGCATCCAGCGCGCTGAGGTAACGCAGCTCCAGCGAGTCATGTGGCACGCCGGCTTTGTCCAGCGCCGTCAGCAGCAGTTGCTGGCTCCAGGAGCCTTTCCAGATGGCCGCGCGCTTGCCGGCAAGGTCGGCAAGGCTGTGGATCGAGGAGTCTTTTCTGACCAGAATCGCCACGCCTTCGAGGTTCTGTCGGCTGATGCCAATCACTTTGATCGGCGCGCCGAGTGCCCCCAGGAACAACACCGGCGCATCCCCCAGCAGGCCGATGTCCAGGCTGTTGGCATTCAGCGCTTCGGCGACGGGCGAGCCGGCGGTGAATTGTTTCCATTCCAGGGTGTAGGGCAGGTCGTTGAGCACCCCCGCTGCTTCCATCACGGCCTGGGCGTTGTAGCTTTGGTCGCCTACCACCAGCGTTTGCGCGTGCGCAGTCAGGCATAGCAAGGCGGCGGTCATCCCGGCCGTCAGTGTTGTCAGGTAACGCACGTTTTTCTCCAGAAGCCTGTTTATAAGGAGGGAGAAGATGAGGGACTGATCATCCTGTGTAAAATACTGATTATGCATATCCTAATTCTACAAGAATGCGGAATATGCATTTTATAGCCATCAGTGCATCGGAAACTCAGGGGGCGACATTGCATAGCGCCCGGCACCACCTACACTGGTTTGAGTCCAGCGTCCCTGATGCACCTGCAGTCATTGCTCAACAAAAAAACAGTTAGCCAACTGATTAATAGAGTCAACATGAAAGAGCAGCATCGGCAGCGTGTATCACACGTTCTCGCTCCGCTTAGCCTCCTGTGCCTGGCCCTCGCCGGCTGCACCGTCGGGCCGGATTTCGCCCGACCCGATGTGGCCGCGAACGCCGACTATTCAAAAGAAAAACTCACCACCACCGCCCACGCCGATATCGACACCGGTGGCGCCGCGCAGCGGCTGATCGCCGGGATGGATATTCCCGGGCAATGGTGGACACTGTTTCGTTCGCCCGCCTTGAACGCATTGGTCGAAGAAGCCTTGAAGGCCAACCCGGATGTGAGCGCCGCGCAAGCCGCGTTGCGCCAGGCCAACGAGCTGATCTATGCCGATCAAGCTTCGTTGTTCCCGTCGGTGAGCGGCAATGTGCAGAAGGCCCGTGAGAAAGTCTCGGGGGTCACCTCCGGCGTGCCGCAATCGCCAATACTGACCGTCAGTTCAGCGTCGCTGAGCGTCTCCTATGCCCCGGATGTGTTTGGCGGTACGCGCCGGCAAATCGAGTCGACCACGGCGCAGGCCGAATACCAGCGCTTCCAGCTGGAGGCGACTTACCTGACCCTGACCGCCAATGTGGTCAATACCGCCATCAGCCTCGCGTCTGTGCGTGATCAAATCGCGTCTACCGAGGAAATCATTCGCCTGCAGGGCGGCCAGCTTGACCTGCTGCAAGCCCAGCGGCGTTTGGGGGCGATTGGCGATTCCGACGTGCTGACCCAGCAAACCGCACTGGCGCAAACCCGTGCGACCTTGCCGCCGTTGCAAAAGCAATTGGCGCAGACACGCAATCAGTTGATGGCCTACCTGGGGCGCTTCCCGAATCAGGACCAGGGCGAACGCTTCAACCTGGCGTCTTTACGGCTGCCCGAAGAACTGCCGGTGAGCCTGCCCTCGGCCATTGTTGGCCAGCGGCCGGATGTGCGTTCAGCCGAGGCTCAATTGCATCAGGCCAGCGCCAATATCGGCGTGGCCGTCGCCAACCAGTTGCCGCAGTTCAGCATTACCGGCTCGCTGGGTTCCACGGTGGCAAGCGGGACCAAGCTGTTTTCATCGGGCTCTGGCGTGTGGAGCCTGGCGGGTTCAATCACCCAGCCGATCTTTGACGCTGGCGCACTCGAACACCGCAAACGCGCAGCCGTGGCCGCTTACGACGAGTCGGCGGCGCGTTATCGCGGCACGGTGGTGACCGCCTTCCAGGACGTGGCCAACGCACTGCGGGCGCTGGAAGCCGACGCCGACGCGCTCAACCAGCAGGTCGTGGCAGAGCGCTCCGCGCAGGCCAACCTGGATCTGGTCCAGGCCCAGTTCCGTCTCGGCGCGGTGGCCTATATCAACCTGCTCACGGCCCAGCAGACCTATCAAAACACTGCACTGTCACGCGTGAAGGCCCAGGCCGCCCGCTACAGCGACACCACCGCCCTCTTCCAGGCCCTGGGTGGCGGTTGGTGGAACCGTGCGGATGTAAATCCGGACACCAAGGGCAGCCCGGATCGCTTCGGCCTGCCGTCGTGGCAGGAAATCATGCCGGCCAAGAGCAAAGCCGCGCCGGCCGATGCCGCGCGGCTCAACTGAATCAACAGTGAGAAACCCCATGGCTGAAGTCACCCCTGTCTCTGCCCCACCACCGGCCCCCAATGGCCCGCGCAAGCGGCGACTGTGGCGGCCGATGCTGATCATGATCGTGGTGGTGCTGGTGATTGTCG
The DNA here is from genome assembly GCF_013385245.1 of Pseudomonas sp. IPO3747. NCBI lineage: Bacteria > Pseudomonadati > Pseudomonadota > Gammaproteobacteria > Pseudomonadales > Pseudomonadaceae > Pseudomonas > Pseudomonas sp. IPO3747. Next base: position 336,625 of record NZ_JACAQL010000022.1, read on the forward strand.
CGATCATTGCCGGGGTGAAGTTCGTGCAGATCTCGGCGCTGATCGCCCAGTCCAAACAGCCCTTGCCTGCAGCGGTGGTGACGGCGATGCAGGTGCCATTCAGCGATTGGCAACCCAGCGTCTCGGCGGTGGGCTCGATGAAGGCAGTGCGCGGCGTAGATGTGACCACGGAAGTGGGCGGCATCGTGCGCACCATCGGGTTCAAACCCGGCCAGGATGTCGAAGCCCAGGCACTGCTGGTGCAGTTGAATGCCGACTCCGACATCGCGCAACTGCACTCGCTCGAGGCCACAGCCGACCTCGCCGTCATCGTGCTCAAGCGCGACAAGGCGCAACTGGCGGTCAACGCAATCTCCCAGGCCCAGGTCGACAGCGACACCGCCGACTTGAAGGCCAAGCTTGCCGCCGCCGAGCAGCAGCGTGCGCTGGTGGCGAAAAAGACCATTCGCGCACCGTTTGCCGGGCGCATCGGTATCACCAGCGTCAACCCCGGCCAATACCTCAACCCCGGCGACAAGATCGCCACATTGCAGACGTTTGATCCTGTCTATATCGACTTCAGTGTACCGCAGACGCAGATGGAAGCCATCGCCATTGGCCAAAGCGTCGCGGTAACGGCTGACGGCCTGTCCAACCAGACGTTCAAGGGCCGCATCAGCACCATCGACACCCAGTTCGATGCCACCACGCGCAACATTACCGTTGAAGCAACCGTGGAGAACCCCAAGCAAAACCTGGTGCCCGGCATGTTTGCCCGTGCCGTGGTCAGCTCGGGCGCCACCCAACGCTACCTCACCGTCCCGCAAACGTCGGTGACCTACAACCCGTATGGCACCACGGTGTTCATTGCCACCTCGAGCAAGAATGACAAGGGTGACGAGGTGCTCACCGCGCAACAGACCTTTATCAAGACCGGGCCGACCCGTGGCGATCAGGTCGCGATCCTGTCCGGCGTCAAGGAAGGCGATCTGTTGATCACCAGCGGCCAGATGAAGCTCAAGAACGGCTCGCCGGTGAAGGTCGACAACAGCGCCGCGCCGCTGAACGACCCGGCGCCGACGCCCCAAGAACATTAAAGGTGTCCCATGAAGCTTACCGATACCTTTATCCAGCGACCGGTGTGGGCCATCGTCGTCTCGCTGTTCATTCTGATCCTGGGGCTGCGCTCGATTTTTGAACTGCCGGTGAATCAATGGCCGCGCACCGAAAATACCGTGGTCACCATCACCACTTCCTACTACGGCGCCGACGCCTCCACGGTCGCCGGTTTTATTACCCAACCGCTGGAATCGGCGATTGCCCAGGCCCAGGGCATCGACTACCTGGCTTCGTCGAGCATCACCGGCATCTCGACCATCACCGCCACGCTGCGGCTGAACTACGACGCCAGCAAAGCCCTTACCGAGATCAACACACAGGTCAATTCGGTCAAGAACCAGTTGCCGGCGCAAGCCCAGGAGCCGGTGCTGACCATTGCCGTGGGGCAGACCACCGACGCCATGTACCTGGGTTTTTACAGCGACACGCTGCCGACCAATAACATCACCGACTACCTGGTGCGGGTGGTCAAGCCCAAGCTGGACTCGATCCAGGGCGTGCAAACCGCCGAGATCCTCGGCGGGCGCCAGTTCGCCCTGCGCGCCTGGCTGGACCCGGACAAACTGGCGGCGCATAACGTCACCGCGCAGGACGTGTCCACGGCGCTGGCCAACAATAACTACCTGTCGGCCGTTGGTTCGACACGTGGGCAAACCGTGACGGTCGACCTCACCGCCGGCACCGATTTGCACACGGTGGATGAGTTCAAGCGGCTGGTGATCAAGCAGAAAGGCGATGCGCTGGTGTACCTGGAGGATGTGGCCACCGTCACCCTTGGCGCCGAGAACTATGACAGCAGCGTGGCGTTTTCCGGCAAGCGCTCGGTGTTTATTGGCATCAAGGCGGCGCCCACCGCCAATATCCTCACCGTCGCCAGCAGCGTGCGCGAAGCCTTCCCCGAGTTGCAATCGCAACTGCCGGCCGGCGTGCGCGGCGAAATTGTGTATGACTCCACCGCGTTTATTAACACCTCGATTTACGAGGTGGTGAAGACCCTGGTCGAGGCCATGATCATTGTGTCGGTGGTGATCTACCTGTTCCTCGGCTCGTTCCGCGCGGTGATCGTGCCGTTGGTGGCGATCCCGTTGTCGTTGGTCGGCACCTTCTTTGTGATGTACCTGCTGGGCTATTCGATCAACCTGCTGACCTTGCTCGCACTGGTATTGGCCATCGGCCTGGTGGTGGACGACGCGATTATCGTGGTGGAAAACGTCGACCGGCACATCAAGGAAGAAGGCAAAGGCGTGCTGGAGGCCGCGCTGGTGGCGGCGCGGGAGTTGGGCGGGCCGATCATCGCGATGACTGTGGTGCTGATTGCCGCCTATGTGCCGATCGGGCTGCGCAGCGGGCTGACGGGCGCATTGTTCAAGGAGTTCTGTTTCTCGCTGGCGGGCGCTGTGACCGTGTCGGCCGTGGTGGCGTTGACCCTTTCACCGATGATGACCTCCAAGTTGTTCAAACCAGGGCAGGAAGAAGGTCGTTTCGCGCGCAAGCTCGATGACTATTTTGATTGGTTGCGCAAGCGTTACCACCGCGTGCTGGCGGGCGGCCTGAATATCTGGCCGGTGCTGGTGACCTTTGGTTTTGTGCTGTTCTTGCTGGTGGCCGCCAGTGGCATGACGGCCAAGAGTGAGCTGTCGCCCACCGAGGACCAAGGGCTGGTGTTTATGCAGATCAAAGGCCCACCCACCGCCTCACCGCAGCAGATGGAGCGGATTGCCGACCAGGCCTTCCAGATCGCCAATAAAGAGCCGGAATACGCGCAGATGTTCCAGCTCACCGGCCTGCCCGCGCTCAACCAGGGCCTGGGCGGCGTGCTGCTTAAAACCTGGGATGAGCGCACACGCTCCCAGGCCCAACTGATTCTGGATTTGCAGCAAAAGTGGAACCAGGTGCCGGGCGCCACCATTGCCGCCTTCCCGCTGCCCTCGCTGCCGGGCGCCCAAGGGCTGCCGGTGCAGTTTGTGATCACCACCACCGATTCGGTGGAAAACCTCAACGAAGTGGCGCAGGCGGTGATGGCCGAGGCACAGAAACAGCAGCTGTTCTGGTTCTCCGACATGGATTTGAAACTCGACAAACCTCAAGCCAAGCTGGTGGTGGACCGCGAAAAAATCGCCGCGCTGGGCATGACCCAAGCCGATGTAGGTGCCGCGCTGTCGGCGGCACTGGGTGGCAATTATGTGAACTACTTCTCCACCGCCGGGCGCTCCTACAAAGTCATTCCCCAGGTGCTGCAAGTCGACCGCCTCAACCCGGACCAGATTCTCGATTACTACATCCGCACGCCATCGGGCAGCATGATCCAGGCGCGCACGGTGGCGCACATCGAGACCTCGACCCAGCCGGAATCGATCAACCACTTCCAGCAACTCAACTCGGCAACGCTATCGGGCGTCAGCGGCGTGGCCCAGGGCGAGTTGCTGGCCAAGCTCAATACCATCCTCACCAACGTGGCACCGTCGGGCTACACCTCGGATTTCTCCGGCGAGTCGCGCCAGTTCATTCAGGAGTCTGGCGGCTTCGTCGGGCTGCTGTTGTTTTCGATCCTGATCGTTTACCTGGCGCTGGCGTTCCAGTTCGAGAGCTTTCGCGACCCGGTGGTGATTCTGTTCTCGGTGCCGCCTGCCCTGTTCGGCGCCCTGGCCTTTATCACCATGGGCTACGCCTCGATCAACGTGTACACCCAGGTCGGTTTGGTGACGTTGCTGGGGCTGATCACCAAGCACGGCATCCTGATCGTGCAGTTTGCCAACGAATTGCAGCGCGCTGGTCACAGCAAGCGTGAGGCGATTGAAGAAGCGGCGGCGGTGCGGCTGCGGCCGATCCTGATGACCACCGCCGCCATGGTGTTGGGCGTGGTGCCCTTGGTGTGGGCGTCGGGCGCTGGCGCTGCGGGGCGGCATGATATGGGCCTGGTGATCTTCAGCGGGCTGTCGATTGGCACGTTGCTGACGCTGTTTATGGTGCCGGCGATGTATATGTTTATTGGTGAAACCCATCATAAGGACGTCGAACAACCGGGATCCGTGCCCGTGGCGGTGCCTGACCACAGCCGGTAACCTGAGCGCTCACCCACGCTGACCACCGAGGCGGCACTTGGATTATTTCGCTGCGCTAACCGCCTTTGTCGAGGCCGCCGAAGGCAATAATTTCTCCCGGGCGGCTGAGCGACTGGGCATCAAGGCCTCTACCGTCTCGCGCTATGTGAAGGATCTTGAGCAGGACTTGGGCATCGCCCTGTTCAACCGCTCGACACGCACGCTGCACCTGACCGAAGGCGGCCAGACGTTTCTGCTGCACGCCCGCCGTGTGCTGGATGAGCTGGAGCAAGCCAAGGCGGCGACCTCGGCGCTCAACCAGCAACCCCGTGGGGTGCTCAAGCTCAATTTGCCACCGGCGTTTGCCCGGCACCATATCCTGCCGGTCTTGAACGTGTTCCTGGTGCGCTACCCGCAAATCAAGCTGGAATTGGTGCTGGATAACGCCCAAGTCAACCTGATTCATGCAGGCGTTGACCTGGCCATTCGGATTGGCGCCCTGCCCGACTCCACGCTCAAGGCGCGCAAGATCTGCGCGGGAAAGTACTTGCTGGTGGCCAGCCCGGGGTTTTGTGCGCAGCACGCGGCCCCAGCGACACCGGCAGACCTGGCCGGCCTGCCCGCCATCCTGAGCACGCATGATGTTGCCTTCGAGGCCGGTGGTGAAGTCTTGCCGCTGGTATACGGCGACTGTATCCGCATCAACGACTTGGACGCGCAGTTGCTCGCTGCACGCCAAGGCCTGGGCTTTGCCTTGCTGCCTGATTGGCTGGTGAGCAAAAGCGTTGAGGCGGGTGAGTTGCAGGTCTGGTTGCCGCACTGGAGCATTCTGGGGGCTGAACAGGCGTTTGCGGTGTGGTTTGTCTACCCGCCCAAGCGGATCGTGTCGTCCAAGGTGCGCTGTTTTATCGACTTTGTCGTCGAGCAGCTGGGTGAAACGCCCTATTGGAAATAAGGCCGACCTGAGCGGCTGGCACTAAAGCAAAACCTGTGGGAGCTGGCTTGCCTGCGATGCTAGCACCTCGGTACATCAGGCATACCGAGTTGATGCAATCGCAGGCAAGCCAGCTCCCACATTTTGACCGAGTACTGTCAGCTGAAGCGGATATCCAGCGCCCGCAGGTAGGTTTGCAGCCCTGCATCCTGGATAGGGATCAGGAATGCCTCGGTGTCTGACTCATTGAAGTGCGCATGCCAGTAACCCGGCGGTGTCACGAACGCCAGCCCCGGCGACCAGTCCACCCGCACCGGATTACGGATCTGGCCATCAGCGTCCAGATCAGTGCCCACCAATGAGTAACAGCCCTTGGGGCAGTCGATAATGAAGTCCAGCGCAATCGACTGGTGCCGGTGCGGCTTCTGGATCGAGCCCGCCGGCAGAATGCCGTACATGGCCCAGAGCACATGCGTGACGGTTCGGGTCTGGGGGAAATTGCGGTTGCCCAGCAAAATGCTGATGCGGCTGCGGTCCTGGGCGCGGGGGTCATCCGCGGCTTCCCGCAGCTTCTGGTTGGCCAGCGCGGCGGGGTACAGCGTCGGCACGAAGCGATCAGTGCTGCGGGTCACGCCCAGGTAGCGCAACAGCGGTTCATCATGCACGTAGTACAGGCGTGCATCCTGTGACGCACTGAAACGCGCAGGCTGCAGGCCAGGCAGCGCGATAAAGCAACCGCTCGACCATTGGATCTCATGTTCGCCCTGCACCACGCGGCCTTCGCCTGCGATGACATAAAACACCTGTGAGGTCGCATTGGGGTGCAGGTCCAGGGCGTCACCGGCGTTCAACCGGATAAAATTGGCGCACAACCCTGGCCCGGTCGCCGGGCCTTCACAGCCCAGCGCTTGGCTGAGGTCCAGCGCGACCACCCGCGAGGCGCCGCTGTCGTAGAGCGAGGCCGGGAAGCTGTGGTAGGGAATCCGGGTAATCAGGTTGGCGCTGATCGGGTTGGCCGCCTTGCTGTACTCGAAGTACTCGGCGTCCACTTGCTCGTTTGGCACTGTATCGGTCAGGTCGGGTTTGAACTCGCTGTTCATGGTTCACCTCAGGCTTGGGCGGGTTTAAATCCACTATAGGCATTGCGCTTGCGGGGATTAAGCACTCCGCCGGCACAGCAGTTGTGCAGGATGGGGCGGCTTTGCCCTGCGACGGTGCAATCGGCCTGTCCAGCGCCTGAGCGTGAACCGATGATCCATGTGTTCGGCGCCTGTCTCATGCTCAAACGTCATAATCCCTGGTTCCTCTGCGTGGTAATCTTGGCGCCACCACGAATAGACATTGATCGTCACATGACGATGACCAAAGCCAGGAAAGAACATGCCAAAGATTTCTCACTCAGCGTTGCGCCGCAACTTCCGTGAACTGCTTGCAAAACAAATCTGCGTTGAAACCGCCTCCGTCTTCGACCCCATGTCCGCGCGCATCGCCGCCGATCTGGGGTTTGAAGTCGGTATCCTCGGTGGTTCGGTCGCCTCGTTGCAGGTACTTGCAGCCCCCGATTTTGCGTTGATCACACTGAGTGAGTTCGTTGAACAGGCCACCCGCATCGGCCGCGTCGCCCAACTGCCGTTTATTGCCGACGCCGACCACGGTTACGGCAACGCTTTGAACGTGATGCGCACCGTCGAAGAGCTTGAGCGTGCCGGTGTGGCCGCGCTGACCATTGAAGACACGCTGTTGCCGGCGCAGTTCGGGCGCAAATCCACCGACCTGATTTCCGTCGAAGAAGGGATCGGCAAAGTGAAGGCGGCGCTTGAAGCGCGTGTCGACCCTGAACTGTCGATCATCGCGCGCACCAACGCCGGTGTGCTGCCGACCGAAGATGTGATCGCACGCACCAAGGCCTATGAGAAAGCCGGCGCCGACGGCATCTGCATGGTTGGCGTCAAAGACTTCGACCACCTTGAGCAGATCGCCGCCAACCTGACGGTGCCGTTGATGCTGGTGACCTACGGCAACCCGCAGCTCAATGACAGTGAGCGTCTGGCGGCCCTGGGCGTGCGCATCGTGGTGGCCGGCCACGGCGCCTACTTTGCGTCGATCAAGGCCACTTACGACAGCCTGCGCGCCCAGCGCAAGCTGACCAGCAGCACGTCCAACCTCAGCGCTACGGAGCTGACCCATACCTACACGTTGCCGGAAAGCTATGTGGCGTGGGCTGAAGAGTTCATGGACGTTAAAGAGTAATTGCCGCAACGGTGCTGATTGTTGCAATCAGCACCGGATACTCACGGTGAGGGCTGCTTCAATCAATCCTCCAGCGTTCCCCGCGATTATTGCCCGTGCCTTTGTAGCCGCCGTCTCCATCCGGCTCCCAGCCGCCCCCCGCATTCAAGCCGGTGCCGATAAAGCCACCGCGACCATCGGACTCAAGCCCCCTGCCCTCGTTCTTGCCGGTGCCTACATAGCCGCCCCGACCATCGGACTTGTACCCACGCTTGCGGTACTCGCCGGTGCCCTCATACCCGCCGTTGCCATCGGAGCGCCAGCTGGCGCCTGAGGCCTTGCCGTCGCCACGGAAATAGCCTTTGCCGTCAGACCGGTAATCCTCACCTGAGTTAAAACCTGTGCCCTTATAGCCGCCCGAGCCGTCCGGGCTGAACCCGCGGCCATTGTTGTAGCCGATGCCCTTGAGGCCACCGTCATCGGCGGGAATATAGCCTTTGCCCATATTTTTACCGGTGCCCCTGAGTGATCCATCTTCTTGCAGCGCGTAGTCACCGCCCAGGTTTCCCCCGGTACCTCTAAGGCCGCCGTGGCCGTCCGGCTCATAACCGTTCCCTGTATTGATGCCGGTGCCAATAAAACCTTCGGCCGCCAGCGCTGAGGCACTAAGCCCCAATAAAACGGTAGCGAGCAGGATACATGACGCTTTTTTCATGAGGCCTCTGGTCCTTTCAGAGAGGATGATGGGCGCCATGATAGGGCATGGGTTCTGCGCCGCAACTGCAACCCAAGTAAAACAGGCAACCATTGTGGCGAGGGAGCTTGCTCCCGCTGGGGCGCGAAGCGTCCCTGAAAAACGGGCCTGCTGCGCAGTCCAGCGGGAGCAAGCTCCCTCGCCACAGTGATGGTGTTGCGCCTTGCGTCAGTGATTGGCGTTGGGATTTCCCACGTCCACCTTCTCGCAGAGTGTCTTTCACGCAACACTGGGAAGGATTATTGGAGCGCAAGTGCAACAGTCTTGTTACAAACAAAATAATTAGGCGCGCGCAAGCATATCGCCACTACTGATGGCGACTTAGAAGTATCAACATGGATATATATTTATTGATATCAGCTTAAAAAATCCGCCGCAGAGCCTGCGGCGGCAAACCAAAGGTTTTGTCGAAGCAGAGCGGCTAAGACCCTGTCAACGCTACACCCATGGGACATTAAAAGAGGTGAAGTTTAATTAATCGAGTTTAATCCTCGGCACCGCTGCAGCCCTCGAAAAATATGATAAAAATCAGCTTCGACAACCACGTCGAGCACAATAAAAACAGCATTACGCTCACCTGAAACATCTGCCATACAACCTTAAGCGCAATCCAAGCATGCGGTGTTTCTGTGCACGCGTTAATTATTCCGGGGAACTAACAACATGATCAAACAGTGGAGCCTGTTAACGCTGGCGGTGTGCGCCAGTATCAGCCAAGCGGCCCTCGCCGAGTCAGTCAGCGACCAGGCCGATTCCAAAGGTTTTATCGACGGCAGCAGCATTACCGGGTTATTGCGCAACTATTACTTCGACCGCGACCGCCAAAGTGGCAAGGCCGACAACCGCGACTGGACCCAAGGCGCGATGCTCAACTACGCCTCGGGCTTTACCCAGGGCACCATCGGTTTTGGCGTGGATGCCTACGCCTACGGCGCGATGAAACTCGACGCCACCCACGCCGATGCCGGCACCGGTGAATTACCGACCAACCGCAATGGCGACCCGGAAAATGGCTATGGCTCAGTGGGCGCTGCGGTAAAGATCAAGGTTTCCAAAACCCAGCTTAAATTCGGTGACATGCAACCCACCGCGCCGGTATTCGCCACCGGCGGCACGCGCATTCTGCCGCAGACCGCCACCGGGTTTGACCTGACCAGCAGCGAAATCGCAGGCCTGGACCTGGAAGCCGGGCACTTCACCAGCACCAACAGCGGCATGACCAGCAACCATGACCACGATATCTACGCGACCTACGCCAACGTGGCGGCCAACAGCGCAAGTTTTGTCGGCGGCAAATACACCTTTACCCCATCGTTGAGCGCGACCCTGTATGCCGGTGAGCTGGAAGACATCTGGCGCCAGTACTACACCAACCTCAACTACGTGATCCCACTGGGGCATGACCAGTCACTCGCGCTGGACGGCAACCTGTACCGCACCCTCGACACCGGCAGCGCCAAGGCCGGGGCCATCAACAACACCACCTACTCGGTGGCGGCGGCCTACTCGTTCCTGGCGGCGCATACCCTGACGCTGTCGTTCCAGAAAGTCCACGGCGACACGCCGTTCGACTACATCGGCACCGGCAACAATGGCGCGGGCGAAGGCGGCGACTCGGTGTTCCTGGCCAACTCGATCCAGTGGGGCGACTTCAACGGGCCGGGCGAACAGTCGTGGGGCATTCGTTATGACCTGAACATGGCCAGCTACGGCGTACCGGGCCTGAGCTTCATGACCCGCTACGTCAACGGCTCGGACATCAACGGCACCCACACCCCGACCAACAGTGCCTACGCCGGCGACTATGGCGCCGACGGCGACCACCACGAGACCGATGTGGAAGCCAAATACGTACTGCAAAGCGGCCCGGCGAAGAACCTGTCGTTTCGTGTGCGTGACGCCATGGTTTCATCCAACGCCGACCAACGCGATGGCAAGTTGAATGAGCTGCGGGTGATCGTCGACTATCCGTTTACCCTGTTGTAATCATTCCAGGCTCAGCCGCTCGCGCATTCCTGCGCTGGCGGCTGGACCGGCCTGCACCACGCAGCGATCCCACCCCACTACCGAGCCTTCGGCGGTTGCCATCATCGGCTCCAGCAACTTCCCGGTCTCGCGCTCCACCACCTCCACGCTGCGGCCTTCTTCGGCGTAATGCCGATTGCCCCACGCCACCAATGCCATCAGCACCATACGAAAGTCCTCGCCCTTGGCTGTCGGCACGTATTCGTAACGTGGCGGCCGCTCGCTGTAGGCGCGGCGCTCAAGCATGCCGGCCTCCACCAAACCATTCAGGCGGCGCGTCAGCATGTTCGGCGCGATGCCCAGGCTGCGCGAGAACTCATCAAAACGCCGCAAGCCGTGCAGCGCGTCACGCATGATCAACATGCTCCACCACTCCCCTACCCGTTCAAGACTGCGGGCGATGGGGCATTCGTCGCTGACAAGGGATTTGCGTTGCATGGACGTTCCTGTGTGCGGGTGCAAAAGTGTGTGACGCCATGTTACTTTCATCATGATAGTGACGTCCACAGCTGTGTATCCCTCAAGCAACAGGAGTCGATTGATCATGAGTAAACGTATCGTCGTGACAGGCATGGGCGCGCTGACGCCGCTGGGGTCGAGTGTGGAATCCACCTGGCAGCGCTTGTTGAACGGGCAATCGGGCATTCGTCGCCTGCCGCAAGACTTGGTCGGCGACCTGGCCGTCAGCATCGGTGGCCAGGTGCAAACTGTGCTGCAAGACCCCGAAGCCGGGTTTGACCCCGATCGACTGCTGGCCGCCAAGGAACAGCGCAAGATGGACCGCTTTATCCTGTTCGCCCTGGCCGCTGCGGATGAAGCCCTGAAGCAAGCCGGTTGGGCGCCAGAAACGCCGCAGGAGCAGGAACGCACGGCCACCATCATTGCCTCCGGCGTCGGCGGTTTCCCGGCGATTGCCGAGGCGGTGCGCACCACCGACAGCAAAGGCCCACGGCGGTTGTCGCCGTTTACCATTCCATCGTTTCTGAGCAACATGGCCGCCGGGCATGTGTCGATCAACTATGGCTTGAAAGGCCCATTGGGCGCACCGGTGACCGCCTGCGCGGCGGGTGTACAGGCGATTGGCGATGCGGCGCGAATGATCCGCGCCGGGGAAGTCGATGTGGCGGTGTGCGGCGGCGCGGAAGCGGCGATTCATCGGGTCAGCCTTGCCGGCTTTGCTGCCGCACGGGCGTTGTCCAGCGACTTCAATGACACGCCGGAGCTCGCTTCGCGGCCGTTCGATCAGGCGCGTGATGGTTTTGTGATGGGCGAAGGCGCAGGGATCCTGGTCATCGAAGCGCTTGAACACGCCCTGGCACGCGGCGCGCAACCCATCGCCGAACTGGTCGGGTATGGCACCAGCGCCGATGCCTATCACATGACCGCAGGCCCGGAAGACGGCGATGGCGCGCGGCGGGCAATGACGCAAGCATTGCGTCAAGCCGGTATCGAGGCGTCCCAGGTGCAGTATTTGAATGCGCATGCAACGTCGACCCCCGTGGGTGACAAGGGCGAACTGGCAGCCATCAAGATCCTGTTCGGCGCCAGTGGCCACCCGGCCATCAGTTCGACCAAATCCGCCACCGGCCACCTGTTGGGCGCCGCCGGCGGCATTGAAGCGATCTTCACCGTCCTCGCACTGCGCGATCAGATTGCGCCGATGACCCTTAACCTCGACAACCCGGATGCGCTGGCAGACGGCCTGGACATGGTGCGCGGTAAGGCGCGGCCCATGCCGATTGAATACGCGCTGTCCAATGGCTTCGGTTTTGGCGGCGTGAATGCCAGCGTGCTGTTCCGGCGCTGGGTGTAGTTTGCCCCTGCCGTAGATTTCGGGGACCATGGGCGCCTTTCTGCAACCGCCAACAAGAGGCGCCCATGGCCAACCACGACCTGTCCTTCACCCCCGACCCGGATGCCGACTCCATCTCCAGCGACGTCATCGGCTTCAATGGCATCCTGGTTTCCACCCAAATCCCGACGCACGCCGACGGCAGCCTGGAACTGGGCGATATCACCCTGCAAAGCGAATGCACCCTGCAAGCGCTGAAGGTCGCGCTGGAGAAAGCCGGCAGCTCCATGGACCGGGTGATGCACCTGACCATCTACCTCACCGACATGGCTGACCGCGCGGCATTCAACGAAGTCTACAAACGCTTTTTCGCCAAGCCCTGGCCCGTTCGTGCCGCCGTTGGCGTGGAGGCTTTGGCGGTAGAAGGCATGCGTGTGGAAGTCACCGCGATGGCCGCCAAAGCCTGAGTTCCAAGCCTCAGCACACATCCACTGTGGGAGCTGGCTTGCCTGCGATGGCATCACCTCGGTATGCCTGATGGACCGGGTTGCCTGCATCGCAGGCAAGCCAGTTCCTACATGACAGCCCTGCGGTAGATGCCGGTCAGGCATTTCACAGCTACAATGCGCGCCTCAACCGTGACAAGCCTGACTAAAAAAACTATGTCCTTGCCCAAGCACCACCTGGAATTGCTCAGCCCTGCCCGTGATGTCGCCATTGCGCGCGAGGCTATCTTGCATGGCGCCGACGCCATCTACATTGGCGGCCCAAGCTTCGGCGCACGCCATAATGCGTGCAACGAGGTGAGCGATATCGCTCAACTGGTGGAGTTCGCCCGCCGTTACCACGCCCGCGTGTTCACCACCATCAACACCATCCTGCATGACAACGAGCTGGAGCCTGCGCGCAAGCTGATCCATCAGCTCTACGACGCCGGTGTCGATGCCTTGATCGTGCAAGACCTGGGCGTGATGGAGCTGGATATTCCGCCCATCGAGCTGCACGCCAGCACCCAGACCGATATCCGCACCCTGGCCCGCGCCAAGTTTCTCGACCAGGCCGGTTTCTCGCAGTTGGTATTGGCCCGTGAGCTGAACCTGCAAGAGATCCGCGCCATCGCCGACGAGACCGATGCCGCCATCGAGTTCTTCATTCACGGTGCGCTGTGTGTGGCGTTCTCCGGGCAGTGCAATATCTCCCACGCACAAAATGGCCGCAGCGCCAACCGTGGCGACTGCTCCCAGGCCTGCCGCCTGCCATACACCTTGAAAGATGACCAGGGCCGCGTCGTGGCCTTTGAAAAGCACCTGCTGTCGATGAAAGACAATAACCAGAGCGCCAACATCCGCGCCCTGGTCGAAGCCGGCGTGCGTTCGTTCAAGATCGAAGGTCGCTACAAGGACATGGGCTATGTGAAGAACATCACCGCCTATTACCGCCAGCGCCTTGATGATGTGCTCGAAGACCGCACGGACCTGGCCCGTGCCTCCAGCGGCCGTACCGCGCACTTCTTCCTGCCCGACCCGGAAAAAACCTTCCACCGTGGCAGCACCGACTATTTCGTCAGCGACCGCAAGATCGACATCGGCGCCTTCGACACCCCAACCTTTACCGGCCTGCCGGTGGGTGTGGTGGAAAAAGCCGGCAAGCGCGACTTGCAGGTGGTCACCCATGAGCCGCTGTCCAATGGCGACGGCCTCAATGTGCTGGTCAAGCGTGAAGTGGTGGGCTTCCGTGCCAACATCGCCGAAGCCAAGGGCGAGTTCGAGGAAGACGGCCAGAAGCGCTATCGCTACCGCGTCGAGCCGAATGAAATGCCGGCCGGCCTGCATCAACTGCGCCCGAACCATCCGCTGAACCGCAACCTCGACCATAACTGGCAACAAGCGCTGCTCAAAACCTCCGCCGAGCGCCGCATCGGCCTGGCCTGGGTGGCACGTCTGCGTGAAGACCAGCTTGAAGTCACCGCCACCAGCGAAGAAGGCATCAGCGCCAGCGTCACCCTGCCCGGCCCGTTTGGCGTGGCCAACAAGCCGGAACAGGCGCTCGACACCCTGCGCGACCTGCTTGGCCAACTCGGCACCACCGAATACCACGCCACGCACATCGAGCTGGATGCGCCGCAGGCGTTCTTCATCCCCAACTCGCAGCTCAAGGCCTTGCGCCGTGAAGTGATCGAAGCACTGACTGCCGCACGCGTTGCCGCGCACCCGCGTGGCGGGCGCAAAGCTGAAACCTCACCGCCGCCGGTCTACCCGGAAGCGCACCTGTCGTTCCTGGCCAACGTCTACAACCAGAAGGCCCGTGATTTTTATCACCGTCACGGCGTCAAGCTGATCGACGCGGCCTTCGAAGCCCACGAAGAAACCGGCGAGGTGCCGGTGATGATCACCAAGCACTGCCTGCGTTTCTCCTTCAACCTATGCCCTAAACAGGCCAAGGGGGTGACCGGCGTGAAAACCAAGGTGGCGCCGATGCAGTTGATTCACGGCGACGAAGTGCTGACCCTCAAGTTCGACTGCAAGCCATGCGAGATGCACGTGGTGGGCAAGATCAAGGGGCATATCCTTGGGTTGCCGCAGCCGGGCAGTAAGGTGGAGCATTTCAACCCGGAAAACATCATCTTTCAGGGCACGCACTAGCCCTTGGGGCGCGGGGCCACCACCAGCCCCGCTGCAACCCCGCTGCCGCCAGCAGGATTGCGGCCACGCCCAGCCATTGCAGCCAGCCCAGGCGATGGCCGAACGCTATCCAGTCGACGAAAATCGCCGCAATCGGATAGATAAACGACAGTGCCCCGGTGATGGCGGTGGGCAGTTTCTGGATCGCGCCGTACAACAACACGTACATCAAACCGGTGTGCACCACCCCAAGCGTCACCAGTGCAGCCCACGCATTGGTTGACACCGGCAGGCTGCTCCAGGGCACCAGCGGCGCGAGTAACAGTGCGCCGGTTGTCACCTGGATCAACGCCATCAAATGCGGCGGCACTTCCTTCAGGCGCTTGATGATCAGCGCGGCAATCGCATACAAAAATGCCGCGCCCAAGGCCAGAGCAACACCTGCCAGGTAAGCCTCGCCACCGCTTTGCTGCTCACCATGGGCGGTGACAATCGCCAACATGCCGAGGAACGCGACGCTCAACCACGCCATTTTCTGCACGGTGATTTTCTCACCGAGAAATACCGCGGCCAGCATCACCAACATAAACGGCTGCACGTTGTAGACCGCCGTGCTGATGGCAATTGAGGCGTGGGAATAGGATTCGAACAACAGCAACCAATTGCCGACGATGGCCACGCCACTGAGCATCGCCAAGCCGAACTTGGCCCAGGTGAGCAATTCAAGCCGCAGATAACCCAGCAGAGCGCAGACCAGCAACAAGGCCAGCGCGCCGATCACGCAGCGCCAGAACACCACCTCGATCACCGATACACCAGAGACCAATACAAACCAGCCGATGGTGCCCGAGATCAGCATGGCGGCGACCATTTCCCACGACCCGCGACGGATAGATGTGTCCACGATGAAAGCTCCTCAAGTGAGGCGCAATTATGGCAATCTGCTGGTCAGCGGCTCCAGCGACTAAAAAAGGCAAAACCCTTTATTCACCTTTTGTTATTAGGCAGACAGCATGATTGACACCATCGACCAGCAACTGATCAGCGCCTTGATGGACGACTCGCGCCTGTCGCTCAAGGCCTTGTCGGGCATTACCGGGCTGTCATCGCCCAGTGTCGGCGAGCGCTTGCGGCGCCTTGAAGAGCGCGGCGTGCTCACCCACTACACGGTAGATATTGACCCCAAACACTTCGGCTACCTGCTGCAAGCCATCGTGCGTATCCGCCCCCTGCCCGGCAAGTTGCAGGAGGTGGAGCGCCAGATCCAGGCGATACCCGAGTTCACCGAGTGCGACAAGGTCACCGGCGACGACTGCTTTATCGCACGCTTGCATGTGCGCACCATGGACCAGCTCGACAGCTTGCTCGACCGCCTCAACGCCTATGCCGAAACCAACACCGCCATCGTCAAGAAAACCCCGGTAAAACGCCGTTTGCCGCCCTTGGCGGATTAGTGATTCTGCGTCATCAACGCAGTGACACAATCGCTATTCTGTCATCACTGGCCGATCTTTATGCTGGGCTCCACTGATTGGAACCCACAGGTATAAAGCTCATGTACGTGATTACTGGCATTACAGGCAAAGTCGGCGGCGCCCTGGCGCGCAACCTCATCAAGGCCGGCCAACCGGTGCGCGCGGTGATGCGCGATGCCGGCAAGGCGGCCTACTGGGCCGACCAAGGTTGCGACGTGGTGTTTGCGCAGATGGACGACGCACAGGCATTAACCGAAGCGTTCATCGGCGCAACCGGCGTGTTTATCCTGCCGCCTCCCGGGTTTGATCCGCAGCCGGGTTTTCCCGAAGCCCGTGCGGTGATTGCCGCAGTCAGCCAGGCGTTGCAGGCAGCTGCGCCGAACAAGGTGCTGTGCCTCTCGACCATCGGTGCCCAGGCTACTGAGGTCAACTTGCTGACCCAGCGTACCCTGATGGAACAGGCCCTGAGCGCACTGGACATTCCGATGACCTTCCTGCGCCCCGCGTGGTTTATGGAAAATGCGGCGTACGACCTGATTACTGCGCGGGAAACCGGCGTGATCCACAGCTTTCTGCAACCTCTGGACAAGTCGGTGCCGATGATCGCCACGGCGGATATCGGCACCCTCGCCGCGCAGTTGCTGCAACAGGCGTGGGCCGGCCATCGGGTGGTTGAACTGGAAGGCCAGTGGGTCAGCCCCAACGACATCGCCCAAGGCTTGTCACAGGTGCTCGGCCGCGACGTGCACGCTGAAGGGGTGGCGCGTGACACCTGGGAAGCCTTGTTGCGCGCCCAGGGCGCTCAGAACCCACTGCCACGTATGCGCATGGTCGATGGATTCAATGAAGGCTGGATCTGTTTTGAGCATGAGCAGGTGCTTAAGGGGGACACATCGTTGCTGACGGTGCTGCGTGAGTTAGCCGATATAACTGTCTGAAACAGCAGCGTTTATCGCCTTTAAATATAAAAAACTGTCAATTCTTACAGGTTCCCGCCTGCGTACGGCTTGTTAACGTTGTGCATCACTGGAGAGGATCCGATGCTCACCACAACGCTTAAAGAAGTCACCGATACGAGCTTTGAAACACAAGTGCTCAATGCCAGCGGGCCTGTGCTGGTGTGCTACAAAAATGCTGATGAGGAACCACCAGCGTTCCTTGAAAAGTTCGTCGAGTACTATGCCGACCGATTGACCATCGTGATGCTGAATATCGATGAGAACCCCAGCGTTGCGGCGAAGTATGGGGTGTTTGAGACGCCTTTGTTGATGCTGTTCAAGAATAAAAGGAGTTTTTCATGAGCGAGATTATCCATGTTACTGACGCCTCATTTGATACTGACGTCTTGAAAGCGCAACAGCTGGTGCTGGTGGATTTCTGGGCCGAGTGGTGTGGGCCGTGCAAGATGATCGCGCCTATCTTGGATGAGCTGGCCAACGACTACGACGGCAAATTGACCATTGTTAAATTGAACGTCGATGAGAACCGAGAGGTTCCGGCTCAATTCGGCATCCGAGGAATTCCTACCCTAATGCTGTTTCAAAACGGCGAGCTGGCTGCCACCAAAGTCGGCGCCGGATCGAAGCCGCAGCTTAAAGCCTTTTTGGATTCGAACCTTTGAACATCAGGCATGCAATGCTTGTACGGCACTCAATAGCCCCATAAACCGGCAGTACCGTACTTGCAGTATCGCCTGTTGCGCCACACTCGGCGGCTAACAGATAAAGTGAAACATTCAACGATAGCCACAATGACCTATAACGCTCAGAGGACGATCAACATGTCAAATCCTATCAACGGTTTTTACGACAGCGGTGTCAATGATGAATACACCTTGGAAATCGACTACTTTCGCGAGAAGGACGGCTATTTCAGTGGCTATTTTAGTGATCGGACCTTGGGGGAAAAGCAAAACGTGAATGGGCACTATCATTTTTATAGCGACGGCAGGCAGGAGACTGTACTTGAATTTTCAAGTAACGCCGGTTCCTGGAGGTTGGAGGCGGACTTCGTTAATGGCGAACCCTCTTTTACTGAGTGGAGTGCAATGTTGAGCGATGTGCAAAAAAGAAATTTTTATCGACGTTAATATCGGGGGCAACAAAGGAGTGCGTAACTACGAGACTCTTGAATCAAACGTTCAAAAATTTTGCAGCATCCAAGAGCCCCCTGAATTTACAGTGCCGAGCCTCTAACAGTTTCTGTTGCAGAGGGTTCGGCAAATACCTCGCCTTGACCGGCATCCCCGCCGTAAGCAAATCCGCGCCCTGCCCAATCGCCATAAACCCCAGCTTCGCCGCCCCCACAGACGCGCTCAATTCACTGCCGTGCAGCGTGAAGATCTCCCGCTGGAGGATATTGGCCAGCAACTGCGCCCAATACGCACTCCGTGCCCCGCCGCCGACCAAGGCGCAGGCGGTCACGTCGGCACCGGTCGACTGCACCGCACGCAGCGCATCGAGCAAGCCGAAACCTACGCCTTCCATCACCGCATAACCGAGCATCGCCGGGGTGCAGTCATGCCCCAGGTTCATAAACCCACCGCGCAATAACGGGTCGTTGTGCGGCGTGCGTTCACCGGCCAGGTACGGCAGAAACAACGGCGTCGACAGCGACACCGGCTGCTCGATGGGCAACTGCGCCTGCACCTGATCCAGCAATGTTTGTTCATCCGGCTGGCCGGTCAAGCGCGTCACCCAGCGCAAGCAACTGGCCCCGGCGAGCATGGCGCCCATGGTGTACCAGCGGTTGGGCAAGGCGTGGCAGAAACTGTGCACGGCACTGGCCGGGTTGCCGGCGGCGTGGTCGGTGATGGCGACGATGGCCGCGCTGGTGCCCAAGGTGATAAAGCCGTCACCGGCATTGACCGCACCGATGCCGACCGCCGCCACCGGGTTATCGCCACCACCACCGGCAATCACCACCTCGGGCGACAGGCCCAACCCGCTTACATTCAGTACACCGCTCGCCGCACCGCCCTCCACCAGCCGGGGCATGTGTGCCAACGTCAGGCCGGTGGCGTGGAGCATCGGCGCAAACCATTCGCGCTGCGCGACGTCCAGCCACAGGGTGCCGGCGGCATCCGACATATCGCTGATGCGCTCGCCTGTCAGGCGTAACCGCAGGTAATCCTTGGGCGACAGCACACACTCAATCGCCTTGAATACCTCGGGTTCATGCTGTTGCAGCCACAGCAGTTTGGGCGCCGTCAGCCCGGCCATTGGCAGGCTGCCGGTGGTTTCGGCAAACCCGCTGCCCAGTTGCGTGGCCTGGGCCACTGCGCGCGCGTCATCCCACAGGATGGCCGGGTACAGCACGCGATCATCGTTGCCCAGCAATACCGCGCCATGCATCTGCCCGGACAGGCCGATGCACGCCACACGGGCAAACGCCGCATGCTCGCGCAGCTGCGCCAGCGCTTGCAAACAGGCTTGCCACCAGTCTTCGGGGGCCTGTTCGGACCAGCCGCTGTGGCGCCGTGAAACGCCAAGGCGCACACCGACGTGGGCCAGCACGCTGCCGTCGACGTCCATCAAAATCGCCTTGAGCTCTGACGTGCCGAGGTCTATGCCGAGGGAAACAGGGTTGCGCATACGTAGATTATTCCACTTCAATACAGCCACAAGAGTCACGCCGTTGCAGGCTCGGCGCCAGGCGCACGCTTTGGGTGGGTGCGCCGGGCGTGGCCATGCGTTGCAGCAGCATATGCACCGCGCGGGCGCCCAGTTCCTTGACCGGCTGGGCGATCAGGGTCAGGCGTGGCACGAAGAAATCCGCCCAGTCAAAATCATCAAAGCCCACCAGGCCCATCTGGCCGGGCACCTCAATGCGTGCCTCACGCAGGGCGTGCATGGCGCCCAGCGTCATCAGGTTATTGCCGGCCATGATTGCCGTGGGTGGCACCGGTAACGCCAACAACTGCGCGGTTGCTTGTCGCGCAGGCTCGCTGTTGGAACCGCCGTTGACCAGTAACTGTGGGTCGAACACCAGCCCCGCTGCCTGTAACGCCGCACGATAACCGGCCACGCGTTCATCGGTAGTGCTCAGCCCTTCGCGCCCGGCAATAAAGCCGATGCGCCGGTGCCCATGTTCAATCAAGTGTGCGACCAGCGCCTGGGTGGACTGGGTGTTCTCCACCCCAACCTGATCAAACTGCTCGCTCATCATGCGGTCCACCAGCACCGTCGGCATCTCGTTGGCCTGCAGATATTCCAACGCGCTGGAGCCGGTCGACGGCGCCAATAAAATCCCGTCGACCCGCCGGTGATGCAGCGCCGTGACCACCCGCAATTCCTGCTCCGGGTCGTCGTGCGGGTCGGCAAACAGCATCATGTAGCCGTGGCGGACGCACTCGGTTTCAATCGCTTGCACGGTTTCGCTGAAGTAATGGTTGGACAGCGCCGAGATCGCCACGCCAATGGTATTGGTGCTCGAACGCGCCAGCGAGCGCGCCAGGGTGTTGGGGATATAGCCCAACGCCTGGATCGCGCGCTGCACCGCCTGCACCGTGGCCGGGCTGACCTTGCGGGTGCCGTTCAACACGTGGGACACGGTCGAGGTGGACACCCCGGCCCGGCTTGCCACGTCATCCATGGTGACCACGACGCTTCCCCCTTTAACTCAATGTTTACTCGACCAGCCGCTGTACGTCGCAACGTTTTCGCGGGTAATCAGTTTTGGCGTGAGCAGGGTAACCGCTTCGGCCGGGGCTTTGTCATTGAGAATGTCATTGCCGACGTTGACGGCAGTCTGGGCCATGGCCCAAGGGTCCTGGCTGGCGGAGGCCTGGATTTGGGTGTCGGTCTTCAGCGCGTTTTCGATATCCGGCGCACCGTCCACCGAAGTAATAATGATGCCGCTGCGCTTGAGCTGTTTGGCCGCCAGGTCGCTGCCGATGGCTTGTGGGTCATTGATCGCGAACAAGCCGTCAATTTTCGGGAAGCGCGTGAGGTAACCCTGCATCACATTCAAGCCACCTTCGCGTGAGCCTTTGCCGTCCTGGTCATCGGACAGCACCTTGATGTCCGGTGCACCGGCCAATGCCGCTTTGCAGCCTTTGACGCGGTCGGTCACGGCGGTCACTTGCGGGCCGTTCTGGATAATCACATTGCCCTTGCCCGCCAGCTTGTCCACCAGGAACTGGCAGGCCAGCTTGCCAGCTTCGACATTGTCAGTTTGTACCGTGGCGTTTACGCCTTTGGCGTCCACATCCACCGCCACTACCACAATGCCGGCATCCCTGGCTTTCTTGATCGCCGAGGCCATGGCCGATGGGTCGACGGCATTGAGCAGGATCAGGTCAACCTTGGATGAGATGAAGTTGTCGATCTGGGAAAACTGCTTGCTCAAGTCATAGTCGGCCGACACCGAGGTGACCTTCACAGCAGGGTTCAGCTCTTTGGCCCGCGCGGCGGCGCCGTCGGCCAGGGTCACGAAATACGGGTTGCCGAGCGAGCCCATGCTGATGCCCAGGGCTTTGAGTTCGCGGGCTTCGACGCCATGGGACATCAGGGCAGCCAAGGCCATAACGGGAAAGATACGTTTGAAGTTCATACCGGTCTCTCTTGTGATTGTTGTTGAGGTGTATCAGGTTCGTGCGCCGGACTGGCGATAGCGATCCAGCGCCACCGCGCCGATGATCACGATGCCCTTGATGATGTACTGCCAGATATCCGATACCCCCAGCAGCACCAGGCCGTTGGTGAGTACCGCGATAATCAGTGCGCCGATCAGCGTGCCGCCGATAGTGCCCACGCCGCCGGTAAAACTGGTGCCACCCAGGATCACCGCCGCAATCGCATCCAGCTCATAGGATTGCCCCAGTTGCAGGCCGTTGGCGGCGAACAGCCGCGAGGCGCTCATCACGGCGCCAAGCCCAGCCAGCGCGCCGGACATGGCATAGACAAACAGCAGCACTTTCCACACCTTGATGCCCGACAGCCGCGCCGCCTCCGGGTTGCCGCCCACCGAATAGATCTGCACGCCCATCACGGTGCGGCGCAATATGAACCAGGACAGCAGCACCACAGCCACGGCGATGATCACCAGCCACGGCACGCCGAGCACGGAGTCATTACCGATAAACGCAAACGGCAGGTCGGGGTTGAACACAGTCTTGTCATCGGCCAATAACCGCGCCAGGCCACGCATGGCGGTCAGCGCACCCAGGGTGACGATAAACGGCGGCAGCCGCATGAAAGCGATTAGCCCGCCGTTGACCAAGCCCAGCAACAGGCCAAAACCAATGCCCGCCGCAATCCCGAACATGCCGAACTGCGGCGACATCGATGCCTGCAAGGCCACCACTGCAGACGCCGCCAGAATCGCGCCCACCGACAGGTCAATACCCGCCGTCAGGATCACAAAGGTCATGCCCGCCGCCAACACCACATTCACCGAAGCTTGCTGGGTGATGATCGACAGGTTCTGCACCGTGAGGAAGTTTTCGCTGGCCAGGGCAAAGCCCACCAGCAGCAAGACCAGCACGGGCAGCATGCCGACGGTGCGCATCAGCTCACGCACGCGTTCGGCCTTGCCAGTTGTTGCAATCATTGAATCAGCCATGGGCAGCCACCTGATCGCCACCAGTGGCGAGGTCGATAATTCGTTCCTGGGAAATGACGTGGCCCGAAGCCCCGCCGACTTCGGCCACTAACTGGCCTTCGCGCATGATCAGCACACGGTCGCAGGTGCCGATGATTTCCGGCAGCTCGCTGGAGATCACCACAATGCCCACACCGGCCAGCGCCAGTTGATTGATGATGCGGTAGATCTCGGACTTGGAGCCGATGTCCACGCCGCGAGTCGGCTCGTCGAGGATCAGCACATGCGGCTTGACCTCCAGCAGCCGCGCCAACAGCACCTTTTGTTGATTGCCGCCGGACAGTGCGCCGACATTGACCTTGCCCGACGCCACGCGAATCGACAGTGACTTGATCGCATCATTGGCACGTTGCGCCGCGTGCCCACGGTCCAGCACGCCACCGGCATGCGCATCCGGCACACAGGCGCACACGTTGATGTTGTCGGCCACGCTCATGTCCAGGAACAGGCCTTGAGCCTTGCGGTCTTCGGTGAGGTAGACGACACCTGCGCGAATCGCATCCGCCGGGTTTCGCAGTTGGGTGACGGTCTTGCCGACCACTTCCAGGGTGCCGCAGGTGCGCGGGTCGGCGCCGAAGATCAGCCGTGCCAGTTCCGTGCGCCCTGCCCCGACCAGCCCGGCAATGCCCAGCACTTCACCGGCGTGCAGGTCGAAACTGCAATTGCGCACGCGTTTGCCGTCGGCCATGTCGCGCACGCGCATCACCACGTTGCCGGGGTTGTACGCGGCGTGTTCCTTCTTGTAGAAGCCTGACAGATCGCGGCCGACCATCATCTTCACCAGCACTTCGGCCGACAGCGCATCGCGGGTCAGTTCGCCGATGTACTGGCCGTCGCGCAGCACCGACACCCGGTCCGACAGCTCGTAGATCTCGGCCATGCGGTGGCTGATATAGATGATCGCCAGACCCTGGCTGCGCAGTTGTTTGATCAAGGCAAACAGGCGGTCGGTTTCGCGCGATGACAGCGGCGTGGTCGGCTCGTCCATCACCAGAATGCGTGCGTGGGCATGCAGGGCGCGGGCGATTTCAACCAATTGGCGCTCGGCAATCGACAGGTTGCTGACGGGCGTGGCGGGTTTGAACTCGGCGCCCAGGCGTTGCAACACTTCGATGCAACCTTCCTGCATACCTTTGCGGTCGATGGTCCAGCCACGCCGCAGTTCGCGGCCCAGGTAGATGTTCTCGGCCACGCTGAGGTTTGGGCACAGGCTCAGTTCCTGGTAGATCACGGCGATGCCGAGGGTCTTGGCAGTGGCGGGGTCGAAGGTGGCGACGGGCTGGCCGTCGATGCGGATTTCGCCGCCGGGGTCGGCCTGGTAAGCGCCGGAAAGGATTTTCATCAAGGTTGACTTACCGGCGCCGTTCTCACCCATCAAGGCGTGGATTTCACCGGGGTAAACCTTCAGGCCGACATTCTTGAGCACGCGCAAACCATTAAAGGTTTTGCTGATGCCCTGCATCTCAAGCAAGGGTTCAAGGCTCATGGATGAGCTCCTGGATTTATTATTTTTGTAATCGAGTGTTGCCGACTCTATGCCAGATGCATTTCCGTACGCAAGCGCTTGCGCGTGCATTTTTTTGTTTGATTAAACGTTTCATCAAGCGCAAAACGAAGAAATTCGCCCTGCGCGCCCGAAAATGATTACCCGATCACGCCGACGCTCCACGCCCACATTTGACCGGGTCGAGCCAATAGCCTTCAGCCGCGCTCACGCGGGATCAGGCTCTGCAGTTGCGTGGCCAGGAAGTTGGCATCGAAGGCAAAGGTGTCCGGGTCTTTCAAACCATTGGTTTTCTTCCACAGCCAATCGTTTTTATCGGCCGGCAACACCAGCGACACACTGCCGTGCCGAGCAGCGGTAAGGCCCATCACCGACACCGATATCAAACCACCGGCCCCCATCACTTCCGGGACAAACTCCACGGGCTTGCCGGTGATATGCACGGTGAGTTTTTCGGTCTTGAAGGTCGAACTCTCGGCCGGCAGGCCCGGGCCGCTGGCGACGTAGGCTTCACGCTGAACCTCGAGCAAACCAACGCGCTTGACCGGTTCCAGCCACTGTTCGATCTGCCCGAACAACTCACCGAGCTTTTGTGCCCAGCGCGCTGACTGCAGGTCAAATTGCTGTTTTTTATGCGCTTCGCTGTCGGCGTAATGACGAAGCATCTCGCCCAGTTGCTGTACATCGTCCATTGCCATTTTCCTTGGGTTAACCAGGTTGCGAGCGGTGATCATGGCAGATGCGGCGGCTGACCGTTTGATTAACGCCTGCGCAACTGCACCGGTAATTTCGCCGGCAACTGCGTATGACTAATCCGTGGCCTGTGGGTAAGGTGAGGTAACATTTCTGTTCCGGAGCATCGCATGCGCACCATCGGCCTTATCGGCGGCATGAGCTGGGAGTCCAGCGCCGAGTATTACCGCATCATCAACCAGCGGGTGCGCGACCAGCTCGGGCCGCTGCGCTCGGCGCAACTGTTGATGTACAGCGTGGACTTCGGTCCGGTGGAACAAGCCCAGCACGCCGGGCGCTGGGATGACACCGCGCTGATCCTCGAAGACGCCGCGCGCCGCCTGCAAGCGGGTGGCGCCGACTGTGTGGTGCTGTGTACCAACACCATGCATTTGGTGGCGCCGCGTATCGAGGCGGCCGTATCGATTCCGTTCCTGCATATTGCCGATGCAGCGGGAGCGGCAGCGGTCGAAGCCGGCACCCTGACGGTCGGCCTGCTGGGCACCGCGTTCACCATGGAGCAGGACTTTCTCAAGGCCCGCCTGGCCGCGCAGGGCTTGACCGTACTCGTGCCCGACGCGCACGAGCGCGAGGCCGTGCACCGGATCATTTATGAGGAGTTGTGTGTCGGGGTGATCAGCGAGGCTTCGCGCCAGGTTTATCAACGCGTGATCGAGTCATTGGCGGCACAGGGTGCCCAGGCGATCATTCTTGGCTGTACGGAAATCGGCCTGCTGATCAAGCCACAACACAGCCACCTGCCGTTGCTGGACACCACCGAGCTGCATGCGCAGGCTGCGGTGGCGTTTGCACTGGCGGATTAGGCCGATTGGCGCAGGCGCGCCATGCTGACGGTGTCGACAAACTTGCCATCACGCAAAGCGTAATCGCGCAACAGGCCTTCGACTTCGAAGCCGAACTTTCGGTACAGGCCTTGCGCGGCTTGATTGTCGGCGTACACCGTGAGTTCCACGCGGTGCAGGTTCATCCAGTTATCCGCCACGTCCAGCGCGGCCGCCAACAACCTGGAACCCACACCCTTGCCCTGCCAGGCCGTGGCCACGCCCATGCCGAACGAGCCGACATGGCTGCGCCGCACCCGCAGGGTCTGCTCCAGGCCAAGCTGGCCGATGACCTCGCCGCCATGCACCGCCACCAGCTGTAGCCGCCGCTCATTATCCAACGCCAGCTTGTTGCGCCAGGCCTCCACCGATTGGTAAGGCATTTGCAGCACCTGACGGCACACGGCCGGTTCGTTATAGAGCGCAGCGACGCCTTCGAGGTGGGCTTCGGTAAAGCGCTGGATCACGATATGGGGTTCACGTGTGTGCATTGCGTTTCATCCTATGAAAGACAAGTGGCCGGCCAGTGTAGGGGCCGAGGCTGCATGCTGGCTAGGGTGGGAGCCGGGCTTGCCCGCGATGCAGGCAACTCGGTCGGTCTGTTACGCCGAGTTACGCGGTCAAAATGTGGGAGCTGGCTTGTTAACTGCGCTGGCTGAACGCTGTGCGCCATACCCGCGCTATGTCCACCGCGCGCTCGCGCAACAGACGCGGCGCCTCGCTGCACGCCTGTTCCAGGCTCATTGGGCCTGATGGCAAGGCGAAGGCGGCGTCCACACCATGGGCGTACATTTGCTCATAGCCTTCGCCCAAGGTGCCGGCAATCACGATGACCGGTACGCCATGACGTTGAGCAATCCGTGCCACACCAAAAGGTGTTTTGCCGCGCAAGGTCTGGGCGTCGAAGCGGCCTTCGCCAGTGATGACCAGGTCCGCACCACGCACGGCCGAGTCCAGGCCGACCAGCTCGGCGACCACCTCCACGCCCGCACGAAACTGTGCGCCGAGAAAGGCCTTGGCGGCAAACCCCAAACCGCCTGCCGCGCCGCTGCCCGGTTCATCGCGCACGTCTTTGGGCAGCACTTGGGCGCAGTGATCGGCAAAGTGCCCAAGCGCCGCGTCAAGCTGTTCGACTTGCTGTGGATTGGCGCCTTTTTGTGGGCCGAAAATGGCAGAGGCGCCCTGCGGCCCGCACAGTGGATTGTTGACGTCGGCCGCGATTTCAAAACGCACCTGGGCCAAACGTGGGTCCAGTTGCTCCAGGCTGATCCGCGCCAGGCCTGCGAGAGCCAACCCGCCCGGTGCAAGTGCCTGGCCTTGGGCGTCAAGCAGCTGCACGCCAAGCGCCTGCATCGCACCCGCGCCGCCGTCGTTGGTGGCGCTGCCGCCAATCGCCAGGATGATGCGCTGCGCACCGGCATCCAGGGCGGCGCGGATCAGCTCGCCGGTGCCGAATGTGCTGCTGATGCAAGCATCACGCTGGCCCGTCGGTACACGTTGCAAGCCACTGGCTTCGGCCATTTCGATCATCGCGGTATGGCTGTCGGCAAGCCAGCCCCAGCGTGCCTCCACCGCCTCGCCCAGTGGCCCGCTCACCGTTTCGCGACGCAGCTCGCCATGGCAGGCGGCGAGAACCGAGTCCACCGTGCCTTCACCGCCGTCGGCCATCGGGCACTGGACTACCTGTGCATCCGGCCACACCTGCGCGAGGCCGTCGGCAATCGCCTGGGCTACGCCTTCGGCACTCAGGCTGTCCTTGAATGAGTCGGGGGCGATGATGATTTTCATGGGCTTTCTCCGGTTTTTATAACGCCCATGCTGCCAGTTGCCATCGACAATGACGCCGGTCCGATGCACAAGTGCGGGTGAGGTTTGTTGTTCATTGCGACAAAGCCTGGGGCAATAGCTGCACGCCAAGGTACAGCGCGAGCATGCCGTCAAGGGTCAGCGGGTCGACGCCGCTGAGTTCGGCAATGCGTTCCATGCGGTAACGCAGGCTGTTGCGATGAATGCCCAGGGCGTCGGCACAGGCCTGGCTTTGGCCATCGTGTTCACACCAGCTGCGCAAAGTAGCCAACAGCTGGCCGTTGGTGTCCCTGGCCAGGACTTTGCGCAAGGGGTTGAGCAGTTCGTCCAAGGCATCGTCGTTGCGATGACGCCAGAGCATCACCGGCAGGCGGTAGCGATTGAGGGTCAACAGCTGCGATTGCGGCAGGATATCGCGACCATAGGCCAGCAAATCCCCCACACGCCGGTAACAACGACGCAGCCCGGCGAGGCCATCGGCCTGCCCGCCGACGGCGACCCGCAAGATATTCCAGCCCAGACCCTGAAGCTTTTCCAGCAGCCTTGGGTTATCCACTTGAGCCAACGCAGGCCGGCACCACAACAACGAGAATTGTGCGGAACTCACGCACCAGCTATCCGGGTAACGGCTGGTCAGCCAGGCACTTAATGCCTCCGCCGATTGGCCTGCGCCCAACTCGAACAGGTAGGGCGTGCGGGCCAGCTGAGGCTTGAGCCCCAACTGCTGGGCTTCATCCACCAGGCGCGGCGAGTTACCGCTGTCGGCCAGCAGCAAGGCCAGCAGGTCATCACAGCGTTGGCGCCGCCATTGCTGCTCGGCTTGCTGATGGCGATGGCTCACCAGCATTTCGGCGGTCATGCGCACCAGTTGCGCGTAGGTGCGCAGCAACGCCGGCTCGCCGGTAATGCCCAGCACGCCGATCAGGCGCTGGTCGTGCATCAACGGCAAGTTGATACCGGGCTGCACGCCCTTCAGGTGTTTGGCGGTCTGGCCGTCGATTTCCACTACGCGACCATTGGCCAGCACTAACTGCGCGCCTTCATGGCGAGTGTTGATTCGCTCCGGCTCGCCACTGCCCAGAATCAGCCCCTGGCTGTCCATGACGTTGACGTTATAGGGCAGGATCGCCATGGTGCGATTGACGATATCCTGCGCCAGGTCATGATCGAGCTCGAACATGAGGCTAAGTTCCTTGAAAGGCGCGGTTGTTCATGGGGTGTTCATGCTGTTGTTCAGAGGCACAGCGCAAAGCCTGCTTGACTGTGCGCGGGCACAAAGACAGCACCCAGCAAGGTGGCCGAGACTCTTTGGGCGATCAACGTTACCCTCGCATCGCGAAAAATCATAATAAAGAGAGACTGCCATGTCACAGAGCGCCGCTGCCACACTGGCCACCGATGACGATAAAAACGCCATCTACAAGCGCATTACCCTGCGCCTGATCCCCTTCATTTTTATCTGCTACTTGTTCAACTACCTGGACCGGGTGAACGTTGGCTTTGCCAAGTTGCAGATGCTCGATGCGTTGAAATTCAGCGAGACCGTGTACGGCCTGGGGGCCGGGATCTTCTTTATCGGCTACGTGCTGTGTGGTGTACCGAGCAACCTGGCGCTGACCAGGTTCGGCCCTCGGCGCTGGATTGCACTGATGATGATCGTCTGGGGCACGCTTTCCACCTGCCTGCTGTTCGTCACCACTCCCAGCCACTTCTACGGCTTGCGCCTGTTGACCGGTGCCGCAGAAGCCGGGTTCTTCCCCGGCGTGGTGCTGTACCTCTCGCAGTGGTTCCCGACCTTTCGCCGTGGGCGGATCATGGCGTTGTTCATGTCGGCAATTCCGGTGTCCGGCCTGCTGGGCAGCCCATTTTCCGGCTGGATCCTCAACCACTTCGCCGCCGGCCAAGGCGGCCTTGCGGGCTGGCAGTGGATGTTCCTGCTGCAAGGCATTCCCACGGTGATCCTGGGCGCCCTCGCCTACTTCCTGCTCAGCGACAGCTTTGCCAACGCCAAGTGGCTCACGCCCCATGAACGTGCAGTGCTGGAAGCCGATCAGGCGACGGACTTGGCCAACAAACCGAAAACCACCACCGATTCGCTCGGCGAAGTGTTCAAGAACCCGGCGATCTGGGCGTTCGGCCTGATCTACTTCTGTATCCAGAGCGGCGTGTACGCCATCAACTTCTGGCTGCCATCCATCATCAAGAACCTGGGCTTCAGCGATAACCTGGTGATTGGCTGGCTGAGTGCGATTCCGTACCTGCTGGCCGCCGTGTTCATGCTGTTGGTGGGCCGCTCCGCCGACTTGCGCAAGGAACGTCGCTGGCACTTGGTGGTGCCGATGTTGATGGGTGCGATTGGCTTGGTGATTGCGGTGAACTTCGCCACCACCCCGGCGCTTGCGATTCTCGGCCTGACCATCGCCACCATGGGTGCCCTTACCGGCCTGCCGATGTTCTGGCCGGTACCCACTGCCCTGCTCAGCGCGGGTGCGGCGGCTGGCGGCCTGGCGCTGATCAACTCCATGGGGCAGATGGCAGGGTTCTTGAGCCCGTATATCGTCGGCTTTGTGAAGGATGCCACCGGGTCCACGGACATGGCGCTGTACCTGCTGGCGGCGGTGATTGTGGCCGGCAGTGTGTTGGCGTTGCGCATGACCCGTACCTTGAAGGTATAACGCAGTCTCTTTGAGGGCTGGCTTGCCTGGAATGCGCGTCGGTATCTAGGTAAGTCTTGGCCTCGGCTGGGCCGCTCTATCGCAAGAGCGGGAGGCATAACCGTTATTGGGGTGATGGCGCAACTCTACGCCGCGGTTACCCCAATACCAGTTATGCACCTCGCCCAACCGCCCACCAGCGCGGCAACAACTGCCGCACACGGGCCTCGCCAAAGCGGTCATCGATCAACATCACCACGCCTTGGTCCTGCTGGCTGCGGATCACCCGTCCCGCCGCCTGTACGACCTTCTGGATACCCGGATACAAATAGGTGTAGTCATAGCCCGCGCCGAAAATCGCGCCCATGCGCGCTTTCATTTGCTCGTTGACCGGGTTCAGTTGCGGCAAGCCCAGTGTGGCGATAAAAGCGCCGATCAAGCGCGTGCCGGGCAAATCGATGCCTTCGCCAAACGCGCCGCCCAGCACGGCAAAGCCAATGCCCCGGCTGTGCTGGGTGAACTGGTCCAGAAACCCTTGGCGTTCGGCTTCGGCCATGCCGCGTGACTGCAGCCACAGCACAATCTGCGGGTGCCGCTCGGCCATCAACTGCGCCACTTGTTGCAGGTAATCAAAACTTGAGAAAAACGCCAGGTAGTTGCCCGGTTGCGTGGCAAATTGCTCGGCAATCAGCTCGACAATCGGCGCCAAGGAGGCTTGGCGATGCACAAAACGCGTGGAGATCGCATCGACGATGCGCACCTGCAGTTGCTCGGCCTGGAACGGTGATTCCACATCGACCCACGCAGTATCGGCAGGCAGTCCGAGCAAGTCGGCGTAATAGTGGCGCGGG
Organism: Pseudomonas sp. IPO3747; assembly: GCF_013385245.1. Taxonomy (NCBI): domain Bacteria; kingdom Pseudomonadati; phylum Pseudomonadota; class Gammaproteobacteria; order Pseudomonadales; family Pseudomonadaceae; genus Pseudomonas; species Pseudomonas sp. IPO3747. The sequence goes on from NZ_JACAQL010000022.1 coordinate 367,586, forward strand.
CTCAGGGTGGCGGAGAACAGCACGCTGCTGCGGGCGGCGGTCAGCCTGGGGCGGATGAATTCGGCGGGCACCACGTTGCGCAGGCACAGGGTCGAGGCGCTGCGCTTGCCGAACTGGCGCTGGCTGATATCGAAGATGAAGTGTTCATTGAACAGCTCCGCCACCTTGGCAAACTGCAACGCCTCGAAATAGAAGGTTTGCAGGTCGCCGCTGAGGGCCTCGGGGTGGTCGTTGAAGTAATCGCCCATGGCGCTGGTGCACAGGCTTAAGGCCTGCAGCAGCTTGTCGGGTTTGCTGGCGTAGGCCTGGTACGGTGCGACTTGGTCCTTGTGCACGGCATTCCATTCGCGGTTCAGGCGCTGCAACGGTTTTTTCAACGGCTCAGGCGCGCTGTCGCGCAGGGTCTTGAGGCTGTACTGATCAAGGCTGGCGCTGTACATCGAGCGGGCGCGCTCCACCAGGTTGTGGGCTTCGTCCACCAGCACGGCGGCGCGCCATTGGTTCAACTGGGCCAGGCCGAACAGCATGGCGCCGAAGTCGAAATAGTAGTTGTAGTCGGCGACCACCAGGTCGGCCCAGCGCGCCATTTCCTGGCTCAGGTAATACGGGCAGACGTCATGGGCCAACGCCACCTCGCGCAGGTTGCGCTGGTCCAACAGGCGCACCTTGGACGCCGCCACGCGTGCCGCCGGCAAGCGATCATAAAAGCCCTTGGCCAACGGGCAGGAATCACCGTGACAGGCTTTGTCCAGGTGCTCGCAGGCCTTGTCACGCGCCACCAGTTCGAGCACGCGCAGCGGCAAATCGGGGCTGCTGGTGTAGAGCACGTGCGCGGCGTCGAGGGCCAACTTGCGCCCGGGTGTCTTGGCGGTCAGGAAAAACACCTTGTCCAGTTGCTGCGGCGCCAGCGCCTTGAGCAGCGGGAAGATCGTGCCGACGGTCTTGCCAATGCCGGTAGGCGCCTGGGCCATCAGGCAGCGGCCGGTGCTGACGGCCTTGTAGACCGACTCGGCCAACGCACGCTGGCCGGTGCGAAACTGCGCATGGGGAAACGCCAGCGCCCGCGCGGCGTCGTTGCGCGCCGCGCGGTGCTGCATTTCCTGGCGTGCCCAGCCGAGGAACAGCGCACATTGCTGGTTAAAGAACTGCTCAAGGTCGGCCGCTTGAAAGCGCTGGTTCAGCAAGGTTTCACCTTCGCCAACAATATCGAAGTACACCAACGCCAGGTCGATTTCCTGCAGGCCGAGTTTGTGGCACATCAGCCAGCCGTACACCTTGACCTGCGCCCAATGCAATTGGCGATGGTTGGCGGGTTGCGCGTCGAGGTCGCCGCGATAGGTTTTGACTTCTTCCAGGCGATTGCTGTCCGGGTCGTAGCCGTCTGCCCTGCCCCGCACTTTGAGCTGCTGGTATTCGCCTTCCAGGGCTACTTCATTCTGGTAATGGGCACTGCGTCGTGAGGCCACCGTGCGATGGCCGATAATGCCTTCCTGGGCGCTGGGCGACGGCGTAAAGCGCAGGTCCAGGTCGCCGACCTTGGCCGTGAACTCGCACAGCGCGCGCACCGCAACGCTGTAGCTCAAGCGGTTTGCGCCCAGCGCACATAACAGACAGTCACCGGCATCTGGTATTCGCCGCAGAACTCCAGCCAGCGCAGTTGGTTGTCCTGCAGTCGGTCACCAGGGCCTTTGACTTCGATCATGCGGTAGGTCTTTTGCGCCGGCCAGAACTGGATCAGGTCCGGCATGCCGGCGCGGTTGGCGCGGATATCCAGCAGCAGGCGTTCAAACCAGTAACGCAGGTGTTCGGCCGGCAGGCACGTCAGGGCTTGCTCCAGCAGCTCTTCGCTGAGCAGGTTCCAGAACACGAACGGCGACTGGATGCCCCATTTGTCCACGTAGCGCTGGCGGATGGTGGTTTTGTAACGCTCATCCGTAAGCTGTTCGAAGCACGCGGCGAACAACACAGCCCGACGTTGATGAAAGTCTTCGCTGTGCAGGTCCACCGGCCCACGCTGGAACGGGTGGAAAAACGAACCCGGCAGCGGCGCGAAAATCGCCTCCCAGCACAACAGCCCGAACAGCGAATTGATCAGCCCGTTTTCGACGTAATGCACCGGCGCATCGGGCGCGCTCAGGTGCGCCTGCACGCAGGATTCCACCGACATCAGCGGCGCCTGCACCAGCGCCAGGTCCAGGCGCGTGACTTCACGTGGCTTGACCTTGGGCAGCGCCGGTTCACCGAGCTTGCGCCGCAGGCGTGGCAGCACGCGCAGCAGGTGCTGCTGTTCGGCAGCGCTTTGCGGTGCTTGCTGCGCCGCGCACGCCAGGGCCATGGCTTGAGCGTAATCCTCCTGGCGTTCGAGCACGCGAATCAACCGCGAGCGCGCGCCGGGATAGGCGCAATCACGGTAAATCTGCGCCGCCAATTCCAGCTCGGCACTGCGTTCGCAATAGTGGCCGATCTGGAACAGCAATTTAGCCCGACGTTTTTCCAGCCAGGGGTTATCGGTGGCAAGCAGCACGATCTGCGCCAGTACCTCGTCCAGCGCCTGGCCGGCTTCGAAGGCCTGCTGGCATTGGTGCAGGAACAGAAAACCGTGCACATCGTCACGGCTGCGCAGGCCACGGGATTCGGCGCAGAACTCGACTTTTTCGTAGGTGTAGATGCCCAGGTCAGCCAGCACGAACTCCGACCAATCCTGGTGCAGGTTGCCGAAGAACATCAGCCGCAGGCGGTCGCACAGGTCCATCACGGTGAGGCTGTAGAGCGTGTCGCTCAGTTCGGGGCACCACAGGGCAAAGCTGCGTGACTCAGTGAACTGCGCCGCCAGCCCTTCCAGCCAGTCGGCCTTTTTGCCTTTGGGCTGGTCAATCCACGGCGCGAAGGCGGCGAGGATTTCGCCTTTTTGCAGCAGTGCGAACAGCTCATCAAAACCCAGTTGGCTCTGCTGAGCCACCCAGCCCTGCTGCACCAGTGCAAGCGCCGCCGCGTGAGTGCAGCCAATTTCGAGGTAATTGAGTTTGCTCGCACGAAAATGCGCGCCCTTGCGCATCACCATGCGCACCAATAACGCCTGGGACGGCTGCGGTAACCTGTCAAATTGCTGAATAAACTGCATTTCATCCGGGTCGAGCAAATCGGCATAACGCTGCCCCAGCCACAGCAGGACTTGGCGGAAGTTATGCAGGTAATACAAGGGATCGTCGAGGGGATTGGCCATGTCGCGCACTGATCAAATACTGGTTATGCATACAGAGTGCCGCCAGCGGCGGGCTGTTGCAATCAGTAATAGATAAATGGCCCACGCAACTTTTTGTATAAAAGTGATCAGATAGGACAGTTGATGGCGTAACATTTGTGGCCCGAAGCCTTAGGCGCGGGACTTTTCAGGGTTAAAGGTAAGGGTAATGAACATGAAGAATTTGGGTCTGCCGCTGGTTGCACTCACTTTTCTGCTAATGGCCGGTTGCTCCACGCAAACCGTGGTGACATTGCAAAATGGCACGCAGTATTTGACCAAGGACACCCCCAAGACCAAGACAGCCGATGGGTTCTATGAATTCACCGACATCGCCGGCAAGCACATCCGCATCAAGGCTGATGACGTTGCGACGGTACGCAGCGAAAAGTGAAAGCAATCGCCTGAACATAAAAAGCCCCGCAATGCGGGGCTTTTTGTTTGATGATCGTTCCCACGCTCCGCGTGGAAATACAGCCCAGGACGCTCCGCGTCCCAAAGCGTGACGCAGAGCATGGGAACGATCAGTACCGGTAGTACGGGTGGTAATACGGGTGATAGTAGGGATGGTAGTAATACGAGTGGTAGTACGGCCGGTAGCAGCATGGGCCAGGATAGGCCGGGTACACCGCGCACCCGCCCAAGCCCAGTAGCACCAAGGCGCACAGCAGCAATCGAAGTCGGGACATGTTCGGTTCCTCACATGACGCGCGAAACAGCTCGCGGGTAGTGATTAAACGCGTGAGGCCTGCCGGACCCGTCGCAGCGTTGCGCCGCTGGTCGGTGAAGATTTATTTACCGAAGGATTTTCGCCAACCCGGCGTTCAACCGATAAGCCGCCTTCATCTTCGAAGGCGGTAGAACGGAGAAAGACGGCCATGGCACTCATGTCCCGGACGGTACGCGCGCTGTTACTCATCCCCCTGAGCCTGGCGGCGCTGGCCAGCGCGCCGGCGTTTGCCGATACCATCATCATTCGTCAGCCGCCGCGGGTCATCGTGGTTGCTCCCCCGCCGCCGCCGGTTTATTACGGGCATTGGGGTTACGCCCCACGGCCTTATTACTACCCACATCATGTTTACAGCTATGGCTACGGCTACCCCCACCGGCCGTATTGGGGCGGTGGCTGGCGGGGGCAACACTGGCACTGATCAGCCGATGCTGACGCCATCCGCCCACAGGCCGCCGTGCCCGACGCCGACCAGGGTCACCGAGTCGGCGCCAAAGGTCAGCACCGTGTCTGCGCCGACCACTTTGGCATGGTCGCGCAGGTCGGTGCTGCCCTCCACATTCTGGAACACCAGCTTGTCCGTGGTTTGGTAGCCAATCACCCGATCATTGCCAAAATGGCCGCTGAACAGGAAGGTGTTATGCCCGCTGTTGTCGCGGATTGTGTCATTGCCTTTGCCACCTTCGATAAAGTCTGCGCCCTTGCCGCCCTGGATCAGGTCATTGCCGTGGCTGCCGATAATGAAGGTGTTGCCCTTGTGCGGTTCGGCATTGCGGTTAAGGTCCTGCACCCAGGTGGTAGCCCGCGCCGGGTCAGACAGGTTGGCGACAATCACTGTGGAGTCGCGGGTCATCTGGTCGTAGAAGCCGGACTCGAGGATGCGCGTCATGCCGTCGCCATAACCGGTGGGCAAATGTGAGACCCAGGTCGGCAGGTTGACGATCGAAAACGGCAGGATATTCCACAACGTCGAGGCGTAGTGGTCGTTGAAGCTGACGATATTGTCGGTGGTCGACTCGTGGGGTTTGTCGTGCACGCCCAGGGACGACAGGTTGAAGGATGAGCCGTCGAGCGCGCGGAACACCGGGTCGTTTTCGTAGCCGATATTGAGCACTTTATCGCCCGCGCTCTGGGTCGGTGAGGCATAGGCCACGTAGTTGGCGTCCTTGTAGAACCCCGACCATTTGTTGTTGCTTAAATCTGCCATGCTGTTGACCGCCAGCCCGCCCAGGCTGTGGCCGCTGACGACCACGTCCTTGCCGCTCAGGCCATGGGCGCCGGCATAGTCGGCGACATTCTTGAGCAAGCCGCCAAAGGCTTCGCCCGCATAGTTCTTTGCATAATCCTTGGGGCCGAAGGCCGCCAGCAGGTCGCTGATTACGTCGCCGATGGAGTCTGTGATCAAGCTTTCCCGTGGCCCCGACGTGCCGCGGAAGCCGATGCCGATTTCGAGCAGTTTGCCGGCGTCATCGTACTTGCCCAGCACCTCGACCTGGGCCGTGGTGTAACCGGCCTTTTCGCCAAAGAAGGTGCCGCGCCCATCGACCTTGCCGCCATAGCCCAGGTCACTGGCGCTGATAGGCGTCCAGCCGGCTTTTTGCACCGCATCAAGCGCGGCCTTTTCCGAGTCGGGGTTCCAGGGAATCCCCGGGATCACCCCTTGCGAATTAGTACTGCCCAGCAACGCCCCCACCAGCGTGGCCGGCAAGCCAAGCCCCAGGCCGTTGTGCTGGTAACCCACGGCAAAGCCGTTGTCCAGGTTGTGGTAGGAATACAGCGTGATCGCCATGGCATCGGCGAACAGTGTTTTGGAGCCCTCGGTGCCGAGGTTTTTATAGTCAAAGATACCCATGGTAGTGCCTCTCTGTTGTTGGATTTGTAGAGAAAGCGAAAACACGTGTGGCCCTCGTAGTGAGTGAGCCTATGTGGGAGCTGGCTTGCCTGCGATAACCTCACCTCGGTACAACTGACCGACCGAGGTGTCTGCATCGCGGGCAAGCCCGGCTCCCACATAAGCCCAAACCCATACAAGGTGTGAAGCCTTTTAGAACGCCCAGTCGAGGCTCAACCCCACCCCGTGGACCTTGTCCTTGCTGGCCAACAGGCCGTTGTAATCAAAATTGACCCGCGCATCCTTGCTCAGCGCCAGGCTGACCCGCGCACCGACCAACGCGGCGTCGCGCACCATCGGCGCACTTTCCACTGCGAACGCAGGGCCGCCCGAGGCGAACGCCAGGTGCTGCTCGGAATCGGTGCTGCTCAGGTTGTGCTGCCAGCCCAGGGTGCCGGACACTTCCAGTTGCTGGTGATCGTTCACGTTAAAGGTCTTCAAGGCGCGCACGCCCAGGGTGCTCAGCACCACATCGCGGGTGTCGTCATGGCCTTTGAGCGCGGCGGCGTCACCCTTTTCGGTGAACCCATCAGTGTCCAGATGCACATAGGCCAGGTTGGCGAATGGCTCCAGGGCCAGCGGTTGCAGGTTGACGCGGTAAGCCGCCTCACCAAACACCTGGGTGCTGCTCGCGTCCACTTTGACCTTCTGCTTGCCGGCCACATCACCGTATTGCAGGTCACGCTTCACATCGGCGCGATGCCAGCTGTAGGTCGCCCCACCGCTCAGGCGCAAGGCACCGATTTCATGCCCGGCATAGGCACCGAAGTGGTAGCTGTCGACCGAGGCACGGGAATGGGTGTCGTTGCCCATGTTCAAGGAGGTGTCACTGTAGCCAGCGACCAAACCGATACGCGTCGAGTCATCCAGTGCGCCATCCACACCGGCGAGCATGCCGCCCAGCGACGTGGTGTAGCCCGCGGTGTCGCTGCGGCTGTCGGTCTTGCCCCACGCGCCCAAGGCCTTGACCCACACGTTGCCACGGCTGTCGATGGTTTCGCTGCTGGCGCCCATCTCGCCATTGCGCAGGCGTTCGCCAACGGCTTCGCGCACGTAACGGCTGTCGTTGATTAACGCACTTTGCAGCGCCGGGTAGATTTCGCCGGAGAGCTGCTGGAACGCGCCTTGGGCCGAGGCCGCATTGGGCGCCAGCAACAGGCTTTCATACACCGCATTGCCGGCGCCCAATTGGTCCGCCGCCGCCGCGACCGCACGCTGGTTCGGCGTGACCGCCACACTGGCGAAGCTGTTGGTGCGTGCCACGTCCAGTTGCACGCCGTTGGCGGCATAGTTCAGCGTGCCGCCGATAAACAGGTAATTCGGCAGCACCGCGCCGAAGCTGCCGGTAATACCGCCTGCGGCTTGCAGGATGTTGTACTGGCGGCCAATCAGGCTTTGCGCCTGTGCGTTGGTTAGCAGCGTCGGGCTGTTCTCCAGGGCCAGGGTCACGGTACCGCCATTGAGCGTGGCGGTGCCGCCGGCCACAATGCGGTCGCTGCTGGTGGGCGACAGCTCAACCGCGTAGGTCGAACCCGCATCAAAGGTGACATTGCCTGCCACATTCAAGGTGCCGATGGAGTTGCCCGGCGCCACGGTGCCGCCGCTTTTGGCAGTCAGCGAGCCGATACGGCCCGAGCCACCGAGCACGCCGGCCTGGCTGACGGTAACGTCGGAAGTGACCGAGCCATTAATCGCCAGCAAGCCCTGGTTGACCAGGGTCGGCCCGCTGTAGGTGTTGGTGCCGCTCAGCACCAACGTACCGATGCCTTGCTTGGTCAGGCCGCCATGGCCGGAAATGTCATTGCTCCACACATCCAGGCCGCAATGCACGTCGGTGCACAGACGCTGGGTCGGTTTACCGGCATCCACCACCGCACCAATGCCTGGCAGGTCGGCGACAAACTGGCTGCTGCCATAGGCGCCATCGATACGGAACTCAGCAGGAATATCCTCAGCGGTCACGAACATCCCTGGCCCGTTGACTGCTTTGCCCAGGTTGATCATGCCCCAGCCATACAGCGCGTCGATGCCCGGCGCGCCAAGGTCGGTGGCGGTGGTTTTGAGCACGGTGGCGACCTGCTCGCCGCTCATGTACGGGAAGCGCTCCATCAGCACCGCCGCTGCGCCGGCCACATGGGGCGCAGCCATGGAGGTGCCGTTTTTGTTGGCCCAGTCGGTGGTCAGGTTGCTCAGGTCGGTGCCGTTGATGATCGAACTGAAGATTTTGGTACCGGGTGCCGACACACAGAAGCTCGCCGCATAACCGCAACGTGACGAGAAGGTGCTGATCACATACGGGTTGGCACTCGCGGTGTCCGGGTTTTGCTGCAAGGCGGCTACCGACAGCCAGTTCGGTGCAATTTCCGGCACAAAGTACGCAAGACCCGACATCGCGTCCGGGTTGTTGCGGTTGTAGTCGTTACCGGCGGCAAAGATGGTCAGCACGCCGCTGCGGGCCGCATCGATTGCGCCTTGGTAGGCGCCGCCGGCAAGCGTGCCGAGGATCGGCCGGATGTTGTTGAACTGCGCCTGGGCTTCATTGACCGTGAAGTTGGGGTACGCCGGATCGCGGCCGCCCTTGGCGTATTGATCGCCAATGCCGATGCCCCAGCTGTTGTTGATGATGCGTGCGCCGCTGGCCACCAGCCCATCCCAACCGGCCTTGTACACCGCGCCGTCGTTGCCGAGGATGATCCCGTCTTCCGGGCCTGGGTCGCCGTTTTCGGCGCTGAGGATCTGCGCATTGAACGCCACGCCATGCATCGGCCCGCCGTCACGGTCACCGGCGGCAATCCCGCCGACGTGGGTGCCGTGGTTACCCAGCTTGCCGTTGGAGTCCTTGGACGGCGTGCCGTCATAGCGGAACGCATCGCCGGCCTTCACCGGGATATACGGGTCGGTGTATTGGCGGATGCCCTCGGTGACAATCGTCACCACCTTGTTGGGGCTGGCGAACTCCGGGTGCTGCGCATACACCGGCTGGTCAAAGATGCCCAGCTTGACGCCTTTGCCGGTGTAGCCGGCGGCATACGCAGTGTCTGAATGGATGGCGCCCAGCCCCCAATCGGCCTTGAACTCGTTGCTGCGCCAACTGGCGGCATCGCCCAGTTTGCCGGTTTCCACATAGGGTGCGGCCTGGGCAGTCCCCAGACTTGCCAGGCAGCACAGCAGCGCGCCGTATGGCACGCAGCTCAAAGCCTTGAGCGGGTAGCCCGGGCCTGTGTGAGTGGCGGTATTTAACCCTGGTTTGCGTTTGTTCACGGTGACCTTCCTTAGTTTTCTTATTGCACTTTTTTGGAAATCCAACCTGATCGTTCCCACGCTCCGCGTGGGAATGCAGCCCAGGACGCTCTGCGTCCAAAGTGTGACGCAGAGCGTCACAAGAGGCATTCCCACGCAAAGCGTGGGAACGATCATCGCTGCGGCGTGTTTAGAACTGCCAGTTAAGGCTCAGCCCCACGCCTTGGGTTTTCGCACGTCCACCCAACTGGCCGTTGTAATCCAGGTTGACCCGCGTGGCCTTGCTCAGCGCCAGGCTGGCCTGCACACCGACCAGCGCGGCATCGCGCAACAACGGCGAACTGCGCACGGCAAAGGACGGCCCGCCGGCGACAAACGCCAAGTGTTCTTCGGATTCAACCGCCGTCAGGCTGTGCTGCCAGCCCAGCGAACCGGACAGTTCGAGCTGCTGATGGTCATTCAGAGGCAGGGTTTTCAAGGCCCGCACACCGAGGGTGCTGAGCACCGCATCGCGCCGATCACTGCCACGTTCCAGCGCCGCCGCAGCGCCTTTTTCATGAAAGGAATCACTGTCCAGATGTACATAGGCCAGGTTGGCGAACGGCTCCAGCGCCAGCGGTTGCAGGTGAATGCGGTACGCAGCTTCAGTGAACAACTGCGCCGTGCGCGCATCCAGCTTGGTCTTTTGCTTGCCGCTGACTTCGCCGTACTGCAGGTCACGCTTTACGTCGCCGCGATGCCAGCTGTAGGCACCACCCACGCTGACGCGCCAGTCGCCCAGTTCACGCCCGGCATACGCGCCGAAGTGGTAACTGTCGATGGACGCCGACGAATGCGTGCCACTGCCCATGTTCAGCGAACTGTCGCTGTAGCCAGCGACCACACCCACGCGGGTCTGTTCATCCAGCGCGCCGTCCACACCGGCGAGCAAACCGCCAATCGAGGTGGTCGAGCCTGCCGTTTCGCTGCGGCTGTCGGTCTTGCCCCAGGCGCCAAGGGCCTTGATCCACAGGTTGCTTTCGCCGTTCACGGGCACATGGCGCAGGCGTTCACCTACAGCATCGCGCAGTTGCAGGCTGTCGTTGATCAGCATCGCGCCAATCGCCGGGTAGATCTCACCCGACAGTTGCTGCAAGCCCTGGCGGGCCGTGGCCACCGAGTCCGACTGCAACAGGCTTTCATACACCGGGTTGCCGGCGCCCAACTGCTCGGCCGCCGCCGCGACACTGCGCTGGTTACGCGTGGCGGCAACGCTGGCGAACGCCGCGTTGTTGCGCCCCACGTCCAACTGCACGCCGTTGGCGGCGTAATCGAGGGTGCCGCCGAGGAACAGGTAGTTCGGCAGCACCTGGCCAAACTGGCCCTGAACGCCGCCCGCCGCCTGGAGGATGGTGTATTGGCGGCCGATCAGGCTTTGCACTTGGCTCTGGCTGAGCAGTGTGGGGCTGTTTTCCAGCGCCAGGGTCACGGTGCCGCCGCCCAGCACGGCTTTGCCGCCTGCGACGATGCGGTCGCTGCTGGTGGGCGTGAGTTCCACCGCATAGGTGGAGCCTGCGCCCAGGTTCACATCACCGGCTACCTGCAAGGTGCCTACGGAATTACCCGGTGCCACGGTGCCGCCGCTGTTGACGCTCAAGGCGCCGATGCGCCCGGAGCCGCCGAGGGTGCCGCTGTTGTTGACGGTCACCGCCGAGGTCAGCGAACCGTTGACTGCCAGCAGGCCGCCATTGACGCTGGTGGCACCGCGATACGTGCTGTCGCCGCTGAGCACCAGGCTGCCGGCACCGGATTTGATCAGGCTGCCTTCATACACGCGGTTGGCTGCGGCCTGATCACGGGCAGTGCCAACGGCGTAATCGGTCTGGTCCTGCTGGCTGGCATTCGCGCCCACGCCGTTCTGCCAGCCCTTGTCGATCAGGGTTTGCTGCCAGGCACTGTGCTCGGCGCGGTCTTCGGCCTGGCGCTGAACCAAGGCCTGGTCGGAGATACCATTGCTCCACACATCGCCCTGCCCGGCCGCGAGGTTGACGTTCATGTTGCCAAGCAATTGCCCCGGGCCATGCATCGCTCGGCCAAGGTCCGGCACGCCCCAGCCGACGATGGTATTCGGTGCTTGAGTGACAGAGCCATCGAGTTGCGTGGCAGTGGTCAACAGTACCTGCAACGCCTGCTCATTGGTCATGTACGGGTAGCGCTCCATCACCAGCGCCAGCGCGCCGGTGGCATGCGGTGCCGACATCGAGGTGCCGGACTTGACCCCATAACCGCCATCGGGAATGGTGCTGTTGATCAGCGCGCCAGGCGTAGAGATGCACCAATATTTGGCGATTCCGCATTTGTTGTATTTCTGGTTATTGGCTTTATCCAGGCCGGACACCGCCAGCCAGTGGCCTTCCAGTTCCGGCTGGAAATACGGCAAGGCCGAGCGCACGCTGGCATTCGCATACCCGCTGTTGCCGGCGCTGAACACGTTGATCACCCCGGCCTTGGCCACATCCGCCGCGGCATCCAGCCAGGTGCCCTGGTTGTAATGCTGGGCATAGGCGGCGTGCAGGTCGCCGAGGGTCTGGTAGCTGACATCCTTGGGCTGGCTGCCCCAGCTGTTGTTGATGGCGCGCACGCCGGAATCCACCAGCGCGGTATACACCGCCTTGAAATACTTGGGGTCCGGGGTCGGGCCAAACAGGAAGCTGTCGTTGGCGTTGGTGTTGCCCACGTAGATTTGCGCGTTGTAGGCCACACCGTGCATGCCCACGCCATCACGGGCTGCGCCCATGGTGCCGGTGACATGGGTGCCGTGGGAATCATTGTTGGGGTTGAGTGCGCCGGTGGTGCTGAACGGCTTGCCATCGACGTAGGTGCCGCTGGCGGTGACAGCGTGGTAGCGGTCTTTGGAAGCTTCAGGGTGGTTGGGGTCAAAACCCGAATCCAGCGCGCCGACTTTGACCCCGCTGCCGGTGATACCGGCCGCATAGGCTTCATCCGCCTTCATGCGCCCCAGGCCCCAGTCGCTCTGGAATTCGGCGGAGCGCCAACTGGCGGGGTTTCCCGCTTGGCCGTTTTCGGTATAGGCCGCCTGTGCCGCAACGGACAACAGGAGTAACGAGCCTGCGGTAAACGGTTTGAAACGTGGTGAATGGGTAATCATCTAACCCCTCCTTATTCTTCTTATGGATGCTCATTTCACCGGGCCGAAAGCCTCATCGACTTTCGCCAGGTCGGTGTCGCGCAAGTTGCCCGCGTAGTAGTGCAATTTGGTCCAGGCCATCAGGTAGTCGTAACGCGCCTGCGCCAGGTCGCGACGGGTGCTGTACAGCTGCTGCTCGGCGTTCAGTGCGTCGAGGTTGACCCGCTCGCCACCGAGGATGCTTTGCTTGGTCGACACCACCAGCGCTTCGGCCGAGGTCAGTGCCTTTTGGTACGCACGCAATTTGCTCACCCCCGACAGGCACGCACTGAACTGGCGGCGCAGTTCGATCAGGGTTTCGCGGGTCTTGCCTTCCAGCTCGTACTCGGCCTGTTCCATGCCGCGGCTGGCCTGGCGAGTGGAGGCGGAGATCCCGCCACCGGCGTACAGCGGCAGGCTGACTTCGACACCGATGGTGTTGGTGTCGTAGCGCTGGTTGTAGGTGTTGCCGCTGTCGGACTCCTGTTTGCGCGAGCTGGCATACGCGGTGATCTTGGGCAAATGCCCGGCGCGGTTGCGCTCCACTTCATAACGCGCCACTTCCACGGCCTGGCGCTGGGACGCCAGCGTGGGGTTATTGCTCAGCGCCAGTTCATGCCAGGTGTCGTAGTTGGCCGGGGTCAGGGTGAAGGCAGCAAAGCTCTGGTTCAGCGGCGCCAGGTCGTGGATGTCGACGCTTTGCACGCCGATCAACGCCCCCAGTTCGCGCAACGACGCGTCCTGCTCGTCCAGCGCCTGGATCTCTTCGGCGGTGGCCAGCTCATAGCGCGACTCGGCTTCGAGAATGTCGGTGCGCGTGCCTTCGCCCTGCTGGAACAGGTGCTGGTTCTGCTGGAACTGCTGCTCGTAGGCCTTTTTCTTGGCGCGGGCGATGTCGATCTGGTCCTGGGCAAACAGCGCCTGGGTGTAATAGCTCAGCACCCGCACCAGCAACGCCTGGCTCTTGTCGCGAAAGCTTTCATCGGCGAACAGCGCCTGGGCCACGCCCTTGCGATAGTTGGCATAGGCTTCGTAGTCGAACAACGGCTGTTGCAAGCTGAAGGTCGAGCCATAGCTGTTGTAGTTGCGGTCGTCGCGATAACTGCCGCCGCGCCCGTCCGGCAGGTGCGCCTCGGAGTTGTTGCGGCCCTTGTTGTAGTTGTACGACAGCCGCGGCAGCAGCCCGGCACGGCCAATGGTGCGGTTCTCCAGGCCCGCGTCGCGCTCCTTGATGGCGCCCAGAAACACCGGATCGTTACGCAATGCCTGCTCGTACACATCAAACGGCCCCATGGCTGCCTGGGAAACGCCGCACACCAACATCAACGAAATGAACACAACGCGCATGCTCATTCCTCAGTCAACGCAGAACCGGCGCGATCGAGCAGCGGTTTGAACAGGTAATTGAGCAGCGAGCGTTCGCCGGTACGCACAAACATCTCGGCGGGCATGCCCGGCTTGATCACCAGACCGTGGAGTTTTTCCAATGCAGCCTCGCTGACCGTGGTGCGCAGCACGTAGTAAGGCTGGCCGGTCTTTTCATCGAGCATCTGGTCGGCCGAGATCAGGCTGACTTCGCCCGGCACGCGTGGTGTGCGGCTTTGGTTGAAGGCAGTGAAGAGGATATCGACCGGCAGGTGGGTGCCCACTTTATCGACCAGATGCACCGGCAGGCGCCCTTCCACTTCCAGGCGCGTGCCCTGGGGCACGATCTCCAGCAGGGTTTCACCGGCGCGCACCACGGCGCCTTCGGTGTGCACGCTGAGGTTGACCGCAATGCCATCGGCCGGTGCATTGATTTCGCTGTGCTGCAAATCAAAACCCGCCGAGGTCAGTTGCTGTTCCAGGGTCAGGCTGCGCAGTTGCGCGTCGGCCAACTGGCTGCGCACTTCTTTCTGATACTCCTCACTGTGCTGCTGCAATTTGAGGCGTGATTCGAGAATGCCCTGCTCCACGCGTCCGCTTTCTCCGCTGTTCTGCGCCAGGTCCTGTTGCACCTGGGACAGTTGGCGCTGGTAGTCCAGCAAGCGGTTGCGCGGGATATAGCCGTTGTCGGCCAACGGTTGCAGGTTGGCGAGTTGATCACGCAGCGATTGCGCCTGGGCGGACAGGTCGGTACGGGCGCGGCGCATGCCGCTCAGTTGCGAGGTGGCACCGTCGATGTTGGCGCGAATACCGGCTTGTTCACGGGCAAAGGCTTCACGGCGGCTGCTGAACAGCTGGCGTTGGCCTTCCAGCACCAGGGCCAGGGCCGGGTCGGGGTTGGCGCTCAGCTCAGCGGGAAAGGTAATCGCCGCTTGGTTGTCACGCTCGCTCTGCCAGCGTGCCACGCTGGCCCAGGCCATGCGGTACTGGGCTTGCAGCGACTGCACGTCGGCCTGGTTCTGGGTCTGGTCGAGGCGAAACAGCGGTTGGCCCTGTTTGACCAACTCGCCCTCCTTCACCAGGATCCGGCTGACCACCCCAGGGCTGAAGGTTTGCACGGCCTTGCGCTTGCCCGAGACCACCACCGTGCCTTGCACCGGGATGCCCTGGTCCAAGGGCGCGAGGCTGGCCCAAAGGAAAAACCCACCGGCGCCGACAATCGTCAACCACCAGCCCATCTTTACGAAAAAACCGGCATCACGTTCTTTAAAGCGGGGCTCTACAGTAAGGCTGCTCATGCGCCTGGATTCCTTCCGGTCTGGTACTGACGGCTAAGGCTCACACCGGCCTTTTCCCGTGGCGCTTCCTGCTGTTGCTGGCCCGACAACGCGCGCAGCACTTCCTGGCTGGGGCCGAAGGCCTGCAATTGGCCTTCACTGAGCACCAGCAACTTGTCGGCCTGGGCCAACGCCGAGGAGCGGTGGGTGACCAGCACCACGCTGCTGCCCTGGGCTTTCATCTGCACGATGGCACTGGCCAAGGCGGCCTCGCCCACGGTGTCGAGGTTGGAGTTGGGTTCATCCAGCACGATCAAACGCGGCGCGCCATACAGCGCACGCGCCAGGGCCACCCGCTGCTTCTGGCCGCCGGAGAGGCCGCCACCGTTGTCGCCCAACACGGTGTCGTAGCCTTGCGGCAGACGCAGGATCAACTCATGCACACCGGCCTGTTGCGCGGCTTTCACCACCCGCTCCGGGTCGGCTTCACAAAAGCGCGCAATGTTGTCGGCGATGCTGCCGCTGAACAGTTCGATGTCCTGGGGCAAGTAGCCGATATGCGGGCCGAGGTCGTCGCGGTTCCAGCGATGGATATCCGCGCCGTCCAGGCGCACGGTGCCGGCCAGGGTTGGCCACACGCCAACCAGCACACGGGCCAGGGTCGATTTGCCCGAACCCGAAGCACCGAGCACGCCCAGCACTTCACCGGCGCCGAGGTTGAAACTGACCTGTTGCAAGGTCGCCACACGCCGCCCCGGCGGGCCGGCGCTGACGTGCTCGAAACTCACCTGGCCCTTGGGCGCCGGCAACGCCATTTGCTCGGCTTCGGGTGGGAATTCACGCAGCAGGTCGTCAAGGCGTTGGTAAGCCAGCTTGGCCGAACTCCACTGCTTCCACACCGCAATCAATTGGTCGATAGGGCTGAGTACACGGCCCATCAGGATGGACCCGGCGATCATCATCCCGGCGGTCATCTCGCCCTTGATCACCAGAAAGGCGCCCAGGCCCAGCACCAAGGATTGCAGGCACAGGCGCAGGGATTTGCTCAGCGAGGTAATCACCGAGCCGGTGTCGCTGGCCCGGTTCTGAAACCCGAGGAACTGCGAATGCACCGCGAACCAGCGTTTACGCAACGCGCCGAGCATGCCCATGGCCTGGATGGTCTCGGCGTTGTGCAGGTGGCTGGTAGCCAGCTGGGTTGATTGTTGGGAAAAAACACCCGCCTCGCCCAGTGGTTTTTTGGTCAGGTATTCATTCAGGCACGCCAGCGCGATCAACAACACAGCGCCCGCCGTGGCCAACACGCCCAGCCACACGTTGAACAGGAAAATCACAAACAGGTAGATGGGAAACCACGGCGCATCGAAGAACGCGAACAACGCAGGCCCGGTGATGAATTGGCGGATCACGGTCAAATCGCCCAGCGATTGCCCGGCATGCCCCTGCCCGCGTTGCAGGTTGCGTTCAAACGCGGCTTTGTACACGCGCAAGTTGAAGCGCCGCTCCAACTGGCTGCCGATGCGAATCACGACAAAACTGCGCAGTACTTCCAGCGTGCCGATGAAGACAAAGAAACCCACGACCATCAGCGTCAACATCACCAGGGTGGTTTCATTCTGGGAGGACAACACACGGTCGTACACTTGCAGCATGTAAATCGACGGCACCAGCATCAACAGGTTAATCAAGGCGGTAAAGCAGCCGATGCTGATCAAAATACCCTTGTATTCACCCAGCGCCCTAAATAAGGGCGCAATCACATTGGACTTCGCCATAGTGTCTGTTCTTCCCCGAAGTCAATGACGCGCAATAGTTGTCCGCGCCCTGAAGTGAGCGGTCAACTATTAAACTCTTGTTATAAGCTTATAACTTTTTAATTAGGGTGTTCGTTGCAGCACAACTTCCGGTATTGAAGGCGTGCGCCCTTTGTATTCACCGTCTTTCTCGCGATTCAAATGAATAATCCCGCTGCCCTCTGCATTAAACAGCCAGATACCGTCCGGGGTCGGCAACCAAGTCAGGGGCTTTTCCCTCAGCCATAGCTCGGCACAGGCAACATCACCGGCCACGGCGTTGGGCTCATCCAACAGGTCGAGTGCACACACCTGGTCCTGTTGCTGCAATTGCCAATGGCCGGCCAATTGCGCGGTGGTGGGTAAAACCAGACTGCTCGCCATGACGTGGGCTCCTGCCGAAACGAACAACACCTGTGAAGCACAGGCGATCAAATGGGAAAAACGCGGCATCTGCTGCTCCATCCTGAGAGCGCGGCGCCGGGGCGCCGCGCGCTTTACATCAGGCTACGATGTCGCTGGAGACTGCCTGGCCGACGGTGGTGACGAGGAAGTCCGCCACGCCGTGCCCGGAGAAGTCCACCGCCAAGGTGCCCAGGTTGGTACCCGAGGCATAGCTCAGTACAGCATCGCCGGCATGCCCGGTGAATGCATTGACGAAGCTCAAGCCTGCACCTTTGGTGATGCCGGACAGGTCGATCTTGTCCGAACCGGAGGTGAAGTCAAAGATCTTGTCCGCCGCACCCGGCTTGGAGTCGGAACTGGCACCGTACACGAAGGTGTCATTGCCGGCGCCGCCCCATAGTTGGTCGGCACCGCCACCGCCGTAGATGATGTCGTTGCCGGCACCGCCTTTGATGATGTTGGCGGCGTTGTTGCCGATGATCAGGTCATTGCCCGAACCGCCGAACGCGTTCTCGATGGTAACGCCCTTGGCGATGGACACGTTGCCCACCAGGCCGCCAACGTCGGAGAACGAGGCCTCATTGAGGTTGATCTTCTGGTTTTGGGTGAAACCGGAGAAGTCCAGGGTGTCGTTGCCGCCACCGTCCCATACCGAGAACACCAGCTTGTCGGCATTGGACGTGGCGCTGAGGAAGTCACGCCCGGTGTTGGAGTTGAAACCGTAGGTGGTGTCGCCGGCGCGGGTGGCGTAGTTGGCGCCGTAGAGCTTCTGGATCGCGGCAATGTCGTCGATCAGCGGGCCGGACGAATAGGCTTCGACCCCGCCTTTACTGAAGTTCTGGTTGGTGTTGCTCTCGCTCCAGTAACTCATGACGCTGTAGCCACGCGTGTCCTGTCCATAGTCCGCGTCTTTGTACGAAGGGTTGCCGGTCCCGGCGTTGTAGTCGCCAGGGTGATCCAGGCCCAGGGTGTGCCCGATTTCGTGGGTCAGGGTCTGCCGGCCATAGTTGTTCAGGTCCGGGGTCTTGTTCGGTGTGTAACTGTTGTTGGTCAGGTACCAGGAAGTACCGTCCAGCCCGCTCTCGTTGTACTTGGCATTGGTGCCAGGCAGGTAAGCGAAGGCCGCTGCGCCATCCTGGCCGCTGCTGTAGTTGCCAAAGGTCATGTGGAAGTCACCGCCCGAGGATTTCTCGGTGAAGGTGACGTTGGCCACATCCGCCCAGGATTGCATGGCCAATGCGGCCTGTGCTTTCTGCTGGGTGTTGAACTGGCTGAACCCGGAGATGCCATGTTTGTTCATGGTGGCCGAGGAAGCCGAGGTCAGGAAGGTGTAGGTGAGGTCGATCTTGCCGTTGCCATCAATGTCCCGATACGCAGCATTCTCGCGCAACAGGTGGTCGGCGGCCTGGTCCACTGTGAACGAGGGCTTTCCATTGACCGTGAGGTTACCGCCACGGTCATACAGATGGCTGAAGCTATCGATTTGCGAGTAAGCAGTGCTGGCTTGCGCGGCAGATACAATAGCTTTGTCTTTTACTTTTGACATAAACGTACTTCCTTGTTTGCAAGTGCATCAGTCTTTGTTCGATAGGAACCTCGCGGGCGAGGATCGTCCTATCACTCGCCTCTTTTGAAGGCGTATCGAAACTGACACAACTTGAAATCTTTCGTCTACAAATATTTCCGCAACAAAAATGTGACCTAGATTCAACTTAAGGAAGTCGCACACAGCGTTTGCTGGGGGTAATTGCGCTAGCGCTGCAAATCGCCGCCGACTGTTATTTAAATATTAAATAGCGGTAAAGCCGCTCTTGCTGAGCGGCCCTATCTAATAATGGATCCAATATATTGACACGGTGTCATAGTTCAATATTAAAGAGCCACCACCCGCACTATTAAAGTGCGTGCCCCCCATTACCGGGACAGACTCCAGCCGCACTTGTTTAACGCGCCGATTAATACTTCGTCGGCAAGTCCGGGTACCGTGATGCCGTCTTCCGTCGTCATGTCCTCGCCCGCCAGGATCGCGTTGATAATCGCCTCCTCCACCGCCTCTGCGGCGGCACTGAACAAGGGCGAAATATGGTCGTTGTTGACCATGCGCAATACGCTGCTGAGTGCCAGGTCCTTGCGCCCGTAATCGGCCGGTGGCAGGCCGTGATTGCCGGTGGCGAAGGCCAGGAACAGGTCGCCACTGGAATCCTCGGTGCCGCCACCGGTGCGCGCGATACCGATGGAGGCGCGTTGCGCCAGGCGCTGGCATTGATGGGGCAGCAACGGCGCGTCGGTGGCGATGATCACCACGATCGAACCCATGCCCGGCGTGCCGCGCTCGGCGAAGGGTGATGGAATGTCCATCAACTGGCGCCCGACCGGGTAGCCATCCACGCGCAGCTCCTGGCGCTTGCCATGGTTGGCCTGCACCAGCACGCCGACGGTCCAACCGCCCTGCTCCTCTGGCACACGCCGGGATGCCGTGCCGATGCCGCCCTTGAACTCATGGCAGATCATGCCGGTGCCGCCGCCGACGGCGCCCTCTTGCACCGGGCCGCCCTCGGCCGCGTCCAGCGCCTGGCGCACATGTTCAGGCTTGACGTGCTGGCCCCAGATATCGTTGAGCAGGCCGTCGTAGGTTTCCATCACCACCGGCATGCACCAGTACACCGCCGGGTCCGCCAGGCGCTCGCGCTCCAGGGCAATCAGGCTGTCACGCACAATCCCGATGCTGTGGGTGTTGGTGATAGCGATGGGTGTGGTCAGCAGCCCCGCTTCGCTGATCCACTCAAGGCCGGTGGCGTCGCCATTGCCGTTGAGCACGTGGTAGCCGGCGAAACACGGTTGCTGTCGCGCCTCCCCGGCGCGCGGCTGGATCACGCTGACGCCGGTGCGCACCTGCTTGCCGTCGATGCTGGTCTTGAGCGTGGCGTGCCCCACCCGGACACCGGGAACATCGGTGATGGCATTCAATTTGCCGGGCGTGCCCAGCCCCAACGTAATGCCCAGTTGACGTGCTCGCATACCCACTCCTTACAATTTCTGAAACGCCGGACTCGTCCGGCCAGTGATGCAATACAAAATCACCGACAAGGCCAGCAAGCCGATGATGATCATGATGTCGCGCACCGACGCCGCGGCGATCAGGGTCACCAGCAGGTAACCGGCGCCCAGTACCGCCAGCACTGCCGGCAGCGGCCATAACGGCATGCGATAAGGGTGCTCGCGATCACGCAGCAGCACCCGGCTCATCAGCGCGCTCAACGCCACCACCAGGTACACCAGGATGATCAGCAATACACTGAAGGACGTCAGGTCCGCCAGGTTCGAGCTGAAACTCAACAGCGCCGAAGGCACCGCCAGGAACAGCGTTGCCAGCCATGGGGAATCCCAGCGCGGGTGAATACGCGTGAACAGCGCGTTGATGCGCGGCGTCCACAGGGCATCGCGGCCGCTGCTGAACACCACTCGACCAATCTGGATGACGATAGCGACAATCGCGTTGAACACCGACAGGAAGATCCCGGCACTGACCAGGCGTGACAGGGTTTCATTGCCGTGGCTGGTCAGCAGATAGCCAATCGGGTCAGGGCTGCTGATCATCGCGCTCAGCGACGGCGCGCCGATCAGCAGTGCCGTGATCGGCACCAGCTCGATCACCACCACCAACCCCAGCGACCACAGCACCGCTTTGTGCACGCCTTTGCCACCGCACTTCATGTCTTCGGCCAGCAATACCGCAGGACCATACCCATTGAACGAGAACAGGCCGATGCCGACGGCGCCAATCACCAATGCCCAGGGCGCCAGGTGCAGCACGCCGTTTTCGACGATCTGCGGCTGGAACAGCACGCTGGCGGGCTGCACGGGATTACCAAAGCCGATAAACACGATCACCAGCAACGCCGCCACTTCCAACAGCAGGCAGGTGCCGGTAATCCAGGCATTGAGCTTGATATTGAGGATGCCCAGGGCGTAGCTGCACACCACGATCACCAGGGCGACGGTTTGCGAGTCGAATTTTGTGCCCAGGGCGTTATTCAGGTACGTCGCGGCCCCTGTGGCCAAGACCGGCGGGATAAACAACAGCATCACCAGCACCGTCAGAAACGTCGCATAACCGGCCATGCCGCCAAACACTCGCTTGGCATACACATATTCACCACCGGCGCTGTTATGGGCGCGACCGAGTTCGGCGTAACAGAAGGCGAACATCAGCGCGAGCAAGGCCGCCATCACAAACGCCATGAACACACCACTGCCCGCCTGCTGGATGGCAAACGGCGCAATCACGAATACGGAGCTGGCCGGCGTGACCGCCGAAACCGTGATGGCCACCACATCGAAAACACTCAGCGTTGGCTTGAGCACGCCGTCTGGCGCGGGGGAAGCACTCATATCGTTATCCTCTGTCGTTATTTTTGGTAGGAGGCAGAAACGAAAAAAGTCGGGCGGTTGCGAGATATGTTTCTCGCTGGATGACGGCAAAGTAAACGCTGTGTTTATGCGGGCCAATTCCCCTATTGGCGTACTCCCCTTGACGATACTCGGCAAAAGCCGAACCCTTGGCTGATCAATTGAGGGCTGGAGCCGTGTTTATGAGCCTGTTCAGAGAGGTCGGCATGCACGCAGGCCTGGGCCGCACCGTCGCACACCTGGGCACCGAGCACTTCTGGAAGCAGTTGGTGCTGTTGCTGCACCAATGCCTGCCGTTCGATAACGCCCTGGCGATTTTTTACCCCCTCGATGGCCCGCCCGTGGCCCTGGAAGAATACGACGCCCAGCCCAGCAGCAAACCGGCCTCGATGCTGGTGTACCTCAATGGCCTGTACCTGATCGACCCGTTTTACCAGGCTTACCGCGAAGGTTATGCCAGCGGCGTGTATCGCCTGGAGGAAGTGGCACCGGACCATTTTCGCCAGAGTGAATACTTCCTCAACTACTTCCACGACAACGTGTTGGAAGACGAGGTGCAATTCATTCTGCAGTTACCCGGTACAGGCACGCTGTCTTTGTCGCTGGGCATGCAGCGACGCTTCAACTTTGAAGAGACCGGGTTGATGACCACACTGGCGGCCTGGGTGCTGCCGTTGATGCAGCAGCACTGGCAGCAAAGCACCCAGCGTGTACCGGCGATGGACACGCAGATTCGCGATGCGCTGAGCCATTTTGGCAGCGGTGTACTGTCGGAGCGCGAGCTGGAAGTGGCGCGCCTGGTGCTGCGTGGGTTCTCGTCCAAGGCCATGGCCGAGCGTTTGAAAATCTCGCCGGACACGGTCAAGGTGCATCGGCGGCACCTGTACGCAAAGCTGGATATTTCGTCGCAGCCGGAGCTGTTTTCGTTGTTTATCCAGTCGTTGGGGCATGATCTGGAAAACCCCTGAAAACCGGCATTGCACAGTCAAAATGTGGGCTTGCCCGCGATAGCGGTGTGTCAGTCCCCACTAGCCGACGGACAGGTCGCAATCGCAGGCAAGCCAGCTCCTACAGGGGCTCGGTGTAACCCCTAGCGTCCGGTACGAATGGTGTTCCACACCCGCGTGCGAATCCGGTCGATGTTCAGCGGCATTGCTTCCAGGGCAAACAACTTGCCCATCATTTCCGGGCTTGGGTACACCTTGGTGTCGGCCTTGATTGCAGGGTCTACCAGGCTGTCAGCCGCCGCGTTGCCGTTGGCGTAGTGCACGTAGTTGGTGATGCTGGCCATCACCTCCGGGCGCAGCAGGTAGTTCATGAACGCGTAACCGGCTTTTTCATCCGGGGCATCGGCCGGCATGGCGACCATATCGAACCAGATCGCGGCGCCTTCCTTGGGAATGTTGTAGCCGATATTCACACCGTTCCTGGCTTCCTTGGCGCGGCTTTCGGCCTGCAGGATGTCGCCGGAGAAGCCGACAGCCACGCAGATCTCGCCATTGGCCAGGTCGGCGGTGTACTTCGAGGAATGGAAGTAGGCCACATACGGACGCACTTTCATCAACAGGCCTTCAGCCTTTTTGTAGTCCTCGGCCTTCTTGCTGTGGGGCGGCAGGCCCAGATAATTAAGCGCCGCCGGCAGCAGTTCCGGGCCGTTGTCGAGAATCGCCACGCCACATTTTTGCAGCTTGGCCATGTTCTCGGGTTTGAAGATCAAGTCCCAGGAATCCACCGGCGCGTTGTCGCCGAGCACCGCCTTGACCTTGTCGATGTTGTAGCCGATGCCGGTGCTGCCCCACAGGTACGGGAAACCATGCTCGTTGCCCGGGTCGTTGTTTTGCAGAGCCTTGAGCAGCACCGGGTTGAGGTTTTTCCAGTTGGGCAGCTGGCTCTTGTCGAGTTTTTTAAGGGCGCCGCCCTGGATCTGCCGAGCCATGAAGTGGTTGGACGGAAACACCACGTCATAGCCGGATTTGCCGGTCATCAACTTGCCGTCGAGGGTTTCGTTGCTGTCGTATACGTCGTAGGTAAAACCGATGCCGGTTTCTTTCTGGAAGTTCTTGGTGGTGTCCGGCGCGATGTAGTCCGACCAGTTGTAGATCTTCACCGTCTCGGCGGCCTGGCTGATAGTGGCCACCAACATCAAGGGCAACAGGGCAATGGCTTTCATGGTTCGATTTCCTGGCGGTTTTAGGGCTGTTTTTATGGCAGGCGATCAAGGATCAAAGCGTTACAGAATCAACACGTAGGTCTTGCGCACGGTCTCGTGGATGTCCCAGATACCGGTGCTGTTGGCCGGCAACATCAGTGCATCGCCGGCTTGTAGGTGAACGACTTCACCGTTGTCGGGGGTGAAGGTGCAGCGGCCCTGGATAAAGTGGCAAAACTCCTGGGATTTGATCTGCCGACGCCAGCGGCCTGGGGTGCATTCCCAAATGCCGGTTTCGACGCCATCGTTGCGCTCAACGCTTAAGGTCGAGGCTACGGCGATAGGCTCGCCCAAGGGCACGGCCACCGGTGACGAGTCCGGCAGGTGGGCGTTCAGCGCGTCTTTGAAGTGAGTGATGCTCATGGGTTTTCCCGTGTGAGTGAAACGTCTCAGTGCATGAAACCTTCCATGAACCCGGCCACGCCGGTCGCCAATTTGCGCCGCCACGGCGCGCTGTTGGGGTTGGCCAGCACCTGGTCTTCATGGACAAAACTGCGAATGATCGCGTTGTAACCCAGCCAGCGGCAGGGTTCGGGCTCCCAGGCCTTGAGCGCGTCCAGGCCACGCTCGCGAATCACCCAGGGCTGGGTGGTCAGCGGCGTATCGAGGCCCAGAATCATGTCGGCCAGGGTGCGGCCTCCGAGGTTGGTGGCACCTACGCCCTCCCCGCCATAACCACCGGACAGCGCGATGCCGGTGGTGTGATCGCAGAGCATGTGCGGCCGGAAGTTGCGCGACATGCCGAGGTTGCCGCCCCAGGAGTGGGTAATCCTGACGTGTTTAAGCTGTGGGAAGAGTTCGCTGAACAGGTAGCGGCGCAGCTCCACTTCGCTGGTGGTCAGGTCGAAGTTGTGGCGCAGCTTGCCGGCAAACTGATAGCCGCCACGGGCGCCGAATATCAGGCGGTCATCCGCCGAACGCTGGCCGTAGGTGACCTGGCGGCTGCTTTCGCCAAAAGCCTGGCCTCGGCTCAAGCCAATTTCATCCCAGGTGCTGGCCGGCAACGGCTCAGTGGCGACAATCAGGCTTTGCACCGGTAACTGATAGCGCCCCAGCGGCGGCAACGTGGTGGCGTAGCCCTCAACCGCCGGCACTACCCACGCGGCGCGCACGCTGGCATTGGCCGTGCGCACGCTGCCGGACTGCCAATGGGTGACCGGGCTGTTCTCATAGATCGTCACGCCCATGCTCTCCACCACCCGCGCCAGGCCGCGTACCAGTTTGGCGGGGTTGATGGTTGCGACATGGGGCGCATAGATACCGCCATACGGCTTGGCGATGCGGATTTGCTCGGCCAGCTGTTGCGGGCTCAGCCAGCGGTAGTCCGCTTCGGTAAGGCCCAGGGCGTGGAGCGTGTCCAGGTAACGGCGCAGGCTGCCTTCCTGCTCCGGGTAACGCGCCGCGCAGTACAGCACGCCGCCTTTGCGGTAGTCGCAGTCGATGCCTTCGCGGGACAGCACCCGGGCGACCTCGTCGGGGATGCCATGCAACAGGTCAAACGAGGCGCGCCGTTGTTGCGCTGACAGGCCGGCCAGCAGGCGGTCTTCGCCCAACAGGTTGCCCATCAGCCAGCCGCCATTGCGGCCAGACGCACCGAAGCCTGCTGTCTGCGCTTCGATAATCGCAATCTTCAGCTCCGGGGCCTGGTGCTTGAGGTAGTAGGCGGTCCACAACCCGGTGTAGCCGGCGCCGATAATCGCCACATTGACGTCCAGGTCGTGCGCAAGGGACGGCCGCGCCACCAGCGGGTCGTCCAACTGGTCCATCCATAAACTGATGTTGCGCCATGCCGGCATGCCAAGCTCCCCAACCTCATTTCGATAGGCTGGATCCTAGAGCGCGGCGTTATGGGCTGTCTTGCGCGCGTGCACGCAGAGAAATTTGTTTGACGTAGGCCTTGGGCGATTGCCCGGTGTGCTGGCGGAACGCGCTGTAGAACGCCGACAGCGAATTAAAACCGGCGGCAAAGGCCAGGTCATCGACCTTTATCGGCGGCACAGCCTTGTCCAGCGCAGCCAGCAGGTGTTGGAGCCGGGCCTGGTTGACGTAACGGTAGAAGCTCTGCCCCAGCACCTGGTTGAGCAGGTAGGAAATCTGGTTGCGGCTGTAGCCACACTCATTGGCCACACGTTGCAGGTCCAGCTCCGGGTCGAGATAGGGTTGCTTGAGTTCGAAGTACTGCTGCAGATCTTTGGCCATATGCCCCAATTGTTGGGGCGACAGGCCCAGGCGGCTGACTGTCGGGCGCAGGGTTTGGGTCGGCTGCTCATGCACCAGGGAGGCGTACTCGTTGACGCGCCAGATCAACCCATCGCGCACGGTAATCGCCTCACTGGTGCGAAATGACACCAGGCCCTGGCCGCCGCGCAGCGTAATGCGGTACTGGATAAACGCGGTATCGCCGTCGGCGCGAATACGGTCGATGTGCTCAATCGCCTCGTCGGCGCCACGCGGCATGCTGGCTTGCAGGTACTCGCGCAACTCGGCCTGACCCACCACGCGGTTTTGGAAAAAGTCGTGGTACTGAATGTCGGGGTGGTAGTAGGACATCACGCCATCCAGGTCGCGATGGCGCCAGCACAGGTGATGGCGCAACACCAGATCGCCGGTGGCTTGGGTTTGTTCGTACTCTTCACTCAAGACGGGCTGCATGGAAGGCTCTGCGGCGGGAATGCCTGGGAGATTGCCGAATTTGCCGGCGGCATTCAATGGTCAATTGGAACTTCTGACTAATGGCCTTTTGCCTGGTTTTGAGTAAGAAATGATCCACGTCATATGATCGCTAAAGAACTGCCGAACGGCCCCTAAAAAGTCACCGCGCGCTTGCGAACGAATGCTATTTTGAAGGTCTTGATGCCACGACCAGTGAAGGTCATGGCCCCCTGCCGCGAGCTAAAGGAAGCGCTCAATAAACAAGGTGGGCAACATGAACAAAGTGACATTTCCCAACGCCTGCCAGCTGATGCGCTGGCATTTTCATCCGATGGGCTTCGAGGGGAGTATGGACGCCCCCGGCAGTATGGTTGCGCGCCTGTTCGACCGGGCCAGCGGCGAGACGTTGATCGCGATTGCCGGCATTCCTTGCGCCACGGTGATGAATGCGGCCGATGTGGAGCGCATCATCGAAGCGGTGGAGGATGAGCTGGAGTGTTTTGTGCCGCCGCTGTCGTTGCGGGCGTGAACCCGATTTAACAGGTAAATCTTAACCAATATGGGAGCGGGCTTGCCCGCGATGGCGGAGTGTCAGTTTGCAAAGTTGCCAACTGATCTACTGCTATCGCGGGCAAGCCCGCCCACACATTGGGTACTGTGTTTAGCTGCTAGCTGCGTCGGTCATCAAAAAACGCCTTGCGCCCATCAACCCGCTCCGAAGCCCTTGGCACGTTCACGCCCTGGCCTTCCGGCTTCTCCACATACCAATAGCAATGGCTCACCGCCCGGGTAATCCCGACATACGCCAGGCGCAGCACTTCGTCTTTCTGCGCGCTGTCGTAGGGCTCGCTGTCGCCGTCCTTGCCCAGGCCCGCCATGCGGTAAACCTGGTTTTTGTAAGGCGAGCTGGTGACGTGCTGGCAATCCCCGAGCAGGAATACCGCGTCTGCTTGCAGGCCCTTGGCACTGTGATAAGTCAGCTGTTTGAGTCGGCGATCCTGTGGATTCAAGCTAGAATCCACATTAACTACAGACTGAATATGCTCTTGTATCAATAACTTATCGCTACTTTTTCGATAAAGCA
This sequence comes from Pseudomonas sp. IPO3747, assembly GCF_013385245.1. Lineage (NCBI taxonomy): Bacteria > Pseudomonadati > Pseudomonadota > Gammaproteobacteria > Pseudomonadales > Pseudomonadaceae > Pseudomonas > Pseudomonas sp. IPO3747. The sequence goes on from NZ_JACAQL010000022.1 coordinate 395,049, forward strand.
TTAGCACTGTATTACCGCGCTGATAGTGCTCCAGCAACTGCCGCCCCAGTGCGGCGTCGTCCCGTTCCAGTACCACGACGGGTTCCAAAGCCTTGGGCTCGCCACTGGCCTTGGCCTTCTTGCCGGGAATCGCCGGGGCTGCGCGCACCACATGTTCGGCGGCGTCGATGATGTGCTGGTGGCTGCGGTAGTTCTCGCTGAGCATCACGCGGGTGGTGCTGGGTGACGGGAATTCCTGGTTGAACGCCATGAAGTACTTGGGTGAACTGCCGCGCCAGCCGTAGATCGACTGCCAGTCATCACCCACGCACAGCAACGACGAGCGTTGCGCCCCGCGCCCTACGTGCATCGCCGGGCCACGGCTGCGAATCTCGCGCAGGCTGGCGCGGATCCACGAGACGATCTGCGGCGATACGTCCTGGAACTCGTCGATCATCAGGTGCGACATCGGCCGTAGCAGTGGATCGCTGAGCAGCTTGAGGTTCTCCGGGGTGTTCTCACCGAACAGCGAAAACATGCGGTTATAGGTCATGATCGGCGGCGATTGATCGAGCAAATGATCTTCCAGCGCCTTCCAGAAAATGCTCAAGGCTTCAAAGTAGCCCCGGTCCGGGTCGTCCTTGGCGAAGCTCATTTGGCCCACAGCCGTTGGCACATCCAACCCGAGATTCTCGATAAACCCGGCCGCCATCACGAAACTGTCCAACAGCGGCGCCGAGGCCAGCTCGCCCTTGACCTTGTAATCAAATCCAGGCCCGGCGCTGGCATCGCCCGCCAGGCTGCTTAAAAGGCGCTTTGATGATTCGTAGTTATCGATCCATATCAATGGCTTGCGACAGAAAGCTTGAAACAAGGTGCGCTTTACCGCCCACTCAGCGCGCACTGAAAGCTTTGAATTCGGCCGGCTGATCTGAGCGTTTTCCCGCGGATCAAAACCCAGTACTACCCAGGCATCCAGTTCCGCGATGTAGCCGTGGCAGTGGAATAGCGCACCATTGATTTCGAAAGTCTGGCGACTGGGCTCTATGCCCTTGATCGGCCAGGCGCCGGCGCGAAACCACAGGTCCTCGATCACGTCACAAAGTTCTTCATCGCGCTTGGCTGCCAACTCGGTGACGGCGATGCGTTTCTGCACGTCGGGGTGGTCGCGCTCCAGTTCCTTGAGTTGCAGGCCATGACGGGCCAGTGGTGCGATCAGCTCGCGAAAGCGCGCATGGCGGCCATGCAGCCGGTGATAACAAGTGTTCATCTGTTGGCGCTGGGCGTCGCTGATACGCAGGTCGAAGGGGTTGCTGTCGGCATCGTCGAAACCGCTGCTGAGGTTTTCAAACGCTTGCAGCCGCTCGAAGCCCGGCAGGCTGCGCACCATCGGCAGAATGCGCGAATGAAAGGTACGCACCACGGCCTGGGCTTCTTTGAAACCAAGGGGCTGGCCCCACAGGCCGAGAATTTCCATGAGCTTGTTGATGAAGTCTTTGCGCGATTCGCGGGTGAAGGTCACCACGGTCATCGAACTCAGCTCAAAGCCCAGATAGTGGTTAAGCAAGAGGATGCGCAGCACCAGCGAGGTGGACTTACCCGCCCCGGCACCGGCAATCACTGAGGTCGATGGGGTGTCACTGAAGATCATCTTCCATTGCGCGGCACTGGGCTGGGCGTGGGCCGGTAGCAGACGTGCTACGTCAGCCTTCATGCGCTTCTTCACGTCGGCCGTGAGTGGCAAGCGCCAATCGTCGAACAAGCTGTCATCCACCCCCGGTGCGCGGTGCTCGTCGGGGCGAAAGTCGCGGATCAGCAACACCTGCCGACCTTCCTCGAGGCCGTCGGCCTTGCCTTCGCGATAGCCATATTCCACGCCGGCTTCGTGCCCGCTGCGAAAGCCGTCCGCCTGGCCGTGCAGCCAGGAAAACCGATGCTGGGCACGCAAACGCGTCAGGCCATGGCCAAACAAACGGGCGGCGAGCCGTTTCAGCAGGGGCATTTCTGCCAGGGGACGCAGTTCGGGGGGCAGATCGGGCGTTTGTTGCGGCACGCGGACTCCAGCGATGAGGTTGGTTCTGGCGAAGGTGCCATGGTCGCCGGAATCGGCGCGCAGTTCCAGCCAATTGCTTTGTTGTCATGCAGTTAGGCGATGAAGTAAAAGTCAAAACGCCAGCAATCAATCGAATAAACAGATTGGAATCCGGCATTTTTTACGCTTTTTATCGATCATGTACTGCTGGATGATAGCCACCATCCACAGGAGACCCATCATGCTTGAACTTCGACCATTCACTACCCTGGGCGGCGCCCATCATGGCTGGCTCGACGCCCATCATCACTTTTCCTTCGCCGAGTACCACGACCCCAAGCGCATGCACTGGGGCAACCTGCGGGTGTGGAACGACGACATCATTGCGCCCGGCACGGGCTTCCCGCAGCACCCGCATCGCGACATGGAAATCATCACCTATGTGCGTGAAGGTGCCATCAGCCATGCCGACAACCTTGGCAATAAAGGCCGCACCGAAGCGGGCGACGTACAGGTCATGAGTGCCGGCACGGGGATTGCCCACAGCGAATACAACCTGGAAGCCATGCCCGCCAAGATTTTCCAGATCTGGATCATCCCGAATGAAGCCGGGCTGCCGCCATCATGGGGTGCCAAGCCGTTTCCCAAGGGCAATCGCGAGGGTTTTGTGACCCTGGCCAGCGGCAAGGCCGGTGACACTGAAAGCTTGCGCATTCGGGCGGACGCACGTCTGGTGGCGGCTAACTTGAAGGCAGGGGAAAGTGCCGAATATCGGCTGGACAGCGGGCGCCGGGCGTATCTGGTGCCGGCGACGGGGGTGATTGAAGTCAATGGCCTGCGTGCGCAAGCGCGAGACGGTGTGGCGGTTGAAGATGAGCAGGTGTTGCGGGTAACAGCGGTTGAAGACAGTGAAATCGTCCTGGTAGACCTGGCCTGACCTTCAGCCTGAACCCAATCAACTGTGGGAGCTGGCTTGCCTGCGATGCGCACAACTCGGTACATCAGGTACACAGAGTTGATGCAGTCGCAGGCAAGCCAGCTCCCACATTGCGTCAGTTAGAACTGATGGCGCCGTCTACCAGCACCTGCGCCTCTTCCACCAACTGCTTGAGGTGGTCTTCACCCACAAAGCTTTCAGCGTAGATCTTGTAGATGTCCTCGGTGCCCGATGGCCGTGCGGCGAACCAGCCGTTTTTGGTCATCACTTTCAAGCCGCCGATTGCCTGGTTATTACCCGGCGCGTGGCTGAGGATCTGCTCGATGCTCTCCCCGGCCAGTTGCGTGGAGGTGACCTGCGCAGGCGACAGCTTGCCCAGCAACGCTTTCTGCGCCGGGGTCGCCTTGGCGTCGACACGAATCGCGAACGGCTCGCCCAGCGCGTCAGTCAGGCCACGGTAGATCTGGCTGGGGTCCTGGCCTTTGCGCGAGGTCATTTCGGCGGCCAGCAAGGCCGGGATCAGGCCATCTTTATCGGTGCTCCACACCGTGCCGTCCTTGCGCAGGAACGACGCGCCGGCGCTTTCTTCGCCGCCAAAGCCCAGTGAGCCTTCGAACAGGCCATCGGCAAACCACTTGAAGCCCACTGGCACCTCAAACAGGCGACGGCCGATACGCGCTGCAACACGATCAATCAAGCCACTGCTGACCACGGTCTTGCCCACCGCAGCATCGGCGCGCCACTGCGCACGGTTCTGGAACAGGTAATCAATCGACACGGCGAGGTAGTTGTTCGGTGCCAGCAGGCCACCCGATGGCGTAACGATGCCGTGGCGGTCGTGGTCCGGGTCACAGGCGAAGGCGACGTCGAAACGGTCCTTGAGGCCGATCAAGCCTTGCATCGCATAGCTGGAGGACGGGTCCATGCGGATCTGGCCGTCCCAGTCGACGCTCATGAAGCGGAAAGTCGAGTCGACCTCGGTGTTCACCACGTCCAGGTTCAAACGGTAGTGCTCGGCAATCGCCGACCAGTAGCGCACCCCTGCTCCGCCCAACGGATCCACGCCCAGGCGCAGGTCGGCGCTGCGGATGGCGTCCATATCGATCACATTGACCAGGTCGGCCACATAGCTGTTGAGGTAGTCATGGCGATGGGTGGTGTCGGCCTTGAGTGCCTGGGCGTGGGTAATGCGTTTAACCCCGGCCAGTTTGTTGGCCAGCAGCTCGTTGGCCTTGGCTTCGATCCACTTGGTAACGTGGGTATCGGCCGGGCCGCCATTGGGCGGGTTGTACTTGTAACCGCCACTTTGTGGCGGGTTGTGCGACGGCGTAATCACGATGCCGTCTGCCAGGCCGCTGGTACGGCCACGGTTGTAGCAAATGATGGCGTGGGAAATGGCCGGGGTCGGCGTGTATTCATCACCTTCAGCCAGCATCACGTGCACGCCGTTGGCGGCCAGCACTTCCAGGGCACTCGCGCCCGCTGGAGTCGACAGTGCGTGGGTGTCCAGGCCGACGAACAAGGGACCATTGATGCCCTGGGCTTCACGGTACAGGCAAATAGCCTGGCTGATAGCAAGTACGTGCCATTCGTTGAAACTCAGCTCGAACGAGCTGCCACGGTGCCCGGAAGTACCAAAGGCCACGCGCTGGGTGGAGATCGCTGCATCAGGCTGGCCGGTGTAATAGGCCGTGACCAGTCGCGGGATATCCACCAGCAACTGAGCTGGCGCCGGCTTGCCCGCAAAAGGACTGATTGTCATGCATAAACCTCGAGAAAGAAGGATTCGGAAAAAATGACAGTTTACTGAGAGTTGGACTACTGCGCGACGGTATTGATCCTACAAGACACAGAGAAATTTCATGCATCTAGCTGATCTGTGCATCACGCAGCGCCTCGCCCACCAAGGCCAGGGCAATGTCCAGGTTGGGCTGCCCATGGAAGGTGCTGCTCAACCGCAGATGCTGGTGATGCAGGCCACACAGGCTGAACAACTCACCGGGCGCCACGACTACCTGACGGGCCAGCAAGGCGTGGAAAGCCTTGCGCATGTCCACCGCCCGGGAGGCGCCCAACCAAAAGGTGGCCCCGCCCGCCGGCACTCGGTAAGTCACTTGATCACCCAGGTGCCGACCCAAAAGTTCACCCATTTCGCGCGCCTGCTCACGCAGCAGAAGGCGTAAGTGGTGCAAGTGCTGGTCGATCTTGCCGCTGTGGTACAGGCGCGCAATCGCGCGCTGGCGAATTGAGGATAGCCGGAACGAGCGCAGCAGGAACTGGCGCTGCAACTCACCGCTTAAGTGCCGCGACAATGCGTAGCCAAACGGCGCCTCTGGCCCGAGTATTTTCTCGAAAGAGGCAAACACCACCAACCGCTCAGGGTTGACCAGATCGCGCAGGGCAACCGGTGCCGGCTTGAATCCCAGTTCGCCGCAGGTATCGTTTTCCAATAGCCAGCAATCGTACCGATCGAGCAGTTGCGCCACCTCCAGGCGGTCTTGGGGCTGCAGGGCAAAGGCTGACGGCAAGCTGATCGACGACGACAGCACGACCAATTGCACTGATTCGTGACGCAGCATCCCTTCAAGCAATGCCAGTTCCAGGCGGCCATCCTCGCCCCAGGGCAGTTCAAGGACACGTACCCCGGCATCCTGCAGCAGGCGCAGGATCGACCACTCGCAGGGTGACTCGACCACCACCGAGGCACCGCGCAAGCCCAATACCTCGATAAGGATGTCGAGCACACCGCGCAAGTCCGCGCCGATGTACACGTCATCAGCATGCCAGCAGCGGGTGGGTGATGAGGTGTAGCGAGCCGCCAGTGCGGCTCTTAGTTCCCACACCCCGCAGGGCTGTGACCAAGGCTGCAGATGCCCAGGATACTGGCGCACCAACTCGCGCTCCAGGCGCAGCAAGGTGCCGTCCAATGATGCCAGCAAGGCCGGTTCATCGCCGCTGAGCACTGTCATGCCCGGGCGCCGGGACGCCACATAGAGACGCTCGAGCAGATCCCCGCTGGGACACGCCACGGGTCCACCGGCGAGCGGCCAGGCGTAGTACCCCGACTTGGCCACCGAATACACCCTGCCCTCCTTTTCCAGCAACGAATACGCATATTGAATGGTGGAGATCGACACGTTGAGTCGCTGGGATAACTGGCGCAATGACGGCAGCTTTACGCGCGTATCCGTGCTCACCTCGTTAATCAGGCTGATCATGTAGCGGTAGACCGCCTGATAAGCAAAGTCAGCCTGCCGTGCGCCCCGCAGCGTCATCGCCCAGACAGCTGAAAGGCCATGCCATCACGGGCTTGAGACCTTTGCACAGGCGCGCTGCGGGCACCGCCGAGGGCCAGGTTCATCGGCCGCTTGCGGTACAGATGCTGGAGCAAAGGCAACGGCAACCCACTGGCATCGGCGACCCATTGCTGCAGCATCTCGGCTGCCGGTTTACCCTGCAAAACCTTGTGCAACTCGGGCAACGCCACCAGCATGCCAGGGTGGCACTGACGCAAATAGCCTTCCAGCCGTTCGCCATGATGAATGAAAGGCGAAAACAGCAGGCAGACCAACTGGTTCTCGTCCAGACCGAAAAATTGTTGGGCAAGGCTGCTCGACAACGCACGCTCCCCGCGATTGGCGACCTGGTTCACCAGCTCTTCGGGCACCTGCCGACGCCGCAGGTAATTGCGCGCCTGCCCGAGGAACTCCTCCACGCCCTCCTCGTAATGCAACTCGCGCAGGCATTCGGCCTGCAGGCCGCGCAGGTGCGCCATCAACGGTGGGTTGGCAAAGCTTGGGTGGCTAAAGTGAAAGCCCAACGGATCTGGCGTGTAAGCCATGAAGTCGATGAGCAACGGCGCAGTCGCGCGGTCGATGCCTTCGAGCAAGTCGGCAATGCCGATATAGGCCAGGTGGCGATACCCACCTGGGCTGACGTCAGCTTTGGGCACATAGTGCTCGCCGTACAGGTCACGGTAGAAGTCGCCGCTCCACTCATCCATGCGCGTGAACAACCCGCCAAGCGACGTCGGTATACCCTTGGCAGCCTTGACGCTTTTGGCCTGGGCGGCTTTTTTCAGCCAGGCCAGCAGCTGGCTCTGTTTGCGCGCGGAATCGCCGCTGACCAGCGCGTGCACGCCACCGTTCCAGGCGGTGACACGCTGATAAAAGTCCCCCAGTGCCAGGTAGGCATCGTTACACAGCGTGGCGCGAACATCGCCGGAGGTCAGGTGCCCCACCATCAACATGTTGCGCTGGTGAGCTTCACAGCCACGGCTGGAGGCCGGACGCTGATGGTTGAAGGGCAACACCTGTTCGTTTTCGACCATCAACAACTCGACCCGCTCGTCATCATGGAAAAACAGCCGGCTATAACCGCGATGAATCGCGTCGAGGGTTTCTTGCGTCATACCCGCGTGGCGTAACGTTGCCACCCGTAACTGGAAGGTCCTGGGCGCACGTGCGGCAATACTCAACTGTGCGGCACGCAGTAGCGCCAAGGTGTAGCTGCTGACTTCGCCACCGCCATGGGCCACCAGCACTTTGTAATCGCCTACTTGTTCCATGCCGCCGGCGGCCACGACAATACGCTGAATCAATAATTGAAGTGCGGTGCGCTCCGCGCGTGTGAAATACCCAACCAAGCGTTGTTGAACTTGCTGGTAAACATAATTCATGGCCTGCTCGTGAATAGCGCTCATAGTTCTACTACCTGAGTTGAAATATCAGTTCAAAACAACTACCGAGCGTAGTTGTCCGATCTATTGCATGTGTAAGAACGTTGCCTGCGGCGCAGTGTGTGCGACAGATAAACACTAGCACCCGGTAACAAATCGATAAGGACCGCGTAGGGGGCTCCTTGCACGGCAGCGCTGGCGTCGAACAGCCGTACCGCAAGCATCCCAGCGATTTTCAGCAGCGCTCCTAGGAATATTCAGACAAGCTCCTACAGCTCTTTAACCTCGAATTTAAAGATCCATCTGACAAATAAAACTTGTCAATTTTCAATCTCCGGTCATGCATCGATCGGAACCAGTCCTTGGCGTGCCGATCACCTCGCGTCCTGATAGCAATGGCGTCACGCGTAGTTGCAGGAAGTACCTGCTGATGAATCAGACAATCATTCATTACTCAGTCCTTGAGTTGAAAGTGAAGTACCAATTATCAGGGCTGAAATAATGATTAACAGATACAGAAGCTGGCCGAAAACCAGTTCAGATAGTTGCCGGGCCAAATACGCAGGGCGCAGACACAACAACGCCGCGCTGAATTTCAGGGCGGCGGCGGGAAAAAGGGCATCGTTTGCGGGACCGGACGGCCGTTGCGCGTTTCAGACAACGCGCGGATTCAACCCTTTCAAATGGCGCATTTGCCCCATGCGCCGAGGGTTTGTAAAACTCATTTACGAATCTTCCTACACCTCAAACAGCCTCAACCTGCAACGCAACGCGCTCGCGGCACGGGCATTCGTCCATGTAACGGTGTGCTTCTACAAACTGGTTGAACGCAAACACGGTGGTTTTCAGCGGCACCAGCACGCGATCGGCCGTCAGTTGGTTGATGTCACGCAAGGCGCGTTGCAAGGCAACGTGGTCCTGAATGATGCCCAACTCCGGCTTACCGGTGAAGTTACCGATACAGTGCACAAAGAACTGGATGTTCTTCTGGAACGCTGCACAGGCCGGGAATGGCGTCTGATTGCCGCCTTGCAAACCGTAGAGCACCAGGCTGCCACGGGGCGCCAGCACATCACCGAGCAATGACATCTGCGGGCCGCCCAAGCCATCGAACACCACATCCACGCCGCGGTTATCTGTGAACTTGTTGATTTGCATCAGCAGGTCCTGCTCTTCGGTGACAATGACCTTCTCGGCCCCCAGCGACAGCAGGTATTCACGCTCGGCGCTGTCCTTGGTGGCGGCGATCACCCGAACACCCAGCGCCTTGCCCAGTTGTACGAACGAAGGGCCGGCACAGTGGCTGGCGTCAGTCACCAGGGCAAACTGGCCGGGTTTGACCCGCGCCAGGTCCATATAGGCAAAGTAGGCGATCAACAGCGGCGTGTAATGCACGCTGGCTTCAATCGGGCTCAGCACATCCGGATAACGGGTCAGCGCCGAACGCGGCAGCACGATTTGCTCGCCATACACGGGGTAATCATTGGGGCTCTCGGCCGGAAAACTGGCCACCTTATCGCCTACCGCCAAGTCATCCACGCCCTCACCGAGGGCCACCACCACACCGGCCATCTCATGGCCAAGGCCGGACGGCAAGCGTGCATGGGAGGACGCCAGGTTCTGGCGCCACAGAATGTCATACCAGCTGATGCCAATCGCTTCGACACGCACCTGCACTTCGCCCGGTGCGGGCTGCGCGGCTGCATGCTCTTCGCATTTGAGCACCTCGGCCGGACCAAACTTGTGAAAACGGATCGTGCGGGACATCGCAAACCTCGTCAAAGTAACCTCTAATGCCATGAACTCTATCTGGGCTTTCCAGGTAAGGCCACCGGTCGCCATTAATAGTCGACATGTCTGTCATTGATTCCGCAACTGAGGCATTTGCCTCAAGTATCGTAGGAAAACTCAATTATCCGGTGCAGAGTACCAGCCTTTCCCCGTAAGATTCATGCCGGTCATTGTTTACATGTGGCCGCTCACGTCAAGTTAGCTGACTCTTCCAGGACACAAGATGAACCGTAACGACCTGCGTCGTGTCGACCTTAACCTCTTGATCGTATTCGAAACCTTGATGCATGAGCGCAGTGTGACCCGCGCTGCCGAGAAATTGTTCCTTGGCCAGCCGGCCATCAGCGCGGCGTTGTCGCGTCTGCGTGGGCTGTTCGATGACCCGCTGTTTGTACGTACCGGGCGCAGCATGGAGCCGACGGCACGTGCCGTGGAAATCTTCGCCCTGCTCTCCCCGGCCCTGGACTCGATCTCCACCGCGGTGAGCCGCGCCGCCGAGTTCGACCCGGCCACCAGCACCGCCGTGTTCCGTATCGGCCTGTCCGACGACGTTGAATTCGCCTTGCTGCCGCAACTGCTCAAACGCCTGCGTGCCGAGGCGCCTGGCATCGTGCTGGTGGTGCGCCGCGTCAACTACATCCTGATGCCGGGCCTGCTGGCCTCCGGCGAAATTTCCATCGGCGTGAGCTACACCGCCGACCTGCCGGCCAACGCCAAACGCAAAGTGCTGCGCCGCAGCCTGCCAAAACTGCTGCGCGCCGACAGCGTGCCCGGCTCCCTGAGCCTGGACGACTTCTGCGCCCGCCCTCACGCCCTCGTGTCCTTCGCAGGCGACCTGAGCGGGTTTATTGATGAAGAGCTGGAGAAGCTCGATCGCAAACGCCACGTGGTATTGGCCGTGCCGCAATTCAACGGGCTGGGCACACTGCTGGCCGGCACCGACATCCTCGCCACCGTGCCGGATTACGCCGCCGAAGCACTGACCTCGGCGGGCGGTTTGCGCGCCGAAGACCCACCGTTGCCGGTACGCACGTTTGAGCTGCACATGGCGTGGCGTGGGTCGCAGGATAATGATCCGGGGGAGCGGTGGTTGAGGTCGCGGATTCAGATGTTTTTTGGCGACCCTGACAGTCTCTAGGCGTCTTCTGGAGGGCTCGAATGCAACTGCCAGAGCAACGCCGACGGTTTGGCAGTCACAGCGCCGGGGCAACGGGCATGGCAATACGGGTGCGCCGCTCATTCAGGGCAAACACCGTCATCGCCAGCGCTGCAATCGCGCCGGGGATCGCAAAGACCATGAAATTCAGTTGCAGAGGCAGTTCGATCGCCATCAGCGCGCCGCCCAACAGCGGGCCGACTATCGCGCCATTGCGACCGATGCCGGACGCCCAGCCCAGGCCTGTGGCGCGAATCGACAAGCCGTAAAGCTGCGCAGCCCCCGCGTACAGCAGGATCTGCGTACCAATGGTGGTGGCACCCGCGACGAAGATCAGCAGGTATAGGACCGGCATCGGGCTGTTGATGCCCAGCAGGCTGATCGAGACCATGGCGGCGGCGAAGAAGCAGATCACGACTTTCACCAGGTTCAGGCGGTCGCCCAAACGGCCGCCGAGCAGCGCCCCGGCCATGCCGCCCAGGTTCAGCGCGATCAGGAACGACAGGCTCGACCCCAGGCTGTAACCGGCGCCGGCCATCAGCTTGGGCAGCCATGAACTCAATGCATAGACCATCAGCAGGCAGCAGAAAAACGCGACCCAGATCATTGCCGTACGTACCGCCAGGCCATGGCGGAACAGCTCTACCACCGAGGCGCTTTTACCTTTGCTGTCGACGATCACCAGTGCATCGTCGACCTCGATCCTGGTGCCTGGCGACAACCGATTAAGCAGCGCGCGAGCCTTGTCTTGTTGGCCCTGGCGGATCAGGAAGCCGATGGATTCTGGCAGCCAGTACACAATCAGTGGCAACAGCAGCAGCGGAATCACCGCCACAAAAAACATCGACTGCCAACCATAGGCCGGCAGCATGAAAATCCCCACGCTGGCGGCGAGCATGCCGCCCAGGGAATAGCCGCTGAACATGAAGGCCATCAAGGTACTGCGCAATTTCTTCGGCGCGTATTCGTTGATCAGCGCCGCCGCGTTGGGCATCAACCCGCCGCAGCCGAGCCCGGCGATAAAACGGCAGATACCGAACTCGGTTGGGCTGCTGGCAAAGCCATTGATCACGGTGGCCAGACTGAACAGGGTGAAACAGAACACGATGCCTTTCTTGCGCCCGAAACGGTCCGCCAGGGTGCCGAAAATCAACGCGCCGAACATCATGCCGAACAGCGCATAGCTGCCCAGGGCGCCAGCCTGCAACGGCGTCAGCCCCCACTCGCGCATGATTGACGGCAGGACCACGCCGTAGATAAACAAGTCATAGCCGTCAAAGATCAATAGCAAGGCACACAGGCTCACGATCAACCAGTGGAAGCGGTTGAACGGGGCATTATCGATAATCGAATGGACATCATGGCTACGCATGGCAGTGCTCTCTTTATTGTTGTTGTGAGTCAGTGTCAGCTGATGGAAAAAGCCTTAGCCGAGGTCGCCGCCGCCCACCGGCAAGGTCACGCCGGTGATGTAGGAGGCCTCGTCGCAGGCCAGGAACAGAATCGCGCCAGCTTGTTCGTCGATGCTGCCGTAGCGTTTCATCGGGCTGCTGTCGAGGGTCTGGTCGACGATCTGCTGGTACCACACACGCTCTTGCTCGCTCTGCGGCTGGCTGTTGCGCGGGATCCGCCGTGGCGGTGCCTCGGTGCCGCCGGGCGCGGTGGCGTTGACCCGGATCCCGCTGCCGGCAGTCTCCAGGGCCAGGCAGGCCGTCAAGGCATTCACGCCGCCCTTGGCCGCGCCATACGGCACGCGATTGACCCCACGCGTCGCCACGGAAGACACGTTGACGATGGCGCCCGCGCCCTGCTCCAGCATGTAGGGCAGCACGCAATGGCAGCACCACAACGTAGGGAACAGCGAGCGGCGCACTTCGGCCTCGATTTCAGCCTCGGCGTAATGCTCGAAAGGCTTGGCCCAGATAGTCCCGCCGACGTTGTTGACCAGCACGTCGATGCGCCCGAAACGCGCCGTGGCGGCGGCCATCACCCGCGCGCACTCGCTGTAGTGTTCCAGGTCGGCGGTCAGCAGCAGCGCTCGCTCATGCTGCAATTCATGCACCAGCTCGGAGCGATCCACTGCGACCAGCCAGGCGCCCTCCTCCAGCAAGCGCTCGGCGACACGCCGGCCGATCCCTTGGGCAGCGCCGGTGACCAGCGCGACCTTGTTGTTAAACCGTTGAGTCATGCGGCAGTCCTCAGGCGGCATCGCACGTGGCGACGGCGTTAGCGGTGAATTTCTCGTAATGGAAGCTGGCCGGGGTCACGCCCTGCTGCTTGAAGTGCTCGCGCACCGCATCGACCATCGGCGGCGGGCCGCACAGGTACACGTCGACATCGCCGCCATTGAGGGCTTCGTCGGCCATGTGCTGCGTCACATAGCCCTGGCGCGGGTGAGTGGTGTGCGGATCAGCCACGCAGGTCACCAGGTTGAAGTCGGGCAAACGCGCGGTAAAAGCCTGCAACGCCTCGACCATCACCAGGTCCTGATCGCGCGTTACGCCGTAGATCAACCGGACCGGGCGGGTTTCCTGGCGCTGCGCGAGCACTTCAAGCATCGACAGGAACGGCGCCAGGCCGGTACCACCGGCCAGTAACAGCAGCGGCCGCGCCACCTCACGCAGGTAGAAACTCCCCAGCGGGCCGGTAATCGCCACGCGGTCGCCGGGCTGGGCGTGCTCCAGCCAGCTGCTCATCAACCCGCCGGGCACGTGCTTGATCAGGAAGCTGGCGTGCGTGTCGCCCGGGCGACTGCTGAAGGAGTAAGCGCGTGTCTGCCCACTGTCGGGCACGCTGATATTCACGTACTGGCCGGGCAGGAATACTGGCGCCTGGTCCAGCTCGAAACTCACCTGCAGCGCGGCATCGGCATGTCGGGTGATGCCGGCCAGCGTCGCGGCAAACTGCGTGGTGCCGGTCTTGCAGGCGCTGGACGGCACCGGCACGGCGATCACGCAGTCGGACTGCGGCACCATCTGGCAGGTCAGAACCAGGCGCGCCTGCGCTTCGTCGGCGCTCAGCGCGTCGTCGATATAGTCGTCGCCCAAGTCGTAGGCGCCGGTTTCACAGCGGCATTTGCAGGTGCCGCACACACCGTCCGAGCAGTCCATGGGCAGGTTGATGCGTTGGCGGAAGGCGGCATCGAGCACCTTTTCCCCCATCTTGCAGTCGATGAAGCGGGTCACCCCATCTTCGAAGTTCAGGGCAATGGCATACGTCATGGCGGTGTCCTCAGATGTGGTAGATGTCGATGACCTGGTGGATGTAGTCGTTTTTAAGCACCACCTTCTTGCGCGTGATCAGCGGCTGCTCGGCACCGATGTCGAGGCGATAGAAGGAGGTACCGAAATAACTGTCGGTGGTTTTGTAGCGGTGGCTGAGGGTGTGCCAGTTGAAACGCAGGTCCACCTGCGAGCCGTCGTCGGCCAGAACTTCGAGGTTGCACAGCATATGCACGGTGCGTGGCTCGGGCGTGCTGGCGCTGGAGCGCTCGGTCTTGATGCGGAAGATGCGGTCTTCCAGACCGTCACGGCTGGGGTAGTAGATCAGCGAGATTTCGCGCTGCGGGTCTTCGGTGAGGGTGTCGTGATCGTCCCAGGCGGGCATCCAGAACTCGGCCTTGGGCGAATAGCAGGCCAGCCAGTCATCCCATTGGCGGTCGTCGAGCAGGCGCGCTTCACGGTAGAGAAAATCCAGCAGGTGCTCACGGGCAAGGCTCATGGCTGCACCTCGCGGTCGCTGGCAATCAGCCCTTGCTGCTCGCGCTCTATCGCACGCTGCAGGCTTTGGGCCCAGTGCGCATGCTGGCGCACAAACAAGCCCTCGTCCTCGGTCTTGACCCCGCTGAGCTGCGGTTGCATACCCATGGCCAAGGCATTCTCATCGGCCCCTTCCACCCACTGTTTGGCGCCACGGCTGAGGTCATTCCACAGGGTGCTCGCGCCCTGGTAACCGGTCTGGCAGGCGCGGAACTCCTCGAGGTCATCCGGGGTGCCCATGCCGCTGACGTTGAAGAAGTCTTCGTACTGGCGAATCCGCGTGGCGCGCTCCTGGGCGCTTTCGCCGATGGGCGCCATGCAATAGATGGTCACTTCGGTTTTATCCACGGCGAGGGGGCGCACCACGCGGATCTGGGTCGAGAACTGGTCCATCAGGTACACATTGGGGTAGAGGCAGAGGTTGCGGGTCTGGTCGACGATAAAGTCGGCGCGCGCCTGGCCCAGGCGTTCGGCCAAGGCCTCGCGGTGAGCGTGCACCGGGCGCACTTCGGGGTTGAGCAGGCGCGTCCACAGCAGGATATGCCCGTGGTCGAAGGCGTAGACGCCGCCCAGGCTTTTCGACCAGCCATTGGCGTCGACGGTGCGCGTGCCTTCGGCCTCGTAGTTGCGCCGGCCCATGGTCGCCGAGTAGTTCCAGTGCACGGAGCTGACGTGGTAACCGTCGGCGCCGTTTTCGATTTGCAGCTTCCAGTTGCCGTCATAGACATAGGATGAGCTGCCGCGCAGCACCTCCAGGCCCAAAGGCGCCTGGTCGACCATCTGGTCGATGATCACCCGGGTTTCGCCCAGGTAATCGCGCAGTTCCGGCACCGCATCGCTGAGGCTGCCGAACAGGAAACCGCGGTAGCTTTCAAAGCGCGCCAGGCGCTTGAGGTCATGGGAGCCGTCGCAGTCGAAGCTGTCCGGGTAGGCGCCGGTCTTGGCGTCCTTGACCTTGAGCAGCTTGCCGGCGTTGCTGAACGTCCAGCCATGGAAGGGGCAAGTGAATGAGCCCTTGTTGCCTTGTTTGCGCCGGCACAGCATGGCGCCGCGATGCGCGCAGGCGTTGACCAGGCCATGCAGCGCGGCGTGTTTGTCACGGGTGATGACCACCGGCTGGCGGCCGATCCAGGTGGTGAAGTAATCGTTGATCTCGGGCACCTGGCTTTCATGGGCCAGGTAGATCCAGCCGCCTTCGAAGATGTGTTTCATCTCCAGGGCAAACAGGTCGGGGTCGGTAAAGATGTCGCGGCGGCAGCGGAACACTCCGGTGGCGGGGTCTTCCTGTACGGACTCGCGCAATTGGCCGGCGAGTCGGTCGAGTGTACTGATCATGGGGCGGGCCCTCCGTTGTTCTTGTATCAGGCGCCCTCACCGTACGTGTTCGCCCTGCGCGTCAATATCCGCTGCCTGCACATCGTTATCCGCCATGCGCACGTCGCTTAACGATGGCGTTTGAAGGTCTGCGACGGCAGTTCGCCGAAGCATTTGCGATAGGCCTCGGCAAACCGCCCCAGGTGCATGAAGCCATGGTCCAAAGCCACCTCGGTCACGCTGCGCGTGCTGCGCAGTTGCAAGCGTGCGTGCACGCGTTCGAGCTTGCAGCGGCGTACATAGTCGCGCGGCGACAGCCCCACCTGGCGCGCAAACAGGCTGTACAGCGAACGTTCGCTGACGTTGGCCACCGCCATCAACTGCTCGACGCTGATGTCATCGCCCAGGTGCTGCTGGATAAATTCGCGCACCGCTTCAAACCCACCGCCGTGGGCCGACTGGGGGATCACCCGCAACACATTGCTGCCCAGCAATGCCAGCAGCTTGTTGGCCACGATGCGTTCGTACAGGCCCTGCATGTGGGGCTCGGCAGCGTTTTCCGCCTCATGGCAGATCAGCCCGAGCAACGGCAGGAAGCCGCTCATTTCACTGAGCGCGTGGCGGGCCGTCGCGAAGCGGATACCCACCTGCGGCAGGCTCCAGTGCTGCTCCAGGCAGGCGTTTTCCAGCAGGCGCACCGGCAGTTTGATGATGAATTTCTCGCAGTCGGCGGAATAGGTCAGGTCTACCGGGTCGTCCGGGTTGATCAGCAGGATTTCCCCCGGCCCGAACACGTCATCCTCACCACGGGAGCTGGAGCGGCAATGCCCGCTCAACAGGATCTGCAGGTGATAGATGGTCTCCAGCGCCACCGATGTGACCCGTACCGGAGCGCCGTAGCTGATGCGGCACAGGTCCAGGCTGGCAAAGGTGCGATGGCTGATACTCGCCCGTGGCCGGCCCTTGGGAGGCAGGCGAATGCAGTGGCTGCCCACATGCTGGTTGACGTAGTCCGACACCGCGTAGGCATCGGCACCCCGGAAAATCTGGCTGCGCTCACTCAATAGCACGGTCATGGTTGCGACTCTTTTATAGTTATTGGGCTCAGGCTGACGCGTGGGTACGGGGGCGTCCAATATGGAAAAAGTCTGAAGGGATACCCTGGAGGTATTGTCGGGCGTTCTGCGCCAGGGTTTCAGCGGTGCGCCGGGGCGCGCAGGGCTTGGGGTGAGCATGGCGTGCTAAAACTTTGAAACAATACGCTTGGCCGGATTGGACGGCCGCTCGGATACCTAGCGATACCCCCGCGCCTGAACATCGAACAACTCGGCATAGCGCCCACCCGCCGCCATCAATTGGTGATGGCTACCCTCCTCGAGGATTCGCCCGCCGTCCAGCACGATGATGTGGTCGGCATTGCGCACGCTGGAGAAGCGATGGGAAATCAACAACGTCATGCGGCCCTTGGCGTGTTCGCGAAAGTGCTCGAACACCGCCGCCTCGGCGCCGGCGTCCAGCGCGGCCGTCGGCTCGTCAAGAATCAGCAGGTCCGCCTCCTGGCGCATATACGCGCGTGACAAGGCGACTTTCTGCCATTGCCCACCCGACAACTCCTGGCCGCCAAGCCAGCGCCCTAACGGTGTGCCGTAGGCCTTGCTCAGACGCTCGATGAATTCAGCGGCCACCCCTTGTGTGGCGGCCGTGCGCCAGCGCGCCTCGTCGTTCAGCGCATCGACGTCACCCACGCCAAGGTTCTCGCCGACGGTCATCTGGTAGCGGATGTAATCCTGAAAAATCACCCCGATGCGCTGGCGCAGTGTCTGTTCATCCCAGTCTTGCAAGTCGCTGCCATCCAGCAGAATGCGCCCCGCGTGCGGGGTATACAGGCGCGTGAGCAGTTTGATCAGGCTGGTTTTGCCCGAGCCGTTCTCGCCCACCAGGGCCAGGCTTTGCCCCGGCGCCAAGTGCAGGTTGATGTCAGTCAATGCCGGCCGCTCAGCGCCGGGGTAACTGAACCCCACGTGCTCGCAGCGCAGACCGTCGCCGGGACGCGCGCCCTGGGTAAGCCGGCCACGGGGCACGACCACGGGGGTCAGCAGGTACTCATAAAGGTCCGACAGAAACAGGCTGTCTTCATACAGGCCGGCAATCGCGCTGAGGCTGGCGGTGATCGCGCTTTGCCCCTGCTTGAACAGCACGATGTACATGGTCATCTGTCCCAGGCTGGTCTGGCCGCGCACGGTGTCCAGCACCACCCAGGCGTAAGCCACATAAAACGCCGCGGT
The DNA here is from genome assembly GCF_013385245.1 of Pseudomonas sp. IPO3747. Taxonomy (NCBI): domain Bacteria; kingdom Pseudomonadati; phylum Pseudomonadota; class Gammaproteobacteria; order Pseudomonadales; family Pseudomonadaceae; genus Pseudomonas; species Pseudomonas sp. IPO3747. Next base: position 412,979 of record NZ_JACAQL010000022.1, read on the forward strand.
GCCCAGCAGGCCCAGGGCAAAGCCCCAGGCATCCCGGCGCACCGTCAACTGGCGGTCTTCGGTGTACAAGCGCCGGGCGTTGTCGCGGTAGCGCTTGAGGAACAGCGGCGCCAGGCCGAACAGTTTGACCTCTTTGGCGTGGGTTTCGTGGGACAGCAGCGATTCCAGGTAATTCTGCTGACGGGTCTCGGGCGCGCGCCGGTGGAACAGGCGAAACGCATTGCCCGAGAAATGCGTCTCGGCGAAGAACACCGGTAAGGCGCCGACCACCAGAATCACCAGCGCCCACGGCGAAAAGTGCACCAACAGCACGGCAAAGCTGATCAGCGAGATCAGGTTCTGCACCAGCCCCAGGCCCTTGGTGACCAGGCTCAGCGGCCGTGTCGACGCGCCCTGGCGCACGCGCACCAGCTTGTCGTGGAACTCGGCGTCTTCAAATTGCAGGAGTGAGAGGGTCTGGGCTTTCTCCAGAATCATCAGGTTGACCTTCACCCCCAACTGCACCCGCAGCAACGATTGCTGCATGGACAACGCACGCTGGGCGGCGGCCAGCAGCGCCAACACGCCCGCCTCGGCCAGCACGTACTGCATCACCGGCCACACGGGCGCCTGGCTGCCGGCTGCGTGAATCTGCATCGCGTGCACCACGCCATCGACGATACGCTGGCCGATCCAGGCAGCCAGCGCGGGCAACAGACCGGCAACGATGGTGGCCAGCAGCAGGCCTATGAATAAGGGACGCGACGTGCCCCACACCAGCTTCAGTGCCCGGCGCGCCTGGATGGAAAACGCGCTCAATCGATTGAACAGCACCATGAATGGCATGGACTCCGTGTGGGGGGGCTGGGGTGAGACGGGTGGATTATGGCAGGCGATGGCGTTGCGCACATCCAACAGCGAGGCAACGGGGGCAAGTGGTGGAGCAAGGGGCACCGCGGCAGATTCTCGGCGCGCCGCAGCATGACCACCCCGCAATCACCCATGCGCGGCCCAGAACCTCCGACATTCAATCCTTGCTCAATTTGGGTATGGCCATACGGCTGCCCGCTTTGATTTCACGCAACGCCAAACTCGACTGAATAGACGCAATACCGACCTGGCGCCGCAGCACTTGCTCGATAAAGTCGCTGTAGCTATCAAGGTCCTCCGCCAACACTTGGAGCACGTAGTCGGCATCTCCGGTGATCTTGTGGCAGGCCAGTACCTCTGGCAGTTGCACAATCACTGCCTCAAAGGCGTCCGGAGCGTGATCGGCATGCGTGGAAAAGCGGATGTGCACGAATGCCATGATATCCAGCCCCAGCATTCTTCGATCAAGCGTTGCCTGATAGCCCTTTATCACCCCCGCCTCCTCCATTCTCTTGCGCCGTCGCCAGCAAGGCGTAAGGCTCAATGAAAGCCGCTCACTGAGTTCGGCATTGGAAATGCTCGCGTCCTCCTGCAATAACTCAAGAATGGCCAGATCGGTCTCATCGAGGCTGATGCGCCTGGATATATTTTTCTTCATTACGCCATTCCTGAGTTAAATCGCCCGATAAATATACAAAATCACAAAAACAAAGCAAAGAAATCGCCTCCTGACCAGAACAGAATATTTGCACTGGCTCACATTAACGGATGCGCAGAATGTTTACAGTTTTCAGTGATTCCCATCGTCTGCACCATGGCACCGAGTTGAAGGATGGCGTGCTCAAGCCGTCGTTCGAGCAGCCCAGTCGGGCCGACACGGTTCACAACCGCGTCAAGCAAGTTGGCCTTGGCCAGATAGTCGAACCGCGCGCGTTCGACCGCTCGTGTTACGTCAACGCGCACAGCGAGCGCTACGTGAGCTTCCTGGAAAGCGCCTGGTCGCAATGGTGTGCCACAGGGCGCACCCATGATGCGCTGCCACTGGTGTGGCCTGTACGTGACTTGGCCAACGATCAGGTGCCCACGTTCATTGACGGCAAACTCGGCTTCTATGCGATGGATGCCGGCTCGCCGATCACTGCCACCACCTGGCAGGCGGTCAAGACCAGTGCCGATATCGCCCTGACGGGTCTGGCGCTTATCGATGAGGGCCATGACAGCGCCTTTGCCCTTTGTCGTCCGCCGGGCCATCACGCGGCGCGTGAATACATGGGGGGTTACTGCTATCTCAACAACGCGGCCATTGCTGCACAGCAGGCAATCACCCAGGGCGCCAAACGCGTCGCGGTGCTCGACGTCGATTTTCATCACGGTAACGGCACCCAGAACATTTTTTACCCGCGCAATGACGTGATGTTCATATCGCTGCACGGCGAGCCGGCCGTGTCCTATCCCTACTATTCGGGGTTCAGCGATGAAGTCGGCGCAGGTGTTGGCGAAGGGTTCAACCTCAACTACCCGCTGCCGAAAAACACCGCCTGGGATACCTACCGCGACGCCCTGCTGCATGCCTGCAGGAAACTCCATCAATTCTCGCCGCAGGTATTGGTGATCTCACTGGGGGTCGACACCTTCAAGGACGACCCGATCAGTCACTTCCTGCTGGAAAGCGAGGATTTCATCGGGATCGGCGAGCTGATAGCGAGTGTGGGTTGCCCCACCCTGTTTGTGATGGAAGGCGGCTATATGGTCGATGAAATCGGAATCAACGCGGTGAACGTACTGCATGGCTTCGAGAGCAAGCGCGCTTGAGCATCCGCCCGAAGACGGCGTGATCAACCTGAACATATAAAAAACCTGTTCCAGAGGCTTGATCAGCAGCCGACCAAAGCCGCCCCCAGGCATGTGCAAGGGGCCGGCGCTGTCCACCATAAACCAACACCGTCACCCGCCATTGCATCCTGACAATGGCGCTGACTATGCACTTTTCTGCCAAAACTCAAAAACATAAAATCAAGAGGTTTTGAAATGAAATCGAATCTATCAGAGCAGGTTGAGCAGCCTGCGCTGCAGCGCACGCTCAGCAATCGTCACATCCAGTTAATGGCAATGGGCGGAGCCATTGGTACAGGGTTGTTCATGGGCTCCGGAAAGATCATCGCCCTCTCCGGCACCTCGATCATTCTTATCTACATGATCATTGGCCTGTTCGTTTACTTCATCATGCGTGCCATGGGCGAAATGCTGCTTTCCAATTTGAATTTCAAGACCTTTGCGGATTTTGCCGGCGCCTACCTGGGGCCTCGCGCTGCATTTTTTCTCGGCTGGTCCTATTGGCTAAGCTGGAGCGTTGCAGTGATCGGCGATGCCGTCGTCGTCGGCGGTTTTTTCCAGTACTGGTTTCCCCATCTGCCTGCCTGGATACCGGCTATCGGGATGCTGGCGACACTGTTTGCCTTGAATGTGCTGACGGTCAGGCTTTTCGGTGAAGTCGAATTCTGGTTCGCGATCATTAAGATCATCGCCGTCGTAACGCTTATCGGGGTCAGCATCGTACTGATTGCCAGCTCGTTCGTTTCGCCCAATGGCGTCACCGCGTCGCTAAGCCATCTGGTGGATAAGCAGGCTGCATTCCCTAATGGCTTGCTGGGGTTTTTTGCCGGCTTTCAGATGGCGATATTCTCATTTGCCGGCACCGAGTTGATCGGCACCGCTGCAGCAGAAACCCGCGCTCCGCAGAGGACGTTACCCAAGGCAATCAACTCGATTCCGCTGCGAATCATCCTGTTCTACGTGTTGGCATTGGCCTGCATTATTGCCGTGACGTCCTGGCAACAGGTTTCACCGGTAAAAAGCCCTTTTGTCGAGCTTTTCCTCGTCGCAGGCTTTCCCGCAGCAGCCGGCATCGTTAACTTCGTGGTCCTGACATCCGCCGCGTCATCGGCCAACAGCGGCGTATTCTCCTCCAGCCGCATGCTGTTCGGGCTGGCGAATCAAGACAACGCTCCGGGTATTTTTCGGCGTCTATCGGGCAACAGCGTGCCTCTGTTGAGCCTGGCCTTCACGACACTGTTGATGCTGTCAGGTGTGCTCGTGCTGTTCATCGTTCCGCAAGTCATGACAGCTTTCACCATCGTTTCCACCGTGTCGGCGATCCTGGTGATCTTCACGTGGTCGACCATCCTCGCGTCTTACATTGCCTATCGCAAAAAACGTCCTGAGCTTCACGCCAAATCTGCTTACAAGATGCCAGGCGGCGTGCCAATGGCCTGGTTGTCACTGGCTTTTATGGGCTTCGTGCTCTGCCTGCTGGCATTGAGACCTGACACACGCGTGGCGTTGATGGTCATGCCGGGGTGGTTCATATGGCTGGCAATTGCCTATCAGCTGACACGTAGCAGGAAACCAAAAACCGCCGTTGAATCGGCAGGGCAATTCGGTTGAGTCAAAAGGCGTATTTCAACCGGCAACGACCACGGCAGAAAACCCCACACGTGCGCGTGTCAAAGGTTGATTAAAACAGAAGAAAATTGGACTCAAGGAAAACCTGATGACTACCGATCCAGGGCTGAGCTGCAGCCGGGCTAGCGGAGCCCGATCCCACGTGGCTCCGGGCAGGTAGAGGCAGTACTCACTGATCAGAGGCGAGTAGCCTTTTAACTTCGGCAATGATCAAGTCGATGTTGAATGGCTTCGCCAATACCGCATCAAACAGGTCCGATCTCTGCATACCGATGTGTGCCTGAGCACCGCTCATCAGGATGATCGGCAATTGATTAGCGCACGGGAGGGCTCGAACGGCTGTGGCAAATTCCAGGCCGTCCATCACGGGCATCATAAAATCGGTGATGATCAAGGCTGGCCGTTCTCTATCCAGCACTTCCAGTCCTTTTCGACCATTGCTGGCAGTCACCACCATGAACCCCTCATCCTCCAGCGCGAAGCTGAGAATGTCAGCGATCAAATACTCGTCATCGACGACCAGGATGGTGGTCATGTTAATTCAACCCACTCAAAAGCTTAAGAAAGTGAACCGGGCGATGTCCCAGTGGGGGCTGAAGGTTCATGTCTCGAAGCCTTTTTCAGGAAAACATCGCGATCTTGGATGACAACCTCAAATCTGGAGGGGTCATAAGAGCTATCTCGTACCTTAAGAATGGAAAGCGTCCTGCTTAGTTCAGAGTGATTCTCAGAGAAACGCATCAGCATCAAGTTATCGACGATGCTGGACAGGTCAGAGTTTGGCGCGCTGACCTCGGAGCCAAATAGATCACGCATTTCCCAGGACGCGAATACGGTTACGCCCCTGGAGCGCAGTTCATTCATCAGCGCACTCAAGAAGTCAGTAATTCGCGCCGGATTTGTAGAAACTCGTGTCATACCGCTAAGGCTATCGATGAACAGGCGCTTGATGCCCTTCTCTTCTACAAGACTCAACAAGCGTGCGCCCAACCCATCCAGCAACCCCTCAGTGGTAGGCTGCCAGGCAATGCTCAGGGCGCCGCTGTTCTCCATGCCTTGGATATCGATACCCAATGATTGGCCTTTGAGTCGCAACCGTTGCGGGCTTTCATAAAAGCCAAAATGCAGTCCTGGAGCTTCCACCGTCGACTCGGCCAGAAATTTCAGGCCCAGCGTCGTTTTACCAATGCCGGAGGGGCCCATGACCAGAGACACGCTGGAACTGTAAAGGCCGCCACCCAATATGCCGTCCAGCGAACCAATGCCACTGGCAATACGCGTCATGTCGGCGCTGTCGGGGGCGGACGGGTGGCTATAAAGGCTTTCGAGACGAGGGTAAACCACCAAGCCATTGTCGGTAATCTCACACTCATGAAGGCCTGTCATGGCTCCACTGCCGCGAGTTTTACGCAGTTGAATACGACGTACCGAGCGGGTGCCAAACAGCTCTTCGCCCATTTCAATGACGCCATCAACCATGGTGTGCTCAGGGCTGCCGTCGTCGAGACGGGAGCTGGTCAGAAATAGCACCGTGCAACCCGCGAAAGCGGCGTGCCCTTGCAACTCGGAAATGAATTTCTTGGTGTCGATGTGCGAGTCGGCTTTTGAGCGAGCATTAAGCAAGCCGTCTACCACCATCACTGTAGCTTTTTGGCGACTTATCTCGCGCCGAAGCAGTTTTACCACCTCGTCCAGCCCTTCGTTTTCCAACGTATCAAACGCGCTGACAAACTGAATGTCGGCGCCCACTTTGGATGCGTCGAAAAAGCTCAGAGTAGAAAGAAATTGAAACAGACGGTCGTGTGACTCGGCCAGCAGTGTGGCGACCAGAACCCGGCCTCCATTGTTCGCATGATGGAACCCAAGTTGGTTGGCCAGGATCGTTTTGCCAGAACCTGGCCGCCCCTGGATTATGTAGGAGGCGCCCGCGACCAGCCCTCCCTTGAGCAGAGCGTCGAGCCCTTCGATTCCACTTTGGAGGCGTTTTAGCTTTTCCACAATGCGACCCTGATCTGAAAAACAGGCTGTTTAAGCCGAGTGGTGGGAATGCTAACGCCATTTACGCTTTAGAGCCATTCAGACCTGGAGCGCGGTGGGTTAATCAACGGGAATGAAGTCCCAGATCATCTATCCCATGCGCGTATTGCGCAAGAAATGCTCAAGCACGTTACGAACGGGTTCGAAACGGTTTGGCTAACCGGATCAAAGATGCAACGCGGGCTTGGACTGGCGGATGCCATGGGCGGAGGGGACGCGAACACGCAGCGCGATCAGCAACGCGGCCAGCAGCATCAACACGGCCGCGGCTACAAATACGCCTGCGCTTCCACCGAGGCTGAACACCGCACCGCCAGCGGCGGCGCCCGTGGCAATGGCGGACTGCACCGAGGCCACCACCATGCCCCCGGCGCTTTCCGCCTGGTCAGGGACCGAGCTGGCGACCCAGTTCGACCACGCCACCGGCACGCCACCAAAGGCCAGGCCCCAGATCGCCAGCAGGACCGCCTGCCCCGGCACCGAGGCCGGCAACAGCACCAACGCCAGTGCGGCGACGCCGACCAGTGCGGGCATCAACACCAGCGTGGCCAGCGGGTGGCGCTCCAGCAGCCTCCCGGCCAACAGCGTGCCGACGAAGTTTGCGACACCGAACCCCAGCAGCATCAGTGACAGCCCTTGGGCGCCGATACCCGTAGTCCCCTCGAGGAAGGGCCGAACATAGGTGAACATCGCGAAGTGCCCGCTGTGCACCAGCACACAACCGAACATCCCCATGGCGATGCCCGGGCGCAGCAACACCTCAAGAACGGTGCGCAGGCGTGCCGGTCGGCGCGGCGCAAGGCGCGGCAGAGTGAACGCCTGAAAAGCCAGCGTGACCATGCCTACCGCCGCCGCCGCAAAGAACGCGCTGCGCCAGCCATACAGCCCACCCAAGTAGCTGCCCAGCGGTACCGCAACGACCGTGCCGATGGCGATGCCGCTGAAGATGATCGACAACGCCCGGGGCAACAAGGCACTCGGCACCAGGCGCATCGCTACTGCCGCCGCCATGCTCCAGAACCCGCCAAGGGCAATGCCCAGCAAGATACGCATCAACAACAGCACCACGAAGCTGGAGGAAACGGCGACCAACAGATTGGAGGCGACCATCAACGTGGAAAAACCCAGCAACACCCACCGTCGGTCGATGCCACGGGTCAGGCCTGGTACCAACAAGCCGGCGAACAACGCCACCACGGCCGTCACCGTTACTGCCTGGCCAGCCAGCGCTTCGGACACGCCCAGGTCAGTCGCCATCAGCGTCAACAAACTGGCTGGAAGGTACTCAGCGGTCAGTAATCCGAACACCCCCATGGCCAGGGAAAATACTGCCATCCACGCGGGGGTTGCAGGTTCTAGGTCCGAGTCGACGCCGCACGGGCTATCGGAAACGGTATTACACACACAGTCAGTCATTGCACGGATCTCCCAATCTTCATTGCGAGCCGCAGTCTAGGCACGGGAATCCGGATGATCTATGATCTAAAGTCTCTACTTTTTGATCAAAACACCTGAACGATGCCTACAGATCAGTTTGCGCTTTCCTCAGATCTCATCAACGAGCTGTTACGCGGCATGCGCCTGCGTGGGGTCGAATACCGGCGTATCCAAACGGGGCCGACCTTTGGTTTGGGCTTCGCGGAAAAACCCGGGCACGCCTGGTTCCACTTCATGGCCGTCGGCACTGCGGTGTTAAAGATGGAGGACGGAACCACCTACGCGCTGTCTGCCGGCAACGCCGTGTTTATTTCCCATGGCGCGGCCCATCAACTGTTTTCCCATACGGACGTGCCGGTTCAAGACATCGACCGTTTAGACGGCGCCCCTCTGGGCGACACCGTCAGCGCGGTGGATACCGGGACCGACGGCAGCCCTACGCCAAGAACTATTGTGTTCAGTGGCTGCATGGAGTTTGAACTGGGCAGCATCCATGGGCTTGGTCGGCTGATGCCGGGCCTGATGCTGATTGATGCCGGTGGCCAGCGTTACCCCGGACTGGTGCCGATCCTGACCACCATGGAACGCGAGGTCAGCGCCGCCCGTGTCGGCTTCGCTGGTATCCTCGCGCGGCTGGCCGACGTGGTGGCGGCCATGGTCGTTCGCGGCTGGGTGGAGTGCGCCTGCGGCAACGCCTCTGGGCTGGTCGCCGCCTTGCGCGATCCACGCCTGGCCGGTGCGCTGCTTGCGCTCCACCAACAACCGGGTCGCGAATGGACCGTTGCGCAGCTGGCCGAGCACTGCAATACCTCGCGCTCGGTGTTCGCCGAGCGCTTTCAAGTGACTATCGGCATGACCCCGCTGCGCTATGTCACCGAACTGCGAATGCGGCTTGCAAGCCAGTGGCTGACCCTCGAAAGGCTGCCGATTGAAGAGGTGGCGCAGCGCTTGGGCTATACCTCCCAGGCCGCCTTCAGTCGTGCATTCAAGCGCATTACGGGGCAGACACCGGGATTGAGTCGCAAGGTCAGGCAGCCCGCGCTGACTTGAACCGGGCGCAAGCAGCCGATGAGCCGTGGCGCCGGCTCATTTACCGCCCGTCACGTCGAGGAATGTACCGGTAACGAAGGATGCCTCCGCGCTCGCCAGCCATAGAATCGCGCGAGCCACCTCTTCGGGCTGACCACCGCGCCCCATGGGGATCGAATCCTTGACCCGATCGACCCGCCCCGGCTCACCGCCACTGGCGTGCATGTTGGTATAGATATGCCCGGGGCGGATACAGTTGACGCGTATGCCTTCGCGCGCCACCTCCTTTGCAAACCCAATGGTGAACGTCTCCAACGCGCCCTTTGACGCCGCATAGTCGACATACTCATTGGGGCTGCCGAGGCGCGCCGACGCCGAAGAGACATTGATCACCACACCGCCCGGGCCGTTGTGGCGGTAAGCCATGCGCTTCACCGCCTGTTGGGCACAGAGTATTGGCCCAATGGCATTGACCGCAAAGATGCGCTGCATCCGCTCCATGCCAAGGTCTTCCAGGCGAGACTGAGGCCCCAGCATCCCGGCGTTATTGACCAGCACGTCGATACGTCCGAACCTGCGGTCGATGGCCGCGAACAAGTCGGCCACCTGTTGCGGGTCGGCACTGTCGGCCCGCATCGCCAACGCCCGGCGCCCCAGTGCTTCTACATCCGCAGCCACGGCCAGCGCTGCGGATTCGTTGGCAACGTAGCAGATAGCCACGTCATAACCCCTTTCGGCGGCCAGCCGGGCGGTGGCGGCCCCCACTCCACGACTGCCACCCGTGATTAGAATCAGCGGTGCCTGCGAGACATTGACCATTGAACATAGCTCCTGAGCTGTTGGCTGTATCAGCCGATGATGAGCGTACCGCCGGCTATCACCACGCACGCCAGTATCCGGCGTGCAGTGAGCGTCTCGCCAAGAAACGCATAGCCGATCAACGCCGCGAACAGCACGCTGGTTTCGCGCAGTGCCGATACCGCGCCCAGGGGCGCTTCGTTCATGGCGTAGATGATCATTCCATACGCGAGCAATGAGACCAGGCCGCCGACCAACGCGGTCACTGTTCCGGGCCGGACGCAGAACAAGCTGCGGCTGTCGCGCAGGCCGATGTAGACCACCGGCATCAGCACGCCCCACAGGGCGCACATCCACACCGTGTAGGCAAGCGGCGCACCGGAGAGCCTCGCACCGATGCCGTCGACCACACTGTAGGCCGCGATAAAGCCGCCCGTTCCCAGCGCATAGGGCAAGCTGGGAACCGACAGACTGCGGCCTCTGAAAGCCAGCGAAATAATCCCGCCCGACACCAGCGCAATACCGACGAGCTCGCCGGGGGTGATGCTTTCTCCGGCAAACACGGCGGCACCAAAAGTGATCAGCACCGGCGACGATCCACGTGAAATCGGATAGACCTGCCCCAGGTCGCCAACCCGGTAACTGCGCACCAGAAACAGGTTGTAGCCCACATGCAGCAACCCCGACACCACCGCGTAGCCCCAACTTTCAATCGCCGGGGACGCCATGAATGTCGCAGCAACCACACTGGTGATGGCGATGGCGACGCACATCACCGTCATCGACCACAGCCGATCGGCGCCGCTACGCAGCAGCGCGTTCCAACTGGCATGCAGGAGCGCGGCGAACAGCACGAGGAACACGAGATGAATAGGCATGCGCCACTGTAGGCAATGCGGCGCCGGAGCTAAAGCGAAGTCTCCTCATTGCGCCATGAGCAGATGCTCATAACTCGCTTGTCTACGCCTGTACTTTCAGCGCCTCACTGACCAGCCATTGGCGAAAGCTGGCGATGTGCGGCTGCGATTCGATGCCCTTGGGGCAGACGAAGTAGTAAGCCAGCGGCGATGGCAGCGGTATGTCGAACAGCCGCACCAAACGGCCATCGCTGATTTCCTTCTCGACATGCCCGCTGCGCACCAATGCAACGCCCTGGCCGAGCAAGGCCGCCTCGACCGTCATGTTGGTATCGCCAAACCTGACGCTCTCCTTGAGCGGCAAATAGGCCAGGCCGACGGTTTGAAACCACACCTCCCACTTTGGCACCAACTCGGCGCCATCGCGCGTCAGCAGCGGGAAGTGCAACAAGTCTGCGGGGCTCTGCGGCGTCCCCACGCGTCGCAGCAGTTCGGGGCTGGCCACAGGGAATACCTGCTCCCCAAACAGGAACTCCGAATGCAGACCTGGGTAATTGCCCTTGCCCAGCCTGATCGCAACATCCGCCTGGCCGTGCGAGAAGTGGATGATTTTATCCGTGGTGTCCAGCGAGACCAACAGCTCGGGGCGCTGACGAGCCAGACGTGGCAAGCGTGGCAGCAACCATTTGAGCGCGAAGGAATAGGTGGTGCTGACGCTGAGTCGCACCCTGCCCTTTTGCTCGCGCAAGTCACCCAACGTCGCCTCCAGGCTGATGAAAAACTCCCGCACGATGGGCGCCAGCGTAGCCCCCGCCGCCGTGAGGCGTAACGCCTTGCCACGCTCAAACAACTGCACGCCCCAAAGCGCCTCCAGGTGCTTGAGCTGGTGACTGACCGCGCTTTGAGTCACATGCAACTCCTGTGCGGCGGCTGTAAACGTCGGGTGGCGGGTCGCAACTTCAAAAGCACGCAAGGTCGCGGTGGGCGGCAGATCTCTCATAGGGGCGGTATCCAGCGAGTTATCGGAAAAGCGTAGGCATGAACGTTAGCTCATGCAGCGGCGAAGTTCACTGTAAACGTCGCCTCCGTGACAGTACCGTGGCTCAATTCAAACTGAATACTCAAAAAGCATTTTCGGTTTTAACTTTCCTTCTCGCATTTGCCTGTGCCACCCAAAGCATACTAAGGCCCGCCATATGGAAAACAAACAGCCCTCCTCTTATCGAGCCAAGCAATTTTATTACTGCTCTAGCGCTACTGACTCAATCACCTTAGCGATTCAAGATCGCAACCGTATAACTTCTAGCAAACGTTAAAAAGACCAGGCAGGCAAAGCCTGCCTTACAGCTCTCAAAAAAATCGACGATACCAACCTCGCTCATAAGAACCATCATTTATTTACGGCATATTCCTCTATCAACTTCCACAGTAGACGCCCCATGGGCACGCGATAAATATCGCTATGCGCACCACCTCCTGATCCCGGAGAATTAAATTGGGTGATGCCGTCCGACACGTTTATATAAGAGACCTTCCGGACTTGCCGATTGCCATCGAATGGATCATTACAAGCTTGCCCCCCATGCTTGCAGATACTGAAGCTGCCTGCCGACGCTGCCGAAGTATCAGACGCGGTCATACAATTAAATATATCCTTATAAGGCGAATCGGGCGAGTCGCAAGCTTTATGATAAGAACTGATCGACCCTGCTGGTGACGTCCAAATGATAAATGGAGAGCCCACCGCACTGTCATTAGCCGCGGCAGTAAGTACCAACTGAGTGTTTTTTAACTTCGCATAATCACGGTAAGGAGCGCCCTCACTGCTCAAGCCAGCTACAAACCGATTGATGCTCATTGCACCTTGTAAAGCGACGGCGAGATCAACGGAGCTAGTCACCATCTTCTGATCAGGGAAATGGTTATCTATAGGTACCAGCGCAGGCGAACTGAAAACAGCCCTCGTCATTGCCCGAGCCCCAAAGCTATGCCCTAGTGCAACCACACGTGCGGGGCTACCTGAAGCGGCCAGGCTCTTGGGAATTGTCTCGTTCAGAATTTTATTGAGCCAAGACAATCCGACTTCATCTGCGTCGCCTGCCTTATTTGAGTAGCTCAATACGTTACCGGCAGAGTTCGACCAATAGGAAGGCCAGGTGACGCCAATCACTAGTGGCCTGAATGGTCCATTGATAGCTTTCTGTGTATCCAGTGCCTCCTTGCGATTGATCTCGTTTTCCTGGAGGCCTCGTTTGTCCTCAAGCGAGGCCGCAATTACGTTGCCGGTGAGGTCATTAAAGTTTCGGATTGCCTCTTGCTGAGAGGTATTCCAGCCCATAACAATAACCAGAATGTGCGTATAACTACCGTCGAGCAGGTCTTGCGTAAGGTTGGTTTCCAACGAGGCCAACGCGTACTTTCCATAGTCATACAATTGGTAGGCTTTCGCGTCCACCTTATCCAGGTTCGTGGAGATTCTGCAGGCGTGCCAATCGCTGATTTTAGCGAGGTCATAATCCTCTTTTATGAGTGCCAATGGTTTAGCGGCATAAGCGTTGTAAACAAAACAATGTGAGGTGGAAACGTAGGGCTTGGACAACACCGCAACGTTCTGGGTATAGCGATTCTGAACGATATGTGAGATGAACATTGCCTTCGGATCGTTGCGCTGAAATCTGCTGATAATATTGGACGTATCACCCGCACTCGTTTGCTCGCTGTTTATGTACTGACCACTTCTTACAAAACTTACCTGTGGGTAGGGCTTGGGACCACCCACTATCGATTGTGGGCTTTTTTCGAGCGCAACCACGTAACCTGGGTAATGCAAGGCGGTTCCGGACGGAAAATGCAAAACAGAATGGAAGTTCTTGGCATTGGAACTACCAACCTTCAGGCTCGTTTCGTACGGTTCCATAACTGATCGCTGGTCTGAACACGCAAAAAGTCCGATGCACCCCGTCAGAACACACACCCATTCAAGTTTTTGCATAGTATTCCCCAGGCTCGTAAGTGGTCTGCAATCGTTGAACTATGTAAATGCCCTTATGCCGTGAGTGTGGTTAATCACCGCATAGCAGGATGACTATAGTTCGCAGAATTCAAGAACGCTCATCGCTCTTAGAGGGTGAATGCCCTCTCCTATCTGGATCTCACGATCCACAACCCCAACGGGACTGGGTGGCTTGGCTGGGGATCTGGTTCATCGTTGCGCTGAAGCCGAGGCCGCTGCACGCAACGTATTGATCGGTTTTCGCCTGGGCGATGTGTGGGCGGATGTTTTCACTGATGCCAAATACAAGCTTTGGATCATGTACAGGGATAGAACCACTACCCTTTGATAGTTACTGCCTAGCTAGACCTACCTACAACCGGTTGCATTACTGAACCTGTAAATCAGCAGCATTTGCTTGGCAGGTACTCGTCACGACTGAAGTCTTTCAAGCCGCAGCGTTGTTCTGTGGCGTTGGCGAAACGGCGAAGCATTTGTATCGCCCCGTCACGTGCTTCTTTCGACAAATCACAGGCAAGATCGCGAGCTTCTCCCACCAAATCCGACCGAATACTTTCATAGATGGCCGTGCCTTCTGGTGTAACTGTAATGGCTAACGCTCGGCCGTCCGTTTCGTCGGGTACGCGGCGCACCAGCCCTTGTTTGGCAAGTGAGTCCACCAGCCGGCTGGCATTGCTCTTGTCTAGATAAAGCTCACTCGCCAGCGATTGAACGCGAACAGGCCCAGCCTTTATCACGTGCTCCAGCGCGTAGCATTGAGTTACGGATAACCCTTCGCAGCAGCTGCGGTCTCTGTCACGAAACTGGTAGACGCGAACCAAGTGACTAAGCGCTTCGTAAAGCTGTTCGGCATCCTGGTCGATCTGATCAATCTTTGTCATAGCACTCGGCTCGCAATTCCGGGGAAACGCTAATAACACCTTAGCACCCGAAGCGACACATTTTTTTGGGTATAAGCCCTAGCAAAATTGTTCCAATATATTAGTTGCGACTCGCAACGTATTTTGCGATTGTGGACTGAAGGCAAGGCCTGCGGCCCTATCAAACGGCAATTCCGGTAGCTTTCGGAGACACAAGGATGTTGGTAGAAGCGCTTAGGACGAAAACAGGTTCCCGTTTACGGAACCTATGGAGCAGCGTTTCCATGCCTCTCCCTGTCGCAATGCTACTGGGCGCGATTCTAATCCCTCTTCTTGCCGGCACTAGCAGCGGTGACGTATTTCAATCGCTGAGCGAAGGCTTCGCAAACAACCTCGGCTATTTCGCCATCGTCATCCTGAGCGCGTTTTTCATTGCCGGATGGATCTCGACGCAAGGCAGTGTGTCTTTTGGAAAATTCGGTATCTCTCTATCACCCCTTTTGGGTGCTGGGATGGTTTGTCCCGATACGGCCTACGCCTCTCTTGCTCCCATTGCGGGGCAACACAGGAAATACATCGCCATAGGATGCTACTCAGGGTTCAAGCTGCTGATGCCCGCAGGCCCGCTGATCATCGGGATTGGGCTGGGAGCCAACACTCATGACCCAAAGTTTCTGTATCTAGGGTTGCTGCTCACCGTCGTCACGTGGATAACTGGAACGATCTGGACGTACTGGACGACTCGCACAGACTTTTCATTCCCCCAGAATTCGACGGCCCCGACCGTGCCTCAGGACTCGGTTTTCAAAGTAATTCTGCCTCTGGCAGTATTTTTCGCGCTCCTGGTCGCCGGGTACACCCTCACAAAGAACCAGCACTCTGTAATCGAGTTCTTTACTACGCCCGCCGGTGCGCTGATCGCCACATCGTTATTGATCGCGATTAGCTGCAAACCTGGTGAGGTTCAAGATCTGCTCTCCAAAGCGATGCGTAGAACCAGCTCGCTACTGTTCACCATCGGCTGTGCATCTGCGTTGGGGCAGGCCCTTGGTAGGGTGCTTCCCAAGGATCTGATTCAGCAGGCATTCAGCGCGTCGGGCAGCACCACGCATATTCTGGTTGCGGTGTTCCTGTTGGCAGCGGTATTCAAAACACTGAATGGTTCTTCGCTTGCGACCTTCGCTGCCATCCCTCCTGTTCTCTCGCCGATCCTGGCGTCCAGCGGGGTGGACTTGATGAGCGTCACATTCGCCGTGTGTCTCGGATCCTTTGTCGCCATTCTCCCTAACGACAGCTATTACTGGCTGGTCAAATCGGACGCTTTTCCCGAATACAGCACCGGCAGATACATGCGCTTGGTGACAGCAGGCTCAGTTCTACAAGCATTCATAGGGCTGGCAGTTCTTCTGCTGATATCGCCTTAACTTCGAATTCCTACAAAACCAACAGTGACTCCAGTCACCGAATTGTCGTGCCTGAACTCAAGGAGAAAGAGAATGAATTATCTGGTCGCCAGTACATTCGAAGGGGGGTATCAACCGCTCAACGCGATATCTGCAACCACAGCCCTACTCGATGCAGATATCGACGCGCAGCTCATCGATATCTACGTCGAGGGACTTTCCCTGGAGAGATTCAGCGACGCAGATGTGGTCTTCATCTGCGTACCGCTTTTTGACTCTCTGACTGCGGGAACGCAGTTGGCCAAGCAGCTTAAAGAAGCGAAGCCCTCCCAAAAAGTTTGCTTCTTCGGTCAATACGCGACCATCAATGCAAAAAGCCTGGCCTCCAAATACGGTGACTATGCAATCGCAGGCGAGTGTGAAAAACCTATTGTCAGCTTGGCCAAACATCTGAGTGGCGAACAGGACCAAGATCTGCGCGGAGTGATCGATCGGACTCGCGGCCTTTCCAGTGAGATCGTTGTGCCTCAGTTGATCCGTGACGGATTCCGCCTGCCGCGCAGGGACCTGGCACCGCCTCTACACAAATATCCGCAACCTCAGCTGGAGAAGTTGCTCGGCGAAAAGAAAGTTGTGGGTGGGGTCGAAGGGTCGCGCGGATGTCACCATAAGTGTTCCTACTGTTCGGTGTATGCGGCCTATGACGGCAAGGTGCTTTTGGTCTCCGACGATCTCGTTGAGCGCGACGTGGCGAACCTCGTTGCACAGGGCATGACTCACCTCACGTTCACGGATGCCGATTTTTTCAATGCCAAGAAGCATGGTTTGAAAATCATCCGGACTCTGCATTCGCAGTTCCCTGATCTCACTTATGACTTCACCACTCGCGTGGATCATATTCTGGAGAACAAGGACGCCATCACAGAAATGGGGCAGCTCGGGCTTGCCTTCATCACCACCGCGCTGGAGTTCCCCAAGCAGGAAGTTCTCGACCAGGTCTTCAAGGAAATGAACGTGCCCATGATCGAGGAGGCGTTGGCGTTTCTGAAAGAGGCCAGCGTCAAGGTTAACCCGACCTTCATCACGTTCAACCCTTGGGTGAGCCTTGAGGACATGGCCGAGCTGCACGATTTCATTGCTCGCAACGAGCTGGAGAACATCGTCGACCCCATTCAGTTTGAAACTCGGCTGCATCTCTACAAGGGCTCACCGCTGCTCAACAACGACACGGTGAAGGAACTGCAGTTGGAGGAGCACGAGTTTCACTTCGACTGGCAGCATTCGGATTCCCGCCTGGACAAGCTCTTCATGGACTCGGTCACACCGCCAGAAGCAGGTGTGTTCAAACGTTGCTGCCTGAAATGCTAAGGAGATAATAGATGTCGTCACTTACTTTGTTGCAGGCGGCTCTCAGGCTGGCCAACCAAACCGATGGTCTTCAGGTGCCGGGCCATATTGCTTGGCGCGCTCATAACGAGTCGTTGAGCAGGTCGCTCAAGAACGGCAAAGACACTCTTTTCATCTGCTCCGCGAGCCGCAATGACGAACTCACAGCCCAGTATGGGCAAGCTCAGGGCGTAGTGTTCAGTCCGAGTTCGGACGAAGCCAACTCCACTGCGGCCGTGTTCGCGAACATTTACTGGGAAGGGTTCAATGCCGAGCCCGAGTTTGGCCGAATCGCGCAATCGCTCTGTGAGCGACTGCAACGTCATGGTCGACTGGTATTTCCGGCGATTCTGTCTGATGAGGAAGCCGTAGCGCTCCGGGCCTTCACTGTTGAGGGGTTGGAGTGTAATAACGCACTCACCGAGTCTGCTGTTGCCGAGCAGCTCTGCGAGGCGGGCTTCCATGGCATCACCTATGAGCTGGCATCCGAGGTGCCTGTCTCCATTCAGGACGGCATTGAGTTCCGCCTGTTCACCGTGAGCGCATACAAGGGTAAGGCCGGCGTGTGCCTCGACCAAGGGCATGCCGTTATCTACAAAGGTCCTTGGAAACATACGGTCGACGACGACGGCCATACCTACCAGCGCGGCGTCCGTACCGCGGTGTGCGAGAAGACCTTCAATCTGCTGATGTCAGCGCCTTACCAAGGCCAATTCATACCAGTGCGCTGCTATGTCGAGCCAGACTTGGACAAGAGCGGCTTCTTCGACTGCAACACGCCTTCAGTTCGAGACCCCAAGGTCACCAAAGGGCTTGTGCCCATCGCAGGCTCAGCCGAGGAATCGTGCTGCGCTGATGGTAGTTCGTGCTGCTGAACGGGAGATGTGAGCAATGACTTCTGCAATTGAAAACACAATCATCGCGGACTACACCGAAGCGTTGAGCAACGGCAACGTTGTCCTTGAATCGCAGCTGACTGAGAGCTGCTGCAGCGACGCTTATGGTGCCCAGTACCTGAAGAACATTCCAAAGCGAATCATCGAAGCCAACTTCGGTTGCGGTAACCCGACCAAGTATGTGCGCGAAGGTGATGTCGTCCTGGACTTGGGCTCAGGGGCCGGTCTGAATTGCTACGTCGCTGCCCAAATCGCCGGTAGTAACGGTGCTGTCTTTGGTATCGACATCAACCCAAGCATGTTGCAGATCGCTCGTGAAGAAGCGAAGGCGTTTCAGAAGGCAACGGATAGCGCACCTTTGCGTTTCTACCAGGCCTCCGCGAGCAACTTGAAAATCGATCAGGAGCTGGCCGAGGAACGCCTGCGTACAGAGCCTTGTGCTGATTGGGCATCGTGGAAAAACTTCGAGCAGTTCATCAGCGATAGCTCCCAGTCCAAGCCTCTTATCGACAGCCAGTCTGTCGATCTGGTGATCTCGAACTGCGTGATCAATCTAGTTGGTGAGACCGAAAAGCAGAATGTTTTCGCCGAAATTTATCGGGTACTGAAACCAGGTGGCCGTTTTGCAATTTCTGACAACGTCTCAGATATCGCCATTCCTGACGAATTGAAACGAGACACCAAGCTGTGGTCGGCCTGCTACTCAGGCGTACTTCAGGAGCAGGAGTTCTACAAGCAGCTTCAGGAAGTCGGTCTCACGGGAATAAAGATTGAGGCCCGGAACGACGCCTCAACCAAGCGAATTGGCTCTGTCCGGTTCTACTCCGTCACTGTCACCGGTACCAAACCCGAAGTTCAGAATGGGACACCTGCAACGGTGATCTACCGAGGGCCTGGCCGCGAACTCACCGGAGATAGCGGCAGAGTTTACAAGCGTGGCGTGCCCACGGAGTTAGCCTCACAGGATGCCTACCTTTCCGCAGGCGATGCGCTGTATGTCGTGGAGGGAAGTCAGCCCGTTAAGCCCAAGTCCTGCTGCTCGTAACAGCGTCTGCGGCTACGAGCCATCTCAGTAGCCGCTACCCCTAAAATCTCTCCTCATAGAGCCTATCCAATGAGTACTTCACGGAAGATCTTGGCTGAGTTTCTCGGTACAGCAGTTCTGCTGTGCACCGTAGTTGGTTCTGGAATCATGGGTCAGCGCCTGGCCAACGGTAACGATGCGCTAGCGCTTCTTGCCAATGCGCTGGCAACTGGCACGAGCTTGTATGTACTGATCGTGTGCTTCTCCACTTTTTCGGGTGCGCACTTCAACCCGGTAGTCTCTGTAGTCGACTATTTGCGCGGAGGACTGAGCAGCAAGCAACTGGGCCCCTACGTGGTAGCTCAAACGATGGGTGCGATTTTCGGTGTATTCGCCGCGCACTTGATGTTTGAGCTGCCCTTGGTCGAGTTCTCCCACCACGCTCGCACAGGACCCTCGCAGTGGTTCAGTGAGTACCTGGCAACGTCGGGATTGGTACTGACAATTCTGCTGTGCGATAAATATCACAAAGCAAAAGTGCCTCAGGTAGTTGCCGCGTATGTTGTCGCAGCCTACTGGTTCACGTCCTCCACGAGCTTTGCGAATCCGGCAGTGACCATTGCTCGCGGGTTCACCGATACATTCTCGGGAATACGTATTTCAGATGCTGCACCCTTCATTATTTCGCAGTTCTTTGGCGGGCTGACTGCACTATTCCTGGCGAAGGTTCTTGGGGGGAAAGAAGTGATCGTGGACATCCCGCAGCCAGGCCTGCAGGAGCAGAAGCTCCCTATACAGTGATCGAGCCTCGCTTCGATTCGCGGATGTGATGAAGCTTTTCAAAAGGGTGATATACGAATCCAGCGCGATATTCTGATCCCGGTTGATGCCTTGCATGGTTCAGCCCGGACCAGCCACGGTTCATTATGGCAAACAGCAAGGAAAAACATGAATTACAACGTTAGGGTTGCAACACCCGCTGATGCCTCTGCCATCCAGGCTATCTATGCGCCTATGGTGTTGGACACCGTCATCTCGTTTGAGCTGGCACCACCGACAATCGACGAGATGGCGGAGCGAATTGCAGTAACCCTGCGGACGTACCCCTATCTGGTTGCAGAGATGGGCGGCAAGGTCGTTGGATACGCTTACGCAAGCCAGCATCGAACTCGAGAGGCCTATCGCTGGTCGGTAGACGTCACCGTCTACGTTGACCCCGCCGTGCACCGACGAGGGATAGCTCGTGCGCTTTATCAGCAGCTACTTCCCCTTCTTGAGAAGCAGGGGTTCCATGCGGCCTATGCTGGCATCGCATTACCCAATGCGGGGAGCATAGGCCTCCATGAAGCGCTCGGTTTTACTCATATTGGTACTTACCCTGAAGTTGGGTACAAACACGGTCAATGGCACAGCGTGGGCTATTGGCGGGCGCCACTTTGTGCGCAGACGCCCCCACTGGAAATCACCCCGTTTCGCGATATGAAGAACTGCGCACCTGCTTGAGCTTGGTTGCTCGATTGCATTGCCGGGAAGCTTCTCTTCGTCAATTTTTTTGGAACCCCGATAGCCTGTAACAAAACCCATAGAGACCCAAGTTCAAGGTTGCCGATCCACCGCGTTTGCGGCCTCGCGCGCTAAAGCCCTACTTCGCCCACCTACTCCTTCGCCCTCAGCACAACAATCCCCGGCGTGTTGGCCACATACGCCAGAAACGGCGAATCCACCACCTTCTGGCTGCCTGAATGTGAGGACGCATTGCGCAGTACGGGGCCTTTGTCCGTCATGATAAAGAACCCCACATGGGTCACATCCAGCCCGGCCAAGGGCGTATAGATGCCAATAAAATCGCCCTCGTGCAGGCGATTGATGACCTTCTTATCGATAAAACCGGCAGGAATGTAGGTGACCGTACGCTGGACCACCGGCAGGCCAGGCAAGTAGGTACTGCCGTCGGCTTTTTGGTTGAGGCGTTTTTCGCGGCGAACGGCATGGGCACTTATCTGCGCGGTGATGTCTTGCGCCGGCTTATACGTGCCGCTGTAGGCCCAATCCGTGTAGAAGTGCTTACGGCTCAGAAAGTCGAGATCGCCATCAACATAACGCGTGCGCAGCAGGTTTTTCATAAAGTCGGGTTGTGCTGCCGATTGTCGCAGGGCCTCGACGTAATCCAGGTAGGTAAAGCAATCCAGGCCTCGAAAATCGACCACCAACTGTTCGGGCGTGCTCAGTGAGCCCTGTAACTTGTTGGCAACATAGGGCGTGCCTAAAAAGGCCTCCGAGATCAGGCCGATCTGTTGGCCCGCGGGAAGCAACCGGTAGTTTGGACGCTCTTGGAGAATCGCATTGAGCTTCTCAACGGTGTAAGGATCCAGCGTCGCACCGGACGTCAGCGCTGCATTTTGCTGACGTTCGAGCGCATGATTTCCAGTGGTTGCGCCCGACGAGCCGCAACCCGCCAACAGCATCGACATCAAGATAAAAACATAGGGTGTGCGCATCTGACTCTTCACTTATCCAAGGGGCATCCGATCATACCTGCCAGCGCAAGTCAGCCGTGGCCGGCGCTCAAGCGCTCCCACAGAAAGCCATAGACCAGCGCTTTCATGTACGCACTCTGGGCATTATCCGCCGCGCCGCCGTGGCCGCCTTCGATGTTTTCGTAGTACGTCACGTCCTGGCCGGCATCGATCATTTTGGCCGCAAGTTTACGGGCATGGGCCGGGTGTACGCGGTCATCGCGGGTCGAGGTGGTGAACAGCACCGGCGGGTAGGTCTTGGCCGGGTCGAACAGGTGGTAGGGTGAAAACGTCTGGATGTAGGCCCATTCTTCAGGCACGTCCGGGTTGCCGTACTCTTCCATCCATGAGGCGCCCGCCAGCAAGTGGTGATAGCGCTGCATGTCGAGCAAAGGCACCTGGACGACCACGGCCGCGAACAACTCGGGGTATTGGGTGAGCATATTGCCGGTCAACAGGCCGCCGTTGCTGCCACCTTGCACGGCCAGGTGCCGGGGCGAGGTGATGTTGCGGTTGATCAGGTCTTGCGCCACGGCGGCAAAATCCTCATAGGCGCGCGCACGCTTGTGCTTGAGCGCCGCCTGATGCCAACGCGGGCCGTATTCGCCGCCGCCGCGAATATTCGCCACGGCATACACACCGCCTTTGGACAGCCAGGCGCGGCCCAGCCCGCCGGAATACTCCGGGCACAGCGACACTTCAAAACCGCCATAACCGTAGAGCAAGGTCGGCGCGTTGGCGTTGTACTGCAAGCCCTGTTCGTGCACCAGGAAATACGGCACGCGGGTGCCGTCCTTGGACACGGCAAAATGCTGTTCAACCTCATGCCGGCTCGCATCGAAGAACGCCGGCATGGCTTTGAGCACTTCAGGTTGCGCGTCAAGGTCGGCCAGTGACAGCGTGACCGGCGTGAGAAAACCTCGGGTGACCATCCACACGGCGTCGCTGTCATCGCTGTCGACGGCGCTCACATCCACGGTCGCCATCGCCGGCGCGCCGATAAATGCGCTGCGTGCCCAGCCTTGTGGGCCCGGCGTCAGCACGCTGAGGCGGTTTCTGACGTCCTCCAGCACGTTGAGTACCAAGTGGTTGCGGGTCCAGTCCATGCCGGCCAGCGAGGTGCTGTCCGATGGTTCGAACAACAGGTCGAAATCCCGCGCGCCGGCCATGAAGCGTGCAAAGTTGATCGCCAGCAACGAGCCAGCCACATAGCCATCACCCACTGCCCAATCATCACGCAATTGCAGGAGCAACCAGTCTTTGTGCACCGACTTGTCGGCCGAGTTCGGCGCGTCGATTTTGCTCAGCGTGCCATCCGGGGCGCGCAGGTACAGCTCGTTGTTGTAGAACGCCAGGGTGCGGCTGACGAAATCACGCTCGTAACCCGGCGTGCTGTCGTGCATCGCCGCGATATACATATCGTCGTGCCGGCCTTCGTAGACGATCGTCGCGGCACTCAGGGGTGTACCGCGCTGCCACTGCTTGACGATGCGCGGGTAACCCGAGCGGGTCATGCTGTCTGCACCGAAGTCGGTAAACACATACACGTTGTCGTGGTCGATCCAACCCAGCCCGCCCTTGGATTCGGGCAACTCGAAGCCGTCATTGACCCAGGCTTTTTCGACCAGGTCGAATTCGCGCGTGACACTCGCGTCCGCACCACCGCGGGACAGTGCAACCAAGGCGCGTTGATAGCCAGGGTGCAGGCAGTCGGCGCCGTGCCATACCCAATTCTCACCTTCCCGGGCATTCAACGCGTCGATGTCCAGCACGGTTTCCCAGGCCGGTTGCGCCTTGCGATATTGCGCCAGCGTGGTCCGCCGCCACAGGCCGCGAGGGTGGGCGGCGTCGACCCAGAAGTTGTAATAGTGGGCGCCGATTTTTTCCACGTAAGGGATATTGCTGTCCGAATCGAGCACCGCCAGCAGGTCGGCCTGCATCGCCTTGAAAGGCGCGGATTCGGCGAGTCGGGCGTGGGCCTTGAGGTTTTGTGCGCGCACCCAATCCAGCGCCTGCGTGCTGTCGACGTCTTCCAGCCAAAGGTAAGGATCGTCGCCCGTGGAAGGCGGTGTCGGGAGGTTTGGCATCTGCGCATCCTGTGGAAAATTTGTTCGGAAAATCAAGGAGTTTCACTCAACCGCGCCCAACCCTGCAACCAGCACCTCCACCACCGCACGCACCTTGGGCAGCGCGTGGCGGCTTTTGATCCAGGCCACACTGATGCCCATCCCTTCACTTGCCCATTGCGGCAAGACTTGCACCAGCGACCCGTCCTGCAAGTGTTGCTCAATCAGCCACGACGGCAGTTGTGCAATACCGCAGCCGGCCAGCGCAGCCATCTTCAGGCCGTTGCCATGGCCGATCACCAGTTGCGGCTGCACGTGGCTGTGCAGTGTCGCGCCATGTTCGCCGGCGTGCTGCCAGTGGCTGACGCGACCATCGACCCAGCCGTAGGCAATGCACTGATGCTGTTCAAGGTCACGCTCGGACTGTGGCGTGCCGTGGCGAGTGAGATACGCAGGGGACGCACATAAAACATGCCACTCTCGGGTAAGTAACTGGTGCCCTACCGTCTCCGGCCAGGCCGGGTCGTCGCCGATGTGCACGACGATATCCACGCCTTCCTTGAACGGATCGACAAAGCCATCAGAGAAGGAGATGTGCGGGGTCAGCAATGGATGAGTGTTCAGCCACGGCAGCAGGATCGGCAGCACCTGCGCCTGGCCAAAGGCGCCGGGCAGGTCAATGCGCACACGCCCGCGCAGTTCGGTGTTTTCAGCCTGCAATGCCCATTCGGCTTCTTCCAGGTCGGTTAATACGCCGGTGCAGGTGCGCAGGTAGGCAACGCCGGCATCGGTCAGCGACAACCTGCGCGTGGTGCGTTGGAACAGTCGGGCACCCAGACGGGCTTCCAGGCGCGCAATGCTTTTACTCACGGCCGAGGCGGTCAGGTTCATTTTCCCGGCGGTCGCCGTAAAGCTGCCGTACTGCGCGACACAGACGAATACATCGATGCCCTTCAGGCGCTCTGAAGAAAACATGCACAGCCCTTATTCATGAATTGAGTTCCTGTGTCTGGATAAAAACCATCCTAAATCAGAACTCGGTTCAAAGGTAAGCTGCTTGTACTCTGATAAATGGACTCTGAGGCTCGAATGCTGGCCACGCTGAAAAACTACCCCGCCACCCTCAACCTGCTATTGAGCGCCTCGCTGATACTGACGCTCGCCCGCGCAATCACCCTGCCCTACCTGGTCATCTATTTGTCGAGCCACTTTGGCTTGAGCATCGCCGATATCGGCTTGGTGATCGGCAGCACACTGATCATTGGCTCGCTGCTGAGCCTGTATGGCGGCTTTCTGGTGGATCGGATGAGCAGTTACCGGCTTATCCTGCTCTTCTGCGGTGTGTTCACGCTGGGCTTTCTCGGCGCCCCTATCGCGCCTGCGCTCTGGCTGTTTTACCTGTGCCTGGTGTTGGTGAACCTGGCGTATGCGGTGATTGATATCGCGGTAAAAGCCGGGTTTGGCAGCCTGCTCCCCGTTGAGCAGCGCAGTGAAGCGTTTTCGATCAAATACACGCTGACCAATATCGGTTATGCCGTCGGGCCGTTCCTGGGCGCGGGGTTGGCCGCCGTGGATGCCAGCCTGCCGTTTCTGATGTCAGCCGGGCTGGGTGCCGGGTTCTTGTTTATTTACTTCGTGTGGGGCGACAGGCGTTTGGAGACGGCCCAAGCAAACCAGCCACCCGTAGCGTTCCTGGCGGTCGCCACACTGCTGCTGCGCGATTACCGCCTGGTGTGCTTTACCCTCGGCGGACTTCTCAGTGCCGTGGTATTCGGCCAGTTCACGGCCTACCTCTCGCAGTACCTGATCGTCACCACTACACCTCAGGAGACCTACCGGATCATCAGCACAATCGTGGCCACCAATGCCCTGACAGTTATCAGCTTGCAATACAGCCTCGGCAAACGGATTTCCCCGCGCTACCTGAGTCGGTGGCTTGCCGCTGGCCTGAGCCTGTTTATTGTCGGGCTGGGCGGGTTTGCGCTGTCGACCACGCTGCTGATGTGGGTGCTGTCGATGGCGATTTTCACCCTTGGCGAAATTATCGTGTTCCCGGCCGAATACATGTTCATCGATAACATCGCGCCCAATCACCTGCGCGGCATGTACTACGCCGCGCAGAACCTGGGCAATGTCGGCGCGGCGTTGGGGCCGGTGTTGTGTGGGTGGGTGTTGGCTACGCAGCCGGCGTACAGCATGTTTTATATGTTGGTGGTTTTTGTTGTGGCGGGCGGGTTGATGTACTTTTTGGGAGGGCTGACTGCTAGTAAGCGTGGCAGCCTGACGCCACCGTGAGACGGTTGAAGGAGTGAATTCATCTTGTTGCGAGGCAACGACAGCGGGTTGTGAGCCTCGTTCCTTGCACGCTACGCAATACACCTTTGTCATCACGCCCATTGATAGCTCCCTAACGAAAACGCCATTCTAGAGGGCTCGCCTCTCGCTTATATCATTCCGAATGATAGTTACCTTTGTTTCATTCGATTCGTGACATAGCACCTCGCCGCGCATGATCCGCCCATCTCAAATACATTGGCGGATGCACCTCATGGAACAGTCACTCAAACACTTGCGCTTCCCCTTGGCGATTTTGGCCGTGGTGGTGATGAGCGCCTGCGGTAAGACCCCGGATCAAGCGGCCGCCATGCCCCCCGCGAAAATCAGTGTGGCCAAGGTGCTGGAACAGCCGGTCAACGAGTGGGATGAATTCACCGGTCGCCTGGAAGCCCCGGAAACCGTGCAAATTCGTCCGCGCGTGTCCGGCCAGATCGACCAGGTGGCCTTCACCGAAGGCGCTCTGGTGAAGAAAGGCGACCTGCTGTTCCAGATCGACCCGCGCCCGTTCCAGGCTGAGGTGCGCCGCCTCGAAGCCCAACTGGCACAAACCAAAGCCGCCGCCAGCCGCAGCGATAACGAAGCGCAACGCGGCGAGCGTCTGCGTCAGAGCAATGCGATCTCCGCCGAACTGGCTGACTCGCGCACCACCGCCGCCCAGGAAGCTCGCGCCGCTGTCGCCGGGATCCAGGCGCAGTTGGACCTGGCCAAGCTGAACCTGAGTTTCACCCGCGTGACCTCGCCGATCAGTGGCCGCGTCAGCCGTGCTGAAATCACCGCCGGCAACCTGGTGACCGCCGACACCACGCCGCTGACCAGCGTGGTCTCTACCGACAAGGTTTACGCCTACTTCGACGCCGACGAGCGCGTGTACCTCAAATACACCGAGCTGGCTCGTGAAGGCCGCCGTGGCGCGACCACTCCTGTGTACCTGGGCCTGTCCAACGAAACCGGCAACCCGCACCTGGGCCAGATGAACTTCGTCGACAACCAGGTCAACCCGGCCACTGGCACCATCCGTGGTCGCGCCGTGTTCGATAACAGCAAGGGCGAATACACCCCGGGCCTGTATGCCCGCTTGAAGTTGGTCGGCAGCGGCACCTACTCCGCCGTGCTGATCAACGACGAAGCGGTGGGCACCGACCTTGGCAAGAAGTTCGTGCTGGTGATGGACGGCGACAAGCCGGCTTATCGCTCGGTGGAACTGGGGCCGAAGATCGAAGGCCTGCGCATCGTGCGCAGCGGTTTGAACAAGGACGACACCATCGTCGTGAAGGGCTTGCAGCGCATTCGTCCGGGTTCGCCGGTTGCGCCGGAAACGATCCCGATGGCCAGCAAGGAAACCCTCGCCGCCTTGGCACAACAACGACAAGCGCTTGAAGCCAGCAACCTGGAACAAGTGGCGCCGGATAAAGCCGCGCCCAAGCTCGCAGCCGTCGCGACTCCACGCGGTTAAGGGATACAACTCAAGATGAATTTTTCCAAGTTCTTCATTTCGCGGCCGATCTTCGCAGCGGTGCTGTCGCTGTTGATTTTGATCGCCGGTGCGATCTCGCTGTTCCAACTGCCGATCAGCGAATACCCGGAAGTGGTGCCGCCCACCGTGGTGGTACGTGCCAACTTCCCGGGCGCCAACCCCAAAGTCATCGGTGAAACCGTGGCCGCTCCGTTGGAGCAAGCCATTACCGGCGTCGAGAACATGCTGTACATGTCCTCGCAGTCGACTGCCGATGGCAAGCTGACCCTGACCATCACCTTCGCCCTGGGCACCGACCTGGATAACGCGCAGGTGCAGGTGCAGAACCGTGTGACGCGCACGCAGCCCAAGCTGCCTGAGGAAGTGACGCGCATCGGTATTACGGTCGACAAGGCTTCCCCTGACCTGACCATGGTTGTGCACTTGACCTCGCCGGACAAGCGTTACGACATGCTCTACCTGTCCAACTATGCCTTGCTCAACGTAAAGGATGAGTTGGCGCGTCTGGGCGGTGTGGGTGACGTGCAGTTGTTCGGCATGGGCGACTACTCCCTGCGTGTTTGGCTGGACCCGAACAAAACCGCTTCGCGCAACCTGACCGCCACCGATGTGGTCAACGCGATTCGTGAGCAGAACCGTCAAGTGGCCGCCGGTGCCCTGGGTGCGCAACCTGCACCGAATGCCACCAGCTTCCAGTTGTCGGTGAACACTCAGGGCCGCCTGGTGACGGAGGAGGAGTTCGAGAACATCATTATCCGCTCCGGCGCCAACGGTGAAATCACCCGCCTTAAAGACATTGCACGGGTAGAGCTGGGTTCCAGCCAGTATGCGCTGCGCTCGTTGCTCAACAACCAGCCGGCGGTGGCGATCCCGATCTTCCAGCGCCCAGGTTCCAACGCCATCGAGATCTCCAACGAAGTACGCGCCAAGATGGCGGAGCTGAAAAAGAGCTTCCCGGAAGGCATGGATTTCAGCATCGTCTATGACCCTACCATCTTCGTGCGTGGCTCTATTGAGGCGGTGGTTCACACCCTGTTCGAAGCACTGATTCTGGTGGTGCTGGTGGTGATCCTGTTCCTGCAAACCTGGCGCGCCTCGATTATTCCATTGGTGGCGGTGCCGGTATCGTTGATCGGTACCTTTGCGGTGATGCACTTGTTTGGCTTCTCGCTCAACGCACTGTCGCTGTTCGGCCTGGTACTGGCCATCGGTATCGTGGTGGACGACGCCATCGTGGTGGTGGAGAACGTCGAGCGAAATATCGAGTTGGGACTCGAACCGTTCCCGGCCACCGAAAAGGCCATGAGCGAAGTAACCGGCCCGATCATCGCGACCGCGTTGGTGCTGTGTGCGGTGTTCATTCCAGCGGCCTTTATCAGCGGCTTGACCGGTCAGTTCTATAAGCAGTTCGCGTTGACCATTGCCATTTCCACGGTGATCTCGGCATTCAACTCGCTGACCTTGTCCCCTGCCCTGGCCGCCGTGTTGCTGCGCAGCCATGACGCGCCGAAGGATCGCTTCTCCAAGGTGCTCGACAAGCTGTTGGGTGGCTGGTTGTTCCGCCCATTCAACCGCTTCTTCGAGAAAGCCAGCCATGGGTATGTGGGCACCGTACGCCGGGTGATTCGCGGCAGTGGTATCGCGCTGTTCCTGTACGCCGGCCTGATGGTCCTGACCTGGCTGGGCTTTGCCCACACGCCAACCGGTTTCGTACCGGCCCAGGACAAGCAGTACCTGGTGGCTTTTGCGCAATTGCCGGACGCCGCGAGCCTGGACCGTACCGAAGACGTGATCAAGCGCATGTCTGACATCGCGCTGAAACAACCCGGCGTGGAAGCCGCTGTCGCCTTCCCGGGCCTGTCGATCAACGGCTTCACCAACAGTCCGAACAGCGGCATCGTGTTCGTGACCTTGAAGCCCTTCGATGAGCGTAAAGACCCGAGCATGTCCGCTGGCGCAATTGCCGGTGCATTGAACGGCAAATACAGCAGCATCGAGGAAGCCTACATGGCGATCTTCCCACCGCCGCCGGTACAGGGCCTGGGTACGATCGGCGGGTTCCGCCTGCAAATCGAAGACCGTGGCAACCTGGGTTACGACGAGCTGTACAAGGAAGTGCAGAACATCATCACCAAGAGCCGTACCACGCCTGAATTGTTCGGCCTGTTCACCAGCTACACGGTCAACGTACCGCAGGTCGATGCTGCCATCGACCGCGAAAAAGCCAAGACCCATGGCGTGGCGATCAGCGACATCTTCGACACCCTGCAGATCTACCTGGGTTCGTTGTATGCCAACGACTTCAACCGCTTTGGCCGTACTTACCAGGTCAACGTGCAGGCAGACCAGCAGTTCCGCCTGGATGAAGACCAGATCGGCCAGCTGAAAGTGCGTAACAACAAGGGCGAGATGATCCCTCTGGCGACCTTTATCAAGGTCAGCGACACCTCGGGGCCGGACCGCGTGATGCACTACAACGGCTTTATCACCGCCGAAATCAACGGCAACGCCGCACCGGGCTACAGCTCCGGCCAGGCTCAGGCGGCGATTGAGAAACTGCTCAAAGATGAATTGCCCAACGGCATGACCTACGAGTGGACCGACCTGACCTATCAGCAAATCCTCTCGGGCAATACCGCGCTGTTCGTGTTCCCGCTCTGCGTACTGCTGGCGTTCCTGGTGCTCGCCGCCCAATACGAAAGCTGGAGCCTGCCACTGGCGGTGATCCTGATCGTACCGATGACCCTGCTGTCGGCCATCACCGGGGTGATTATCTCCGGTGGCGACAACAACATCTTCACCCAGATCGGCCTGATCGTATTGGTGGGCCTGGCGTGTAAGAACGCGATTCTGATCGTCGAGTTTGCCAAGGATAAACAGCAGGAAGGTCTCGATCCGCTGGCCGCGGTACTGGAAGCTTGCCGCTTGCGTCTGCGGCCGATCCTGATGACCTCGTTCGCCTTCATCATGGGTGTGGTGCCCCTGGTGTTGTCCAGCGGTGCCGGTGCCGAGATGCGTCATGCCATGGGTGTGGCGGTGTTCTCCGGGATGATCGGGGTGACCTTCTTCGGTCTGTTGCTGACCCCAGTGTTCTACGTCCTGATCCGTCGTTATGTGGAGCGCGGCGAAGCACGCAAAGCGGCCAAGGCCTTGAAGCTGGAGACACAGCAATGAGCGTGAAAGTATTTTTGCCGAGCTTGCTGGTACTGGCGCTGAGCGCCTGTGCCGTAGGCCCGGACTACAAAACCGAAAAATTGGAGGCGGCCAATATCACGGCCGCCGCCGACACCAAAAGCTATGACCACGCCAAGTACGAAGGCATCTGGTGGCAGCAGTTCGAGGACCCGACCCTCAACCAACTGGTCACCCAGTCGTTGAGCGGTAACCGCGACCTGCGTGTGGCGTTCGCCCGTCTGCGGGCGGCACGCGCCATCCGTGATGACGTGGCCACCGACATCATGCCGGTCGTCACCTCTCGCGCCAGCAGCGACGTGGGCAAAGGCCAGATCCCGGGCCAGACCACGAAACGCGTCAACAGTGAGCGCTACGACCTGGGCCTGGACATGGCCTGGGAAGTCGACTTGTTCGGCCGCATCCGCCGCAACCTGGAAGCCAGCGATGCGGACCAACAGGTCGCCGAAGCCGACCTGTACCAACTGCAAGTCACCATGATTGCCGAACTGGTAGACGCCTACGGCCAACTGCGCGGCGCTCAATTGCGTGAACGCATTGCTCTGGACAACCTGAAGAACCAGCAGGAATCGCGCACCATTACCGTGAGCCTGCGTGATGCCGGTGTGGGCGATCAGCTCGATGTAGAACGCGCCGACGCACGCCTGGCCGCCGTTGAAGCCAGCGTGCCGCAACTGCAAGCCGAGCAAGTGCGCGAGCGTAACCGCATCGCCACCCTCCTCGGCCAGCGCCCCGACAAGCTGAGCGTGGACCTGAGCCCCAAAGACCTGCCGGCGATTGCCAAGGCCTTGCCGATCGGCGACCCCGGCCAGTTGCTGCAACGTCGCCCGGACATTCTCAGCGCCGAACGCAAACTGGCCGCCGCCACCGCGCGTATCGGCGTGGCCAAGGCCGACCTGTTCCCACGGGTCAGCCTCAGCGGCTTCCTCGGCTTTACCGCCGGGCGTGGTTCGCAGATCGGTTCGGCTGCCGCCAATGCCTGGTCCCTTGGCCCTAGCATCACCTGGGCCGCCTTTGACCTGGGCAGCGTGCGTGCACGGTTGCGCGGTGCGAATGCCGAAGCCGATGGCGCCCTGGCGACCTATGAGCAGCAAGTGTTGCTGGCGTTGGAAGAATCGGAGAATGCCTTCAGTGATTACGGCAAACGCCAGCAGCGCCTGGTCTCGCTGATTCGTCAAAGTGAATCCAGCCGCGCTGCCGCAGACCTCGCCGCGATTCGTTATCGCGAAGGCACCGTGGACTTCCTGGTGCTGCTCGATGCGCAGCGTGAGCGCTTGGCGGCTGAAGACTCCCAGGCCCAGGCCGAAGTGGACTTGTATCGCGGCATCGTCGCGATCTACAAGGCCCTGGGCGGTGGCTGGCAGCCGGACACGGTCGTCGCCAGCAGCAAGTGATGTAACGAGCTCCTTTGGTTGGTCGCATCCAGCCAATTTTTAGCCCTGCGGCTCATTCGGTCGCGGGGCTTTTTTTTGCTGATGATTTGAGGTGAGGCTTTCAGCTCGGTCGTGCAGGAGGGCGACAGTTGTCGGGGCGCGCGCAGAGTCGGGGTCAAACCAGCGAGAGATGAGCATCCCTGCTCGAAACAACAGTGGTTACGTTTTAGAAACGATTCAGCCTTCAGACGCCTTGGGCGGTGATTGCTGGGCAAAATCTATCGTGCCGTTAACCGTATTTGGCAATCCGATGTTTCCCACTAAGTTAGTGACTTCTTTGCCCGTACGCTCGCGTGGCGATAGCCTGATTAATGTCGCGGTTTTTTTGCTACCACACACCAGTTTTCTGAAATCAGAGAGTCCTTTCCCTAATGATTTAGGGACGTTCACCCCCACGCTTCTGACGCCCATTGCGGTGAGACGAAACAAGGATTTCGCCGTGCCGGCCACTGCCCCCGGTAGATTAAACATCGACAGCACTGCTTTACCCGCAACGGCTAACTTGGCAGCTATCGACCCTGCCTTTGCGACCGCGCTGACGGCACTGGCGGCCACAAACAGAGCACCTACAATTTCCAAGCCCAGCCCAATAGCGCCCACGGCAACACGACGGCGATCGCCTGAGGCGAGCTCTTCGATATTGCCTTTGAACGGAATCAGGGTATTGATGACGAAATTATCAATAGCATCCAAACGCTGCTGAACGGCTTCGTTATACGTCGTGCCTGCAGCTTGCTTCATCAGCAGCAAGGGGTCGACGAGCAAATTTTCCAGTTGCAGGGCTCTAAGAATTTCAGCCGTTCGTGTCGATGAATAGGTATTGGGCAAGCCCGCTGAAGCGTCCTGACGCTTAGGCGGCGCGGGAAAGTGCGCGACGACCTCAATATCAACCGGCAGTGTCGGGCTTAGACGCCGGCGCATGATTTTCCCGAAGGAATCGGTACCCGAATCACTCATAAACGTCATGGCGTCGACCAGTTCCGGGCGTTCTGCGTAGCGGTTACAGCCGGGGAGAAACTCATAACACTTGGCGCCCGACGCATCTCTGAGAAATAGAACAGGCCCGATTTTTTGCTGAGCCTCTTCTTGATTGAGGTCGCCCTCTTGAGTCGAAGCGCCATAGACGGTGACTTCGCCAGACTCTAACCTTCGCCTGTCTTCAACAGGCAATTCGCTCATCAGCATTTTCGTGGCAATGCCCTGATAGGTTGCCAAGCTTGTAATTCCCTGCACGACGGGCAATAGAAACACGCTTTCGATCGGCTTCAACTTTACAAGTTGATTCTTCAATGCCTCGAACGCGGTTTTATCTGAAGGGTTGATAAAGTTCCATTCTTTCGTGCTTATATTTTCAGCCGTCAACTCGCCTGACAAGTATAAATCCTTGATTGAACAAGGCCCCGCTGCAAGCCCAAGGACAGTGGTATCAGGTTTCCACGCGTTGATGGCTGAGTTCGCAATGTTGCTCAAGGGTACAGCGTTAACAACTGAAGAACTGGGCTTGAACAGTACCGTCCTTTTACTAAAGAACTCACTCTGGCCAGGGCAAACACGCTCCAATTCCTGTTCACCTACATGCGTGCGGGCTTTAAGTAATGAGCTGGCCTTATCAAGGCTGGCGGCCACTAGCCCACTGTCCTCCACGCGCTTGTTGTAAGCAATTGCCGCGGCATTCAGCGCTGTGGGTGAGTAATCATCCTCCTCGGTCACGAGCCCCTGGGCCAAGGCCCAATCGTATATCGGTCCGGCACAGTGCATTGCTTCCAATTGTTCGTGTTCAGGCGAGACCGGCCTCAGTAAGGCACGAGAGCCAAGTTGTTCTACACTCATCAGCCGCGAACTGCCTTGAGATGCCATTTCCGCCAGTGCCGTGTGGACGCGCAGGCTGACCAGTGGCAACGTCCCCACACGTACAGTATCCGCGCCCTTCACCAGAAACTCGGGGGCGACGGTCGACAACAATGCATGCGTGACCAGTATCGCTTGATCGAGGGGCAGTTGTTTTTCTCTGGCCAGGTGTTGTTCAAGCTCAGTACGCACCTCGAACAGGGTTTTTCCTGCGTTTGATGCCGAGTACAGGTTGTAGCCGCCGATATGATTGCGCTGCGTACCCAGCGTTGGATCTATGATCAGCAGATCACGGGTAAGGATCAGCTGTTTGCGATAGCTTGGCGAAGCCTTCCCGCGCACCTCTGCCCCGTCGTCTTTAAGTGCAGCAAGAATGGGCTCACAGCGCCTCAGTCCTGCACCTTGAGTCAACGCTTGGCTAATGAGTTCGTCGGCATTCTGGCGGATGGATACCGGGCTCTGGCCTGCCCAGGGTTTGGGTGAGCAATCAAGCAGTGTCAACTGTGGGGGTATGTTGTTGCCGGGTGCTGAGCGGCGGACTCTGATACGTTGCCCCTCGGTCAGGGAATCAGGTGATTGCTGATCTTCCAGAAAATTACGGGCATAGCTGCCAAGTGGTGGTTCTGGTGGTAGCGGGTTGAGTTTCCAATTCATAATGTTGCGCAAGTCGCTGGCAGTCATGACGGCCGGTAATTCGCTCGACGTTGCATAGCGCAGCAATTGCCATACATCGCCGATTGAATGTGATCTGATTATTTTTCCAGTTGCTTCCGATTGCTGAATGGCACTGTCGAGCAGTTGCGCGAGCGTGGGATGGGCCAGAACTTGCTCCGTCACGTTGCGCCACGGTCCAGATGTGCCGTTGGCGCTGACCATAAACTGCCCATTCTCCAGCCGAACCTGGGCATTCACGCCTGTGCGGTTTGCGCTCAAGATGGGTGCCATCAGAGGATCGCGCATCAAGCGCTTCACTATTCTGAGCCCCGAGCGATTGGCAATCCCAAGTGACGACCCCGGTGCAATGTCCTGGGAAATCGCTCTGAGGTCGATGTCCTCGTTGTCTGGTTTGTCCTTGAGCTTACTGAGCAGCGTATTTATCAATGCGCTTTCATTTTCTACATCCATGAACTCACGCTCTGCCAGCTTGCGCATTTCAGGCGACCGCAGGGGGTCTTCCTCAACAGGCTTTACCGGAAAACCGGTGGCTTTGAGAGCGTCGGCATCGGTACTGTTGATGGGCCAGCGAACGCCGTAGAACGCCGCAATCTCAGCGGGCAAAAGCCTGGTTCCGGGGTTGCTCAGGCCATTTGCTTGCGGATCAAGCATGGCAGCACTGGCAATCACCTGCCGTCCGATCGGCCACCAACCGCTGCCATCAGACGGGGTAAATGTAGTGATTTTACCGGTATCTTGCGCTTGTACCGTCAGGGTGGACCCCACTATGTGAAACCTAGGCATCACGAAATTTTGCGCCCTTACCCAAGCCTGCAGGGACGGCGCGTTCCACGCGTCAACAAAGTGGCCCATCCATTTGCCAATCGACGTCTCTGGCGACAAATCTTGAAAGCGCCATTCGTCTTGGTGCCCGCTACTCAGCAGGGTGGCCAGTTCAGCGTCAGCTTCAGCGGTTGGTTTAACGGCAACCGCCAGCTTGTCGGTTTGGCCGGTTGACGTCGCCAGGTTCAGCTCACCGGGTGACGGATTTGATTGGTGTGAGAGCGCACTGTTGCCTGTATCAACACGGGATAAGCTCATTAGACGTACTCCAGAGAAAGGAGCCTAATAATCTGAGAGCCGCCCCTTCGAAACGGATCGGCTTATTCTGAAGCGCAGTGCAGCAAGTGTATGTACACATTACCTCCTGCTAATCAACGCATGAGCCTGCGTCACAAAGACGGCAACGCGTCACTCAGAATCAGGCTGCGGTAGTGCCCTGGGTTTGAGCCGGACCATTTGCGGAAGGCTTTGTAGAATGAGCTGACATCAGCAAAACCAAGGCGCACGGCAATTTCAACAAAACTGATATCGGCCTCGGCAAGCCAGACAATCGCCAGTTCCTTGCGCACGCTATCCTTGAGCCCCTGATAAGTCTGCCCTTCATCTGCCAGGCGGCGACGCAAGGTTGACGCCGATATACACAGGTTGGCCGCCAAGCCTTCGGTTTCGGGCCAGGTATTGGCAGGCATATGGCGCAGATCATTTTTGATGCGATTGGCCAGGCTCGCCGGGTCGCGGTACTTGACCAGTATGTTGGCCGGCGCATGCGCCAGGAACCGCTTGAGTTCTTCCGGGCTACGCTTGATCGGCAGGTCGAGACAGTCGGCAGAAAAGATCATGCGCGTGCGTGGCCGATCAAAGCGCAGGTTGTCGGAGAACATCACGCGGTAGTCATCACAGAATTGCGGCTGCGGGCAACGCAGCTCAATGGCGAGTATCGGGATACGCCGACCCGCCAGCCAACAGGCCACGCCGTGGACGATCATCCAATAGGTGAAATAGGTAAACGCGCGTTTGGGTTCGGGTTCGAGCAAGACGATTTCTGCCAGGCTCTGTTGGCGCACCAGCTGTGCAGGCATCTGCTCGAACATCAGCGACAAAAAACCCAGGCCGGTTTCCAGGCCGGCATCCAGGCTCGGTTGCGCCATCGCGGCGCGGCACAGGAACGCCAGGCTGCCAGACTTGAGTTGGCGCGGGTCCATGCCAAAAAACTCATCGTCCATGCGCCGCGCCAGCAAGCGCCACAGGCGTGCGTAGGCCGTGGCGGGCACGCGAGCGTCGGGCTGCTCGAGCAGCGCCGGGTCTATTCCGACCTTGCTCAAGGCTTCAACCGTGGCCGTGCCGGGCGCGCAGCTCTGCAGCAAGGCTTCGCGCACAAGATGGATAGAGATGGTGTCTTTTTCCGCCATGGGAATCGGGCTATTCAATGCTGCAAAAGATGGGATGCATCATAAGGGCGGTTGCGATTCGCCACCACCGTTCAGCCGCAGTTCAGCAAAGGTCAATATTGGCTGTTTAGTAATGAGTATCATTATGTTACAAATTAGCATCCTATCCAGCCTTGATGCGGTGCCGAATGCTCGTTCCCTTTCTAATCATGCTGCGCGAAGGCATTGAAGCCGCATTGATCGTTGGCATTATTGCCAGTTACCTGCAACAGACCGGCCGTGGCCAGTGGATGCCCGCCGTGTGGATCGGCGTGTTCCTGGCCGCTGCGTTGGCCCTGCTGGTAGGTGGCGGCCTGGAACTGGTCAGTGCGGAGTTCCCGCAGAAACAACAGGAATTGTTCGAAGGTATCGTCGGCTTGGTAGCCGTCGGCATCCTCAGCTCCATGGTGTTCTGGATGCGCAAGGTGGCGCGCTCCATCAAGCATTCCCTGCACGAATCCCTGGATCATGCACTGGCCGGCTCCAAGCACCAAGTCATCGCGCTGATCGCCATGGTGTTCTTTGCCGTGGCCCGTGAAGGTCTGGAAACCGTGTTCTTCCTGCTCGCCGTGTTCCAGCAAAGCGAAGGTCCGGGCGCCCCGATTGGCGCCCTGCTCGGCTTGATCCTGGCGATTATCGTCGGCTTCCTGATCTACACCGGCAGCATGCGCCTGAACCTCGGCGCGTTTTTCCGCTGGACCGGCCTGTTCATCCTGGTGGTGGCCGCCGGCATTCTTGCCAACTCGGTGCAGGCGCTGCATGAAGCCGGGGTGTGGAACCACCTGCAAACCGTGTTGTTCGACTTCAGCGCCGTGCTGCCGATGGACAGCCCGTTGGGTTCGGTGCTCGCCGGGATGTTCGGCTACCAGGAAGCGCCGACCGTGAGCACCCTGGGTGCCTATCTGATTTATCTGGTGGTGGCGCTGGTGATGTTCTTCCTGCCCTCGGCCCCTGCCAAGCCTGTCGCCAAACCTTCTTCCGTTTCCAGCCATTAAGGACCGTCTCTTGTCCAACCCAACCCTTCAACCGGCACCGCCGTCGCGCGCCCTGCGCTGGGCAGTGGCCGGCTCGGTGGTGGTGATGATCGCCGCCGGTGCGCTGTTTTATTACGCCGCGCAATTGGCTGCCGCCAAGCGTCAGACCAACCACAATGAAATCGCCGTGACGATTCACGCTCACGCTTGCGAGCCGAATGAAATCAGCGTGCCCGCCGGGCGCGCGAGTTTTCGCATCATCAACCGCTCCGACCGCGCGGTGGAATGGGAAATCCTCGACGGCGTGCTGGTGATTGAAGAACGCGAAAATATCGCGCCGGGCCTAAGCCAGGTGATCAACGCCAACCTGTTGCCCGGCGACTATGCGATCACCTGCGGCTTGCTGAGCAACCCGCGCGGCACGCTGCATGTGACCCCGACCGCCGAGTCCAATGCCCAGGCCAAGGCCAAACCGTCGAT
This sequence comes from Pseudomonas sp. IPO3747, assembly GCF_013385245.1. Taxonomy (NCBI): domain Bacteria; kingdom Pseudomonadati; phylum Pseudomonadota; class Gammaproteobacteria; order Pseudomonadales; family Pseudomonadaceae; genus Pseudomonas; species Pseudomonas sp. IPO3747. The sequence continues at coordinate 451,274 of NZ_JACAQL010000022.1, forward strand.
GGTGGCCTTTATCGGCCCGCTGTCGGAGTTCCGGGTGTACCTGAGCGGCCAAGGCAGTGCACTGGTCAAGGCCGTGACCGCGATGCAGCAAGCCATTGCCGCCGGTGACCTGGCCCAGGCGCAAGCGCTGTATGTGCCGGCACGTGAAGCGTATCAGCGCCTGGCTCCCGCCGCGCAACGTCTGGCCGAGCTGGACAACGCGATCAACGCCCGCGCCGATTACTTCGAAAAACGCGAGCAAGACCCTGCGTTCAGCGGCTTCCACCGCCTCGAATACAGCCTGTTCCAGCAGCGCAGCCTCGATGGCCTCGGCCCGATCGCCGAGCGCCTGGTCACTGACGTCACCACCCTCAAGCAACAGCTGCTTGCGCAATCACTGCCGCCGGAACAACTGGTCAGCATTGTGGTGCGCAACCTCAACAGCCTGGCGGATGTGCGTGCCGCCAGCGGTGAAGAGGAACGCTACAGCCATATCGACTTGAACGGTTTTGCCGCCAACCTGGTGGCCGCCCGCAAGGTGGTCGACCTGATGCGCCCATTGCTGACCAAATCGGCGGCGGACCTGTTGCCAAAAATCGACAGCGCGCTCGATGCCTTCGATGCCCAACTCAACAGTTTTAAAGTCGACGGCCAGTACAGCCGCTACGACAGCGTCACGGCCGATCAGCGCAAGCAGATCGCCGACAAGGCCAAGGCTCTGGCCGTTGCACTCGATGGAATCGACCCCGCCCTTGGCCTTTCCGGCCTGCAGTGAAGACGACCTAATAGATGAGTGATTCAGAACAGTTTTCCGCGCAACGTCGCCGCGTCCTGTTGGGCATGGCCGCCACCGGTGCCGCGATTGCCGGCAGCACCCTGACCTGCCCGGCCATGGCCGCCGCAGCCGAGCAAGTCACCACCGCACCACGCAGTGACAAGACCCAGGACCACCACGACTTTTTCGGCCAGCACCAGACCGGCATCGTCACCCCGCGCCCGGCCTGCGGCATGCTCGTCGCCTTCGACGTGCTGGCCAGCGATCGCGAAGACCTGGAGCGCCTGTTCCGCACCTTGAATGAGCGCATTGCGTTTCTGATGACCGGCGGCACCGTGCCGCAAGTCGACCCGAAACTGCCGCCCACCGACTCCGGGATCCTCGGCCCGGTGGTCACGCCGGATAACCTGACCATCACCGTCTCGGTCGGCGAATCGCTGTTCGATGAGCGCTTCGGCCTGGCGGCAGCCAAACCCAAGCGCCTGAGCCGCATGGTCGGCTTCCCCAACGATGCGCTGGAACCCGCGCAGTGTCACGGCGACCTGAGCCTGCAATTCAGCTCGAACACCCCGGACACCAACATCCACGCCCTGCGCGACATCGTGAAGAACCTGCCCGACCTGCTGCTGGTGCGCTGGAAACAGGAAGGCAGCGTACCGCCCCAGGCACCGGCCAAACCCGGTGAACCGGCGCAGAGCGCACGCAACTTCCTCGGTTTCCGTGACGGCTCGGCCAACCCGAACTCCAACGATGCCAAGGCGATGGACCAGATCGTCTGGGTGCAGCCCGGCAGCGACGAACCGGCGTGGGCCGCCCACGGCAGCTACCAGGCCGTGCGCATCATCCGCAACTTCGTCGAGCGTTGGGACCGCACGCCGCTGCAGGAACAGGAAAGCATCATCGGCCGTATCAAACCGACTGGCGCGCCCATGGATGGCGACAAAGAAACCCAAGTACCTGACTACAGCAAAGACCCGCAAGGCAAGTTGACCAAGCTCGATGCGCACATCCGCCTGGCCAACCCGCGCACCCCGCAGACACAGGCCAACCTGATCCTGCGTCGGCCGTTCAACTACTCCAACGGCGTCAACAAAAACGGTCAGCTGGACATGGGGCTGTTGTTCATCTGCTACCAGGCTGACCTGGAGAAAGGCTTTATCAGTGTGCAAACCCGGCTCAACGGCGAGCCCCTGGAGGAATACCTCAAGCCGGTTGGCGGCGGGTACTTCTTCACCTTGCCTGGGGTGACGGGGCCTAAGGACTTCCTTGGCCGCACGCTGCTCGCTGCAACGCACTCTCAAACCACTGCCAAGACCTAAAACAAACCCAGAGCGGAAAAGCCCCATGAAGAAGTCGACTATCGCGTTGTCGTTGCTAATGACCCTTTCACCGTTGGCAGCCTTCGCCGCCACCGCGCCTCTGGACCTGGTAGGCCCGGTGTCGGACTACAAGATCTACGTCACCGAAGAAATCGGCGAATTGGTCACCCAGACCAAGGCGTTCACCGATGCCATCAACAAAGGCGACCTGGCCACTGCGCAGAAGCTCTACGCACCGACCCGCGTGCACTATGAGTCCATCGAGCCGATCGCCGAGCTGTTCAGCGACCTCGACGCTTCGATCGACTCGCGTGTTGACGACCACGAGAAAGGCGTGACCGCTGAAGACTTCACCGGTTTCCACCGCATCGAATACGTGCTGTTCTCCGAAAAGACCACCAAAGGTCTGGAAGCGCTGACCGCCAAACTCAACACCGACGTCAACGACCTCAAAACCCGCGTGGATGGCCTGACCTTCCCGCCGGAAAAAGTCGTCGGCGGCGCAGCAGCACTGTTGGAAGAAGTGGCTGCCACCAAGATCTCCGGTGAAGAAGACCGTTACAGCCACACCGACCTGTATGACTTCCAGGGCAACATCGACGGCGCGAAGAAAATCGTCGACCTGTTCCGTGGCCAGATCGAGAAGCAGGACAAAGTCTTCCTGGCCAAAGTCGACAAGAACTTTGCCGCCGTGGACAAGATCCTGGCCAAGTACAAAACCAAGGACGGCGGTTATGAGACCTACGACAAGGTCAAGGAAACCGACCGCAAGGCCCTGGTGGGCCCGGTCAACACCTTGGCTGAGGACCTGTCGACCTTGCGCGGCAAGTTGGGTCTGAACTGATTAAAAGCCCCGAGCCATGCATTCATACCGCAAGGCACGGCTCGGGGCCTATTGGTGCTTAGTTCACCGGTGCGTCGGGCTTGAAGTCTTCAATTGGCGCTCCAGTGGGTATCTGCGTTACCGGATCAATCGCATACCATTTAGTGTCTATTTGTACCGCATATGTCGGGCAACTTCGACTCACGCCCAGCTGGCTTCCTGGGTAAGCGCCGCTCGCCTGCCGTGGGGCTAACGCGTCATACGCCCCAAGCCCCCAACGGCATTTCTCAAAGGCGGTGGTCGTCAGAAAAAAGCCTGGCCCCACACAAACCAATTCGCCTCTGAGCACCTGCCTGGCCGCCCCCAGGGCTTTGGGGCCAATCCTGAACACATCAAAAACCCCGTCCAGCGGGTTGAACAAACCGCGCAACGTTTTCGATCCGCCCTTCAGCGCGGTCATCGTAAACGCACGACTGCCGAACGGCACAACCGTTTTGAACCCACTGAAAAAGCCACGTAACCCACCGGTAAACGCAAAGGAAGTAAAGTCGATCACCAGCCCCTTCAGGCCTGCGCCAATGTTGCCGTCGGCGATATCGGCAATCGCCCCCACAAATGGGATCAGGCTTAATACCATCCTGAGGTTTTCACGGGTAAAGACCTTTCCGGAATCAAACGGATAACTGCGTCTTCTCTGTAGCGTTGTCGGCGCGTTGGCGTATTCCAACAGCGTCTCGCGCTTCACATCGAACGTAGCGTTGACGATGGCCCTGGCTATATCGTTGGTTTTTTTCGACGCCCAACTGTTAGGCACAGCACCTGGCGTGCTGCTGGCCCACCTCGACGAACTCTGCCCCGGCAACGTCTCTCCGAACTTTTCGATAATGGCCTTGGTTCGCACGCCGGGACGCAGCTCGCTGCCTGTCTGATAGGCCTGAAGGTCAAAATCTACTTGTGTTGCCTTGCGATAGTCCGCAGGTACATTGGCAAAAGGACCATACGGGACCGTCCCCTTTTCAATCACCCCGTCCAACTTTAGCGTAGAGAACAGCAAGTTACGCTTGCACACTTTCATGGACCCCGGGAACATTTCGAGACAGGTATCGCCTCCCTCTGGCCCCTTGTTTTTGTAGCGCAACAACACACCCTGCTTGGCCCTCTTTTCGACCACCTTCGAGTCGCTCCCCTGATCCTGTGCCAGGGATTCCCCGGTTTCCTCACGCAACGTGAAAATCTCCACATCGCCGGACTCCAACCCTGTGCGTACATCCAGCGGTGCATTGGCGATCATCAGTTTGATCACCGTTTCCTGTGCGCGACGACTGTCGGCCAGGTATTGGTCCACTGCCGGCGCTACCAGCGGCTTGATACGTGGAAGCTTCTTGATTCTTTCTTCAAAGGTTTCCTGGGAGATAGTGGGGTGCGTGAATGCGTATTTCTTCTCGCCAAAAAGTCGCGTATTCACCCACTGCTGAGCCACGAAAAAAGGGTCCTCCTCAGGTTCTCCGGCAAGGATCAACTCGGTCAACAACGGGGTACGTGTTTCCAGGTGGCCCTCGTTTCTGGCGTCATACGGTTTGTCGGTCACCAGCGTCAACTTGATCTTGGCGATCTCATCCCGCGTCATTTCGGGAAACAACAGAACCAATTGATCAATCAATAGGCTCGTCTGCGAAGGTGGCTCACTTGTCAGGCTCTGGAAGGCCGCGACAGTACTGCTCTGGCGGTCAGCAAACGCTTGCGCGGCCGCCCGATAATCCCCTGCGGAATAAGTCCCATCGCTGGTTTTGGGAAACACACCGGCCATCACCGTCCAATCCAACAGAGGCGCAGCCCCCAGGCATTTGATCAGCGTCTCGTGCTCCGGCCCCATGGGTTCGAGTCGGGTAAGGGCTTGCGCCTCCGAGATGTTCAATGCGCGCGAACTGCCTGCCCCACTGAGTTTTTCCGCCATGGCGCAACCCAGGCGCAGGCTCATCCAAGCGGTCGAGCCCACGCTGACTTGGCCAGGAGACAGCTTGAGCGCCTCAGGTGCCTGTGGCGATAACCCAGGATCCGTTTTGATCAGAAACTCGGGGGCCGCCTGTGCCAACAACATATGGGCGATCAAGGGCGCGGTATTGACGTCGGCACCCTTTTTTCTCAATAAGCCTTCAATGTCAGCACGTACTTCGTCCAAGGTACGACCAAGGTTGTTGGGCTGATAAATGTCGTAGCCCGCAACCATCCCAGGCTTGCCAGGCATCTGTGCATTGACGCTGGCCTTGATGGTGGCCGCCAGGAGTTGATGGCGGGTAGCCTTTGACAGCTGTTTGCCGCCGGTAACCTCAGCCATATTCAACTGCTGCGCCAATGCCTGAGCCTTGATGATCGCCTCGTGCGAGTCGAAAAACTGCTGCAGTTGCAGGTCAGGGTCGCGGGGCAAATTTGTCCGGGCCATATGGCTGGCGAACAGTTCGGACACCGAGCCAGGCCCGCTGGACGCTGCCTTCAACACGTTCAGGTCAGCGGGCGACAGCGCGCCAGGGGCCCATGTATAAGGTGACAAACGGGCATAGTCACCCTGCGTTGGCGCGGGTGGCAGCTTGGCGGTCAGCCAACTGATGGCCGAATTGATCTGCGTAACCGTTTCGGGGCTTCCCAGCCCGGAAAACGCCAGTACTTGCCGCACGTCATAAACGGCCTGGGAGTACAGGGCATTCCCGGTCGCCTTGCTCATCTCTACCAGTTGATGGAGGTCGTTATTGAGCGCGTGGATAGCGGCTTTTTCGGCCGGGCTGCCACCTATCGAAACGTTGTAGATCTCTTGGTCAAGAATGACTTGAACACTGATCCATTGATTGGCCGAGTCACGTATCTCAAGGCTTCCATTGGATATCCTGTAAACGCTCTCAGCACCACCCAGACCGGACCTCTCGATGAAAGCCTTGAACGCCGGCCTGCCCAGCCACTCAACAAAACGTTCACGGGGCGCATGACTTTTGTGTGCCAGCGTCGATTCAGGATAAACGGTGGCGTACTGCGCGCTCAGAGTGGGCGTATCACCCTCCCCACGGTCCTTGACCAACCCTCGCAACTGAGAGGTGAGGTGCGTTCGCACATCAATGTCACTGTTGTGCTGCATGAGCTGCTCATACTGCCGGCGCCACTGGTCGCGATGCTGGTCGGATATCGGCGGCCAGCCGTGTTTTTTCAGGCGTTTCCCAAGCGCCTTTGCATCTATTTGAGGGGCCGGATATTCCACACCGTAGAATTCAAGCACCGCATTAAAATCGCGAAATTTGACCGTGTGCTGGCCCGGCAGCAATACACCCATATCACTCGGCTTCAACTGCTTCACTGCCGCACTCACTTTCGCGCTGACCTCCCACCAGCCGGAGCCGTCGGTGGTCGTGAAGGTTCGCGCGACTGTTTTGCCGTCAACCACCACTGTGCCTTCGACCCTGTCGCTGAAAACAAGCGCAGTTGATAGATCCAGGCCTTTGGATGTGAGCCAGGCCTGCACCTGTGGCTCGTTCACCGCCTCAGTGTAGGCATCAATGAAGGGCCTTATCGAGGCACCTGGAGGAAACGGGTCGGCGTTCAGTTTGTGGGTAGTCAGCAGATGAGTGAGGGTTTTCTGCAGGCTGCTGTCGGCTTTTTTTGCTTGCGCCAATGCGGGATAAACCGCTGTTTTGCGCTCAGCGTCGGGGGCGTGCGCGTCACTTTCAGACGCAACCTCGCGCGTCTTGCGTATCGATGCGGGTTCAAACTTGAATTGCGTCAGCTGTCCGCGTACCGGGCGGGGTGCGCCTGCAGGCGGCCCGTTTTCAATCATTGGCAAAACAGCGGGGTCAGGCGTTGCAGGCTTTACAGCAGGCCCCGTGGGGAGCTGCATCTGAGACAGGTGGGGATGACTGACAACTGTAACGCTACCCTTGGCAAGGCTTGTCGACATTCAAAAATTCTCTCTACCGGTTGGGTTGATGAGAGTTCTCGTCCCTAAAAACAGTCGGTTAAGAAAATATTAAGAATTCTTGAGATGCAGAGTAGGAAATTTCTCGATTGACTGAGGAATAGTGTGAAAACCTGAGCGCTTGAACCGGCACCGAAAGGATGTGCCCGTTGTGGGCCACCATCTGGCGACCAAGCCCTTGCGGGTGGGAGATCCACTCAATGAGCGCAGGTATGTGCGCACAAGCGAGTGGCAGCGTGCACGTCCCTTAGATCTGTTCCACAGAGAAATGTACGAACCTGGGTGTAGGCAAACTCTCAAGATGGCGAAGACCTTCTGAGAGTTTGCGGTAACGCGTCCGCTTTCCTACAAGATCCGGTAAAGCAACCGCTCAATCCGCACCCGGCTGACCCGGCGCAAAAACTTGCCGACTGCTGGCGGATACTCCACCAGGGTCTGCAATTGCTGATACCGCTCGATGCGCGTGGTGTGCTGGAAGATCTGCGCGAGCTCTGTGCGCCGCGGCGCCAGCCACTCGCCCTTGGGATCATCGATCAGCAAGGCATTTTCCAGATCGAGGCGGAATGCCCGTGGGTTGAGGTTGTTGCCCGTGAGCAAGGTGTAACGCTGGTCGACCCACATACCCTTAAGGTGATAAGTGTTGTCGCCGTCACGCCATAAGTGCAGGTTCAACTGGCCGCTGTCGATCATCGGCTGATGGCGTTTGGCGAAGCGGCGCAGGCTGATTTCATACAGGTAAGGCAAGGCCGAGATCACCTTGAACGGCTCGCTGGGCGGGATGTAGAAATCGTTGGCGGTTTTGTCGCCGACGATAATGTCGACCTTCACCCCACGCGCCAGGGCGCGGTTTATTTCGCGGGTCACCGGCAGCGGCAGGTTGAAATACGGCGTGCAGATGGTCAGTTGATGCTGGGCACTGGCAATGAGTTCGAGGATCACCCGGTTCAACGGATTGTTCTTGCCCACACCCAGCAACGGGCTGACCGACAAGTGCCCATTGGGCAGCAAACCTGTGGTGGTGTCGTAGGTCGCGTGCTTCAAGCGGCTGCGCAAGTCACCGATGTCATTGCGCAGGCTGCGGGTGGTCGGCAGGTTTGGCAGGTCCAGGCGATGCACGGCTTTGGACGCGACCAGGCCGTGTTCCACCAGGTGTTGCATCGAATCAGCCAAGGACTTGCTGTGGATCAGGTGATAGCGGTCAAAGCGGTATTTGTCGAACTTGTGCAAGTACACATTGTTCAGGCTGGCGCCGCTGTACAGCACGCTGTCATCGATCACAAAGCCCTTGAGGTGCAACACGCCGAACAGTTCGCGGGTTTGCACCGGCACGCCGTACACCGGTACTTCGCTGGCGTGGGAGTGGGTCATGGCCTGGTACCAGGCGCTGTTGCCCGGCTGCTTGCCGGCGCCGATCAGGCCGCGCTGGGCGCGCAACCAGTCAACCACCACCACGATATCCAACTCGGGCCGTGCCGCCTTGGCGGCGTGTAAGGCGTCGTAGATTTCCTGCCCCGCTTCGTCCTGCTGCAAGTACAGCGCGACGATGTAGATGCGTTGTGTGGCCTGGGCGATTTTTTCCAGCAGGCACAGACGGTACGCAGCGGCACCGGACAGCACGTCGATGGCATCGGGAGACAGCGGGAAACCACGCAGTTTGGGCAACAGGGAGCGTTTGAAGAACGACGGCATAAGGCTCGCAATGGGTCGAATCCGAAGAGGCACAGAGCTTACACCATGGGGCTGCTCAGGTCTCGTCGTGGCCAATGGAAAAAATTTAATTGACCATGAAGAACGATCGTTCTACTGTTTGTTGCATGAACGATATTAACAGCAACGAAACCCGCGACATTATCCTCGACGTCACCGAGAAGTTGATCTATCGCCACGGCATCGCCGCCACCGGCATGGAGTTACTGGTGAAAACCGCCGGCGTCTCACGCAAAAGTATTTACCGTTACTTTGCCAATAAAGACGAGCTGGTCATCGCTGCCCTGCAACGCCGCGACGCACGCTGGATGCAGTGGCTACGCACTGAAGTGGAACGCAGCGAAGGCAGCGGCGAGCGCCTGCTGGCGCTGTTCAGCGCACTCAAGGCCTGGTTTGGCTCGGCAGACTTTCGCGGCTGCGCCTTTATCAACACCAGTGGCGAAACCGGCGATGCGCAAGACCCGGTGCGCCTGCTGGCCAAGGCGCATAAACAAAAACTGTTCGAGTACGCCCTCGAACTGTGTAAAGCACATGGCACCCCCGACCCCGAACGGCAGGCAGCGCACCTGCTGATTCTGATCGATGGCGCCATTACCGTTGCCCTGGTCATGGGCGATTCAACAGCAGCTGATAATGCGCAATGCATGGCGCGAACGTTATTAGGACTTTGAACGCACAGGCTGAGCAACTTTCGACAACACCTTGGTATTGATAGGAGCTGCCCCATGTCATCGACAGCAGAACAACGTCCGCCGCTGCCACCGTTCACGCGTGAATCGGCCATTGAAAAAGTGCGCCTGGCCGAAGACGGCTGGAACTCCCGCGACCCGCAACGCGTGTCGCTGGCGTATACCCTGGACACGCAGTGGCGAAACCGTGCCGAATTCGCGCATAACCGCGAAGAGGCCAAGGGTTTTCTCACGCGCAAATGGGCCAAGGAACTGGACTATCGTCTGATCAAGGAGTTGTGGGCATTCACCGACAACCGTATCGCCGTGCGCTATGCCTATGAGTGGCATGACGACTCCGGCAACTGGTTCCGTTCCTATGGCAACGAAAACTGGGAATTCGACGAAAACGGCCTGATGGCCAACCGTTTTGCCTGCATCAACGATCTGCCGATCAAAGCAACCGAGCGCAAGTTCCACTGGCCGTTGGGCCGGCGCCCGGATGATCATCCGGGGTTATCCGACCTCGGCCTGTAAGCCACACGCATAGGTATCTACACAACCGGTTATTGTGGCGAGCAGGCTTGTCCTGCGTTGGGCTGCGAAGCGGCCCGAGTGAAGGCACTGCAATTTTCCTGAAAAAACTCGGCGTCCGGGTTAGGGGCTGCTTCGCAGCCCAACGCAGGACAAGCCTGCTCGCCACAGGAGAAATTGGCGGCCTTCAAGCCAGCTCCCACATTGGACCATCAGCCTCTGTCAGTCCTGATTCAAGCCGACGCGATACAGTACGCCCTTGTCCTCATCGGTCAGCACATACAGGAAGCCGTCCGGCCCCTGACGCACATCGCGAATCCGTGCCTTCAACCCGCCCAGCAGGCGCTCCTCGTGGATCACCTTGTCGCCATCGAACTGCAGGCGAATCAACTCCTGGCTGGCCAACGCGCCGATAAACAGGTTGTGGTCCCAGGCTTTGAAACGCTCGGCGTCATAGAACGCCATGCCACTGATGCCGGGTGATTTTTCCCAGACGTGGTGGGGTTCCACAGTGCCCTCCACAGCCTTGCCCTTGGCTTCCGGAATCGGCGTCAGCGAATAATTGATGCCGTGGGTTGCCAGGGGCCAGCCATAGTTTTTGCCGCGCTCGATGATGTTTATTTCATCGCCACCGCGCGGGCCATGTTCGTTTTCCCAGATCGTGCCGCTCCAGGGGTTCAACGCCAACCCCTGCGGGTTACGCTGGCCGTAGGACCAGATCTCCGGGCGCACGCCCTGCTGGCCCACAAAGGGGTTGTCGTCCGGCACACGGCCATCCGGGTAAATGCGCACGACTTTGCCTTGCAACTTGTCCAGGTCCTGGGCCGTCGGCCGGTCATTGTTCTCGCCCAGGGTCACAAACAGGTAGCCGTCCCGGTCGAACGCCAGTCGCGAGCCGAAGTGATTGCCGGTCGACAGTTTGGGCTCCTGGCGCAATATCACTTTGAAGTCTTTGAGCCCGCTCAAATCATCGGCCAAACGCCCACGCCCCACGGCAGTGCCGGCCTTGCCACCCTCGCCGCCGCCTTCGGCATACGACAGGTAGACCAGGCGGTCTTGCTTGAAGTCTGGCGACAGCACCACGTCGAGCAAACCGCCCTGCCCTTTGGCCCACACCTGCGGCACGCCGGTCAGCGGCGCAGAGAGCTTGCCGTCCGGGCTGACAAAGCGCAGGTGGCCGGGGCGCTCGGTCACCAGGAAGCCTTGTTTGTCCGGCAGAAACGCCACGGCCCACGGGTGATCGAGGCCTTTGGCAATGGGGGTGGCAGTGATGCTGCCTTGCTCACTGGGGAACTGCTGGGCATCCGCCGCCATGACGGCCGTCACGGGCAGCAGGGTTGCGCAGATAGCGGCTAACAGGGTTTTGCGTAGAAACATAAGACAGAGTCCTTACCGGCGATTGCCGTTGGCATCGTAAGTGGGCGCTTTGGGTGCAGTGGCAGGACGGCTCGGGGCCGCGTTACGCGTCGGGTAACGATTGCCGATACCGCCGTTTTCCACGGTCGGTACAGGGCCGGTCGGCGCGGGTTGAACCCCGCGGGTGGCGGCCGGCGCATTGGGCTGGGTGCCCTGCATGCTGTTGGGGTTAGCCCGATGGATTGGGCTGTTATTGGTGTTGTAGCTGCCGGGCAGGTTCTGCGCCTGGGCCAATGGCGCGAGGGCCAGGCCCAGCGCGACTACGGCGAGGTAACGCACACAGCTGTTCATGACAAAGCCTCATTGGGGCGAGTAGTACGTGCTTTCGATAACACGCTACGCCTTGGGTTCGGCTTTCGACATTAAATAGTTTCTCATCAGATGTAACACGATCTGTCCGCGCATCCGTCCGCCGAAACTTTTGCGCCAGCCTGCGAGTCACCAGAACACCGACTCTTCTCAAGGAACCGCAGCCATGCCAAGGGCAATCTGGAAAGGCGCCATCAGTTTCGGCTTGGTCCATATCCCGGTCTCGCTGGTCTCGGCCACGTCCTCCCAGGGCGTTGACTTTGACTGGCTGGACAAACGCAGCATGGACCCGGTGGGCTACAAGCGCATCAACAAGACGACTGGCAAGGAAGTCACCAAAGACAATATCGTCAAGGGCGTGGCCTTTGAGAAAGGCCGCTATGTGGTGCTCAGCGAAGACGAGATTCGCTCGGCCCACCCCAAGTCGACCCAGACCATCGAAATCATTGCCTTTGTTGCCGCCGACCAGATCCCGCTGCAAAACATCGACACGCCCTACTTCCTGGCCCCGGACAAACGCGGCGGCAAAGTTTACGCGCTGCTGCGTGAGACCCTGAAAAAAACCGCCAAGGTCGCCCTGGCCAATGTGGTGCTGCACACCAAACAGCACCTGGCAGCGCTGATGCCGCTGGAATCAGCGCTGGTATTGGTGATGCTGCGCTGGCCCGCCGAAGTACGCAGCCTCGACGAGCTTGAACTGGGCAGTGACGTGACCAAACCGAGCCTGGCCAAGGGCGAATTGGACATGGCCAAGCGCCTGGTCGAAGACATGAGCGCCGACTGGCAGCCGGACGAATACCGCGACAGCTTCCAGGAAAAGATCATGGCGCTGGTGGCGAAGAAGGCCAAGGCCGGCAAAATAGAAGACGTCGAAAGCCAGCCAGGCAGCGAAGAACGCAAATCTGCCGATGTAATCGATCTGACCGAACTGCTCAAGCGCAGCCTGGCCGGCAAGCCCGCCGCGAAAAAGTCCGCAGCAAAAAAACCGGCCGCGAAAAAAACCAGCAAAAAGGCCTCTTGAGCCCGCCATCAGCAGGAGAACGCCATGGCCAAGCCCCTGAGCGAATACACGCGCAAACGCGACTTCGAGATCACCGCAGAGCCCGCAGGCGATGCACCTGCCAGCAAATCCAAAGCCTCGGCATTGTCATTCGTGATTCAAAAACACGACGCGCGCAACCTGCACTATGACTTTCGCCTGGAACTTGATGGCGTACTCAAAAGCTGGGCGGTGCCCAAAGGCCCGAGCCTGGACCCCAGCCAGAAACGCCTGGCGGTCCACGTTGAAGACCACCCACTGAGTTACGGCAACTTCGAAGGCAATATCGCCGCCGGGCAGTATGGCGCCGGCGATGTGATCGTGTGGGATCGGGGGGTCTGGCAGCCTCACGACGATCCGCACAAGGCGTATGCAGCCGGCAAACTCAAATTCACCCTGGTCGGTGAAAAACTCTCCGGCGATTGGGCGCTGGTACGCACCCGCCTCAAGGGCAGCGGCGACAAGGAGCAGTGGTTGCTGATCAAGGAAAAGGATCAGCAAGCCCGCCCGGCCGCAGACTACGACATCGTAAAGGCCCAGCCCAAAAGCGTGCTCAGCGATGCCACCGTGGGCAAGCCCGCGCCTGCACCGCGTGCAAAGCGCCAGAAAGCCAAGACCGCCCTGCCCGATCAATTCGCGCCACAACTGGCCACCCTGGTCGACCGCGCCCCGCCCGGCGATTGGCAATACGAGATCAAATTCGACGGCTACCGCATGCTGGCGCGTATCCGCGACGGCGATGTGCGCCTGTTCACTCGCAACGGTCATGACTGGACCGAGCGTTTGCCGCGCCAGGTCAAGGCCCTCCAAGCCCTCAAGCTCAAGGACAGCTGGCTGGATGGCGAAGTGGTCAGCCTTAACGCCGATGGTTTACCGGACTTCCAGGCGTTGCAAAATGCGTTCGATATCGGCCGCAGCCTGGACATCGTTTACTACCTGTTCGATGCACCTTTTTTACACGGAAAAGACCTGCGTGAAGCGCCCGTGGAACAGCGCCGTGCTGCGCTTAAATCCGCGCTGTCGGGCAGCCGCAGCAAATTGCTGCGGTTTTCCGAAACCTTCGCCGCCAACCAACGCGACATCTTCGAAAGCGCCTGCGACCTGGCGCTCGAAGGCGTGATCGGCAAGCGCGTCGGCAGCCCGTATGTGTCCAGCCGCAGTGCCGACTGGATCAAACTCAAATGCCGCCTGCGTCAGGAGTTTGTGATTGTCGGTTACACCCGCCCGCAAGGTTCGCGCACCGGCTTCGGCGCGTTGCTGCTGGCGGTCAATGACGACAACGGCTTGGTGTATGCCGGGCGTGTCGGCACCGGGTTTGATCAGCACGCGCTCAAAGCGATTTACGCCCAGCTCACGCCTTTGGCGCGCAAAACTTCGCCACTGCAAAACCCGCTGACCAGCAGCCAGGCACGCGGCGTGCACTGGGTGGAGCCCGAGCTGGTCGGCGAAGTCAATTTCGCCGAATGGACCCGCGAAGGCGTGGTACGCCAAGCCTCATTCGTGGCGATGCGCAGCGACAAGCCTGTGGCGCAGATCATCCATGAGCAACCGCGCGCGGCCAAATCTCTCAAGCAGGCCTCAGTGCCGAAAAAAGCCGGCAACGGCGTGAACATCACGCACCCCGATCGCGTGATCGATCCACGAAGTGGCACGCAAAAGCAGCAGTTGGCAGACTTTTACGCCAGCATCAGCGAATGGCTCCTGCCGTTTCTGCGCCACCGGCCGGTCTCGCTACTGCGCGCGCCGGATGGCATCGAAGGCGAGCAATTCTTCCAAAAACATGCAGAGCGCCTGGCCATTCCCCATATCAAACAACTGGACCAGAACCTCGACCCTGGCCATGCACGGCTGATGGAAATCGACACCACCAAAGCCCTGCTCGGCGCCGTGCAGATGGGCACCATTGAGCTGCACACCTGGGGCGCGACTGCCGACAAAATCGAAACCCCGGACCGGTTTGTGCTCGATCTCGACCCGGACCCGGCGCTGCCCTGGAAAAGCATGCTGGAGGCCGCGCAATTGACCCTGTCGGTACTGGATGAGTTGGGCCTTGAGGCGTTCGTCAAAACCAGCGGTGGCAAAGGCCTGCACGTGGTCATCCCGCTGGCGCGCCGGGACGGCTGGGAGACAGTAAAGGCCTTTGCCAAGGCCATCGCACAGTTTATGGCACAGCAACTGCCTGAACGCTTTACCGCTACCAGTGGCCCGAAGAACCGCATTGGCAAGATCTTTATCGACTACCTGCGCAATGCCCGCGGCGCGAGTACGGTGGCGGCCTATTCGGTACGGGCACGCCCGGGCCTGCCGGTCTCGGTGCCGGTGAGCAAGGACGAACTGAACGGGTTACGCGGTGCGCAGCAATGGACGGTGGCTAATCTGCATGAGCGTTTGAGCACGCTCAAGGATGACCCCTGGGCCGGTTACGCCAACCGGCAGAAGATCAGCAAGAAGATGTGGGGCAAGCTGGGGGCGCAGCCGCCACAGTGATTGGCATCCAGCGTCCGCCGCCGATACGAAAGCGTCGGGGATCGCTTTGGCCAGGCCCCCAGCAAAGCCAACACAGCAAGCAAACCACCAGCGTTCTTGAATACGATACCGCGCTTCATGCAAAAACCTCGACGAACAGGGATGGTGTTTGTGTGCCGACATCCCTGTCGTTAAGGCTAACGTTTGGCGGGGGCCATAAATTCCGGCCCGATTGGATCTTTTATCGTGCTGGCAAGAATACGGTCGATATGTGTCAGGTCATCGGCGGTCAGGTGCCAGCCAAACACCTCTTCAAAACCCTTCAATTGTTCCGGGCGGCGCGCGCCCCACAGTGCAATGGTCGGGCCTTGGTCCAACACCCAGCGCATGGCCAGGGCCAGCACCGACTTGCCATGGCATTCGCGCGCATAGCTGTCCAGCGCCGCCACAGCCGCCAGGTATTGCTCGAAACGCGGTGCCTTGAATTTGGGATCAAGCTTGCGCACATCATCCCCGGCAAAGCGGGTGGCCGAGTGCATGCTGCCGGTCAGCAAGCCACGGCACAGCGGGCCATAGGCCAACAGCACCAGCGAGCGCTGGCGGGCATAGGGCAGGATGTCGCTGTCGATGGCGCGCTCGAACAGGTTGTAGGGCGGCTGCACGGTGGCCAGCGCCGTGTGCCGACTGAAGTCGTCCATTTGCGCGCAGGAATAGTTGCTCACGCCAACGGCGAGGATCTTGCCCTCGCGGCGCAGGCGCTCGAGCTCTTCGGCGGTTTCTTCCTGGGCCACCAGCGGGTCGGGCCAGTGCACCTGGTACAGGTCGATATAGTCGGTGTCCAGGCGCACCAAAGAGTCTTCGACTTCTTTGCGGATGCGCCGCGCCGTGGCATTGCGCCGGGTGGTGCCGTCGTCCCATTGCAGGCCGGCCTTGGTGGCAATCACCGCGCTGTGGCGCATGCCGCGCACGGCCTTGCCGATCAGTTCTTCGGACAGCCCAAGGCCATACACCGGCGCAGTGTCGATCAGGTTGATGCCGCAGTTCAATGCATGACGAATGGTCTTGATCGACTGCTCGTTGTCCGCACCGCCCCACAAATGCCCCCCCATGGACCAGGTGCCGAGGGCAATCCGCGAGACGGCCTTGTCGATGCCGGCAATCCGGAGGGTCTCGATGCGCATAAAAAACTCCTCGAAGAGCAAAAATACGTAGGAAAACAATTACTCTAGATCATCCGATGTTGAATAGGGCTCAACGCCCCATGCAACCGAACTCCTAGTAAAGAGGCTTGATATGGCGGCTTTTAATCGTTCCGAATTGGCCGATCTGAATGTGTTCATGGCGATCATCCGGCGCCGCAGTTTTCGCCATGCCGCCCATGAGCTGGGCGTGACCACCTCGGCGCTGAGCCACACCATGCGCAACCTCGAAACGCGCCTGGGGGTCAAGCTGCTGTACCGCACCAGCCGCGCGGTGGAACCGACTGACGCCGGCACCCTGCTGGCGGAAAAACTCACCCAGGGCTTTGCCGTCATCCAGGACGGTCTCGATACCCTGGAGCTGCACCGCGAAGCGCCGATTGGCCGCTTGCGCATCAATGTGCCACGGGATGCAGCCGTGCTGCTGTTGGCGCCGATCCTCGGCGACTTCACCGACGCCTACCCGCAGTTGCGCCTGGACTTGATCGTCGAAGACCACATGCTCGACATCATTGCCGAAGGCTACGACGCGGGTATCCGCTACGGTGCGACCGTGCCACAGGACATGGTCGCGGTGCCGCTGACCGGCGCACTGCGCTGGATCATGGTCGCCTCCCCCGCCTACCTCGCCCGTCGCGGTACACCTCAGGTACCCAAGGACCTGCTGGAGCACGCGTGCATCCGCATGTACCTGGGCGACAAGACCACCTACAAATGGGAGCTGGGCAACGGTGCGCGCCAACAACGCATCGATGTGCCCGGACACTTCAGTGCGGCCGACACAGAAACCATCGTCAATGCTGCGTTGCAAGGCGTGGGGATTGCCTATTGCCTGTCCGACCGCGTGCAGCAGCAGCTTGCCGAGGGTCGCCTGGTGGAAGTCATGCCGGACTGGGCCTGCATGGGCGAACCGCTGTGCATGTACTACCCGAGCCGCCGCCAGTCGCAACCGGGTTTGCGCCAGTTGATGGATATGATTCGGATGAAAACCATCGGTTCGCAGTTAATGGAAACACATTGAACCTGGGCCAGGCAGGTTGGCCTGGAGGGGGCGAAATATAGGGTTACGACTGAATCGGTGGAAGCAGGGAATCAAACCGAAGCGGCTGTTACGTAAGGGAAATGCCTCGTTAGTTCCCACGTCGAGGCGCTATTCCCACACGCACAACGGCAGCCCACTATGAACAGTGTTTCCAATCAGATCATCGCACGCCCTTCATCTGCTCCAACGTTGCCGCTACTGCCGCCGCTTTCAAGGCCAAAACGTGACACCGCGGCCCCGCAGGAAGAGCAGGCTGCCACACGGGCCAATGGAGACAGCGAACTGGCCATGCAATACGCGATCGCCCTGAACCTGGCTGGCCGTCGCACTCATGTTGAAGACTTCGATCACATTGCTCCCCACTCCACCTTTGGCCAATGGTGGAGGCACTTGCATGATGCCTTCCAATCGCCCGATGTTCAGCAGTGGATCAAGGCCTTGGGGGTTGATACCACCTCGATAAAAATCGATCCCAAATCAGGTCAGATTTCCTTTTACCGTGAGCGCTTTCTTGACCCGCTAAGCACATTACACACGCTGGGCCAGGACGACAGCCAGTGGGCTGCCCTGAGCGGGCCTATCCTGCGGGCCGCGAGCGTCATAGATGGCGAATTTCCTTTTGCGCCTCCCGTCAATAGCCCGGACGCACCTGTACCCTGGAAGCTCGTCGGTCGATTTTATCAGGAGCCACAGAACCTGACGCTGTCTGGCATGCTGAAGCGAGCGGACGAAATCAGCCACCAGACGGGTAACTTCAAAACCCTCGATCCAGACCGCTTTGCGGACAAGATCCAGTCGCGCAGCGAAGAAACACTACAGGAACAGAAAGCGGCACTGGGTGATATCCACAACTGGCACCGGGCGGGCGCTGCACTGCAACGCCTGGCGATGGCCCTGGAGGATGGCAGTAAAAAGTTCGAGGAACTCCAGCCCGAACTGGGACAGCCGCTGCCACTGTCTGCAGACAGCACCTACCGGCCAACGGGCACTGGCGCCGCCAACGAAACCAGCCTGCTTCAATTTCTGACGGAGCATGGCATTGACGTCCCCACCAACCCCGAGCAACTGGAAAACCTCTCCAGCGCGCTCCTCACGACACCCCCCAAGGCCGCCCCCCATGGCGACTTGGGCGGCGCGCTGACATGGCCCGAACCACTTGCACGTGACAACCAGACACAACTGAAGACGGGAATTACCGAAGGAAAATTCGGCGACGTCACATTAAAACCCTTCAAGCATGTCCTGGATTATCTGCTCAACGGCAGATCGATCTCCGCGCAGGAACAGCTGAATCCACGGCAGTTGATCAGCAGCTTGATAAGTTCAGACAGAGGCACCGCACTGGGCAAGGCAATTGAAGCCACATTCGAGGCTCGCTCAGTCAAAGGCAGTGTCACCGACTGGCTGCTGGCGGCCTTGGGCGTGGGGAAATACGACCAAGCCCACGGTGAAACACGTATTGAGGGCTACCCCCTGGTTTCAGCCCACAACAGCCATAAATCGGCTTCGAGGGTGGTCAAGGAGCTGGAGGAGCATCTGCTTGCCAACGGCCTTGCTTCCAGCGCGCAAACAGCAGCCGTGCAGGCCCACCTCATGCTCGCCAGTCGCGCACCGCAGTTTCTGGTCAAGGGTATCCCGCAGGAAGTGACGATGGGTTCGCACAGCTGGGTCAGCTTCAGCACGGCGGTAGCGCGCGTGGAAGCGAAAGCGCCAGGCGCGACAGCCAACATGGACTACGCGCAAATCATGCTCGCGGCCAATATTGCACCTATCTCGAACGAGGAACGCCAGATCGAATATGCCGCCCAGAACGAGGCGATCAAAGCCTGGGGCGTTCCCAACGGCATGGGCTATCCGACCACGCAGACAGCCCTGTCCGAGGTGCGTGAAGCGTTCAACCGGCATATCAGCGAAATGAGCGAAGCCGCCTCACTGCCGCTCCTCGAGACGCCGACCACCAAAGCCATTGCGGTCGAGCTTTTGAAAAAAGCATGCCCCGGGATGGACCCAGCGCTGTTTGAGAAAAAGTGCATTACGTCGCAGCCCTCTACCAACGTATACCCCGGCCCCTACTCACTGTTGGACCTGCTCATTGATCGCAGGGCGCTTAGATCCCCACCACCAGATTCCGACAACAGAAAGCCTGCGGTATGGGTTTCATCATCAGACGAAATCAATATCGGCGATCTGCTGCCAATCCTCAAAACCCTGCCGGATCCCATCAAGCAGTTCAATGAGGACTTTCGCACGTTCTCTGACGCCGTCAAAAAGGCCACGTCGGCGCAGTTCAAGGTCATGATTTCGAAATTGCAACTGGAAGACCGGCAAAATCTGGCGTTCGGCGAAATCGTCGTACACAAAGAAATTCGCTACGACCGCATTCAAGGCTCCAGTTATGACAAGCGTGTTGAAACAGGCGTGGTACTGGTGGAGACCCTGCGTACCGTCAACGGTAAACCTCAGACCAGGCAGTACGCAATCAACCGGCTGGAGGGCACTATCACCCCGCAGCCGAGCCTGTTTTATGCATCACTCCCGCCCGCCAGCCTTGCGTCTACCGGCCCACGTTATATAGCAGACCAGATAACGCCCAGGGGTGAGTACCCCGCGGGAATAACAGACGAACGCAAAGGCGCCACGGGTATACCGAAGAGCTTCGCCAGTGCCAGAACCCAATACCTGGCCGACGCATTGATTGAGGATATGAAGCTGCCTGAGTTGGGCGCATATTCCAGGGGAACAACGACCTTTCAGACGGAACACAGCACCACCGAAGCCATTCGCGAGGTGCTGCTGGGCTTTATTCCGTTCAGGTCGGCCATTAAAAATTTCAACGAGGGCAAGACTGCCGACGGTGTTCTCGACCTGGCGTTCGACATTTTTGGTTTCGTGGTCGGCGTCGGCTCCGCTGCCAAGGCCGCGAGAGCTTCATTTGTCGGTGCTTCCGTGCTGTCAAAAGCTGCCCTGGGGTTCAAGATTGTCGGGCGGGCAGCAGTGGGCGCGCTCAATCCGTTGGGCGGTATTGATGACCTCGCGCGTAGCGCTATAAGGGGCGTAAAGTTTGTAGCCGGCAAAGCCTATAAAGGTGTCAATGATCTGCGCCGTTCGTACCGCCATGTCAACCTGTTGGAGGTGGCCAAAAAGGCCGATATCGCTGAAGGCGCATTCAGTGCCGCCAACAGCACTCGCAACACAAAAGCCCTGGCTAAGTTCGATGAGGCAACCCATAAGTGGTACGCCTTGGACCCGCGCACGAAGCAGGCCTACGGCAAGCCGCTGGAGAACTTCGTCCCAGACGTGCCAAAACCAGGCGACTCGAATAGTTTGCGAGCAATCTCCAGTGACGACGCAATCCAGAACATCAGCAAGCAACACGGCCTGGCAGCAACCGGGACAATCCAGGTGGGCCAAGAAACAGTCGAGCGCCAGGCTGTGATGTTTCTGGGTAATTGGCATGAATACGATGCATTGAAGCAACGCGCCATGGGCCTGCCCTTGAGAGACTTTAAACCTAACCGCGTTGCTGCCAATGGAGAAGTACGCTCACTGGATGATCTGCACAGTTATGAAGCCCGCTACATCGCCGCAGACGAGCTATCGACCACGGGGTTGCAGAACAACGTGTTGGTGGGCCGCAGTAAACGCGAATATGTGAAGGTTGATGGCAGGCTCTTTGAGTCCCAAGTCAAAGACGGCCGGCGCGTCATCCGCCATCCGAACGGCACGAGCCCCGATATACCCGTCAAGGATCTTGGCCCTACAGGGTGGGCACCTTTATCCCGATCCGAACGTTTGCTGGCCGGCGCAGGTGGCACACCGACGCCTTTCAGGCTGGGAGATGGAACCTACGTAGTGCCGATGGACGATATTAAACGCGTGGAAACCTCAGGCAATCCATTCAGGATTACTTACAAAAACGTTGATCAGGAAGTTGCGTTCGACAGCACGGCCGGCGCATGGAGAGGCACCCACGAGCAAGGCCAGCAGTATTACTGGCGAACTACCAAAGGCCACTGGCAACGGGGAACACTTGAAGCGTCCAGAAAGGCTAAAAAAGCCAGCGCCCATCACTATAACTTTGTGGATATTTCGTCGATTCCCAGAATCCCCAAACAACTGGCTCCCGTGCCCAAAACGTTGAACTATTTCTGGGCGGGCCAGGAGATTCCCACCCACTTGGTCGACAACATGACCAAAAACGCCACCCGAGCTTCAAGCTATAAAACAGTCCTGCACGTGGACGCCGACAGCCCCGCTGTGTTCAAACAAATAGAAAGCAAGCTGAAGGAGAAAATTCCCGGCGTGACGGTGCTCAATCTTAATGAAGATGCCGCATTCAAGCAGTTGAAGACCGGCGAAATGTACAACTACTTCCGACAAGGGCAAGGGAAGAATCTGGCGGCAGCTTCGGATGTAGCCCGCTACCCGATAATGAATAAACACGGTGGTTTTTACCTGGACACCGATGATCTTATCCAAAGCAACGTCGGTGCCGTCGATGTAGCAGCAGGCGCCGACGATGTGCTGCTCGGTTTACCAGTGACGCACCAAGTGGCCGATTACAAAACGTTCTATAACACCAGTAACTTTGCTACTCGACCCGGCAACCCGGTGCTTGACGAGATGATCAGGGAAATGAATAAACGGTTTGCGACTAACAAACCCTACTTTGCGAATAATCGACCGACTATCACTCGAGGCCCCGAGGGCAGGCTGCAATTCACCCCGGAATTCAAGGAGTATGAGGCAAAAATTTTCGATACCGTAGGGCCGAATATGTTTAATGACACGCTTAAAATGAAAAGACCCGACATGTACGACTTAGGCTTGGATGGCCTCTCTAAAGAAGCAACATTAGTCGATGGCAAACTCGTGGCGCAGGGTCCGGTTGTCAACATTCAACAAAGCGTGAGTGAGGCCTATGCACGTCACGGCGTGGTGGCGCCAGTCACAGCGCCCTACCAGATCCTGAAGACCAAGGAGCATTACTTCCCGCTTCGCTACACGTTCAATGTGAAAGTTGGGGCTGACCATTCCTGGATCAGTACCTGATCGAAACACATTGAAGCAACCTGCACCGAGTTGCTGGGCCGTCGTTCATGACCTGAGCACTCAGCCAAAGCTGGCGTGGTATGAACGACGAGCCAAGGCGAACGCTCAATCCTGACTTTCGGTGTTGCCTACATCCGCTGCATCATCGAGGTCGTTGAGCGGTACTTCTGCATCATCCATCAATGAACCTGGGTCTTCATTGCCCGGGTCATTGAGTTCTTCATCGTCATCGAGGTCCTGGGACATGACCTTCTCCTCTAACCACCTTGGGTGTCGATATCGGCATCGGTTTCAGGCTTGGGCTCGCGCGTGGGCTTGAAGTCTGGACTGTAGTCGTTTTCCCGGGCTTTGGGGTCGCTGGCAGGTTTCGGGTCTTTTGGCGCATCGGCAGCGGTGCCGGGCGCCGGCTCGCCGCCATCGATGGCCGGGTCGTTACGGTTGCCGGTTTGGGGGTCGTTGCTGGTGTTCATAGGTCACCTCTTGAGTAAAACGCAGCCTGCGTAGAGTTAAGGGTGTGCGCAGCGCCACGAAGTTCAAATTGCTTAAGAGACCGGGTTATCCACCTGGATATAGAACGCATAGGCACCCAGCAGCACCCAGAACACCATAAACAGCCACGGTGCACGCATGGAGAACAGCAGCGACTTGCGATAGCCCTTGTGGGACGATTCGGTCTCGCAGAACAGCGGCGAATCATCGTAGGCCATGCCCATCACCGGCTCACTGCGCAGCAGCTCGCTCTGCTTGTAGTGCCAGTGGTCGATAATTTCGTAGGCGGCGCGAATACCTGGCCAGGCATTCAATGAGCTCAGAATGCCGAGGAAGGCCAGAAACGCGGGCACAACCAAGGTAAAAAACTTGCCCCACTCCGGGTTCAGGTTACCCATGCCGGAGACAAAGGCGATCACCAGGAACGACTGTGCCGAGAGATAGGCGTCGGTACGGTTGGCCAGAATGGTGGTTTCGTACTGGATCTCGCGGCGATAGAAATCGAGGCGGTCTTTGGGTGAGCCGAAAATCTTGGCATTGTGCTCGTTGTGATCGTCCAGGGCGGCTGCCGGTGTGTTGGGAGAGATGATTCTGGGCACGGCGGTGCTCCACAAGGTGACGAGCCTTGTTAGAAGAATCGGGGCTGGATGAAGTTCAAGTTTGTTCATGCACCAATTTGGCGCATTCGCTGCACCCTTGTAGTGAGCGGCGTTTAGTGGCACCACGCTTTTGTGGCGAGCGAGCTTGCTCGCGCTGGGCTGCATAGCGCCCCAATAAAAGCGGGAGCGCTGCGCACTCCAGCGCGAGCAAGCTCGCTCGCCACAAAAGCTCGCTCGCCACAGGGGAATAACTGCCTTGAACACCGTTCCGGCACAAGCATTGCTTAATGCATTCATCTGCCCGGATACAGGAGCATTCGTTACCCCCCGACCCAGAGCCGACCCCATAAGAAAGTAAGGACCAGGCCCGTTGGCACCCTCAGCCACAGGCTCATAAAAATATGCGTTTTTTTAAGCGGCAGTGCCACCCAAGGCAACCCTGGGCACTGACAAGGTACTGGAATGGCTCGATCTTTCTTTGATGAAATGAATGACGCAAACGGCGCCTGCCGTGCGCACTATCAGGACTTCTCCCGCTGGCTGGCCAATACGCCGCCGGAACTGTTGGCCCAACGGCGTCGCGAAGCCGATTTGCTCTTCCACCGCGCCGGGATCACCTTCACCCTCTACGGCGACGAACAAGACACCGAGCGCTTGATCCCCTTCGATATCATCCCGCGCAGCATCCCCGCCAGTGAATGGGCCATGATCGAACGCGGCTGCATCCAGCGCGTCAATGCGTTGAACATGTTCCTTGCCGATATCTATCACGACCAGCGCATCATCAAGGCCGGGATCATCCCGGCGGACCAGGTGCTGGGCAACGAGGGTTATCAAAAGGCGATGGTCGGGCTGGACCTGCACCGTGACATCTACTCACATATTTCCGGCGTGGACCTGGTACGCGACGGCGACGGCACCTACTACGTGCTTGAAGACAACCTGCGCACCCCCAGCGGCGTGAGCTACATGCTCGAAGACCGCAAGATGATGATGCGCCTGTTCCCGGAAGTGTTCGCCAAGCAGCGCATCGCGCCGGTGGACCACTACCCCAACCTGCTGCTCAAGACCCTGAAAAGCTCGAGCCGGCTCGACAACCCCAATGTGGTGGTGCTGACGCCGGGGCGTTTTAACAGCGCGTTCTTCGAGCATGCGTTCCTGGCCCGGGAAATGGGCGTGGAGCTGGTGGAAGGCGCCGATCTGTTCGTGCACGACCTGAAAGTGTTCATGCGCACCACCGACGGTCCTAAACCAGTGGACGTGATCTACCGGCGTATCGACGACGCATTCCTTGACCCCCATGCCTTCAACCCGGACTCCATGCTTGGCGTGCCCGGCCTGGTCGCCGCTTACTGCGCCGGCAATGTGGTGCTGGCCAACGCCATCGGCACCGGCGTGGCCGATGACAAATCCATCTACCCTTACGTGCCGGAAATGATCCGCTTCTATCTGGACGAAGAGCCGGTGCTGCAAAACGTACCGACCTTCCAGTGCCGCAAACCGGATGAACTGTCCCATGTGCTGGCGCATTTGCCGGAACTGGTGGTCAAGGAAACCCAAGGCTCCGGCGGCTACGGCATGCTGGTTGGCCCGGCTTCAACGGCTGCCGAAATCGAGGACTTCCGCCAACGCATCAAGGCGCGCCCTCACGCCTACATCGCCCAGCCGACGCTGAGCCTGTCCACCTGCCCCACCTTCGTCGAAAACGGCATCGCGCCACGGCACATCGACCTGCGCCCGTTTGTGCTCTCGGGCAAGGAAACCCGCCTGGTGCCTGGCGGGCTGACCCGTGTAGCGTTGAAGGAAGGCTCGTTGATCGTCAACTCGTCGCAAGGCGGCGGAACCAAGGACACCTGGGTGGTGGAGGGCTGAGTATGTTGAGTAGAACCGCCGCAGATCTGTACTGGATGTCCCGTTACCTGGAACGTGCCGAGAACCTGGCGCGCATGCTGGAAGTCAGTTATTCGCTGTCGTTGATGCCCCAGGCCGGGCGCAGTGACGGGCTGGATGAGTTGGCCATGTCGCTGCTCAGCAGCGGCACACTGGACAGCTACCTCGAACGTCATAAACAACTGGACGCCGAACGCATGCTGCACTTCTTCGCCCTCGACGAAGAAAACCCGGCCAGCATCTACAACTGTCTGCGCGCCGCCCGTGGCAATGCCCACGCCGTACGCGGGCGCATTACCGCCGACATGTGGGAAAACCTCAACGCCACCTGGCTGGAAATGCGCAGCATCGCCGCCGGCGGCCTGGCGCGCCATGGCATCAGCCACTTTTGTGACTGGGTCAAACAGCGCTCGCACCTGTTTCGCGGGGCCACCTCCGGCACCATCATGCGCAATGACGCCTACCGGTTTATTCGCCTGGGCACCTTTGTCGAGCGTGCGGACAACACGTTGCGTCTGCTGGACGCGCGTTATGAAATGTTCGGCGAAGAATCCGAAGAGGTCAGCGACCTTTCGGCACGCGGCTATTACCAGTGGAGCGCCCTGCTCCGTGCGTTGTCGTCATTTGAGGCTTACACCGAGCTGTACCCGAATGCGCTGAATGCGCGCTCGGTCTCGGAGTTGCTGCTGTTGCGCAGTGATGTACCGCGCTCACTGCACGCGTGCATCGAGGAGTTGAGCCATATCCTCGCCGACCTGCCCGGCAGTTACGGGCGCGAGGCTCAACGCCTGGCGGCCGAGTTCGAAGCGCGGCTGCGTTATACCGGCATCGATGAAATCCTGGAGGACGGCTTGCACAGCCGGCTCACGGACTTTATTGACACGGTGCGCGAACTGGCGCGGGCGATTCACAGCTCGTACCTGGAAGTGGTGTGAGTGCATTCGGGTTACTTATCTGTCAATTCGGGTGATTGACCCTGCTTGAGTGCCGCTCTTATGTTGGGCAGGTGAACGACCTTCCCAACATAAGAACAGGTACAGCCCATGTCCGAACTCCACCTGAACCCCGCCGCCGCCCACACCCTGCAACGCTGGCACGCCATGCTGGCCGCACGCGACCTCAACGCCCTGCCCGAACTGCTCGCACCTGACGCGGTGTTCCGCTCGCCCATGGCCCACACGCCCTACCCCGGCGCGCCGGTGGTGTCGATGATCCTCAACACGGTGATCAAGGTGTTCGAAGACTTCGCCTATCACCGTGAACTGGCGAGTGCCGATGGGCTTAACGTGGTGCTGGAGTTCAGCGCGCGCGTGGGTGAAAAACAGCTCAAGGGTATCGATATGATTCGCTTCAATGAACAGGGGCAGATCGTCGAGTTTGAAGTGATGGTGCGCCCGTTGAGTGGGTTGCAGGCGCTGGGTGAGGAAATGGGCCGCCGGCTGGCGCCGTACCTGGCCAAGGCCAAATCCTGAAGACGATCGTTCCCACGCTCCGCGTGGGAATGCCTCTTGTGACGCTCTGCGTCACGTCTTGGGACGCGGAGCGTCCTGGGCTGCATTCCCACGCAGAGCGTGGGAATGATCAGTCCGGGTGGTTATTGGTTTTTGACTAATACCGGCTCGGCGCGGTACTGGTCGGGAAACAATTTTTTGAGCTGCGCCACCTTGGGCAAATCATTGATCACGATGTACGGGTAAGACGGGTTCTCGGTCAGAAAATCCTGGTGATAGGACTCCGCCGGGTAGAACGTCTTGCCCATCTCGACCTTGGTCACGATCGGCTTGTCGAACGCTTTGGCGGCGTCCAACTGGGCGATATAGGCCTGTGCGACTTTTTGCTGCTCGGCATTTTGCGCAAAGATTTCCGAACGGTACTGGGTGCCGCTGTCCGGGCCCTGGCGGTTCAGTTCAGTGGGGTTGTGGGCCACCGAGAAGTAGATCTGCAACAGCTTGCCGTAGCTGACTTTGCTCGGGTCGTAAGTCACCGACACCGATTCGGCGTGGCCGGTATCGCCGTCACTGACCGACTCGTACTGGGCCGTGTTTGCAGCGCCGCCGTCATAGCCGGATACGGCGTTTTTCACGCCTTGAACATGCTGGAACACGCCTTGGACACCCCAGAAGCACCCCCCGGCGAACACCGCGGTTTGCAGGTTGCCGGGCTCGGCCGGCAGGTCCATGGCCGGCGGCGCGATCATCACGGCCTCTTCGCCGCCACCGAAGGAGAACGCCGAGCTTTGGCCGACGAAAGCGGCGAAGGCCAGTGCGGGTAAAATCTTGAGAAGCTTCATAGAACTCACTCCAGTACGCGGTCAAGTGTGGGAGCTGGCTTGCCTGCGATGGCACCGGCAGATCCAACATCATCGTCGGCAGGTACACCGCTATCGCAGCGATGCGGCGACCCGACAAGCCAGCTCCCACATGGATCAGGTTTTCACTTCAACCGAAAGTGAAGGCATACGCCGACACATGCGGGTCGAGAAATTCGATGCTGAAGGTGCGGTCCTGCACGGCGCCGCTCTGACGCACCAGTTGGTAAAGGCGCTGCTCGGTCACCGTACCGCTGCCATCCGGCGCCACATCGGTGCCATGAGCATCGCCTGGCGCCTGGCCATCAATCGTCACCTTGAAGCGCACCGGCTTGCCATCGGCGCCAGGCCCCAGCACCAGGTGCAGGTCACGGGCATGAAAGCGGTAAACCACACGCCCGCCGGCCTGGTCGAGGGTGGCTTGCTGACCGCCGACATTCCATGGGCCTTCCAGGGTCCAGTTGTTCAGGGCCAGGTGGCCGGCCGCCGGGTAATTCACCACTTTGTCGGTGCCCAACGCGCCGGTGGTGACGAAGTTTTCCGCACGCTGGAAGCCCAGGTAGGTTTCCGGCGATTGCACCTCGTTCATGTCCGGCGCTTGCTGCACACCCTTGGCATCGGCCTCGATCAAACCACCGGCGACGTTGGTCGAGCCGGCCTCACGCAACAGTTGCTGAATCACCCGCTCCGACTCGGCGTAGTCGCCTTCACCGAAGTGGTGATAACGAATCTGGCCCTTGGCATCGGCAAAGTAATGCGCCGGCCAATATTGGTTGTTGAAGGCGCGCCAGATCTTGTAGTTGTTGTCGATCGCCACCGGGTAGGTGATGCCCAGGTCTTTCATGGCCTTGGTGACGTTGTTCACGTCGCGTTCAAAGGCAAATTCCGGGGCGTGTACGCCGATCACCACCAAACCCTGGTCTTTGTATTTCTCGGCCCAGGCTTTGACGTAAGGCAAGGTGCGCAGGCAGTTGATGCAGGAGTAGGTCCAGAAATCCACCAGTACCACTTTGCCCTTGAGTGCTTCGGCGGTCAGCGGCGGGCTGTTGAGCCATTGCACCGCGCCCTCCAGCGGCGGCAGCGTGCCTTCGATAGGCAGTGTGTCGCTGTGGTTGGCCGCCGCCATCATGGCGCCACCGGCCATCATCGCCCCGCTCTTCTGTGCAGGTTTGGCGCTCAGTGTGTCGACCAGGCTTTGTTCAAGGCCACCGGTAGAGGCGGTCGACAAGCGCGACAACACGCCCGTGTCCAGGCCCAAGGCGATGGCGGCCACACCGGCCAGCATCAGCGCACCCAGGCCACGGCGCAGCCATTCGCCGGCGCCCAGGGATTTTTTCATCAAGCCAAAGACTTTACCGCCGACCAGCAAGGCCAAGGCCAGGGAGGTGGCAGCCCCGGCGGCGTAGGCCAGCAAGAGCAAGGTAGTGCCGATGCTGGCCCCTTGCAGCGCGGCGCCGGTCAGCACCAGCCCCAGGATTGGCCCGGCGCAAGGCGCCCAGAGCAAACCGGTGGCCACGCCGATCAGGAACGACGCGCCCGGACGCGGTTTGGCATCGGCCCCGGCGGCCTCCGACAAACGACTGCCGGCGGCCACCAATGGCCGCGTCAGTCGCTCCGAGAGTTTCGGCAGCAACAGCGTGAGCCCGAACAGGGCAACGCACAGCAACGCGAGCCAACGCCCGTATTGATTGACTTGCACCACCCAGCCGCCGCCCACCGCAGCCAGTGAGGCCACCAGGGCGAACGTCACCGCCATCCCCGCTAACAGCGGCAAGCCACTGCGCATAAACGGCTGCCCGGTGCGAGCGAAGACAAAAGGCAGAACAGGCAGGATGCACGGGCTGACAATTGTCAGCACGCCGCCCAGATACGCGAGAACCAGCAGCCACATGGAATCGACCCTTATACGAATTAAAAATGGACATCGGCTTAAGCCGCCGTGAACGTCATGGCGACGCCATTCATGCAGTAGCGCAGGCCTGTGGGCGCCGGGCCATCGTCAAAAACGTGCCCTTGGTGGCCACCGCAACGGCGACAATGAATTTCCTTGCGTACCACGCCATACGAAGTGTCGACGTGGCTGGCGACCGCGTTGTCCAGCGGCTGCCAGAAGCTTGGCCAGCCGGTGTGGCTGTCAAACTTGGTGGTCGAGGAGAACAGCGGCAATGCGCAACCGGCACAGGCAAAGGTGCCAGCACGGTGTTCATCATTGAGTGTGCTGCTGTAAGGGCGTTCGGTGCCCTCCTCGCGCAGCACGTCAAATTGCTCAGCCGTCAGCAGGCTGCGCCACTGAGCCTCGGTATGGCTGACCTCAAAGGCCTCGGCCGCTTCGACTTCGGTGACCATGTTGAGCTGTTTCAGCAGGCCACCGGCCAGGACGGCGACACCCAGGCCACCACCGGCCAGCAGCATTTGTCGACGTGAGTACATACGATTCTCCTCAACCCATAGGCATTCATGGCGAGCGTGCAACTGTGGCGAGCGGGCTTGCCCCGCGTTGGAGTGCGCAGCGCTCCCGCTTTTTTGGGGCCGCTACGCAGCCAGCGCGAGCAAGCTCGCTCGCCACAACAGCGCACTTGCAATGTAGCCATCCTGAGCCTTGGCCGGTCGCGAAATCCTCACGCAGAGTTAAACAATTCGTGATAACTACACTGTGGCAAAAGCCGCACAATGCGCGGACTACAAGCGAAGGTTTTCTTATATGGATCAGCCCAAACGCGTCCTGGTGGTCGAGGACGATGCCCATATTGCCGACTTGATCTGCCTGCACCTGCGCGACGAGCAGTTCGAGGTGGTGCACAGCGCCGATGGCACCGAGGGCCTGGGCCTGCTCGAACAAGGTGGCTGGGATGCACTGATCCTCGACCTGATGCTGCCCGGCGTCGACGGCCTGGAGATCTGCCGCCGTGCCCGTGCCATGGCGCGCTACACACCGATCATCATCACCAGCGCGCGTTCCAGCGAACTGCACCGCATCCTTGGCCTGGAGTTGGGTGCTGACGACTATTTGGCCAAGCCGTTCTCGATGCCGGAGTTGGTGGCGCGGGTCAAGGCACTGTTGCGCCGGGTGGACGCGATGGCGCGCAACCTGAAGATGGACGCCGGCAGCCTTGAGCTGGGCGCGTTGTTCATCAACCCGCTGACCCGTGACGCCACCCTGCAAGGCCAGCGCCTGGACCTCACGCCGCGCGAATTTGACCTGCTGTACTTCTTTGCCCGTCAGCCGGGTAAAGTCTTCTCGCGCATGGACCTGCTCAACGCCGTGTGGGGCTACAGCCACGAGGGCTACGAGCACACCGTGAACACCCATATCAACCGGCTGCGCGCCAAGGTCGAGGTCGACCCGGCCAACCCGGCGCGCATCCTCACGGTGTGGGGCCGTGGCTACAAATTCGCCGAGAGCGCCGCATGAAGCTGACCCTGACCCAACGCCTGTCGGTGGTGTTTGCCGTGTTGCTGGTGATCTGCAGCGGCACGTCGGCCTGGCTGCAGGTGCGTTCCAACCACATGCATGAACTGGAAGTGGTGCAAGGCCTGTCCCGTGACTTGGCGGCGCACATTGCCCGCGATACCCAACTGATGGACGCCGACGGCCTCAAGCCGGATGCCGTGCGCAACCTGTTCAACCAACTGATGCTGGTTAACCCGAGTGTCGAGGTGTACTTGCTCGATATTGACGGCCGTGTGGTGGGTAACGCCGCACCCAGCGGGCATTTGCTGCGTGACCATGTGGACCTCGCGCCGGTCCGACGTTTTCTCAGCGGTGCCATGCTGCCGATCCTTGGCGATGACCCGCGCAGCGTCGACGGGCGCAAAGTATTCAGTGCTGCGCCGCTCAAGGCCAACGGCCAGCAAACCGGCTTTCTGTATGTGGTGCTGCTGGGCGAAGCCCATGATGTGTACGACGCCAAGGACGCCACCGGCATGGCCTTGAAGATCGCCCTGTGGTCCATCGGCCTGGTCGCCCTGCTCTGCCTGATGGCGGGCCTGATCGCCTTTGCCTGGATTACCCGGCCACTGCGCCAACTGACCGACAAGGTCGGCCAGTTCGACATTAACGGCGCGCCGAAAGCCGCCGAAACGGCTGTTCCCGAACTCAACAGCGGCGATGAAATCGCCGTGCTCGACCACGCCTTCGTGCAGATGGAAAACCGTTTGGGCGAGCAATGGCGCGCCATCACCCATCAAGACCAGGAACGTCGGGAGATGGTCGCCAATATTTCCCACGACCTGCGCACGCCATTGGCGTCGTTGCATGGCTACCTGGAAACCCTGTCGCTCAAGGATGCGAGCCTGAGCCCCGAAGAACGCCGGCGCTACCTGGGCATTGCGCTGGACCAGAGCCGTAAAGTCGGCGGCCTGGCCCAGTCCCTGCTGGAACTGGTGCGCCTGGAGCACGGTTTTGTGCAGCCGGTGATAGAAGGCTTCTCGCTGCCGGACCTGGTGCAAGATATCTTTCAGAAATTCGAACTGACCGCTGAAGCCCGTGCCATCACCCTCATCGCCACCCTGCCGCCCCAGGTGCCGACGGTGATGGCCGACCTGGGCCTGATCGAACGGGTGCTCACCAACCTGCTGGACAACGCGTTGCGCCATACGCCGGTGAATGGAGAAGTCGAGGTGATCCTGGCGCCCGAGGCCGGTGCCGTAGCAGTCATGGTCAGCGACAGCGGCCCCGGAATCGATGCCCAATTGCGCGAAGGCTTGTTCCTGCGCGCCTTCACCATCGGCGGCGCACGCCGCGATGGCGGCCTGGGCTTGCGCATCGTGCACCGCATTCTGCAACTGCATGGGCGCAGTATCGAACTGGTGGAGCGCCCTGGGCATGGCGCGACGTTCAGGTTCTCCCTGGAAACCCGAGCCTCAACGCGTTGACTTGCGGCTAGGCTGGCATGGCGGCCTGTGCCGCCATACCTTTTTGCACTGCCTGCGCCCTTTGCGAACCAGCCCTACACTTTTGCTCAGTGTTTACAGCAGGCCTCCGCCGTCGATATCAATTACCGCGCCGGTGACAAAGCCATTTTCCATGGCCAGCACATAACCCGCCGCCACTTCATCCGCCTGCCCGACTCGCCCCACTGGCAACGCCGTGCCGGCCTTGGCGAACATCGCCAGGCGTTGCTCGTCTGCCAACCCCGCATATGCCGGCGTGTCGATCACACCTGGGCTGATCACATTGACGCGCCGTGGTGCCAACTCTTTTGCGAGCTGCTTGCCCAGCGCTTCAGTCGCAGCATTGATACCCGTCTTGATGAACTGCCCCGCCATCAACTTACGGCCCAGTTGGCCCGAGGTCAGGCTGATGCTGCCGTGCTCTGCCAAAAATGGCAGCGCTTGCTGAATCGCGCGCAATGCGCCCCAGAGTTTCACGCTGAAATTGTCCTGGGCCTCGTCCAGATCGGTCTCGACCAGCGGTTTTGCCCGCACTGACGGGCCGGAGGTAAACACCAAGTGGTCAAAACGCCCGACCGTCTCGAACAAACGTTGCAAGGAGGTGCTGTCGGTGACGTCGACCGGTTCGCTGCGCACAGCGTTTTCGACACCCGAGGTCAAACGCCGCCCGGCCAGCACCACATGTGCACCACGGGCGCTGGCGGCCTTGGCCACGGCGGCACCGATGCCGCTGCTGCCGCCGATCACGATAACGGTTTTACCGCTGAGGGAAGATGTCATGGGGTTACTACCTGGCTAAAAAAGTGAGCGTTGATCTTCTCAGCTTGGCAATCGGCGAAAAATCCCGGTAAAACGACAAGATCTTTAAAGGATTTTTACAAATGAGCTCGACCCTGGACCTTGAAGTGTTCGTGCGCACCGCCGACACCGGCAGCCTGTCGGCGGCGGCGCGCAGCCTCAACCTCACCCCGGCGGCGGCAAGTATTGCGCTCAAGCGCCTGGAAACCCGGCTGGACATCCGCTTGCTCGCCCGCTCGACGCGTAGCATGCGCCTGACCGAAGAAGGCCGGCGCTACCTCGACAGCGTGCGCGTAGCCCTCGAAGCGCTGGCCGAAGGCGAGCAGGCGATCAAGCAACAAGGCCAGAGCTTGAGTGGGTTATTGCAACTGGCAGCACCTTCGGACTTCGGCCGCAATGTACTGCTCGGCTGGCTGGATGAGTTCAAGCTTGCGCACCCGACGATCCGCCTGCAGCTACTGCTCAACGACAGTAACGCGGATCTGTTCCGCGACACCGTCGACATTGCCCTGCGCTTTGGTGTGCCGAGGGATTCCAGCCTGGTGGCGCTGCCCGTGGTACCCGGCCACCATCGTATCCCCTGCGCCAGCCCCGACTACCTGGCGCGCCATGGCACACCGCGCACGCCGGCCGACCTGGCGCAGCACAGTACATTGCGCTACATGCGCCGTGGGCAGGCAAACAGCACCTGGTACTTTCGCCAAGGCGCCTTGCTGCAGGAGGTCGAGGTGTCGGGTGACTACCTGAGCGATGACGGTGAAATCGTGCGGCGCTGGGCGCTGGCGGGCCACGGCATCGCCTATAAGGCCAACCTGGATATTGCCGGCGATATCAAGGCTGGGCGGTTGGTGCCGCTGCTGCCCGACTGGCAAGGCGAGCCCACGCCGTTCAACCTGATGTGCCCACATCGCCTGCAAGTGTCGGAACGGGTGAAAGTGCTGCATGGTTTTTTACAGCAGCGCTGCCAGACCTTGCTGAGTGTATGAAGAAACGCGCGCAGGGCTTGTTCCAGAGCCGTCGAGTCTGGTATTGCATGGGCAACGTTTCCCTGCCATGAGGAGCTTTGCATGATTTACCGCACATTGGGCCAGTCCGGGTTGAAGGTCAGCGCACTAACCCTGGGCACCATGATGTTTGGCGAGCAGACCAACACGGAAGACTCGCTGCGCATCATCGACAAGGCCTGGGACCAGGGCATCAATTTCATTGACACGGCCGACGTCTACACCGGTGGGCGCTCCGAGGAAATCGTCGGCGAGGCCATTGCCCGCCACCGTTCGGATTGGGTGCTGGCCACCAAAGTCGGCTTTGGCCCGGTGGACGGCCTGCCCAACCGCAGCGGCTTGAGCCGCAAGCGCATGTTCAATGCACTGGAAGCCAGCCTTAAGCGCCTGGACACCGACTACCTGGACATTTATTACCTGCACCGCGAGGACCACGACACACCGCTGGAAGTCACCGTGTCGGCGATTGGCGACCTGATCCGCCAAGGCAAGATCCGCTATTGGGGCCTGTCCAACTACCGTGGTTGGCGTATCGCCGAAGTGATTCGCGTGGCCGAGCGTCTAGGGGTCGACCAGCCGATCATCAGCCAGCCGCTGTACAACATCGTCAACCGCCAGGCCGAGGTCGAGCAACTTACCGCTGCAGCCGCCTATGGCTTGGGTGTGGTGCCTTATAGCCCACTGGCCCGTGGCGTACTCAGTGGCAAATACGCCCCCGACGTGACGCCCGAAGCCGGCAGCCGTGCGGCGCGCCAGGACAAGCGTATCCTGGAAACCGAATGGCGGGTGGAGTCATTGCGCATTGCCCAGCAGATTCAGCAATACACCCAAGGACGGAGTGTGGGAATGGTCGAGTTTGCAATTGCCTGGGTGCTGAACAACTCCGCGGTCAGTTCGGCGATTGTCGGGCCGCGTACCGAGGCGCAGTGGGATGCGTATACCGGGGCGCTGGCGGTGAAGATCACGGCAGAAGATGAGGCGTTTATTGACTCGCTGGTGACGCCAGGGCATTCGTCTACGCCGGGGTTTAATGACGTGAGCCATTTTGTGTCAGGGCGTATTAGTCGGTAGTCATACCCCGCCCACCGTCGCCAGTGTGGGCGGGTTTGTTGGTTACCGAGTTATAGTTTTATATCCGCTTTTACACCTAACCCATGGGCGGCTTCTCTGGCCTCTTCTTGTGTCACAGGTTGTTGTTTTAATATCTTCGCCAGCACGGCGGCGACAGATCTGTAAGTACCATAGCCAGGCACAAACCCCTGAGCGGCAGTCGCAAAGTTGGTAAGTATCGCGTTCATTTCACTTTTTGGCAGACCGAATACTCTGCCGATATCGTTGTTCTTATTCAAGAAAAGCAACACGGCATTGACGGGGTTATCCAGGCCGCGTTCGACGGTATCGGCAGTTGCTTTGTCGACTCCAAGCGCTTGCAGGAGCGTTGAGACCCCGGAAAATGGACTTTCTAGAAAATTGGCGAAGGCGTTGACCACAGAGTTCAGATCACCATTGCCCCTGAAGACGAGCTCTCTTAGTTGTGGCAATGTGATGGGAACC
The DNA here is from genome assembly GCF_013385245.1 of Pseudomonas sp. IPO3747. Taxonomy (NCBI): domain Bacteria; kingdom Pseudomonadati; phylum Pseudomonadota; class Gammaproteobacteria; order Pseudomonadales; family Pseudomonadaceae; genus Pseudomonas; species Pseudomonas sp. IPO3747. Next base: position 487,092 of record NZ_JACAQL010000022.1, read on the forward strand.
AGTGGCAATTGACTATGGGCGCCATTTTTAAGGAAGTAAAAATTCCCCTTGTCACCCGAACCCAGCAAGTTGCCGTGAAAGTCGTACCGATAGACCACTTTCTCTCCATTGGGCCGCACGCCGCTAAAGGTCGGCCTGCCGTGATCGACCGATTCCAATTGCTGATTGACAAGCCCGTTGACAAACCTGATTGTCGTAGGGTTTTCACTGGTTCGATCCAAGTGCTCAAACACATTCCCTACGATCTGCTGGCCTGGTCCTATCAGCATATTGGGTGCGCTGCCTTGCGTTGCGGATGCACGCGCCTGTACTGCTGTTCTGACAGGGGAAGTCGCTGTCTTGTCGACAAAATGGGCAAGAAACGCGTTAAAGGCGTCAGTCTTTTTCGGTAAACTTTTCAGAAAATCGTCGATTGCCTGATAACTGTTAAACTCATAACTTGATTTAAAGTCCTTCTCCGGCATCCACAATACAAAATTCACGGCGCCCTGCACGATCGGTTCGCGTTTGACAATAAAACTGTCCCTGGCCGAATAAGGACCCACGTTGAAGCAATAAGCACTGACGCGAGGTTGTTTAGAAGTATCTGGAGAGGCAACCGCGTCCAGTAATTCCTTACCGTCCGCCGTGAGTACGCCGCTGTTGTTATCTCTGGCGACCGACTCGAAAAAAGTCTTATAGGTTTCAAGTTTTTTCCAGGACGGTGTGTCACCTTTCGGAAACGCAACGCTTTCGCCGAACCTGCCTATAATGCCGGGCAAACCGTTGAAGGTAGCAGGTGAAGAGCCATAATAGGGGGAAATGCCATGCATAGAGTGGACCTCATTATCTAATGTCTTAGTCTGCAACCCTCTGAATCACTCCTTGCCAGAGCCATGGTTATCATCACGCAATGATGACGCCCACCAAAGTCGCACTTACTAACTTATTTCCATTAGTTGATGTTTTTTGCAGAGCATTAATAAGCCATGCAAAACTTTCCATGCAAAACCAAGCGCAGTCATGCTAGCCGCGAAAAGTCATACTTGTGTGGCACGGGGGTAGGAAGGTGTTCCATTAAAATGTTGTAATCGGCGTGACAAAGAGTGTCACGAACCCTATATTCCCCACCTAAGTTCCCCTTCTTCTGTAAAAATCAGCTTTCGCGAGGACAGTGTGTCTAAAGGTGTTGTTTTATCGGTCTTGGCCTCGGTGTTGTTTGCCGTGATGTATTACTTCACCTCGCTGCTCACGCCCTTGAGCGGCCTGGAGATTTTTGGTTGGCGCATGCTGCTGACCGTGCCGTGCATGACGGTGTTCATGATCGTCAGCGGTGAATGGCGGCGCGTGTGGGAGTTGCTGCGAATGCTGGCGGCCAGGCCGCGGCTGATCGGCGGCGTGGTGCTGTCGTCCGCCCTGCTGGGCGTACAGTTATGGCTGTTTATGTGGGCACCGTTGAACGGGCGCAGCCTGGATGTGTCGGTGGGGTATTTCCTGCTGCCACTGACCATGGTGCTGACCGGGCGCCTGGTCTACGGCGAACGCTTGTCGCGCTTGCAGCAGATCGCGGTATTTTTTGCCGCGCTCGGGGTGCTTAATGAGTTGTACCAGGCCGGTGGTTTTTCCTGGGCCACGCTGGTGGTAATCATTGGGTACCCGATCTACTTCGTGGTACGCAAATACCTGAGCACCGATCACCTGGGTGGCTTGTGGCTGGACATGGCGCTGATGCTGCCGGTGGCCTGGTGGTTTGTGCAGCATGGCGAACAAGGTTTTGCCGTGCTCGAGCTGCACCCCAAGCTCTATGCGTTGATTCCAATGCTGGGTTTGATCAGTGCCTCGGCGCTGGTGAGCTACATCATCGCCAGCCGCTTATTGGCCTTCAGCCTGTTCGGCTTGCTCAGCTATGTGGAGCCTGTGTTGCTACTGTTCGTGGCCTTGTTGCTGGGCGAAGGCATCAAGGGCGGCCAGTGGCTGACGTATATCCCGATCTGGCTGGCGGTGATGGTGCTGGTGTATGAAGGTTTCAAGCATCTGCTGCGTCAGCGCAAAGCCTGATGCGCAGGCAATAAAAAGCCCGGCCGGGGGTTAACCTCGGCCGGGCTTTTTTGTGCTTAGTCGGTGGTCAGTACACCACGACGCACCTGGTCACGCTCGATCGACTCGAACAGTGCCTTGAAGTTGCCCTCGCCAAACCCATCGTCGCCTTTGCGCTGGATGAATTCGAAGAACACCGGCCCCATCAGGGTTTCCGAGAAAATCTGTAGCAGCAGGCGTTTGTCGCCCTCGATCGAGGAGCCGTCCAGCAAAATACCGCGCGCCTGCAGTTGGTCCACCGGCTCGCCGTGGTTTGGCAGGCGGCCTTCGAGCATTTCGTAGTAGGTGTCCGGCGGCGCAGTCATGAAGCGCATGCCGATCTTCTTCAGCGCATCCCAGGTCTTGACCAGGTCTTCGGTGAGGAACGCCACGTGCTGGATGCCCTCGCCGTTGAACTGCATCAGGAACTCTTCGATCTGGCCGGCACCTTTGGACGATTCCTCGTTCAGCGGGATGCGGATCATGCCGTCCGGGGCACTCATGGCCTTGGACGTGAGGCCGGTGTATTCACCCTTGATATCGAAGTAGCGTGCTTCACGGAAGTTGAACAGTTTCTCGTAGAAGTTGGCCCAGTAGACCATGCGGCCGCGATACACATTGTGGGTCAGGTGGTCGATGACCTTGAGGCCTGCTCCTACCGGATTGCGGTCGACACCTTCGAGGTACACGAAGTCGATGTCATAAATCGAGCTGCCTTCACCGAAACGGTCGATCAGGTACAGCGGCGCACCGCCAATGCCTTTAATGGCTGGCAGGTTGAGTTCCATCGGGCCGGTTTCGATATGAATCGGCTGGGCGCCCAGTTCCAGCGCGCGGTTGTAGGCTTGCTGCGAGTCTTTGACGCGGAACGCCATGCCACACACCGACGGGCCGTGTTCGGCGGCAAAGTACGACGCCAGGCTGTCGGGCTGGTTGTTGAGGATCAGATTGATCTCGCCCTGGCGATACAGGTGCACATTCTTGGAGCGGTGGGTCGCGACTTTGGTGAAGCCCATGATCTCGAAGATCGGCTCCAGGGTGCCTGGAGTCGGCGATGCGAATTCAATAAATTCAAAGCCCATCAGGCCCATCGGGTTTTCGTATTGGTCGGCCATTTCGGCACCTCATCATTCTTGTAAGTAGCAAGCAGTCAAATACAGGCAAGGATGAGGTTGCAGGGTGGCGCGCACGAGAGACCCCGCACGCTGCGGGCGAGGAAGTCACCAAAGATCAGGGGGGAGCCGAGTAGCTTCATGATTACATCAGTCTCTGACGGCCGAGGCTTGCGTGAGCGCAAGTCCATATTCTTGTATGCGTAAATCGATTCTACACAGCGTAACAGTATTTGTCCGCACTCTCATCAAATCCCTATTGCCCTGGGCTGCGCAAGGGGTTTGTTGCACAGATAGATGCCCAACAGGATCACCGCGCCACCCAGCGCCATGGGTAACGTCAGTTGTTCGCCGAGCAGCAGCGCGCCGCAGATCACCGCCGTCAGCGGGTTAAGCGCGATGAACACGCCCGCGCGGGTCGCGCCGATACGCCGGATGCCATCGTAATAGCCGATGTACGCCAGCGCGGAGCCGAGCACACCCAAATACAACAGGCTCACAACCTGCGGCCAGTGCAGGCTGACGACCCCTTGTACGGTGAAGCGTCTGGTGAGCGCGGTGGCCAGTGTCAGCATCAGGGTGCCGAGCAATACTGACCACGTGACGGTTTGCAATGGCCCCAGGCTTTGATTCAACGCGCGGGAAAACAACGAGTAAATCCCCCACCCCAGCACACAGCCAAACACCAGCACGTCGCCCTGCCAGGTACTCGATGCACCTTGCAGCAGTTGCGGGTTACGACTGACGATCACCGCCGCAGCGCCAGCCAGGCACAACGCCATGCCCAGCACCTTGGCAGCGCCGAGGCGCTCTTTGAACAACCACCAGGAAGCCAGGCCGATCACGGCCGGATTCAACGCCACGATCAATGAAGCGCGCGAGGCATTGATGTACTGCAGGCCGTAGAAAAAACACAGGTTGTAGAAAAAGATCCCGAAAAAACCCAGCACTGCCAGACGTAGCAGTTGCCGGGGACGTGGCCGCGCCAGCGGGATGCGTGCACACAGCATAAACAGCAGCAGCGCCAGGCTGGCCAGGATAAACCGCAGGCTGGCGGCCAGCAGCGGGTCTACTTGATGGGCCAGGTAGCGCCCGGCGACAAAGGTGCCACCCCAGATCATGGTCACAGCGGCGAGCTTCAGGTAGGTGAGGCGATCAGATGAATGATGCATTAGCAGTTGCTCGACAGGTGGCAGGGTTGGCATATTCTTCGACTAATGTTCAGTAATCGTAAAATGAGCCTTTACTCATGACCTTGACCCAACTGGAAATTTTTTCACTGGTGGCCGAGCTGCAAGGTTTCACCAGTGCGGCGCACCGCCTGGGTATCAGCCAGTCGGCGGTGTCCCATGCGGTCAAGGCCTTGGAGCAGGAGCTGGGCGTGGAATTGTTTCGGCGCCACCAGACGTTGGTGGAGCTGAGCGATATCGGCGCGCAATTACTCGGGCGCGCCCGTGCTATGCTCGGCCTGGCCGCGACGTTACAGCAGGAAGCCGCCGACGCCCGTGGCATGAAACGCGGCACCTTGCGCATCGGCTCCTTCGGCCCCACTGCGTCGGTGCGCTTGTTGCCGACAATCCTCAGCCATTTTCGGCAGGCCTACCCGGGCATTGAAGTGCATGTGGACGAGGGGCCAGACCGGCAAGTCATCCAGTGGCTGGACGAGCGGCGTGTCGACGTGGGTTTTGTGGTGCTCGCCGACACGCCAACAGACAGTGAGCGTTTCGACACCGTGGCGTTGTTCGAGGATCAGCTTGTCGTGTTGTTGCCGGCCACCCATGCGCTGGTTGCCAGCACATCAGTACCTTTGCAAGCGCTGTGTGACGATCCGTTCATTCTCACCGAAGCCGGCTCATCAGAGCTGGTGATGCGCTTGTTCAGCGACGCGCGTTTGCGGCCCAACGTGCGGTATCGCTGTGCCCAATTGCTCAGTACGCTGGAAGCCGTCAGCCGTGGCGACGGGTTGAGCATCGTGGCGCAGGCATCGTTGCCCGAACGTGTCGACAGTCGTTATGTGGCACGGCCATTATCACCGCCGGTGCCGCGCCGGATCGGCCTGGCGGTGTTGGACCGGCGCCAGGCCTCACCTGCTGCCCTTGCGTTCCTCACACTCGCGCAAGGGCTGCAACACACCGGCACTCACCGATAACTCATGGTGAACGAAGCCAACCCGTTGGCCGTACCGGGTCGGATCATTTTTTCGGTTTGCACATAACGAGCAGTCAAAGGGATCGTGATAGTGCCGTTGCTCGTACTTGTCACCCGCCATTGGTTCAGGTTGTCGACGGCTGAAGAGTCGGCGCCATAGTTGAGCACTGAGGGGCCACTCAACAGCTGTATTGCCACACCCTTGGCTGTCGAAGTACGCGTCAGCGACAACTGATTGCCGCGATTTGCGGGGTTAGTCTGGTCGGTCACCGTGACCCAGATATCCAGGCTACCACCGGTTCCCCCGGCACAGTCCAGCCTGATGTTATGGCTCACGCTTGCGGCGTAGCTGCCTACGCCCGTGAAATCACGGCTGGCCACAGGCCCCATCGGCATGACAACCGAAGGTGTCGAAACATGGCAGGTAGGCCGCAGCGGCGGCGCTATGACCGCGTTGCTCAGGCTTACCGAAGCGTAGCCCGGGCCTGAGGTCGTGACATTGGTCAGCGTGTAGTTGGCAAACGTTCGCGCAGTGATCGTGCCGGCCGAGACAGGACCGGTGGCCACCAGGTAGATCCGCCCCTGGAGCCCCCACCCATTGGGCCTGTTGTGTTTGACGGTTAATAACGCCGTGGTGCCGTGATGGAGTGGGTGAAAAGGCTGGCCGGGGTCCCTGGCCATCACCGCGAATCCCACTCCGGGCAGGTTGGTGGCGTAGACCGGCATCGAGAGGCCGGACGCACTGAACGTGATCCCCGTAGCCGGCGAATTGACTATGCTTATGTTCGCTGTCACGGGTTGTTCGATAGGCCAATCCTTGTATTGACAGCGCATTACATAGCCATTGCCACTATCGAAGTCGTAGCCGTTTGCCGCGCCCAGGGCCTGCCCGATCTGTACGTGGCCCTGCAAGGTGATGGGCGCAATCGAGACATTCAGGTTTGCCTGGGGCGAACAATCGCCAGCATTACCAAAGTGCGCTTGGGCAGGCATTGCGAAAGCCCAGCCGCTCAGCAGTGCGACGACGCCGGAAAACCTGATCGTGAAGCGTTGAGCACCGTTCATCGTGTGACTCATCAGGTGTTCTCCTCATAGCGACACTGGCTGACCAATTGATCTGTATTTTCCTGGCGGCGACCGGGTTCACGGGCAGGTAGATGGTAACGAATGAAACACCGCTCGCCCGCCGCCTCAGCCCACTGCACGGTCAGCCTGCCGTGGTCGGCAACCCCGCGTACAAAAGCCTTGCCCGCCTGGCCAACCACCCCGACTTCGTTGCCCTGCTCGTCAAATACCTGGGCTGCGAACGGCAGGGGTCTGCCGTTCGGGTGGGTGGCTTTGATCACTACCGCCCGGCCGCTGACGGTCTCGAATTTGACCAGCGATATTGCGCCCAGGGTCGGTACCACGGAACGGTTCGACTCCTTTAATTCCACGTCCATGGGCATGCCTTGCGGGTCGATGTCCACGGCGTTGGGCTGGTACGCCCGCAAAGAAGGCATGACCCCATAACCCTGCTTGTCGATACGCACCCCGGAACCGCCGAGCTGCGCTCCCTGGGCATCCGGCGCATACACCAGCGCCGAAGCTTCACCGAGGTTTTGCGCCAGGGTGACGCCACCGCTGTGGGCGATCAGGCCGCCGTCGACGCTCATGGACACTTGCGCATTGCCCTGGCGCTGGCCATAACCGCCGCGCAGGTTGGCTGCGTTACTGCGATAGCCCGCGTAAGCGTTGAAGCTTGAGCCGCCGTGATCGCCGGTGCCGCGACTGCCGACCAACCCGTAATGGGTGTGCGCCGTATCCCCCAACAAACCATTGATGCCGACTTGTTGCTGACTGCCGCGCGACTCACCTGCATCCCGCGACAGTGAACTGCTCAGGGTCGGTGCGCGCGTGCCCTCGCCCAATGGCATGGAGAGGCTCAGCACCCAGTGATTCTCAACGCGTTCGGTTCGCGTCGAGCGGCCGAAGAAAATATCCTCACCGCGTTCGCGGTCGCTCGCCCGATACAGCTCGCTGACTCTCGAACGCTGCGCCGAGAGGTTCCAACTCAGCGACTTCCAACTGGCCCCATAACTGGCGGTGAACGACGTCTGGCGCCCTTGCTGCCCGGCCCAGTAGTCAGTGGAGCTGCCATACAAACTCAGGGTGCCCTCCCCCAGCTGCTGGCTGATCGTCAGGTCCAGGCGGCTCTTTTGCCGGGCATAGCTGTCCAGATTCCCACCATGACGGCCCAGGTCGCGCACATTCAATGCGTCCGGCAGGTTCAGGTAGCCATCGGTCGAGAAGCGATAGGCGCCGAGTGCAAAATGCGTTCCCGAAAACGGCACATTCTTGTTGTAGGCCAGGCCAAGGCTTTGTCCGTGGGCCAGGGCTTGCCCCTGCACCTGTGTGCGCGAGTGGGTAGTGTCCAAGGCGAATGCACCAACAGGCGTACTCATCGCCAGGCCCGCCTTGCCTTGGCTATAGCCCTGGGAAAGCGTGGCGCCGCCATAAACGGTGAGGTTATCGACTAGCCCATGTTGCAGCGTGCCTTGAAACACTGAAGCGTTGGCATCACTCACACCATGCTGCTGCAGCCGGCCCACCGTTGCGCTGTAGTGTGTGGCGCGGTAACGCAACAGTTGCGGGGCCACCGAATAAGGCACGACAAAGGTGCTGCGTCGCCCGTCTACCTCGGTGACACTGACGTCGAGGTCGCCTCCGTATCCCGTGGGGTAGAGATCATCGATCACAAAAGGCCCAGGCACCACAGTGGTTTCGTAAAGGGTGTAGCCGTTCTGGCGCACCGTCACCGTGGCATTGCTGTCGGCAACGCCGCGCACCTGAGGCGCATAGCCTTGTTGCGACGGCGCAAGCATACGGTTATCCGTGGCCAGCGTAACGCCACGCACGCGCACGCCATCAAGGATCTGACCGCTGCTGAAACTGTCACCTACGGTCAGTTGCGACTGCCAGGCTGAAACGGCGCGTTGCAAGTAGGTGGCCGTGGCTTGATAAGGCAAGTGGCTGCTTCGCGAAGCCCAGGCTTGCCCGCCCTGGTGGCGCAACCGCCAGTCACCCAGGTTGACCCCGCCGTCGAGGCCAAGATAACTGCGGTCTTCACCCGCACCTGATGTCACCGCAGCGGCGCTGTAGGTGTAATTGAGCAGTGCGGCATCAACGCCCGCGTCCCATTGGGCGGGGTCAATGTAGTCGCGTGCGGAGCCATTGATGTAGACCTGCGGGATGCTGACATCCAGGGTCAGGGACTCGACATCGACATGGCTGCTGGCCATGGGCATCCATGCGGCGAAATCGCGACAATCCCCCTCGGCGCCTGCCTCGAACTTGCGCAGTACTACTCCGAGTTCGGCCAGTTGTTGCGCGCTCACACAGGGTTGCGCAGCGTCCTGTTTGTCCAGGTTTACGAAGGTGATCGGGCGACGGCCCAGCGATTGCCCGTTGAGTATCACGTCAACGCGATAAACCCCTGGCGTCAACACATTGCTGGTATTGAAGCGTGAGAGATCCGCCGGGCTGGACACACCGCTGGTAAAGGCCTCCAGGTCAAACAATAACGGGGCAGCCTCGGCCGATAACACGAGCGTGCTCAGCAGGCCGAACAACAGCACCAGCCGAGGGTGGGAAAACAGCCAGGCAGTGCCTTGGCAAAACGTGAATGGCAACAAGGCAGGCATAGTCAGAACTTCAGAGGAGCACGCTGCGGCGCGGAAAACGTGCCGTAGTCATTGATGTATTTGAAATGCACCCGGGCATCCGCAGGGATGGGCCGCACGGCCTTGTGCACCCTCAGGGTCAGGTTGCCGCCTGGCGGCACCATGCCCTCTTCCGCCGGCAGCAGCGGCGCGTCTTGCTGCGGGCCCATGGCCAACGCCACCTCGTTGAATGTCACGTGATAGGCCGATGGGTTGTGCACGTCCAGCAGCGTCCCCTGGGTACTGCGGCGCAAGGACCAGCGTAATTGCGTGTGCGCTTCGTTCGGGCTGCCAGGCAGATCGGCGGGGCGAAAAAACACTTTGGTACGGATACGAAAGGCGAATTGCAGGTGATTCGCCGGGCCAACCTCTGCATCGGCCTCGGTGTTGACCTTGGGCGGGATCTCCAGCGCATTCAGCCAAAACAACGATTCCCGATCAGCCGGCAGTGGCTCTTGGGTGTAGACCAGGCGCACGGCCTGGCTTTTCTGCGGGTTCAGGCGAAACACCGGCGGCGAAAGGCTGAAAGGCACCTCGCTGTTAGAAGGGTCTGACGCCGGGTCACCCTGATCCAGCCATACCTGGACCAGGCGCGGAGCCCGTTCGTCGTCGTTGGTCAGGCGCAAGGTGATTTCGCGACGCTGTTGCGGGTAAATGTGCCGCGTGCCATCGATCACTACACCGGCATGGGCAACGGATGGCCATCCGCTAACCATCGAAATGGCGAGCAGCAAGGCAATTGCGAACATGAGTCGGGCAAGCATGGGGCGGTCCTCCAAGGCGCTGTCCAGTGCCTGGCGAACCGCCAGGCTCCGGGCCTTGTTCAGGGAAACGTGACGGAATACAGCACCTGCGTACTTACCGGGCCTGGGGTTGCGGCGCCGGTGGCGAAGTACTGCGCGGCGAACGGCAGCGACACCTCACCGTTGTCGGGGACTTTTGCACTGCTCGAATTGAGTGCCAGGCGCAGGTCCATAGGCTTTTGGGTAGTGCCGTCGACAATCTGCACCTCAACCAGGCTGGCAGGCACTGGTTTGGCCGGCGCTTGATTCTTCAAGTTGCCGGTAGCCGGGTTGATCGCCGGGCTGCTGCTCTCGAACAACACCGCCACCGTCGTATCCTTGGGGCACGCACCCACACGCACAACAAATGGGGTGGTGCCGGCCGTCTGGCCTTTTGCCTTGAGCGCGCTGGCCTGGACCTTGTTGAGCACAACGGCGAAGTTCGGGCTGGCGCCAGGCGCGGAGCCTGCCCCGCCACTGATACTGCAGGTGGTGCCGGTGATTTCACCGGTCAGGCTGATGGTACCGTCTGCGGCAAAAGCAGGCAGCGCGACGACGCCGGTAGCAGCCAGGAAAGCAGCGGCCAATCGGATGTTGTTCATTGCAGGTAATTCCTTATCAAGTAGCGTTAACGGGTTACGAAACGAATTTCAACAATTGAAAGACGAGGGTCGACCGTCCCGCCAGAAGTGGGCTGAAACGGCTGAGAGAGAGGCTGGAAGGGTCGGTGCTCCGAAGTCTCTTACTTTTTGCAACGATGTTTATCTTGCCAAGTTGAGACAATCGCAACAACTGACCGAACGGCTAGGTCAATTCGCGCCAAACAAGTGAGCGGCACTACGCAATGCCAACTATCATCGGCACACACCCGTCTTTTTATTCTGTTATTGGCTGCCTCTATGCCCCTCACTGCCAAAGGCCCCCGAAGCCGAACTGCACGCGCGCTCATCAGCAGTGTCTGCGGCCTGGTTCCCGTTTTATTGGGGGTTGTGATTCTTCATTGGCAAGCCGAACGCACCCTTGAGCAAAGCACCGCCCAAACCGCGCTGGAGGCTGTGCGCCAATTCGATTTAATGCTCGACAACACCGCCCTCGCCGCCCAGGCATTGCTGCCGCTGGCCGGCCAACCGTGCGACAACGGCGCGCAACTGGCACTGCGCGAACAGGTCACGCGGCGCCCCTTTGTGCGGGCAACGACCTTGTCCTGGCAAAAAAACATCTATTGCAGCTCGTTGTTCGGCGGCAGCTACCAGTCACCGGTCAACCCGGACGATTACGTAGCGGGCACGCTGTGGTTGATGAACGGCAACCCGGTAACGCCCGATACCGCGTTGTTGGTTTACCGCCTGGTCGATGGCGATAAAGCCGCGTTTGCCTCGGTTGACGGCTATCACCTGACCAACGCCTTGCGCCTGATCAGCCGCTACGCACACCTGATCCTGCAAGTGGGAGCCAACTGGCTGGACGCTGACGGCAAGGTGCACACCACTGCAATGCCGCAGTTTGCAGTGGCCCATCAGCACCTGAACTCTGAGCGTTACCCGTACAGCGTCGATGCCGGCATGCCTGTCGGTGAGGTCTGGCGGTACATGGAGGCGCGCTACCCGGCGCTGTTCAGTCTGCTGGTGTTCTTTGGTGTGCTGGCGGGCGTGTTGGCGCACTGGCTGCAAAAGCGCTCGTCCGCGCCGACCCATGAGTTGCAGCGGGCATTGGGGGCCAATGAATTCATTCCGTATTTCCAGCCAGTGGTGCGTGGCGACACCCGCGAATGGGCCGGCTGTGAAGTATTGATGCGCTGGCGGCACCCGAAGGAAGGCCTGGTTCGCCCTGACCTGTTTATACCGTTGGCCGAACATTCTGGCCTGATCGTGCCGATGACCCGCTCGTTGCTACGCCAGACCGCTGCGCAACTGGCCCCGCATGCCGGGCGCTTCACCCCGGGCTTCCATATCGGCGTGAACATCACCGCCAGTCACTGCCAGGACCTCGACCTGGTGCAGGACTGCCGGGAGTTTCTCGCTGCGTTCGCCCCCGGCCAGGTGACGCTGGTACTGGAGTTGACCGAACGTGAACTGATTCAGCCTACCGACACCACCGCCCGCCTGTTCGACGCCCTGCATCAACTGGGGGTGATGATCGCGATTGATGACTTCGGAACCGGCCACTCCAGCCTGGGTTACTTACGCAACTTCAACGTCGACTACTTGAAAATCGATCAAAGTTTTGTCGCCATGATTGGCGCCGATGCACTCTCACGGCATATTCTGGACAGCATCATAGAACTCAGCGGCAAGCTGGACCTGGGTATTGTCGCCGAGGGCGTGGAAACAGCAGAGCAATGCGAATACCTGGCGGCCCAAGGTGTGGATTTCCTGCAGGGCTACCTGTTCGGCCGGCCGTTGCCCTGTGAGGAATTCATTAAGTCGCTGAGCAGCCATTGAATAGCCATCTAGTGCGCTGGATGAAATAATCTTATTTAGGTAACGCCGTGATTTACTCGCGCGGCATTAACTACTACAATTTTTCCTGCCTGTGCTGAACTCGCAGAAAGGCCTCTTTCTTTGAGTTACCTTAAAGCTCCTGGCTTACACGCTTTATCTGCAGTTGATATCAGCCAACTACACTATTGGAGTACAGATTTTGTCCAGACTCGCCGAATTTCGCGCAGCAGAAAAAGCCCTTCAAGAACAGCTGGCTCAGCTGGAATCCTTGAAGAACGACGCCGGCCTGAAAAAAGAAATCGAATTCGAAGAAAAGCTGCAAGGGCTGATGAAGCACTACGGCAAAAGCCTGCGCGACATCATCTCGATCCTTGATCCTAACCCTGGCAAAGCCAGCGCTGCTGCCGCCGCACCAAAACAGCGCCGCGCACGTGTGGTCAAGGTTTACCACAACCCACACACCGGCGAACTGATCGAAACCAAAGGCGGCAACCACCGCGGCCTGAAAGCCTGGAAAGAACAGTATGGCGCTGCCACAGTAGATTCCTGGTTGCGCGGCTGATCAAAAGACGCTGCAAAAACCCCGCTGATGCGGGGTTTTTTTTTGCTTCGAAAACGAACTTAATCAAGTGTTCACTTTGTTCAAAAACGAGTGAGATAACCCGTTCAAAGTTTAAGGCTATCACGCACTGAACTGACTTCAGCCTTACTGGCTTCATAGGCCTCGGCCTGACCGGCGAAGGAAAAGACATAGGCTTTATCGCTATCAACTGCGCCGACCAATGTTTGTGACAATATGTGCCGACCGTTCTCGGTAATCAAGCAAGTAGTTTCCAGCGCTTCAAGACGGCTCAATGTGCTGGTGTGCATTTTGGTGCACACGCTTTGATAACCGCTGCCGGCAAAATCCTTCTGGATGGATTTGCGCATTTCCAGCAGTACGCCTTGAAGATTAACTTTATAGCCCGCCTCAATCGGTGTACCGGTCAACTCCATGACCATCAAGGTGTTGCCGTTTTCATCATTCTTGATTGCGCGTTGGCGGGACACCGCCTGAGGTTTTACCGGCGCTTCGTCGTCGGGCACTACTTCCTCGACTTGCCAGCCGCTGGGCCAATGAATTTCCGGGTCGGCCGCCAACACAAAGGGGCTGCCCAGCAACACACATACAGCGCTCAACAACGGCTTACGAAATTCAATCATCAAGAAAACACCCAAGGTTCAAGCGTCGAAGTTTGAGCCTGACACCCTTGGCTCGCAAGGGCTGAGTAACCTTTTTCATTTGGCTCGGCCGGCAACGCTTGCGTATCATGGCGGTGCGGCACGGATGCCGGCCGCAAGCCAAGGGACCACTCAAGTCACGAGTCGCGTTTGCCCCATTTTTTCTGGAGGGCCCATGAGCCTGCACGATCTGAACACTTTCCCGGGCGTCACCGCCCAACCTGACACCGCCACGTCGAACTTCGTGTTCAACCACACCATGCTGCGGGTCAAGGACATCACCAAATCGCTGGACTTCTACACCCGCGTATTGGGCTTTTCCCTGGTTGAAAAGCGTGACTTCCCGGAAGCCGAATTCAGCCTCTACTTTCTGGCCCTGGTGGACAAGGCCCAGATTCCAGCCGACGCCGCCGCGCGCACGCAGTGGATGAAGTCGATCCCTGGCATCCTCGAACTGACCCACAACCACGGCACCGAAAACGACGCCGACTTTGCTTACCACAACGGCAATACTGACCCGCGTGGCTTTGGCCATATCTGCATTTCGGTGCCGGATATTGTCGCCGCTTGCGAGCGTTTTGAAGCCTTGGGCTGTGATTTCCAGAAGCGCCTGAGCGATGGCCGCATGAAAAGCCTGGCGTTCATCAAAGACCCGGATGCTTACTGGGTTGAGATTATTCAGCCGGCGCCGCTGTAAGCGTTCTGCGTGACGCGGAGCGTCACCGGATGCATTCCCACGTAGAACGTGGGAACGAGAAAACCCCATGATCACTCATGGGGTTTTTTATTTTCGCAGCCGGATTTAAGCGGGTGCCGAGGTACGGATCAGGTGATCAAAAGCACTCAGCGAAGCCTTCGCGCCCTCGCCTACCGCAATCACGATCTGCTTGTACGGCACGGTCGTCACGTCACCGGCAGCAAACACGCCCGGCAGTGAAGTTTCGCCACGCGCATCGACGATGATCTCGCCGCGCGGGGTCAATTCCACCGTGCCCTTGAGCCAGTCGGTGTTGGGCAACAAGCCGATCTGAACAAAGATGCCTTCCAGGTCGATGGTCTTGAACTCGCCGCTGTCACGATCCTTGTACGCCAGACCGGTGACCTTCTGGCCATCGCCTTTGACTTCACTGGTCAATGCGCTGGTGATCACGTCCACGTTCGGCAGGCTGTAGAGCTTGCGCTGCAACACGGCATCGGCGCGCAACTTGCTGTCGAACTCGAGCAAGGTCACGTGGCTGACGATACCGGCCAGGTCAATGGCTGCTTCAACGCCGGAGTTACCACCGCCGATCACTGCCACACGCTTGCCTTTGAACAACGGGCCGTCGCAATGCGGGCAGAAGCACACGCCGCGGGCCTTGTATTCCTGCTCGCCCGGCACACCCATCTCGCGCCAGCGGGCACCGGTGGCCAGAATCACGGTTTTGGACTTGAGGGTCGCACCGCTTTCAAAGCGAATTTCGTGCAAGTCACCGGCATTTTTTGCCGGGATCAGGCGGCTGGCACGCTGCAGGTTCATGATGTCCACGTCGTACTGACGCACATGCGCCTCCAGGGCGCTGGCCAGTTTCGGCCCTTCGGTCTCCTGCACGGAGATGAAGTTCTCGATGGACATAGTGTCCAGCACCTGGCCGCCGAAACGCTCAGCTGCCACGCCGGTGCGAATACCTTTGCGTGCGGCGTAGATAGCTGCGGCAGAACCGGCTGGGCCACCACCGACCACCAACACATCAAAGGCCTCTTTGGCGCTGATTTTCTCGGCGGCCTTTTCGATACCGCTGGTGTCGAGCTTGGCGAGGATCTCTTCCAGGCCCATGCGGCCCTGGCCAAAGTTCACACCATTGAGGTACACACTGGGCACTGCCATGACCTGGCGTTCATCGACCTCAGCCTGGAACAGCGCGCCGTCGATGGCGACGTGGTGGATGTTCGGGTTAAGCACGGCCATCAGGTTCAGCGCCTGAACCACGTCAGGGCAGTTCTGGCACGACAGCGAGAAGTAGGTCTCGAAGCTGAACTCGCCTTTCAAGGCACGAATCTGTTCAATCACTTCGACACTGGCCTTCGACGGGTGGCCACCGACTTGCAGCAGGGCCAGCACCAGCGAAGTGAATTCATGGCCCATGGGGATGCCGGCAAAACGCAGGCTGATATCGGCACCCGGGCGGTTGATAGAGAACGACGGCTTGCGCGCATCATTGCCATCGGTTTTGAGGGTAATCAGCGTGGTGAGGCTGGTTACGTCCTGCAACAGGGCAAGCATTTCCTGGGATTTCGCGCCGTCGTCGAGGGAGGCGACGATCTCGATCGGCTGGGTGACCCGTTCCAGGTATGACTTCAACTGAGCTTTAAGATTGGCGTCCAACATACGGGCGATTTCCTGTTAATTCGGTTTATTGCAGACAAAAAAACGCCCGAGCGAATCTCGCCCGGGCGTTTTGAGGGCGGTGCAGCTTACTTAAGGTGCGGCAACCCGCCCTTGATGTTTCACAGACTTAGATCTTGCCGACCAGGTCCAGGGACGGAGCCAGAGTAGCCTCGCCTTCTTTCCACTTGGCTGGGCAGACTTCGCCTGGGTGAGCAGCGACGTACTGAGCGGCCTTGATTTTGCGCAGCAGCTCGGAGGCGTCACGGCCAACACCGCCGTCGTTCAGTTCAACGATCTTGATCTGACCTTCCGGGTTGATCACGAAGGTGCCGCGGTCTGCCAGGCCAGCTTCTTCGATCAGTACGTCGAAGTTGCGCGAGATGGTCAGGGTTGGGTCGCCGATCATGGTGTACTGGATTTTGCCGATGGCTGGCGAAGTGTTGTGCCAGGCAGCGTGGGCAAAGTGGGTGTCGGTGGACACGCTGTAGATTTCGACGCCCAGTTTCTGGAATTCGGCGTAGTTGTCAGCCAGGTCTTCCAGTTCGGTTGGGCAAACGAAGGTGAAGTCGGCTGGGTAGAAGAAGACTACGGACCATTTGCCTTTCAGGTCAGCGTCCGACACGTCTACGAAGTTGCCGTTTTTGTAGGCGGTCGCTTTGAACGGTTTTACTTGGCTGTTGATGATAGGCATCGGTGACTCTCCGTCAGTGGTTGAAAAGTTGATGAGATGAATCCTACTCACTCTTTCCGTCGGTGGCTCATTGGCAAACCTGATGCTGACGATTGGTTTTCCCTATCAGGTATCTGTATTAATAGAAGAAATCTCAAAGCAGCGGTGGAGTCGCCAAGGTCATGCCCAAAAAGGGTGTCGCTTCAACATAGCGCATGGCGGATTTCATGTCGCTCCAGCCGACGTAACTCATCAGCGACTTGATGTCCCAGCCACTGCGATGGGCCCAGGTGGCGAAACCGCGGCGCAGCGAGTGACTGGTGTATTGATCAGCCGGAATGCCCGCGCGCTCCAGAGCCTGGCGCAGCAGCGGGATCACGCTGTTGGGGTGCAGCCCCTCCTCGCCCAGGTTGCCCCAGCGATCAATCCCCCGAAACACTGGCCCCCGCACCAGGGCCGAAGCGCTTAGCCAGTCGCTGTAGGCCTGCACCGGGCACAAGCGCAGCAACGCCGGCGTCTGGTAGGTTTTGCCGAGGTTGTCGCGGTCACTTTTGCCGCGCGGCAGGTACAGGCTGATGCCGGCGCCGGGCACCGCTTGCACGTGTTCGATGCTCAGGCGACATAACTCGTCGCTGCGAAAGCCGCGCCAGAAGCCCAGCAGGATCAACGCAGTGTCGCGCTTGGCGCGCAGCAAGCGCGGCTGATCCCGCGCTTCAATGGCCTGCCTGGCTTCAACCTCAAGTGATGCCACCACCTGTTCAAGGTGCTTGAGCTGCAAAGGTTCGGCCTGCTTCTCCCGTGCCGGGTGCATCGCCCGAATGCCCTTGAGCACCTTGCGCACCACCGGCGCCTTGGTCGGGTCCGGGAAACCCTGGCTGGTGTGCCACTGCGCCAGCGCCGAGAGCCGCAGCTTCAAGGTGTTGACCGCCAGCACCCCGGCATGGGCCACCAGGTAGCGCGCCACGCTGTCGCTGGTGGCTGGCAGGAACCCGCCCCAACTCACTTCGAAATGCTCGATGGCTGCGCGATAGCTGCGCCGCGTGTTATCGCGGGTGGCGGCGTTGAGGTAACGGTCCAGGTCGCTCATGAAAGGCCTATTCGTACTGCTGGCGGGTGTATTAACGGTTAAAACGGCTATGACACGGGATAATACGCCAATATCCCATCTGTTAAATCATGAATTTAAACGGTTTTTTATTCGTGATAAAGTATGTATCTACATACCATGTACCACAGTACTAAATCGACGGAGACTTCATGGCGCGCGGCGGCATAAACAAAGCAGTGGTTCAAACGGCACGCCTGGCGATCCTGGCCCGTGGCGAAAACCCGAGCATCGACGCGGTGCGCATCGAGATGGGCAATACCGGCTCGAAAACCACGATTCATCGCTATTTGAAGGAACTCGATGACAGCGAAACCCGGCTGACCATTACCCAGGCGCCCATCGACGATGAACTGGGCGAGTTGGTAGCACGGCTGGCTCAACGCCTTAAAGACAAGGCCCAGGAGCCGATTGACGCGGCACTGGCGCAGTTCGAACAGCAAAAAGCCGCCCTGCTCGCCCAGGTGCAAACGCTTGAAGAAGCCCACGGCCAGCTCAAGCAGCAATTGGATATCCAGGCCGCCGCACTGGCCGAAGAAAGCGCCGCCTTGCAGACCGCCAGCACCAGCCTGCAAACCGAACAAACTCGCAATGCGGGGCTCAGCCAGGCGTGCAGCGATTACGAGTTGCGCATGAATGACAAGGACGAGCAGATTCGCTCGCTGGAAGACAAACACTTGCACGCCCGCGACGCGCTTGAGCACTACCGCAATGCGGTGAAGGAGCAACGCGAGCAAGAGCAACGGCGCCATGAAGGCCAGCTGCAGCAGGTGCAGGCCGAGCTGCGCCAGGCGCAACAAAGCGCCATGGTGCGCCAGGATGAGATCACCCAGCTGCATCGCGATAATGAGCGGCTACTGATCGAGCACCGCGTGACCAGCAAGGAACTGACCGCCCTGCAGGAGCAAGCACGCAAGGAACAGGCGCAGCAGCAAGCACTCAGCGAACAGCTTGGCCGCATGGAAAGCGAACGCACCCTGCTTCAGGAGCGCTTGCGGGTTGCGGTAGAGGAAAGTCAAGCGCGCCAGGCAGCGCTGAGTGAGCAACAGCAGGTGAGCAAAACCCTGGAACTGGACCTGATCAAGGCCCAGGCCAGTATCGAGGCATTGCGCCTGGCGGCCGTCGTTGCAACGCCGCCAGAGGCAACCGCCGACGCCTGATCAGCCCGCTACAGGCGTGCGCATGGTGACGAACTCTTCCGCCGCCGTAGGGTGCACGCCGATGGTTTCATCGAAATGCTGCTTGGTCGCGCCCGCCTTGAGCGCGATCGCCAGGCCCTGGACGATCTCACCCGCATCCGGCCCGACCATGTGGCAACCCAGGACTTTGTCGGTGTCGGCGTCGACCACCAGCTTCATCAGGGTTTTTTCCTGGCAATCGGTCAACGTCAGCTTCATCGGCCGGAAGCGGCTTTCGAAGATTTGCACGTTATGGCCGTTCTTCTTTGCCTCTTCCTCACTCAGGCCCACGGTGCCGATATTCGGCAGACTGAACACCGCGGTCGGGATCATCGCGTAATCGACCGGACGGTATTGCTCGGGCTTGAACAGGCGACGAGCAACCGCCATGCCTTCGGCCAGCGCGACGGGCGTCAATTGCACGCGCCCGATCACATCGCCAATCGCCAGGATCGAGGCTTCGGCGGTCTGGTACAGGTCGTCGACTTCGACAAAGCCACGCTCATCCAATTTGACGCCGGTGTTTTCCAGCCCCAGGTTGTCGAGCATCGGGCGGCGGCCGGTGGCGTAGAACACGCAATCGGCTTCGAGCACGCGGCCGTCTTTGAGGGTGGCCTTGAGGCTGCCGTCAGCCTGTTTGTCGATGCGCTCGATATCGGCATTGAATTGCAGGTCGAGGCCGCGCTTGGTCAGCTCTTCCTTCAGGTGCGTGCGCACTGCGCCGTCAAACCCGCGCAGAAACAGGTCGCCGCGATACAGCAAGGCTGTCTGTGCGCCCAAGCCATGGAAGATGCCCGCAAACTCGACGGCGATGTAGCCGCCGCCCACTACCAGCACGCGCTTGGGCAGCTCTTTGAGGAAGAACGCCTCGTTGGAGCCTATGGCGTGCTCACGGCCCGGGATTTCCGGGATCTGCGGCCAGCCGCCCGTCGCGATCAGGATGTGCCTGGCCGTAAAGCGCTCGCCATTGATCTCCACCTGGTGCGGATCAACCAAACGCGCGTGCCCTTCGTGCAGGGTCACGCCACTGTTAACCAGCAGGTTGCGGTAGATGCCATTGAGGCGGTTGATTTCGCGGTCTTTGTTGGCGATCAGGGTCGCCCAGTCAAAGTTCGCTTCACCCAACGACCAGCCGAAACCGCTGGCCTGCTCAAAGTCTTCGGCGAAATGCGCGCCGTACACCAGCAGTTTTTTCGGCACGCAGCCAACGTTCACGCAGGTACCGCCCAGGTAACGGCTTTCAGCTACCGCCACTTTAGCGCCAAAGCCTGCGGCAAAGCGCGCCGCGCGAACACCGCCGGAACCGGCGCCAATTACATACAGATCAAAATCGTAGGCCATTTCACTCTCCTCGGCAGGGCACCAGCATACCGACTTACATGGGGCTGAAAAACGAAAAAGCCACCCGAAGGTGGCTTTTTGGGCGGGCTACCGTGAATCAGTAAGCCTTACCGGTCTTGTAGAAGTGCTCGTAGCAGAAGTTGGTGGCCTCAATGTAGCCTTCAGCGCCACCACAGTCGAAGCGACGGCCTTTGAATTTGTAGGCGATCACGCAGCCATCTTTGGCTTGCTTGAGCAGGGCGTCAGTGATTTGAATCTCGCCGCCTTTGCCTGGCTCGGTTTCTTCGATCAGCTTGAAGATGTCCGGCGTCAGGATGTAACGACCGATAATCGCCAGGTTCGACGGCGCATCTTCCGGCGCTGGTTTTTCAACCATGTCACGCACGCGAATCAGGCCATCACCAATATCGTCGCCGGCGATCACGCCGTACTTGTTGGTTTCCTGAGGGTCGACCTCTTGAACCGCAACGATGGTGCAGCGGTATTTCTGGTACAGCTTGACCATCTGGGTCAGTACGCCGTCGCCTTCCAGGTTGACGCACAGGTCATCAGCCAGCACCACGGCGAACGGTTCGTCACCGATCAGCGGGCGGCCAGTGAGGATGGCGTGGCCAAGGCCTTTCATCTGGGTTTGACGGGTGTAGGAAAACGAGCACTCGTCGAGCAGTTTACGGATGCCGACCAGGTATTTTTCCTTGTCGGTGCCCTTGATCTGGTTTTCCAGCTCGTAGCTGATATCGAAGTGGTCTTCCAGCGCGCGCTTACCGCGGCCGGTAACAATGGAAATTTCGTTCAAGCCGGCATCCAGTGCCTCTTCGACGCCGTACTGAATCAGTGGCTTGTTCACCACCGGCAGCATCTCTTTGGGCATGGCTTTGGTCGCTGGCAAGAAGCGAGTGCCGTAACCGGCTGCTGGGAACAAGCATTTCTTGATCATATAAGTCCTTACAAAGGGCTGTGCGTACGGAATTCGGCGCAGTCTAATCAGGCCGCAGTCACCTTACAATGGGTCCTGCTGGCGTTGCGATGTCAACATAGAGAAAAAATGTGCGCGTAAGTTCCGCTGATCCTACGAAGAGCATTCACTCAGGGCGCGACATAACCAGCCATCGCCCCTTTGCTTACGAGCGCCTCAATGGTTTTAGCACGCTTTTCGCGGCAGGGCACTGACCTGCAACAACTTGCGCGCCTCGGGGCCAATTGGCGCTATCATTACTGGCTTGAACCAGACTACGAGATTGATAGATGTCAGAACCAAAAGGCGTAAACGGCTACCTGATCACCAAGCGTGCGGACGGCTGGCACCTGATCAACTTCCACGGCGACAGCGTCGCCGGGGTATTCGCGAGCGAAAGCATGGCCGTTGCGGTGGCTGAAGTGTTTGTGGACGAAGCCGGCCACGCATCGAGCAAGCGCCCCAAGGACAAAAAGTAAGCGTCATTGCTTGCGCACAAAGCCCCGGTCAACGGGGCTTTTTTGTGTTTGTCTGTACCTTGATGGCCGTTCGCTATAATCTTGCTACGAACGCCCCACGACAGTGTCTGCGCCCCTCCTACACCCTCGACGACGACCCAACACATGAACAAGATTCTGGCACTGACTGCGGCCCTGGCGCTGATGACCGGCTGCACCACCACGTCCGACACCTACCTGAAAAACGGCGAGCAAGGCCTGACCATCGACTGCTCGGGCGAGGCCAATTCATGGGCCAGTTGCTACGAAAAAGCTGACGCTTCGTGTGCGGGCACCGGTTACCGCATCGTCGGCACCGAAGGTACGCCGGCACTCAAGGAGAGCGACAAGACCCTGGGCAAAGACGTAGGCAACTTCAAGAGCCGCAGCGTCGTCGTGGTGTGCAAGTAATACTGCGTACTACAGATGAACCTCGGCGAACTTGAGCCCCAGGCCACGCAAGGTCTCGATCAGGTCATCCAGGCGCGGGAATGACTCAACCTCATCCTGATCGTCGACCAGAAAGTAACTGCGGCCGCCGCTCTTCTTGAAAAATACGATCCACTCGCCCAGGTCGGCGGGGTTCTGGATAACATGGGTGGCCGATATTTGGCCTTCGGCATGTCGGGCTTTGACGTGTTCTCGTTTCATGACGGGCTTTCCAGGAAGGACTAATGCCGCGCAAACTCAAAGTTTGAGCGGCATCTTTGCATTGAATGGCCGACAGTTTAACGGATGCCCTGCCCGATCAGCACTCCCTCTACAGGCGACAACACCCGAATAAACGCAAAAAAAAGCCTGACGCTGCAACGGCAGGGTCAGGCTTTTTTATCGGGTTCAGTACGCGGATAAACCAAAGGCTCAGCCGGAGATGCAATCCTCCCCGGCTTTCTTGATGTCGCCTGGGCGAATCGGCACATTTGACATACTTTCATAGAGCTTGATACTGCTGCCGCTGGAGCGCTCTTCGATCTCGAAGATCGCCGAAGGGTCGGCCGAGAATTTCTGCGGAACAATCACCTGTACACCGTCCTTATGCGGCTCAATCTGCGGCGGCCGACGCGTCGCCTCCAGTTTTCGGACCACACAGGCAGCATATTCAGGCGGTTTTTTGCCTGAAATAACCACCAGGGTTGGCGGGGTCTGCTTGATATCTGCAACCGAAGCACATCCACCTAACGCCAAGGCCAGAACCAACACACTCCACTTCATACTTAAACCTCCGATAAAGACCCTACGACCGCGAAGAGAGGAAATTTCTCCCGCCCATGTGGGATTTATCTCTGAAAACTTGGGAAATAACTGTTTTAAATTGTCGAAGTCGTCGACGACGACCCGATAATAATCGCGTCAGGGCTGATAAACTCTATCTTAACCTACGTATCATTCTGATTTTTCAGAAAAAGCCCTTCTGGAGACACCCCCATGAAATTCATCCACCAGCGCGAGCACCTCAACGAGGGCGACATCGTTGTCATCGAATGCTCGCAGACCTGCAACATTCGCCTGATGAGCGATGCCAATTTCCGCAGTTTCAAGAACGGTGGTCGCCACACTTACCACGGCGGCGCGTTCGACAAATTCCCGGCAAAAATCACCGCACCCAGCACCGGGTTCTGGAACATTACCCTGGATGTGGTCACGCGCCGCGCCATCAGCGTGACCCGCAAACCTGCGTTGTCCCACAAGATTCGCATTGTTCGCCGCACCAGCACCAAACTGAGCTGAGCCGAACCCTCGACAGGAAAACCGCTGTGACTAAATACGTTATGAAGTACAAGCTCAATGGCGAACGTCGCTTTGAATTCGCCCTGCTGCAATCGGGAAGCGTTGAAGAAGCCAAAGAAGC
Organism: Pseudomonas sp. IPO3747; assembly: GCF_013385245.1. Taxonomy (NCBI): domain Bacteria; kingdom Pseudomonadati; phylum Pseudomonadota; class Gammaproteobacteria; order Pseudomonadales; family Pseudomonadaceae; genus Pseudomonas; species Pseudomonas sp. IPO3747. The sequence goes on from NZ_JACAQL010000022.1 coordinate 510,515, forward strand.
CCTGGCAAAAATCCACGATGCCACCGATGAAATCACCGACATCACCGTGAGCAAGGCCCTGTAACCCATGCCAGGCCCGACGACTGATCTGTTCGCTGAGGATGCCTTGCAGCAACCGGCGGGGCGCGAGCAGATTGGCGAAGAGTCCTACGTACTCAGGGGCTTCGCCCTGCCCTGGATTGAACGCCTGCTGCCTGAACTGCGACGGGTGTTGGCCCAATCGCCGTTTCGACAAATGGTCACACCCGGCGGCTTCACCATGTCGGCCGCTCTCAGCAGTTGCGGCACATTGGGTTGGACCACCGACAGCACCGGCTACCGCTACAGCCCGATTGACCCCCGCAATCAGCAGCCCTGGCCGGCTATGCCCGAGACTTTGCGTGAACTGGCCACGCTTGCCGCAGCCGAAGCTGGCTTCAGCGCATTTGCCCCGGATGCCTGCCTGATCAACCGCTATGTGCCGGGCGCCAAGATGTCCCTGCATCAGGATAAAAACGAACGCGCCTATAGCGCCCCTGTGGTTTCAGTCTCCCTGGGCCTGCCGGCGATCTTCCTGTTTGGCGGCCATGAGCGCAGCAGCAAAACTCAAAAAGTTTCACTGTTCCACGGCGACGTGGTGGTCTGGGGCGGCGTTGATCGCTTGCGTTTTCATGGGGTGATGCCGATTAAAGAGGGCGTGCATCCGGTCATGGGCCCGCAGCGCATCAACCTGACCTTTCGCACCGCTGGCTAATTTGACCGCAAGCTTCAGAGTGCCGGCCATCTGCAACGCGGTTAATCTGGCCGTGATCCGTCAAGAGTGCAGGCCATGACCACCGAACAAGACCCCCGCTGGGCCGCCATCGTCGCCCGTGATGCCAAGGCTGACGCCGTGTTTGTCTACGGCGTTAAAACCACCGGCGTGTATTGCCGCCCCAGCAGCGCCTCGCGATTGCCACGCCCGGAGAACATCGAATTCTTCGACACCCCTGCCCAGGCTGAAGCGGCGGGTTATCGCCCAAGCAAACGCGCGGCCGGCGACCAGACTCAATTGGCGGCCCTCCACGCCCAACGGGTGGCCGAGGCGTGCCGACAGATCGAGCAGGCCGAAACCGCGCCCAGCCTGGAAGCACTCGCCAGTGGCGCCGGGCTGAGTTCATTCCATTTTCATCGCATATTCAAAGCGGTGACCGGCCTGACGCCCAAGGGATATGCCAGTGCCCTGCGTTCGCGCAAAGTTCGCCACGGCCTCAAGGGCGAGCACTCAGTGACCGATGCGTTGTATGACGCGGGCTTTAATTCCAACAGCCGCTTTTATGAATCAGCCAACCGACTGCTCGGCATGAAGCCCAGCGACTACAAAGCCGGCGGCACCAACAGCACGATTTTGTTTGCCGTGGGCCAATGTTCACTTGGGGCGATTCTGGTGGCGCAAAGCCAACGCGGCGTGTGTGCGATTTTATTGGGCGATGACCCGGACACCTTACTGCGCGACCTGCAGGACCAGTTCCCCAAAGCCGAACTGGTCGGCGCAGATCATGAGTTCGAACAGTTGATCGCCCAGGTCGTGGGTTTTATCGAAGCCCCTGCCCTGGGGTTGAATTTACCCCTGGACCTGCGCGGCACCGCCTTTCAGGAACGGGTGTGGCAGGCACTGCGCGACATCCCGGTGGGCAGCACCGCCAGCTACGCGCAGATTGCTGTGCAGATCGGCGCGCCCAAATCGTTTCGCGCGGTGGCCCAGGCCTGTGGCGCCAACAGCCTGGCGGTGGCGATTCCCTGCCACCGCGTGGTGCGCAGTGACGGGGCGTTGTCGGGCTACCGCTGGGGCGTAGAGCGCAAGCGGCAACTGCTGGAGCGCGAACAGTCGGTGAAACGCTTGCGAACACCGATACACACCAGCGCCACATCGTCATCCTGATACATTTCGAATGTCAGTCACAAAGACAACCTCACGCTGTACCCGGCGTTCCAGGCGTTTTTTCAAGGCCACGCAGGCGACAACGCGAACGCCGGGCGCATCCATGCGGTGTTGGGGCACGCCATCGACTCATGGCAGCGCACGAAATTACCCCCTCGTCCAGTGAATAAAACAGACTGGCCGGGTGCCAATGGCCCTGTTAAAACAGCGCAAAGTCTTATTCACGCTGGAGACGCATCCCATGAGCACCTGGCCAGACACCCGAATTCTCGACCTGCTGGGCATCGACGTGCCTATCATCCAGGCCCCGATGGCCGGCGCCACCACCACAGCGATGGTCATCGCCGCCAATCAAGCCGGCGCCTTGGGCTCGATGCCCGCCGCAGCGCTGAGCATCGAGCAACTGCGCGACGCCTTGAACACCATTCGCCAGGCCAGCGCGAGCCCGATCAACGTCAATTTCTTCTGCCATCAACCGCCAGCAGCTGATAACGCGCGTGACCACCGTTGGAAAACGTTGCTGGAGCCCTACTACCGCGAGCTGGGCGCTGATTTTGATGCACCAACACCGGTGTCCAACCGTGCGCCGTTCGACGAAGCCGCCTGCAAAGTCGTCGAAGAATTTCGCCCCGAGGTGGTGAGTTTTCACTTTGGGCTACCGGAAAAAGCCTTGCTCGACCGGGTAAAAGCCACCGGCGCCAAGGTGCTGTCCTCGGCCACCACCGTTGAAGAAGCCATTTGGCTCGAACAGCATGGCTGCGATGCAATCATCGCGATGGGCATTGAAGCCGGTGGGCACCGAGGGATTTTCCTCAGTGACGACCTCGACACCCAAATCGGCTTGATGGCGCTGGTGCCGCAAATTGTCGACGCGGTGAAGGTGCCGGTGATCGCCGCAGGCGGCGTTGGCGATGCACGCGGCATCGTCGCGGCATTGGCCCTGGGTGCCTCGGCCGTGCAAATCGGCACTGCGTACCTGTTTACTCCCGAAGCCAATGTCAGCGTGTCCCACCACTATGCCTTGCGCCATGCCCAGGCCAGCGAAACCGCGCTGACCAACCTGTTCACCGGCCGCCCGGCGCGCGGCATCGTCAACCGGGTGATGCGCGAACTCGGTGCGATCAACCCGTCTGCCCCCGCATTCCCCACTGCCGGCGGCGCCTTGATGCCGCTCAAGGCCAAGGATGAAGCCGGCTTCAGCAACCTGTGGGCAGGCCAGGCGCTGCGTCTGGGTAGAGATATTTCTACGTATGACTTGACCCGCCAGTTGGCCGAACAGGTGCTGGCCAAGCTCAAGCGCCACTGACACTTGGGGCAACTTTGCACTGTACCGGCAATGGCCAACCGCTATATATTCCCATACATAGCGGTAAAGCCTTCTACCTATAACAAGCCGTACAACCCCCAAGGAGCTGCTTCATGACGATCCGCGCCTCACGCCTGGCCCCTACTGCCCTGGCCACCCTGATTGCCGCTTTTACTTTTGGCTCAGCCCACGCCGATGAAGTCCAGGTGGCTGTCGCCGCCAACTTCACCGCGCCGATCCAGGCGATTGCTGCCGATTTCGAAAAAGACACCGGCCACAAATTGGTAGCCGCCTACGGCGCTACCGGCCAGTTCTATACCCAGATCAAGAACGGTGCGCCGTTCGAAGTGTTCCTCAGCGCCGATGACACCACCCCGCAAAAACTTGAAACCGAAGGCGATACGGTCAAAGGTTCGCGCTTCACCTACGCAGTCGGCACCCTGGCGCTGTGGTCGGCCAAAGAAGGTTACGTGGATGCCAAGGGCGAGGTGCTGAAGAAAAACGACTTCAAACACCTGTCCATCGCCAACCCGAAAGCGGCGCCTTACGGCCTGGCGGCCACTCAAGTGCTGGCTAAAGAAGGCTTGACCGAGCAGGTCAAGGACAAGCTGGTCGAAGGCCAGAACATCACCCAGGCGTATCAGTTCGTGTCCACCGGCAACGCCGAGCTGGGCTTTGTGGCGCTGTCGCAGATCTACAAGGACGGCAAGGTCACCAGCGGTTCGGCGTGGATCGTGCCGGCGGCCATGCACGACCCGATCAAACAAGACGCGGTCATCCTCAACAAGGGCAAGGACAGCGCTGCCGCCAAAGCCTTGGTTGAATACCTCAAGGGGCCAAAAGCCGCTGCCGTGATCAAGTCCTACGGCTACGAGCTGGCTAACTGAATATGCCGCTGTCGAGTGCCGATTTTTCCGCCATCTGGTTGACCATCAAACTGGCGTCATTGACGACTGTGATCCTGCTGATCATCGGCACTCCGATCGCCCTGTGGCTGTCGCGCACCCGCTCCTGGTGGCGCGGCCCCATAGGTGCGATTGTCGCGTTGCCGTTGGTGTTGCCACCGACGGTCATCGGCTTTTACCTGCTGCTGACCATGGGTCCCAACGGCTACTTCGGCCAGTTGACCCAATGGCTGGGCCTGGGCACCCTGACCTTCAGCTTCGCCGGGCTGGTGATCGGCTCGGTGATCTATTCCATGCCGTTTGTGGTGCAGCCGTTGCAAAACGCCTTCTCCGCCATCGGCACGCGCCCATTGGAAGTGGCGGCGACGCTGCGTGCCAACCCATGGGACACGTTTTTCACGGTGATCCTGCCCCTGGCCCGCCCCTGCTTTATCACCGCCTCGATTCTTGGCTTTGCCCACACCGTCGGTGAGTTCGGCGTGGTGCTGATGATCGGCGGCAATATCCCCAACAAAACCCGCGTGGTCTCAGTGCAGATCTACGATCACGTCGAAGCCATGGAATATGCCCAGGCTCACTGGCTGGCCGGCTCCATGGTGGTGTTCGCTTTTCTCGTATTGCTGGCGCTCTATTCCAGCCGTAAAACCAAGATGGGCTGGAGCTGACCGCCATGATTGATGTACGCCTGAACGTGAAGTACCCAGGCTTCGCCCTGGACGTGGACCTGCACCTGCCCGGCCGTGGCGTGACCGCGTTCTACGGGCATTCCGGCTCAGGCAAGACCACTTGCCTGCGCTGTATCGCCGGGCTTGAGCGCGCTGAAGACGGGTTTATCCAGGTCAACGAAGAGGTCTGGCAAGACAGCCGTAACGGCGTGTTTGTGCCGCCGCATAAGCGCGCACTGGGGTATGTGTTCCAGGAAGCGAGTCTGTTTCCCCACCTGTCGGTGCGTGCCAACCTGGAGTTCGGCCTCAAGCGTATTGCCCGCCCGCTTCGCCGTGTGGACATGGCCCAGGCCGCCGAACTGCTGGGCATCGGCCACTTGCTTGAACGCCACCCGCAGCACTTGTCCGGCGGCGAACGCCAGCGCGTCGGCATCGCCCGCGCATTGCTCACCAGCCCGCAGTTGTTGTTGATGGATGAGCCGCTCGCGGCCCTGGACAGCAAGCGCAAAAGCGAGATCCTGCCCTACCTCGAACGCCTGCACGATGAGTTGGATATTCCGGTGCTGTACGTCAGCCATGCCCAGGATGAAGTGGCGCGCCTGGCCGATCACATCGTGCTATTAAGCGACGGCAAGGCGCTGGCCAGCGGCCCCATTGGCGAAACCCTGGCTCGCCTGGACTTGCCGATGGCACTCGGCGATGACGCCGGCGTGGTCATCAATGGCAGCGTGATTGCCTACGATGAACACTATCAACTGCTCACCCTGCAATTGCCCGACAGCCCGTTGCAAATGCGTGTGGCTCATGCACCGCTGGCGTTGGGCAAACCGTTGCGGGTCAAGGTGCAAGCACGCGACGTCAGCCTCAGCCTGCACGCCGAAGAAGCCAGCAGCATCCTCAACCGCTTGCCGGTGACGGTCACCCAGGAAATAGCGGCGGACAACAGCGCCCACGTGCTGGTGCGCCTGGATGCCGGCGGTACGCCACTGCTGGCGAGGATTACCCGATTTTCCCGCGACCAACTGCACCTGCATCCGGGCCAGGTGTTGTGGGCGCAAATCAAGGCGGTGGCGGTACTGGCGTAAGTATTTGGCACGCGCGCAAAACCCTGTGGTCAATCAGGTATACCGGCCTGATCTGTTGCCAAGGAACTTGCACCATGCCCGACTCTGCGCTGCCTGCCGACCTGCCCCGCGACCTGCATTATGTTGACGACACCCAACCCGGCATCCGCCGTAAAAAACTGCGCGGCACGTTTCAGTATGTCGACCCCAAAGGCCAGCGCATCACCGATGCCGATGAAATCAAGCGCCTGAATGCGTTGGCCGTACCACCGGCCTACACCGACGTGTGGATCTGCGCCGACCCGCGCGGCCACCTGCAAGCCACCGGCCGTGATGCGCGGGGCCGCAAGCAGTACCGCTATCACAGCCGCTGGCGCGAAGTGCGCGACACCGATAAATACTCGCGCCTGCAAGAGTTCGGCAAGGCCTTGCCCAAATTACGCAAACAATTGGAAGCGCAAATCGCCGCGCCTGGGTTCACCCGTGAAAAAGTCCTGGCCACCGTGGTGATGCTGCTGGACGCCACATTGATCCGCGTCGGCAACACCCAATATGCCCGCGACAACAAATCCTACGGGCTGACCACCCTGCGCAACCGCCATGTGGACATCAAGGGCAGCGAAATCCAGTTCCAGTTTCGCGGCAAGAGTGGCGTCGAGCACCAGGTCAGCGTCAAGGACCGGCGCCTGGCCACGGTGGTCAAGCGTTGCCTTGAACTCCCGGGCCAGAATCTGTTTCAGTACCTGGACGAAGACGGCGAGCGCCACACCGTCAGTTCCCACGACGTGAATGCCTATTTGCACAGCCTCACCGGCGCCGATTTTACCGCCAAGGACTACCGTACCTGGGCCGGCACGGCGATGGCCCTGGCGGTGTTGCGCGAATTGGAATGGCAGCCCGAATCCGATGCCAAGCGGCATGTGGTGGCGATGGTCAAGGATGTTGCCAAGCAGTTGGGCAATACGCCAGCAGTGTGCCGCAAGTGCTATATCCACCCGGCGGTGTTGGAGCATTTCAGCCTGGGCGAGCTGTCCAAGCTGCCCAAGCCACGGATGCGCAAAGGCCTTAAAGCCGAAGAAGTCGCGCTGGCGATGTTCCTGGAGCAATTGGCCGCCGACTTGCCCAAGCACGCCTAGCTGAGTTAGCCTGCGGGTCCCTTCTGACTCACGGGATGAGCGCCGACGTGAACAACTAAGCCTTCCGAAATGTATTTGCAACGAGCCGCCTGGCGCGCTTGTTGGCCTGTTCGACATTTTTTTGGAGGTGCTGATGACTGACGTCAAACGCCTGCCCGTATTGGTTTCCCTGCAACACGTGTCGTTCCAGTTCGCCAATGGCGAAACCTTGCTGGACGACCTCACCCTGTCCATTGATTACACACCCACCGGGATTGTCGGCCGTAATGGTCGCGGCAAAAGTATCCTGGCGCGCTTGCTGGCCGGCGTACTTGCGCCCTCTTGCGGGACGCTCGATGGCAAGGCCCGCGTAGCCTACGTCGCACAGAGCCTGACGCTGCAACCGGGAGCAAGCCTTGCGCAGATCACCGGTACTGCCCAGGCATTGGCCGCGCTTGAGCGCATGGCCCGAGGCGAGGCCTGGGCCGGTGACCTTGAGCTGATTGACGATCGCTGGGACCTTGCCGAACGCTTGCGTGCCGCACTTGATGACGCGGGTTTACACGCACTCGGTTTTGAAGCCCCAGCCACTCAACTGAGTGGCGGCCAACTGGCCAGGGTTGTCGTAATCGGTGCGCTATTGGCCGCGCCGGATCTGCTGGTACTGGATGAGCCCACCAACCACCTCGACAGCCATGGGCGCGAGTGGCTGCTGCGGGTTTTGAGCAACTGGCGCGGCGGCTTGGTGGTGGTCAGCCATGATCGACAGCTGCTCAATACCCTGGCGCGTATCGTCGAACTGTCGCCCCTTGGCATGCGTGTGTATGGCGGCAATTACGCTGCCTATCGCCAGCAGCGCGATACCGAACAACACGCTGCCGCCATGGCACTTGAGCATGCTCGCCTGCAACGCAGCCGCGAGCGCAAGCGCCTGCAAAAGGATCACGACAGCCTGCAACGCAATGCCGCACGCTCACGCAAGCATGCCGAAACCGCCAACGTTGATCGCTTTACCAAAGCCCGCTGGAAAGGCGCAGCCACGGAAATCGTCAGCACGGTGCGCAGCGCTCACCACGCCTATAAAAATGAGCTGGATGGGCAGGTGCGCCAAGCCTATGCGCGTGTCGTCGATGAAACCCCCACGTTGCTCGCCCTGCCCGGCTCGGCCTTGCCCAACGGCCGCCACGTACTCACCCTGGAAAATGCCCAACTGCCGTGGCTCGATCCACACCAGCCAGCCACTTACCTGACGCTCAACTTGAACGGCCCGGTACGCGTGGCCGTGCGTGGGCCAAACGGTTGCGGCAAGTCCACGCTGCTCAAGCTGCTGGCCGGCCAATGGCAAGCGGTCAGCGGCGTCTGCACGGTGTCGATACCCGCCGCGTATATCGATCAGCACCTGGCGCTGCTGATGGATGAGCGCTCCATCGTCGAACAACTCAACCTGCTCGACACGCCCCTGGCCGAAGCCGAGCTGCGCACGCGCCTGGCCTTGTTGCAACTGGACGCCCTGCGCGTCACCCAGCCCACCGGCCAACTGAGCGGTGGCGAACGCTTGAAAGCCGCCATGGCGATCGCCTTGTGGCGCGATGCCCCGGCGCAACTGCTATTGCTGGACGAGCCCACCAACCATTTGGACCTGGAATCGGTACTGGCCTTTGAACAGGCGCTGCGCGGGTTTAGCGGGGCCATTGTTGCGGTGTCCCATGACGAGGCGTTCATTAACGCGATCCGGCCGACCCATCATTTGATCTGGCAGCACACCGGCTGGCGACTGGAAAGTGCCTGAGGTCATTGCATGCACCGCCAAAGCGTCCTACGGTAGTGGCCGAATAATCTCACCGCGGAGCCCGATCCTATGTTGCCTTCGTCCCAAAGGCTTTATGCCAATGCAGCGCTTGCCCATCGCCAACGCTGGCGCGGGCGGGTCGGATTGATGCTGGTGGCCAGCCTGTCGGTGCTGGCGGGCATGACCGATGCGATTGGCTTTATGGCCAGCGGGGATTTTGTTTCATTCATGAGCGGCAACACCACGCGCCTGGCGGTGGCAATCAGCGCCGGTGACCTGGGCCTGACCGGGCGCCTGCTGTTGCTGGTGGCGGTATTTGTGCTGGGCAACGCCTTGGGGGTGGTGGTCAGCCGCTTCAGCCGCCGGCATGCGCTGCCTTTGCTGCTGTGCATCGCCGCCTTGTTGTGCGGCGCGGCGCTGTGGCCCTTCGACGATACGTTGCCGGCGCTGCTGGCGGCGATCCTGGCCATGGGCATGCTCAATGCGGCCGTGGAAGAGGTCAACGGGTTGCCGGTGGGCCTGACCTATGTGACCGGCGCGCTCTCACGTTTTGGTCGCGGGTTGGGGCGCTGGATACTGGGGGAGCGGCGTAACGGTTGGCGGGTGCAACTGGTGCCGTGGGTCGGCATGTTCGTGGGCGCCGTGATCGGCGCGGTGCTGGAGCACCAGCTCGGGCTCAAGGCGCTGCTGGTGAGTGGCGCATTGGCCGCCGTGCTGGGGCTGGTGTCACTGAAGATTCCCCGGCGCTGGCACTTGGGCTACATGCCGCGATAGGAAGGAAACGAGGCCCGCTCGACGATCAGGCCTCGACGTCCGTGTACTGGTAAAGAGCCATCGCGTCGAGCGAGCGGGAGGAATAATAAGCCAATGTCCGGCGGCTGTCCCGCCGGGCATTTCCGAAAAATGCTAAGGAGACAGCCTACAGACAGGTGGCCAGTGCGGCCAACCGCCGCTTGGCCGGCATCGTGTCCTGGGCGGCATAGTATTTGACGCTGGAGCCGCCACCGGCTACGCGCACATCGGCAAAGTAGTCACCGCCCGTGGTGTAGACGGTAAAACCGCCTGTTTCGAGCGGCTCTTTGAAACCACCGGCATCCACGCCGAACACGGCCTCGTCCTGCCAGCCGAACTGGATGCATTGGGCAACCACCAATGTGGCCTTGTCCGACGCCAGGGTCTTGTAGGGCTGGCCGCTGCGCGCGTCCTTCATCTTCGAGCCCGCACAGCCAGACAGTGCGGCCACTGTCAATGCGCCAATTACCAGCTTTCGCATGCCATCGCTTCCTTGAAAAAAATGCGACTCTACCACTCTCCGGTGATTGTCTGATGCGTGCATGAATTTTGTTTCACTGTAAAAGGGGCGCCTGGCACCTATAGTCGGCAGGCTCATTTTTAAGAAGTATCCCTTCTGCCCGCTCTCCCGCGGGCTTTTTTTTGCCTGGTTATTTTTAGTGATTTGGGGGGACGATTTCAGATCAAGATCAAAAACGCAGATCAAAAGACCGCTGACTTCGCCGGCGAAAAGGATGCAAGGGCCAGATCAACAGCAACAGCAGAGCCAGCTCCCACAGTTTTAACCGCGTTCTGTCAGTGCGTGCCGGGGTTAGCGCGCAAGTGCGCTACCTTTTGTTCCAGGCCTTTCCACGCCGGCGCATTCGGCGCAAATTGCCCGCGCAGGTAGTCGACCAGATCCGCCACCTGGCCATTCGACAGGCTGTCCTTGAAGCCCGGCATATACCCCAAGTCCCGGGTCGCCGGGCTGCTGATGCCTTGCAAAATCACCTTGATCAAATTATCCGGCTGGTCGCTGAACACATTGGTATTGCTCGCCAATGACGGGCTCACCCCGAACAGCTTCGGCCCCAGGCCATCGGCATGACAGGCTTTGCATGAGCCTTCGAATACACGTCGGCCATTGGGGTTGGGCAGCGGCGCCGTCGCCACCGTTTGCGCCTCGGCATTGGCCTCGCCATTAAGTGACGCCAGGTACACCGCCATCGCACGAATATCGGCCTTGGGCAGCTTTGACAACTCACTCACCACCGGCCCCATCGGGCCCGCCGCCACGCCATGGGCATCGGAATAGCCAGTGCTCAGGTAGTTGAACAACTGGTCCTCGGTCCACGGCGTCGGTGCCTTGGACAAGCCCGTCAATGCGGGCGCCTCCCAGCCATCGACCATGCCCCCGGCCAGAAAGGATTTGCCGCCCTTCTGCGCACCCATCAGGTTGCGCGGCGAGTGGCACGCGGCGCAGTGCCCGAGGCCATTGACCAAGTAATTGCCGCGATTCCATTGCTCGCTGCGCTCAGGCTGCGGGGTGATTTCACCCCGCCGCAGGTTCAGTGCATTCCAGCCGGCCATCAATGGTCGGATATTGAACGGAAAGCGCATGGCATTCGGCGTCGGCGCCTGGCTGACCGGCGCCTGGGACATCAGGTAGGCATACAACGCCTGCAGGTCGGCATCATTGATATTGCGAAACGCCGTGTAGGGAAACGCCGGGTACAGGTTGCGTCCATCGCGGCCAATGCCGTCACGCATCGCCCGCTCGAATGCCGGGTAGGACCAGGCGCCGATGCCGGTTTTCACGTCTGGGGTGATATTGCTGCTGTACAGCGTGCCGAACGGCGTTTGCATCGCCAGGCCGCCGGCATTGGTCGCACCACCCGGCGCGGTATGGCAAACCGCGCAATCGCCGACAGCCGCCAGCAAGCGCCCGCGTTCCAGGGTGGCCTTGGACCAGGTGCCCGCGCCGGGCGGCGCAATCGGTGCGATTTCAGGGTGAAACGGCCAAGCGGTGGCCAGCACTGCGCCCAAGGTGGCAAACAGCGCACCGAACCACCACTTCCTACGTTTTTCCGGCGACTTGGCAGGCTCGCCAAGGCTGCCTGCATTCAGCGCCGCCAATACCCGTTCGGGCGTTATCGGCAGCTCGCGAAAACGAATGCCGGTGGCGTCATAGATCGCATTGGCAATCGCCGCCGCACTCGGCACCGAAGCCGACTCGCCGGCGCCCATGGGCGGCTGGTCCTGGCGCGGCATCATCAGCACGTCGATCCTGGGCACTTCGGGGAAGGTCAGGATCGGGTAGCCGCCCCACTCCTTGCTCGCCACCGTCGACTCCTCAAAGGTCACCCGCTCCTTGAGCACACGGCTGGTGGACTGGATCACATTGCCGTGGATCTGATGCTGCACGCCCGCCGGGTTGATCATCATCCCCGAGTCATGGCCGATCACCACCCGCGTCACCGACACATCACCGGTGTGCTTGTCGATCGCCACGTCCGCCACCCACGCCGCCCACGCCGCGCCGAAACCGGGGAATTTGCTGTGGATATAGCGCGCATAGGCAAAACCGCGACCGCGTAACAGGTGGTCCTCGTTGGCGGTTTGCATCGGCGCCGTGCGCGGTGACCAGTTGGCACGTTCGGCGGTGGATTTGACCAGCTCGATGGCGCGCTCGTCCTTGAGGTAACGCAGGCGGTATTCCACCGGGTCGACGCCCGCGGCAAACGCGAGTTCGTCGATGTAGGATTCATGCGCAAAGGTGTTGGGCAACGCCGATACGCCGCGCATCCACGAGGCGCGCACGATGGGTGCCATGTCGTTGATGGTCACGCGCATATTATCGATGGCGTAGGGCGGGATCGAGGTGCGGTCGCCCATCTCGAACATCGCCGCCACCGGCTCCACCCGGCCGGTGAGCAACAGCGCCAGGGTCGGCGCGCCGTTGGACGGGTAGCTGGTTTCAAAGTCATAGGCGGCAATGCTGCCGTCGGCATTGAGCCCGCCGTCAACATCCATCAACTGCGCGGTGCCCTTGGGTTCCCACAGGTGTTCCTGTTCGCGGGTCAGTTGCACGCGCACCGGCTTGCCCACCGCGCGCGACAGCAGCAAGGCATCGGCGCACACATCGTCCGCACAGTTGCGCCCGTAACAGCCGGCGGCGTCCATGCGGATCACGTCGATCAGCGCTTCGTCGCATTCCAGCAACCACGCAAGGTCTGCGCGCAGCAGGTGCGGGTTCTGGCTGCCCGACCACACGCGGCTGCCGGTTGCTTGATAGTCCGCCACGCCGCACGAAGGCCCGATCGAACCATGCATCTGGTACGGCCACAAATAGCTGCGCGGCATGCGCTGGCTGGCGCCCGCCAAGGCTTCGTCGACGTTGCCCTGATCGAGCACCGTGCGGCGTACCCGTGGGTTGTCGCGGATGGCCTGCTCGACATCGCTCATGTCCGGCAAGGCGTTGTTCCACGGTTTCCAGTGCACCTGGAGTTCGTGGGCGGCCTTGATCGCCTGTTCTTCGCGCATCGCCACTACACCGACAAAATCGCGAATCACCACCACCGCGACAATGCCGGGGATATGCGCGATGGACGCCTCATCCACACTCAGCAGGCTGTTGCCGACAAACTCACCGCAGTCGAGCCCCGCATACGGCGGGCGTACCACGCGGCCATGGAGCATGTCCGGCACGCGCATGTCGTGCACATAGGTCAACTCGCCGGTGGCCTTGCCGGGAATATCCACGCGCGCGGCGCCCTTGCCGACCAGGCGGTAGTCCTCAACAGGTTTTAACGGCGCGTCACCGCTGATGCGCAACTGGTCATGCTGGCCGCTGACCAACTCTGCGTAGGTCGTGGTGCGCCCGTCGGCAGCGTGGACAACCCCGGCTTCAACCTTGAGGCTGCCCGTGCTCACGCCCCAGCGTCCCGCTGCGCGCGCGAGCAAAAAGCGCCGGGCTTCGGCGGCCGCGTTACGCAGCGGGATCGCCGAAATCTGCAAGGTCGCGCTGGCGATGGTTGCACCCTGGTTGGGCGCCCGCTCGGTATCGCCCAGAACCATCTTGACCTGCTCCATGCTCAGGTCCAGCTCTTCGGCCACAATCTGCGCCAGCGACGTGCGAATGCCGGTGCCCAGGTCCACATGGCCGTTAAAGGCATACACCAGGCCGTCATCGTTTACCGCGATGAACAACCCCAGCTCCTTGGGTTTCACGGTCGGTGTGCCACCCTTGGCCACCGGGCCTGAAGGTGGCAGTACATCATCGACAATCAATAAGACGCCCGACTTGGCCAGCCATTGGTCACGGGAAATATCAGTCATGGTCGGCCTTCCACGCTCAAGAGGTGCGCTGCACGCAGTACGGCGCGCAGGATTTCGATATGGGTGCCGCAGCGGCACAGGTTGCCCGACAACTCATTGCGCACCTGGGCTTCGCTGGGGTTGGGGTTGCGGTCGAGCAACGCCTTGGCCGTCATGATCATGCCGTTGAGGCAATAACCGCATTGTGCCGCCTGCTCCTCGATAAAGGCTTGCTGCACGGGGTGCGGCGCCTGGCGTGTGCCGAGCCCTTCAAGGGTGACAATCTCGCGCCCGGTTGCACCCGCCAGCGGAAACACGCACGAGCGCGCCGCCACACCATCGATGATCACGGTGCACGCACCGCACTCGCCCAGGCCGCAGCCGTACTTGGGGCCGTTAAGCTGCAAGTCATTGCGCAACACCAGCAGCAGCGGCGTATCCGCCATCGCACTGACTTCGCGGATGTGGCCGTTGACCTTGAGGGCAACGGTGATGGGTGGGCTGATCATTCGCTTCGCCTGTATCAGTTGATGAAGCAATCACTACACGAAACAGCCAAAAAAAAGCGCCGCGGAGTTGGGGCCTCGCGACACACTTGGCACGTGAAGTGACTACTACATGAACTCAGAGCAAAAACGATGCCAGCGCCGGTTTATTCCTGCGGGTCGTCGATCATCTTGCGCAGCAGAAACAGCACCGCCACGCGCTCGGCGGGGTTGAGGTTGCTCATGGTCAGCTCGCTGATCTGCGCGGCGCGCGGCGCGGTTTGCGCGACCAGTTCGGCGCCGGCTGGCGACAGGTCAACCACCACCTTGCGCTTGTCCTGGGGGTCTGGTTCCAGGGTAATCAGCGCCTTGGCCTTGAGCCGCTCGACGATACCGCGAATGGTCGCCTGGTCGACGGCCGTGGCCTTGACCAGTTCGGTGAGGGAACTTGCACCGTGATCGCGCAGCGCACACAGGGTGACGAACTGCACGGCGGTGAGTTGTGAGTCGCCGACATTCTGCTGAAAAATCGCCAGGTGGCGCTGGTAGGCCTTGCGCAGCAGGTGGCCAACTTGTTCAGAGAAAACGTAGGAATCAGGCACGGCGTGGCTCGGTGGGTGATTAGCGATGGTCGGCATGATGGCGGGGATAGTGAACGGACTCAAGCCTCAAACTAAAGGAGCACGCTCAAACTGTGGGAGCTGGCTTGCCTGCGATAGCGCCGGATCAGCCAGCCGTGATGTGCCTGCCAAACCGCTATCGCAGGCAAGCCAGCTCCCACACTTGAACACTCAGCGTGCCAGGGAGGCTTGCGGTGCAACGACATCGCCGCCGATCACCACCGCCTCATCATTCAGGTACACATCACAATTACGCAGCGGAATATCCATATGGCATGGCGTCTTGCGTGTGCCGCCCACTTCGGTATTCGGCCCGGTGGAGAACAGGAAGTTGCCGTAGAACGCCCGCGCATCCATGCACATGCCATCGTTTTTGTCGTGCAAGCCCATGGCCGTCCACTGCGCCTTTGGCTGCAAGCCCCAGCCGATATGAGAGATGCCATACACCTCCGGGTCATTGAAATACTTCATGTAATCGCGCAGGTACTCGGCCTCGAAACCGCCGTGGATCTTGGTGATAAAGCCCTTCTCGATCTCGAGGGTGATCTTCTCGCGGGTGTAGGTCTTGAACGGCAGCAGGATGTCACCGATATCCAGCACCAGCACACCTTCGGCGGTTTCTTCGTTGGGCCAGGAGAACAGGAAACCACTCGGCCAGTGGTCCCAGCGCCCAGGCTCGTCGGCAAAACCGTACTCGGTGACCGACGGGTATTGGCCCAGCGCTGCACGGAAATCACTGCCTGCGCGGGATTTGACGTGGATCGAGCGCGCCTTCTTCAGCAACTGCTCGGCCGCCAGCACACGCACCTTGTCGGCTTCGGTGGGCAGCATGCGCGCCAGCACTTCCGGCGGTTCCACCGCCAGCAGGATACGCGTGCCGGTCTTGAGGATCTGCTCCTGCTCCGGCGAGTGCAGCAGCATCATGGTGTCGACGATCAGGTCGGCGGCCTCCAACGCGCGCTGGGCAGCGATATTGCCGGTGAGTGCGGTGTCGCCGCAGAAGGCGGTCATGTCGTTGCCCATCGCTTTGGGATGGTTGAACGACGGCAGTTCCACCGCATACACCTTGGCCCCCAGGCGCTGCGCCGCGTCCATCGCAGCACGCACAGTGCGCGGGTCCGAGTAATGGCTCTTGAGCACGGCGACGCTCTGGGTCGGGTCGACCTTCGAGAGTTTCAACACGTGTTCAAACATCTGGGTCAGTTCGCAATCGCTTACCGGCATTTTCCTGTCTCCTGTGGGGCTGCACCAAGTTCAAGCACCGCGCTTCACTCCAGTGCATTTTTATAGCGTATACGCCAATTAATAACGATAAGACCCGAATTGAAGACGAACTGCAAGTAGCGCACCAAAACGTTACCAAACCACACAACCACTACAAATAAAGGCCAAAACCCGTTACACAGGATAAATACGGCCAAAAAATAAAATTATGAACGTGGGCTTCCCATTTCAAAAAATGAGCGTATACACTTTAAAAACCTTGCGGACAGATGCCGCCAAAAATCAAAAAGAGAGAGGTTCACGCCCCATGGGAAGCACACAAAAAATCGCCATCGTCGGTGCCGGCCTGGGCGGCGCGGCGGCGGCAACACTGCTGCAGCAAGCCGGTTTCGATGTCGATATCTATGAACAGGCGCCGGAGTTTTCCCGCTTGGGTGCAGGCATCCACATGGGGCCTAACATCATGAAAATCTTCCGCCGCATGGGCATTGAAAAACAGCTGGACCTGATGGGCTCGCACCCCGAGCACTGGTTCAGCCGTTGCGGCGAAAGCGGTGACTACCTCTCGCGTATTCCACTCACCGGCTACGGCGCTTCCTACATCACCGTGCACCGTGGCGACTTGCATGCACTGCAGATGTCGACCCTCAAACCTGGCACCCTGCACTTCAACAAGCGCCTGGAAAACCTCGAAGAAACCGATACCCAAGTGCGCCTGACCTTTGCCGACGGCGAAGTGACCTACGCCGATATCGTGATCGGCGCCGACGGCATCAACTCCAGAATCCGTGAAGAGCTGCTCGGCGTGGAAAAACCGCTGTACAGCGGCTGGGTCGCGCACCGTGCGCTGATCCGTGGCGACCAGTTGGCCAAGTACGACTTGAAGTTCGAAGACTGCATCAAGTGGTGGACCGAGGACCGCCACATGATGGTCTACTACACCACCGGCAAGCGTGACGAGTACTACTACGTGACCGGCGTGCCCCATGCCGAATGGGACTTCCAGGGCGCGTTTGTCGACAGCAGCCGCGAAGAGATGTTTGACGCCTTCAAAGGCTACCACCCCACCGTGCAGGCGCTGATCGAGTCCACCGAAAGCGTGACCAAATGGCCGCTGCGCAACCGTAACCCGTTGCCGCTGTGGAGCCGTGGCCGCCTGGTGTTGCTGGGTGACGCCTGCCACCCGATGAAACCGCATATGGCCCAGGGTGCCGGCATGGCCATCGAAGACGCGGCCATGCTCACCCGCTGCTTGCAGGAAACCGGTATCAGCGACTACCGCACCGCCTTCCAGCTCTACGAAGCCAACCGCAAGGAACGTGCGTCCCGCGTACAAGCGGTGTCCAACGCCAACACCTGGCTGCGCACCCAGGAAGACCCGGCCTGGGTCTACGGTTATGACCTGTACGCCCAGGAACTGAAATCGGGGGTGGCCGCGTGAGTACCTTCCTGTATGGCGCCAATGTGCAAGCCAATGGTATTCGCCAGCACTACCTGCGCTACGGCGGCAAAGGCCCGGCGCTGATTTTGATCCCGGGCATCACCAGCCCGGCGATTACCTGGGGTTTTGTGGCTGAGCGTCTTGGCACCCGGTTCGACACTTACGTGCTGGATGTGCGCGGGCGCGGCTTGTCGTCCACAGGGCCGCAATTGGACTACAGCGCAGACACCTGCGCCGAGGACATTGGCGCGTTTGCCGATGCGCTTGAGCTGGATAGCTACCACCTGGTTGGCCATTCCATGGGCGCGCGGTTTGCCGTGCACAGCGCGGTCATGCACCCCCAGGGTGTAAACCGCGTGGTGCTGATCGACCCGCCAGTGTCCGGGCCTGGCCGCCGTGAATACCCGAGCAAGTTGCCATGGTACGTCGACTCGATCCGCCAATCGCGGGTCGGCATGGACGCTGACGCGATGCGCGCCTTCTGCGCCACCTGGACCGTCGAGCAACTGCAGCTGCGCGCCGAATGGCTGCACACCTGTTATGAGCCCGCCATCGTGCGTGCTTTCGATGACTTCCACACGGTCGACTTCCACCAGCACCTGCCCAAGCTCAAGGCCCCTGCCCTGTTGATGGTGGCCGGGCGCGGCGGCGTGATCCTGGATGAAGACATCGCCGAAATCCAGGACCTGCAGCCCGTTATCCAAGTCGCCCGTGTACCGAACGCCGGGCACATGATTCCGTGGGATGACCTTGAAGGCTTTTTTGCCGCCCTCGACGGCTTCCTCACACAAGAATAAGGGAACCACCATGCTCAAGCCTTACCGTATCGGCCAGATCGTGCCGAGTTCGAACACCACCATGGAAACCGAGATCCCGGCGATGCTTAACGCGCGCCAGGCGATCCGCCCCGAACGCTTTACCTTTCACTCCAGCCGCATGCGCATGAAGCAGGTGCGCAAGGAAGAACTGGCGGCCATGGACGGCGAGTCCGACCGCTGCGCCATCGAGCTGTCCGACGCCAAGGTCGACGTGCTGGGTTATGCCTGCCTGGTGGCGATCATGGCCATGGGCCTGGGTTATCACCGCAACTCCGAACAGCGCCTGCGTCAAGCCACCGCCGATAACGACGCCAACGCGCCGGTGATCACCAGCGCCGGCGCCTTGATCGAAGGCTTGAAAGTGATGGGCGCCAAGCGCATTGCCATCGTCGCGCCGTACATGAAGCCGCTGACCGAACTGGTGGTGAACTACATCCGCGAAGAAGGCTTTGACGTGGTGGACTGGCGCGCCCTGGAGATCCCCGACAACCTCGAAGTGGCGCGCCACGACCCGGCCAACCTGCCGGCCATCGTCGCCGGCATGAACCTGGAAGGGGTGGACGTGATCGTGCTCTCTGCCTGCGTGCAGATGCAGTCGCTGCCGGTGGTGGCCAAGGTTGAAGCGCAAACCGGCAAACCGGTGCTCACCGCCGCCATCGCCACCACCTACGCGATGCTCAAGGCCTTGGACCTGGAACCTATCGTGCCCGGTGCCGGTGCCTTGCTGTCCGGCGCTTACTGACACTTGTGGTGAATGAGCTTATGTGGCGAATGAGCTTGTTGTGGCGAGCGAGCTTGCTCGCGCTGGAGTGCGCAGCGCTCCCGCTTTTTTGGGGCCGCTTCGCAGCCCAGCGCGAGCAAGCTCGCTCGCCACATAAGCTCGCTCGCCACAACAAGCTCGCTCGCCACACAAAAATGAGGGGTTGAGAAGATGAACAACCAATCCGCCGACGCCAACTACCAGGGCGTCTGGGGCAATCGCATCGGCTTCGGCAAAAAATCTGCGCTGCTCATGATTGACTTCATGCAGGGCTACACCACCGAAGGCGCGCCGCTGTATGCCCCTGAAGTGGTGGTGGCCGTAGCTGAAAGTGTCGAATTGCTGGCCACCGCTCGCCGGCACGCAATTACGGTGGTGCACACCAATATCCGCTACCATCCCGGCCATTTCGCCGATGGTGGTATCTGGGTTAAGAAAGCCCCGGTGATGAAAGACATGGTCGAGGGCAACCCGCTCGCAGCGTTCTGCCTCGAGGTATTGCCCCAGGCGGATGAAGTGGTGATCACCAAACAGTACGCCAGCGCCTTCTTCGGCAGCAGCCTGGCCCCGATGCTGCACGCCCAGGGCATCGACACTGTGGTGCTGGCCGGCTGTTCCACCAGCGGCTGCATCCGCGCCACGGCCGTGGATGCGGTGCAGCATGGGTTTCGCACCATTGTCGTGCGCGAATGCGTCGGCGACCGACACCCGGCGCCCCATGCAGCCAACCTGTTCGACATCGACAGCAAGTATGGCGATGTCGTGAGCAAGCAGGAGGCGATGAGCAAGTTCAGGGAGCAATAAAGGTTACGAAGAACTGCGCCATAGAGCGCGGTCTTGCACAAAACTGTGAGCCGCCCCCGCCCAACGGTGGGAGCTGGCTTGCCTGCGATGACGGAGTGTCATGCAGCATAATTGTTGCTGATCCACCGCTATCGCAGGCAAGCCAGCTCCCACATTAAAAAGCCGGTGCAGCTTTCAGTCTTCTGACACTGCCTTTGGATGTCGCTTTTACAGCACTCCGAAGTGCTGGAAAAAAGCGGCTGTATAAAAACCATAAGTCACCGCCAGGAGACACCCCAATGCCCATTGCGAATGCAGCGCCCGCGACCACGGTCGCCGACCCCGTTACCACGCTCTACCACAAGATCACCTGGAAGCTGATTCCGTTCCTGTGTTTCTGCTACCTGGCCGCCTACCTGGACCGCATCAACATCGGCTTCGCCAAGTTGCAGATGCTCGACCAGTTACACTTCAGCGAAACCGCGTTCGGCCTCGGTGCCGGCTTGTTTTTCGTCGGCTATATCATCTTTGAGGTGCCCAGCAACCTGGTACTTGAACGAGTGGGCGCGAAGATCTGGATCGCGCGCATCATGATCACCTGGGGCCTGCTCTCGGCCTGCACCATGCTGGTCACCTCCACCACCCAGTTCTACATCCTGCGCTTTCTGCTCGGCGCCGCCGAAGCCGGCTTTTTGCCGGGGGTTTTGTATTACCTGACCACTTGGTTCCCGACGCACCGACGCGGGCGCATCATCGCGCTGTTCATGATCGGCCTGCCGCTGTCGAGCGTCATCGGCGGCCCGCTGTCGGGCTGGATCATGGGCCACTTCGACAACATGGGCGGCCTGCGTGGCTGGCAGTGGTTGTTCCTGATCGAAGCGGTGCCCAGCGTATTGCTCGGCGTGCTGACTTTCTGGGCGCTGCCCAACACCTTCCAACAGGCCAAATGGCTGTCGGACGAAGAAAAGGCCCTGCTGGAAAGCGAACTGCGCAAGGACGAAGCCGGCGCCACCGGCAGCAAGCACAGCTTCCGTGACGGCTTCTTCAACCTCAAAGTGTGGATGCTCGGCGGTATCGACTTCTCGATCCTGCTCAGCGCCTATGCCATGGGGTTCTGGATGCCGACCTTCATCCGCAATGCCGGGGTCACCGACACCTTCCATATCGGCGTGCTGACTGCATTGCCCAGCGTTGCGGCGCTGCTGGGCATGCTGCTGATCGGCGCCAGCTCCGACAAACACCGCGAACGCCGCTGGCACATCATCGTGCCGTTCTTCATCGGTGCGGCGGCCATGGCCACCAGCACGTTCTTTACCCACAGCGTGGTCGCCACCGTGTTGCTGTTCGCCATTGCCTCAGCCGCGATCATCGGCGCCGTGCCGGTGTTTTTCAGCCTGCCGGCAACCTTCCTCAAAGGCACCGCAGCGGCGACCGGCTTTGCCCTGGCCTGTTCGGTGGCGAATATCGCAGGCTTAGTGAGCAACTCGTTGATGGGAGTTGCCATCGACGTCACCGGCAGCAGTGCGGGTGCCTTGTGGTTTTTCGCCGGCTGCCTGATCCTCAGCAGCTTCCTGGTCATCGCCTTGCCGGCGAAACTGGTGAACCGTTAATAACAACAATTTTTTGCGGATGAATCACCATGCAAGGTTTTCTTAAAAGCTGCGCGTTGCTTGTCGCCGTCGGCCTGTGTGCCGGCACGGCACAGGCAGCGCAAACCGCGCCTGAAAAAGTCATCTTCGACACCGACTTCAACGTGCTCAATGATGACGGCCAGGCCTTTATCATGCTCGCGCAGTTGCACGCGCAAAAACGCATCGACCTGCTGGGCATGACCCTGGTCAGCGGCAATGCCTGGGTCGACCAGGAACAGGTCGACGCCCTCAAGGCCGTAGAGCGCATGGGCGTGGAAAAACAGGTCGGCGTCTACTCCGGCGCCGCCTACCCGTTGCTGCATGACTACGCCACCTACGAGGCAGAAAAAGCCCTGTTTGGTTCGGGCTGGCCGGGCGCGTTCAAACACCCGCGCCCGACTTCACCCGCGCAGCTGGTCGCGCCACCGGATGGCCTGGCCACCCACACCCAGCTGCGCAGTGAAACCGCCGCGCAGTTCATTGTGCAAAGCGTGCGGGCCAACCCGCACCAGGTGACCATTCTGGCCGTCGGCCCGCTGACCAACATCGCCCTGGCGATTCGCTCGGCGCCGGATATCGTGCCGCTGATCAAGCGCATCGTGTACATGGGCGGTGCCCTGGAGATTCCGGGCAACACCACGCCGGCGGCGGAATTCAACTGGTGGTTCGACCCGGAGGCCGCGAAGATTGTGTTGCGCTCACCCATCGAACACGTGATTTTCCCCAACGATGTGTGTGAGAAAGTCACCTTCGACAAGTCGGTGTACCAGCGCGTGATAGCCCACAAAGGTGCGATTGCCGATCTCTACAAGCACGAGTTCGGGCCGCTGTTCGACAAAGACCCGAGCTACCACAGCTTTACCTGGGACAGCTTGCCGGCGCTGTTTCTGGTGAGCCCGGAGATTGTCACTGAGTCTCGCGACCTGTGGGTGGATGTGGACGCCACGTTTGGCGCCGACTACGGCCGGGCGCTGGGCTACAAAAAAGGCGCGCCGGTGGGCACGCAAAAAGCCAAGGTGGTGTTTGGTGTCGACCAGCAAAAATTCTGGGATGGCTACGTCAACCTTGTAACCTTGCCAACACCCGTAAAACCCTGACGTTTTAAAGCTGAACACGATCTAAATGTGTGGGCGGGCTTGCCGTGGCGAGCAAGCTTGCTTGCGCTGGGGTGCGAAGCGCCCCCAAAAAAGCCGGCTCCCACACTTTACGGGTGACATGCCCGCAGTATCTGCAGCAGCCTCAATGCCAGTTCATTGGCCTGTGCGGCCGTCGCCACATTGGTAAAGCCCATCAACAACCCCTGCCCACCTCCCGGCTCAAGGGTCCACGCTGACAATGCGTTAACCGCCAACCCCGCCTCATTGGCTGCCATGGCAACTACCTGATCCGGAACAGGCACCCGCAACCGCGCCAACAGGTTAATCCCCCCGGCCTGTTCATCCACGCGTAAAAAATCCGCGCAATGGGCCTGTAACGCGGCGACCAAAAAGCCCCTTCGCAGCGCATACAACTGACGCATCTTTTTCAAGTGCCGGGTGAAATGGCCCTGCTCGAGAAAATCCGCCGCGGTCAGTTGCAACAACTGCGCACCGCGCTGCTGCAAGGCCTCGGCGCTGCGCCCAAACACCTCCACCAAGGCTGCCGGCACCACCAGATATCCCAGGCGCAAGCCCGGAAACAGCATTTTGCTGAAGCTCCCGGCATGGATCACTCGGTCGTGCACATCCTGGCTCTTGAGCGCCGCCAATGGCTGGCCCTGGTAGCGAAACTCGCTGTCGTAATCATCCTCCAGCACCCAACTGCCCTGCTTCTGCGCCCAGGCCAGCAAGGCCTGGCGGCGCGTCAGGCTCAACGCCACACCCAGCGGGCTCTGGTGGGCCGGCGTCACAATCGCCAGCCGTGCTTGCCGATCACGCTGAATGCCCTGCTCAACATCCAGCCCTTCACGGTCGACCGGTACCGGCACCAGCTCAACCCCTTGATGCCTCAATAACTGCCGCGCATGCACATAGCCCGGGTCTTCGTACCAGCAACGTTGCCCGGCCATTTGCAGTGCATCGCACAACAGCGTCAGGGAGCCGGCATACCCCGAACAGATAAATACCTGCTGGGGCGTACACTCCACGCCTCGGTACAACGCGAGATAGCTGGCAATCGCCACGCGTAACGCCTGGGCGCCGCGCACATCGCCCATGGCCAGGCTGTCGGCGTCGGTGCGGCGCACTTGCTGGGTGACCAGCCGTGCCCATAGCTTGCGCGGGAAGGCATCCAGCGCCGGCTGGCCCATTTGCAAGGCTGGCGGCGCCGATGTCGGCGGTGGTGCGACGGGCTGGGGCTTCATCGCCACCTGCGGCAATGTCCGCGCAATCACGGTGCCCGCCTGCCCACGCGCCTCAAAAAACCCCTCACTGACCAGCAACTGGTAAGCCGCCTCCACGGTCCCGCGGGCGATCTTGAGTTCCAGCGCCAGGCTGCGCACCGACGGCACCCGATCACCGGGGCCGAGTTGGCCCTGGTCGATGGCCAGCCGGAAGCGGCGGTAGATTTCCTGATATTTGGGCAATGACGACATCACAAGGGGGCTCGGCAGGACGACAAGGTGGAGTCTGATCATGTCCCAACCCACTTGTCCAATCATGCCCCTGTCGAGCAACCCGGCCACCACCGAAAATGGCGCATCTCTTAACGCAACCCAAGGATCACCCATGAAACACCGTCTCGATTACGGCAACGCCGCCCCCGCTGGTTACAAGGCCCTGGGCACCGTGCACAGCTATGTGCATGGCTGTGGCCTGGAGAAAGAACTGATTGAACTGGTGTACCTGCGGGTTTCGCAGCTCAACGGCTGCGCCTATTGCCTGGACTCCCATTCCCGCGGCCTGCTCAAGCAAGGCGCAAGCCTGGAAAAGATCATGCTGCTGGCCGCCTGGCGTGAAGCCTTGCCGTTGTTCACTGTGCGTGAACAAGCCGCCCTGGCCTGGGCCGAAGTGGTCACCCAGGTGGCGCAAACCCACGTGCCGGATGCCGACTACGCCGCCGTGGCAGCGGTGTTCAACGAGAAGGCAGTCGCCGACCTGACCCTGGCCATTTCCTTGATGAACGCCTTGAACCGCGTGGCCATCAGTTTTCGTAAAGTACCGGAGGCGATCAAGGCCCATCTGGAGAACCTTGATGAGCAATGAGCCCATTGAGTTCGCCCTGATGGAAACCGAGACCGACTGCCTCGCAAGCTTTGCCGTGATGCAGCAACTGCGCCCGCACCTGACCGACGCCGCCAGTTTCGCCGCGCAGGTTCAACGCCAGCGCCAGAACGGCTATCATCTGCTGGCCGCACGCGAACACGGCAAAGTCATTGGCCTGGCCGGCTACCGCCTGACGGAAAACACCCTGTACGGCAAGTTCATCTACGTCGATGACCTGGTGGTAGACGCCACCTTGCAGCGCCGACGCCTGGGCGAGCAGTTGCTCGACCGCGTCCGCGAAGAAACCCGCGCACGCGGTTATCGTTACCTGGTGCTGGACACCGGCCTGCATATGGCCCTGGCCCAGCGTTTCTATTTCCGCCAAGGCCTGCTGCCGCGAGGCATGCACTTTTCCCAGGACCTGAGCCAATGACCCGCGCCCTGCTCCTTAGCTTCAGCCCCCACGGCAAGGCCGCGCAGACCTTCAAGCTGGCCCGTGCCTTGCTCAACGACCTGGTGCCTGGCGCAGAGGTCATCGAACGCGACTACGGCAGCCAGGCGCTGGCGCCGCTGACCCGTGAATACGCGAATGCACTCACTACGCCTGGCGGCTTGAGTGGCAGCGCCACGGCGTTGTCGGAACAGCTGATCGTCGAACTGGAAGCCTGCGACCTGTTAATCGTCTGCACGCCGGTGCACAACTTCACCGTACCGGCGGCGCTCAAGGTCTGGATCGACCATGTGGTGCGCATCCATCGCAGCTTTACCATCAATGCGCAGTTCGAAAAAGTCGGCCTGCTCAAGGACCGCCGCACCTTCGTGCTGGTCAGCAGCGGCAATGCGCGCAAGGGGCATGAACCGGACTTTCTCACGCCTTACATGACCACCATCCTGTCTACGGTGGGCATCCACTCGGTGGATTTCGTCTACCTGGGCGCCATGGTGCGCGGTGAAGAAGCGGTCGCTCGGGCCGTGGAACAGGCACACCTGCAGCTATCGGCGGCAATCAGCACTGGCCTATAAAATTAATGGCGCTAGAATCAGCGCCATTCCTGCACCTGCCTCCCTGATACGAGCCACCCATGAGCTTTGATTTCGACACGATCCACCCCCGCCAAGGCACCGGCAGCACCAAGTGGAACCGTTACCCGCAAGACGTTCTGCCGATGTGGATCGCCGACATGGATATCGCCGCGCCACCCGCCGTCCTGCAAGCCCTGCACGCACGCCTCGACCAGCAGGTGCTCGGCTACAGCGTGGCTGGCGCGGATGTGCGCGAAGCCATCATCGCGGACCTGTGGGCCAAGTACGCCTGGCGCGTACAGCCTGAAGAGTTGCTGTTCCTGCCCGGTGTCGAGCCTGGTTTCAATATGGCCCTGCATGCGTTCGTACAGCCGGGCCAGCCCGTGGTGCTGCAAACCCCCAACTACCGGCCGATTCGCCTGGCACCGGGCCACTGGAACCTGCCGCGTATCGAAGTGCCGTTCGAGTTGATCAACGGCGAGTACATGACGCCCATGCCCGCCATGCGCCAGGCGCTGAAGGGTGCCGGTGCGCTGCTGCTGAGCAACCCGCACAACCCAGTGGGCAAGGTCTTTGCGCGTGAAGAACTGTTGGCCGTGGCCAACGCCTGCGTGGAGAACGGTGCACTGATCATCAGTGACGAAATCCACGCCGAGCTGTGCTTTGACGGCCGTCGCCATATTCCCACCGCCAGCCTCAGCCCCGAGATCGCCCAACGCACCATCACCCTGATGTCGGCGAGCAAGGCCTATAACGTCGCCGGCCTGAAGACTTGCTTTGCCGTGGTGCAAAATGCCGAGGTGCGCGAGCGCTTCAACAATGCCCGCTGCGGCATGGTCGACAGCGTCAGCCCGTTGGGCCTGGAAGCCACCCGCGCCGCCTACAGCCAGTGCAGCGAATGGCTGGATGCGCTGGTGCAGTACCTGCAAGCCAACCGCGACTACCTGCTGCACGCCGTGCAAACCCGTTTGCCCGGCGTGGTGATGCACGCGCCACAAGGCACCTACCTGGCCTGGCTGGATTGCAGCGCCCTGGGCCTTGCCGACCCGCAGCAGTTCTTCCTGGAGCAGGCCAGGGTCGGCCTGAGCGCAGGCATCGAATTCGGCGATGACAGCCAGCAATTCGTGCGCCTGAACTTCGGTTGCCCACGATCGATGCTCGAAGAGGGTTTGCAGCGCATGGAACGTGCACTGCGTCACCGCTAAAACGCATTTCACAACGTTTCGCAACGAGTGCCGAACCCCTGCTGTTACTGTTTTTGCCGACCCGTCCCACCGGCAACAGCAGGAGTTCCATGGCATGTCGACCCAGCCGCTTGATCGCTCGTCCGAGCCCAAAAGCCTTCCGCGCACTCTATCAACATCGGGCGAAGCATTTGCTGTGCTGCTCAAGAACAGCGCCCATAAAAAAGTCGAACCCCATGACAAGTCGCCATCGGGGCTCGATGCGAGCAAAAAAGACGGTTATGAACTCGCGGCCAAAGACGCCACGCCGCCTGCTGCCCTGGCCGACTACAAGGCCATCGGCCCGCCCGATGAAGTGGGTCCTGGGTTGATTCGTTATGAAACCCAGGACGGCAAGAAGATCATCGTCAGCGAGCACGACAGCCCGGAGCTGTTCAAGCAGGTCAGCCAGGACTTCAAGTCGCTCTCTGGCGTGGTCGCCAGCCAGAACGCCGGTTATCAGAGCCTGGGCGCCGAGGGCACAGCGCCGGGTGCATTGGCCGATTACAAAGCCCTCGGCCCGCCCGATGAAACCGGCCCTGGCGTGATCCGCTACGAGACCCAGGACGGCGGCAAGTTCGTGATCAGCCAGCGTGACAACCCCGAGGCTTTCCAAAAGGCCAAGGAAGCTTATGAAAGTTTCTCCGGCCTCTCCAGCAGTGAAGATGCCGGTTACCGTCGCGCCACCGACAACGAAGTATGGCCACCCTACGGCGGCACTGCGGTAGGCCCGGTGGACGAAGTGGGTCCCGGGCTGATCCGCTACGAAAGCAACGGCGAAAAAGTCGTCGTCGCCCGTGAAGACAACCCCAAGTTGTTCGACTACCTGGCGGGCCTTAACACGGTGTACTCCGACCCCGGCAAAAAAGCCGTGATTGAAGGCGAACTGAACAACGGTGCAGCCCTGGCCGACGCCAACACGCCCGTGCCCGGGCTCAACGACTACAAGAACTTCAGCTGGAACAACGACCAGAAAGACAGCGTCCTCACCTACGAACTGCAGGATGGCACCAAGGTGGTGGTGTCTGCCGACGTCAGCCCCGAGCTGTTCAAAAGCGTGGCCACGGCGAACGATACCTGGGCCAAGATCCACACCAGTGAAGACGCCGGGTACAAACTGGCCGGGCCGAATGACTTCCTGAAAAACACCGACATCACTTTCGGCTCTCCCGATGAGCTGGGCGACGGCCTGATCCGCTATGAAACCAGCGAAGGCAAGGTCATCGTCTCCAAGGAACTGAGCCCACAGCTCTATGATGACGTGCTGGCCAAATGGGAAGCCTTCAGCGCCAGCTCCATCGACGACACCCGCGCCAAGCACAACCTGCCCAAGGCCGGTGACCTGGATGTGTTGAACATGGACACCGGCGTGCATTCGGACCCCAAGGACGACAAGTCGCCGACCATGAGCGTCAGTGAGTTGGCCACCACCCAACTGATCGACACCTACCGCGCCGGCGTCAAGGACGGCTCGATCCCCAAGGATGACCCACGGGCCAAGCTGGTGCGCGCCCTCGAAGCCCAGGCTGCCTACCAGAACGGCCATGGTATCACCGGCTATGAAGAAGCCAAACGCCCGTTCAACACTACTTGGCGCGAGTCGGATGACAAGCAAACCGAGCTGAGCGCGGCCGACATGCACGACATCATCGACGGCAAGGCCGTGCAAAAGCAGATCGGCGAGCTGTTCAACGACCCGACCATCCAGGCTGACTACAAGTCGAAAATGGACGACGCGCTCAACAAGTTGCCCAACAAGGATGAGGTCAAGCAGAAGCTGCTCGATCTCACCGCCAACCCCGACTACGTGCTGTACCTCAAAGACCTGCAAAACCAGGGCAAGTCCAGCGACGCGCAAAAGGACTTGAGTGACACCCTCACCTCGCTGTCGCTGTTCGACCCCGAAGCCGCCAGCAAGGCCGCGCAAAATATCCAGGCCGACGGCTTGACCACCGACCTTAATGCGATCCTCTCGGACCCGAGCAAAATCTCCGACGACAACAAGGAGCTGGCGACCAAAGACTTGTTCGGCCTGCTCAAGGGCGTGCTCAAGGGCAACCTGCTCGACCTGCCGCGCCGCACCCAGGAAACCCTGGAGAA
Source organism: Pseudomonas sp. IPO3747 (assembly GCF_013385245.1). Lineage (NCBI taxonomy): Bacteria > Pseudomonadati > Pseudomonadota > Gammaproteobacteria > Pseudomonadales > Pseudomonadaceae > Pseudomonas > Pseudomonas sp. IPO3747. The sequence continues at coordinate 539,637 of NZ_JACAQL010000022.1, forward strand.
GTTCCTCAACGAGGGGCTGCAAGGCAAGGAGAAATCGGCCGGTGTCACCAAGGCCCTGGAAGAACTCGGCGAGGTCTACAAGAACAGCGGCACCATCAGCGAAGCCGACGTCAAAAAGGCCCTGAGCAAACCCTATATTGCGGTAGCGGATCGCGGCATGCTCGGTGAGGTGTTCAACACCCTTAACAGCAAAGGCATCCTGGGCTCCCTTGGCGCGGGTGTGACGCTGTTTTCGGCGATTTACCAACTGGTGGGCAAAGGCGGCAAACTCGGCGAAACCCCGGCGCAGCGCATGAGCATCGCCAAGGACTTCCTGAGTTTTGCCGGTGGTTCCAGCCACTTCGTGCGCCTGGGTGACAAGATCGGCGAGACCCTGGGCAAGGGCGGCCTGGTGGACTTCCTGGGCCTGGACAAAACCTTGCCGGAAATCTGGGGCAAGGAAGGCGTGACCGGCAAAATGCTGGATTTTGGCCCCGGCGGCGAGATCGACGCCAAGGTCAGCAAGGAAATCTCCGCGGCGCTGGATGCGGTGCCTGACAGTCAGTACGACGGCATCGGCAAGTTGTTTGGCGAAGGCGATACGGCGGTCAAGCAAGCCACCGATGGCCTGGCCACGCACCTGGATGACGGCCTGGCTGCCGCCGGTGCGGCCAAGTTGGGCGCGTCCAAGTCTGCGAAAATCGCCGGTTCCGTGATCAAGGTGCTCGGCCCGGCCACGGACATCGTCGGAGGGTTTGCCGATATCGTGCTCGGCGCCTTGGCGATCAAGAGCGGCGTCGACAGCAAAGACCCGCTGGCTCAGGCCGCCGGTGGCCTGCAAGTAGCCGGGGGCGCGTTCGGTGCCTCGGCCGGGGTCCTCGGGGCGGCGGCACTGTTTGGCGCAGGCACCGCAGCGGCATTGACCGGGCCGCTGTTTCTGGTCGGCGTGGTGCTGGCGGTGGTGGGCGGGATCATCGGCTACTTTGTCGACCACAACAAAAAGCAGAAGGCCACCAACGCGGAAAACGATTGGTATCGCGGCTTGGCCAACGACGGTTTATTGCAAAACGACTGGGCGGAAAAGGTCGAGTACGCCCACTACGAAATCCACCACTATCACGGCCGCGACACGCCGACCGATGACAGCATCTTTCGCTTCCAGCAATCGGAATGGCAGCACTTTGAGGAGACGCCGAGCAAAGGTGGCTCCTCGAGCAATCGGCTGGATGGGGATTTGCACAAGCACTACGAAGACCCAAACACACCGCCAAAGAACCTGCCCAGCGATGCGCCACCGGACAAACCGCAGCCGCACCCGCCGGGCGGTGGTGGGCCGCGCATCAACTGATGCATTGAGCAGGCTCCCACACATCAATGTGGGAGCTGGTTAATGTGGGAGCTGGCTTGCCTGCGATGCAGACACCTCGGTGTGTCAGGTACACAGAGTTGATGGCATCGCAGCGGTGCGACGATTCGACAAGCCAGCTCCCACATTAGTCCGAGTATGGCTTTGCTGTTGCAGTGGCCCTTACATCCTTTTCGATGACGAAGTCAGCGGTCTTTTGATCTGTG
>NZ_JACAQL010000022.1:541253-681116 GCF_013385245.1 Pseudomonas sp. IPO3747
ATTCCGGTCCTTGCAAAAGTGACCCGCTGTAAGAGCGGAACCATAAGCCGCCGTTACCGCAACAACAGATATGTACCCCGCCAAAAGCCCCCCCATCACAGGCACCCCAGCTCTTACACTTGCGAACACATTTACAGCTTGGCAATCGACACTTCAGTCGACTTCACAAAGGCAATCACTTCACTGCCCACTTTTAATTCCAGGTCACGCACCGAGCGGGTGGTGATCACTGATGTGACGATACCGGACGCGGTTTGCACATCAATTTCGGACACCACTTCCCCCAGCAAAATTTCCTTGATCACGCCCTTGAACTGGTTGCGCACGTTGATCGCTTTAATGGTCATGTCGGCTTTCCTTTTGGCTGTTGGGTCAATCCGCACGAATGCGCAGGCCCTCAAAATGCGTTATCGGCACCAACATTAAAAGGAATAAATAAGTCTTTATTTATACGATAAAGGTATATATGAGGTGTTCGCCTGCCAACAGCCATTCAACACTTTGCCCTCTCCCGCCACAGCCGCCCCCATAGAAACCCGCGTAAAGACGCTGCGCACAAGGTGGCACAGAGACTGCATATTCCTTTAAAGCATGATGGAACATGCCGTTTCAATTTTCTGAATATAAGAAAAGCCTTCTCTCAACGCCTTGTCTGGAGCTGTTCCATGAAACCCTTTGCTTTATTGAGTGCCTGCGCCCTCGCCCTCGCCCTGTGCCTGCAACCCCAGGCCTTTGCCGCCGAAACCGACCCCGCCCAGGTCAACCTCGATTACGCCTACTATTCGCCCGTGAGCCTGGTGCTCAAGCATTTTGGCTGGCTCGAACAGGCGCTTCCCCACACCAAGGTCGGCTGGGTGCTGAGCCAGGGCAGCAACCGCTCGCTGGAATACCTCAACAGTGGCGGCGTCGACTTTGCCTCGTCTGCCAGCTTGTCGGCGGTGTTGAGCCGCGCCAATGGCAGCCCGATCAAATCGGTGTACGTCTACAGTCGTGCTGAATGGACCGCACTGGTGGTGCGCAAAGACTCGCCGCTCAACACCGTCACGGACCTCAAAGGCAAAAAAATCGCCGCCACCAAAGGCACCGACCCGTACCTGTTCACCCTGCGCAGCCTGCAACTGGCGGGGCTGAAAAAGGATGATGTGCAGTTGGTGCATTTGCAGCATCCGGACGGCCGCACCGCCTTGGAGAAAGGCGACGTAGACGCCTGGGCCGGCCTTGATCCACACATGGCCGCGAGTGAAATCCAGGCCGGTTCGCGCTTGCTGTATCGCAATAAAGACTTCAACAGCTACGGCGTAATCAGCGTCACCGAGCAATACGCCAAACAGCACCCGCAGACCATCACCAAGGTCCTCGGGGCCTATGAGAAGGCGCGTGATTGGGCCGTGAAGCACCCGGATGAATTCGCTAAATTGCTCGCAGACGAAGCCGGCTTGCCGCTGGAAGTGGCCAAGCTGCAATTGTCGCGCACCGACTTGAGCAACCCGCTGCTGAGCGCCAGGGACGTGGCGTCATCCAAGGCCGCCGCGCCGATCCTGGTGTCCGAGGAATTAGTCCGTCGTGGCGTGGATGTCGACCCCGTGATCGATCAGTTGATCGACACTTCGTTTGGCCAAACCCTGCCCAAGCCTTAAGGGAGGCGTGATGACCGATAAAAGCCAAGCACTGCCGCTACCGGCACCCGTGGTGATCAACCGAAGCGCCTGGCCAAAACGGCTCAAGGGCCTGGTGCTGCCGGTACTGATCCTGCTGGTACTGGAGGGCGTGGTACGCATCGGCTGGCTGCCGTCCTACCAGATGCCGGCCCCCAGCGACATCGCAGTGACCCTCACCGACCTGGCCGAAGGCGCGTTGTGGAAACACATCAGCGCCAGCCTGCTGCGGGTACTGGCGGGGTTTGCCATCGGTGCCAGCCTGGCGCTGGTGTTTGCCGCCTGGGTGGGGTTGAGCCGTGAAGCCGAAGCGTATCTGGAACCGACCTTCGCCGGGCTGCGCTCGATTCCGAGCCTGGCCTGGGTGCCGCTGTTGCTGCTGTGGCTGGGTATCGATGAAACCTCCAAGGTCGTGCTGATCGCGATTGGCGCGTTCTTTCCGGTGTACCTCAACGGTGTCGCGGCGATTCGCGATATTGATCGCAAGCTGGTGGAAGTCGGGCAAATGTACGGTTTCAGCCGAGCACGCCTGGTGCGCCGGATTCTGCTGCCCGCCGCCCTGCCCGGCCTGTTCACGGGGCTGCGCAGCGGCTTGAGCCTGGCGTGGATGTTCCTGGTGGCGGCCGAACTGATCGCGGCCACCAAGGGTCTCGGTTACTTGCTCAGCGATGGTCGGGAAACCTCACGGCCAGACATCGTGCTGGCCGCCATTACCGTGTTGGCACTGCTGGGCAAGCTCAGCGATGGCCTGCTCGCAGCCTTGGAGAAACGCTGCCTGGCCTGGCGCGACACCTTCACAGGCGAAGGCGCGGAGCAATGAGTATGAAAGCGTTATTGGAGCTTCGCGTGGCGCGCAAAAGCTTTGCCGGCATTACGGTGCTGAACAACGTGCAGTTGGCGCTGCAACCGCGCGAAACCGTCAGCCTGCTCGGGCCCAGCGGTTGTGGCAAAAGCACGTTGTTGCGCATCGTCGCCGGCCTGGAGACCGACTTCCAGGGCGAACTGCGCAGCCCCGAAGGCGAAGTTGCCTTTGTGTTCCAGGAACCACGGCTGATGCCCTGGCTGACGGTGGAACAGAACATCGGTTTGCGCGATGACAACCACTATGACAAGGCCTGGGTTACCCAGTTGATCGCAGAAGTCGGCCTCACCGGCTTCGCCCAGGCGCTGCCCAAAGCCTTGTCCGGCGGCATGGCGCAACGCGTGGCCATTGCACGCGGGCTGTATTCACGCCCGCAGGTGTTATTGCTTGATGAGCCGTTCAGCGCAGTGGATGCCTTTACCCGCATGAAACTGCAGGACTTGCTGCTGCAACTGGCCGAGCACCATGGGATCGCCTTGCTGCTGGTGACCCACGATGTCGACGAGGCGCTCTACTTGAGTGACCGGGTGCTGGTGATGGACAACCGGCCGAGCAGTATTCGCCGGGAACTGGCAGTCGACCTGCCACACCCAAGGGACCGGCGTGACCCGGCGCTGGCGCAACTCAAGGCACAGTCTTTGACCGAATTGCAGCGCGCGCATGTGATTTAGGTCCCTGGAAATGGATTAACTTCCTGTGGCAGCAGGACTGTTATGCCAAGCCCACCTGTTGTGGCGAGCAGGCTTGCCACAACAAGCCTGCTCGCCACAAACAAGCCTCTGCCACTAGGAGCCTGATGGCCAGCGTGAAGCGTCAAGCCAGGGTTCGGCTGAGTGTCACCCAATACCGCGTGCGCGCTCGCACCTCAAACCCCAGGGTCTGGGCCAGCAGTGTGAGGATGCGGTCGGTGTCATCCAGGCGAAAGCTGCCGGTGACCCGCAGCGTTTCCAGGCTCGGGTCCCAGCGCAACACGCCAGGGCGGTAACGTTCCAGCTCACGCAGGAAATCCCCAAAGGGTTGGTTCTGTGCGGTCAATACACCGTCACGCCAGCCCAGTTGCTGCACATCAAACGCCGCCCTTGCACTCAGCCCGTGAGGCTTTAACGAGGCTTGCTGACCGCTGTTCAACGTCGTCAATTGCCCGGCCAGATCACGCACCTGCACCGCGCCCTTGAACACCGACACGCGGCAGCCGGACGCCAATTGCCGTACGCACACTTCAGCCTGGCTCACCTCTACCTGGCCGTAGCGCGTGTGCACACTGATCGCTGCCGCGCCTGGCACCGTCAGCGCCAACTCGCCGTCCACCAGCGTGATGCGCCGCTGTGCCAGGTCAACATCCACCGCCGTCGCCGTGTTGAGTTGCAGGCTGCTGCCATCGGCCAACGGCAGGCGTTTGCGCTCGCCGGTGGCGGTGTGCAAATCAGCCCGCCATGCCTCGATGGGCAACTGACGGCTGATCAGCCAGGCGGTCGGCACCAGCGCCGCTACGCCCAAGGCCCGCTTGAGCAATGCACGTCGCCCCGGTTGCGGGCGGTCGAGGCTGGCCATCGCCACGGCCTGGGGCAAGTCACGCAAGCGCTGGCGCAGCGATTGGGCTTTCTGCCAGGTCTGTTCGTGCTGAGGGTGGCTGTCGCGCCAAGCCTGCAAATTGGCGTGGTCACGCTCGGTGGCCGCTCCGGACTCCAACAACGCCAACCACTGCGCCGCAGCACGCGCAACCTCGTGACTCATAGGGCCACCAACAGGCAATGTTCATAGGCCTGGGCCATGTAGCGCTTGACCGTGCGCTCAGAGACGTCGAGCCGCTCGGCAATTTCGCGATAACCCAGGCCTTCCAACTGGCTCCACAGAAACGCGCGCCGCACCCCCCGCGGCAAACCGTCGAGCAACTCATCCAGAGCGTGCAAGGTCTCCAGCACCAGCCAGCGTTGCTCGGGCGACGGCACGCAGGTTTCGGGCAAATTCGCCAGCGCCTTCAGATAGGCTTGCTCAAGGCTGCGGCGCTGATGAAAGTTGGCCAGCAAACGCTTGCCGACCGTCACCAGATACGCCCGTGGCTCCTGCATCTGCGCAATCGGCTGGGCACTGGCCAGCACCCGCACAAAGGTGTCCTGGCTCAGGTCCGCCGCATCCCAGGCATTGCCCAGGCGCCGCCGCAACCAGCTTTCGAGCCAGCTGCGATGGTCGCGGTACAAACGCGACAGGGTCATTTCGCCAGTGTGGGTCGGGGCAACAGCATCAGTCATGAAAAGCAACCTGCGCAGCGCGAGTGAGTCTCAAATGAGATTCATTCTATTTAATATCGCTGCTGATCACCACGCTCTTTTCAACATTGCGTTTATGCACTGGGTGACAAGCCATCCTTTACTATTTGTCTTGATATGGATATTTTATCCAAGTCCGCCCACGAGGTCCGCCCATGCAATTGCCTGACTATTCAGATGTCGTCGCCGCCGCCCAACGCCTGCAAGGCTTTGCCCATCAAACGCCGGTGTTTACCTCACGCACCCTCGACGCTGAAACCGGTGCCCAGGTATTCATCAAGTGTGAAAACCTGCAACGCGCTGGCTCGTTCAAGTTTCGCGGTGCGTTTAATGCCCTGTCGCAGTTTGACGCACACCAGCGCAAGGCCGGGGTGGTGGCGTTCTCTTCCGGCAACCATGCCCAGGGTATTGCGCTGGCCGCCCAATTGCTCGGCATGCCGGCGACCATCGTGATGCCCACCGACGCGCCGGCCGCCAAAGTGGCCGCGACCCGGGAATATGGCGCCAGCGTGGTGCTGTATGACCGCTTCACCGAAGACCGTGAGCAGATAGGCCGCACCCTGGCAGTTGAGCACGGCATGACATTGATCCCACCGTATGACCATCCACACATCCTTGCCGGCCAAGGCACGGCCGCCAAGGAACTGCTGGAATTCACCGGCCCTCTGGACGCCCTGTTCGTCGGCCTGGGCGGTGGCGGCATGCTCTCGGGCACCGCGTTGTCGACCCGTGCGCTGGCACCCGATTGCCAGCTGTTTGGCGTTGAACCCGAAGCAGGCAATGACGGCCAGCGTTCATTCCAGACCGGCAGCATCGTGCACATCGACACCCCGGCGACCATCGCCGACGGTGCGCAAACCCAACACCTGGGCAACTACACCTTCCCGATCATCCGCGACAAGGTGACCGACATCCTCACCGTCTCCGACGCGCAATTGGTGGCCTCGATGAAGTTCTTTATGCAACGCATGAAAATGGTGGTCGAACCCACCGGCTGCCTGGGCCTGGCGGCGTTGCGCCAGCTGGGCGAGCGGTTCAAGGGCCAGCGCGTGGGCATTATCGTCACTGGTGGCAATGTCGACATCGCGCGCTACGCCGCGTTGCTCAGCGAGGCGTCATGAACATCATCCACACCGAGGCCGCCTCGGCGCCCGCCGGGCATTACTCCCAGGCCGTCAGCCACGGCGACACGCTGTATATCTCCGGGCAATTACCGGTGAGCCCGCAGGGGCGCCACAACCTTGAAGCATCGTTTGCCGAACAGGCCCAGTTGGCGCTGGCTAACCTGCTGGCCATCTTGAAAGCCGCCGGCGGCTCGCCCCAGGATCTGGTGAAGGTCACGGTGTATGTGGCCGGGGTTCAGCATTGGCCGCAATTCGACCGTATTTACGCCGCCGCGCTGGGCGAGCACCGCCCTGCCCGCGCGGTGGTGCCGGTGCCCGAGTTGCACCACGGTTATCTGGTGGAGATTGAAGCTGTGGCGCGCTACTTGGCGTAGGTGTAGACCGCCGCCCGTGACACGCCCAGGTGCGCGGCCACGGTCTCCATGGCCCGGCGAATGTCCATGCAGCCCGAGTCCTTGAGCTCTTGCAGCAACAGCCGTCGATCCGCCGCCTTGAGCGCGCGCGGGGTGGTGGCCAGGCGTGCGGCGAACTGGTCGATGCGGGTGCGAATCACATCGGCGCCGGACGGCTCCAGGGATTCGATAAGGGTGTCGCCAGTGACCGAGCCAAATTGCTCAAGCATGCCCTGCAGGCCACGAAACAATGAGAGATCGACGTTCATGCACAAGGCCGCGACGTACTTGCCACTGGTGTCCTTGATGCCGATCGAGGTGCTTTTGACCTGGCGCCCATCGCTGAATTGGTTGCGGTAGTTGGCAATGATCTGCGGGTAGTCGGGGTCGGCAATCCGCGCCAGGCCCAACTCGGTGGTCGGGTCGCCCGGCGAGCGCCCGGAGAGGTTGTTATGGATCGCCAGGATCGCCTGCTGCGGGTCGCGCAAATCGTGCAGCACGACCTCACAGAACGGGCTGAAGGTTTTGCTCAAGCCTTCGGCAATCTGTTCGAGCTGGCTGATCAGGGTGGTTTCTTCGGGAGAGGTCTTTTTCATGCAAGACAACATATCCAGTCCTGGACAGGCCGTCAATTTGGCCGCTGTCCGCCCTTGTGGAGCGTTAACCATGGACACCCCAGCAGCATTGCTAGACAGCGTGAAAATGCAGCGCAACATCCAGCGCATGCAACAGCGTGCCGACAGCCTGGGTGTGCATTTGCGCCCCCATGTCAAAACCCACAAGTGCGCCGAAGTGGTGGCCGCGCAGATAGCGGCCGGTGCCCGTGGCATCACCGTATCGACGCTCAAGGAAGCCGAATATTTCTTTGAGCTGGGCATCCAGGACATCCTCTACGCCGTCGCCATGGCCCCGCACAAACTGCCCCAGGCCCTGGCGCTGCGCCGCCGGGGTTGCGCGCTGACGCTGATCACCGACAGCCTCGCCGGCGCCCGGGCCATCGTCGATTTCGGCGCCGCGCAGGGTGAAACCTTTGCCGTGATGATCGAGATTGATTGCGACGGCCACCGTTCCGGGGTCAAGCCGCAGGACGCGTTATTGCTCGACATCGCCCAACTGCTCGGTGACAGCCTCGTCGGCGTATTGACCCACGCAGGGGAAAGCTACGGCCTGGATACGCCTGAAGCGTTACAGGCCATCGCCGAACAGGAACGCGCACGCTGCGTTGAAGCGGCGCAACGTATCCGTGCCGCCGGGATGGCCTGCGATCAGGTCAGTGTCGGCTCCACGCCTACCGCATTGTCAGCCGTGAGCCTTGAAGGCGTGACCGAACTGCGCGCGGGTGTGTATGCGTTTTTTGACCTGGTGATGCACAACATCGGCGTATGCCGCACCGAGGAACTGGCCTTGAGCGTGCTGACCACAGTGATCGGCCATCAAGCGGAAAAAGGCTGGATCATCACCGATGCCGGCTGGATGGCCATGAGCCGGGATCGCGGCACGCAAGCGCAAAAACGCGACTTTGGTTATGGCCAGGTGTGCAATGAGCACGGGGAGTTGATCGACGGCTTGCTGTTGAGCAGCGCCAACCAGGAACATGGCGTGGCGCGGTTCGAAGCGGGCGGCGTGGATGTGGTGACGCAATTTCCGCTCGGTACGCGCCTGCGTATTCTGCCCAATCATGCGTGCGCCACGGGGGCGCAGTTCGGCAACTATAACGCCGTGTTGCACAACGGTGAAGTGCAACGCTGGGAACGCTTGCGCGGCTGGTAGCCGACCTTCAAGGGCTGCCACAGACCCTGTGGGAGCTGGCTGTATTTCAATTCAAACTCTGCGAGGCTGCCACAGACCTTGTGGGAGCTGGCTTGCCTGCGATCGCGGTCTCCCAGTAGCAAATGGGCCAGCTGACCCGACGCTATCGCAGGCAAGCCAGATCCCACAATTCTGGCTGTATTTCAAATCAAGCTCGATGCGGCTGTCACAGACCCTGTAGGAGCTGGCTGTATTTCAATTCAAACTCTGCGAGGCTGCCACAGACACTGTGGGAGCTGGCTTGCCTGCGATGGCGGTCTCCCAGTAGCAAATGGGCCAACTGACCCGCCGCTATCGCAGGCAAGCCAGCTCCCACATTCAGGCATCCTCAAGAATGAGGTCGGCGCCCTTCTCCGCCACCATCAATACCGCCGCATGGGTGTTACCCGAGGTCACATTCGGGAAAATCGACGCGTCCACAATGCGCAAGCCGTGCAACCCGTGCACCTTCAAGCGCTTGTCCACCACCGACACCTGCGGGTCCGAGCCCATCGCACAGGAGCCGCACAGGTGGTAGATCGAGCCGCTGTTTTCGCGGAAGTATTGCAGCATCTGCTCGTCGCTCTGCACGGCCGCGCCGGGCAACACCTCGGCCACCGTGATGCCTTTGAGCGCAGGTGCCTGCATGATCTTGCGCATCAAGCGGCTGCCCTGGATGACTTCGTCAATGTCCTTTTGCGTACTCAGATAGTTCGGATCGATCAACGCCGCATCCCGTGGGTTGTTCGAGGCGACGCGGACAGTGCCACGACTGGTCGGCCGGCACGGGTTGAAGCACAGCAGGAAACCGGAATACGGCTCGGGCTTGAGGCTGGCCTTGTTGTTTTTCGGAATCTGGTACGACAGCGGGTTAAAGTACAACTGCAGGTTCGGGTCCGCCTGCTGGTCGTTGCCGCGAAAGAAACCACCGGCCTGGTTGACGCTCATCGCCAACGCGCCCTTACGAGTGAACAGGTATTTCAGGCCCAGTTTCAGCTGGCCGAACAAAGAGCTGAGTTCGTCATTGAGGGTGGGAATATTGGCCTTGTAGTAGTAGCTGGCGCACAAGTGGTCCTGCAGGTTTTCACCTACGGCCGGCAGGTGCTTGACCAGTGGGATGCCGTGTTCAGCCAGCAGTTGCTGATCGGCCACGCCGGACAGTTGCAGGATCTTCGGCGTGTCGACGGCACCCGCGCAAAGGATCACTTCCTTGCGTGCCTTAAAGGTGCGCACCACGCCCTTTTGGGACACGCGAATCCCGCTGGCGCGTTGCTGGTCATCAAACAGCACACGATCAACCAGTGCATGCAACTCCACGGTCAGGTTCGTGCGACTGAGCGCCGGATGCAAATGCGCAAAGCTGCTTGAGCAGCGCTCGCCATTGCGGGTGTTGACGTCATACAGGCCCGCGCCTTCGAAATGGGGGCCGTTGAAGTCATCACTGAGGCCGTAGCCGAGCTGTTCGCAGCCCTTGAGAAACACGTCACAAATCGGGTGGGTCTGGCCCTTCATCGGTGTGATGCTGATGGGGCCGCTGCCGCCGTGGTACTCGGTGTCGCCCAGCGGGTGATTTTCCAGTTTGCGGAAGTACGGCAGTACATCCTTGAAACCCCAACCGTCGTTACCATTGGCCGCCCAGTCATTGAAGTCATGGGCCTGACCGCGCACGTAGATCATGGCGTTGATCGAACCCGAACCGCCCTGCACCTTGCCGCGCGGCGCATAGATTTCCCGGCCAGCCAAGTGTTTTTGCGGCTGGCTGTAGTACATCCAGTTAAAGGTCGGGTTGTAATACATCTTGGCGAATCCGACCGGGATCTTGAACCACCAGGAACTGTCTTTGCCACCGGCTTCCAGCAGCAACACCGAGTATTCGCCCGAAGCGGAAAGCCGGTTGGCCAGAACGCAGCCGGCAGCACCCGCGCCGGCGATGATGTAGTCATATGTCATTCACGGTTACCGCGTAAGTCGTTTTTATCAGCCCTTGGCGGGCGAAGTGTCTTTGACGTCAGCTGGCGTCGGCGCCATCTGCAGGTGCAAACGCTCGCCGGTGTACGGCGTGTGTTTGCGCACCACGTCCATGTTCAGCTCCACGCCCAGGCCCGGTTCGGTGGACGGGATGATGTAGCCGTCCTCCCATTGCAGCGGCTTGGTCAGCACTTCGGCGTGGAAACCGCCCCAGGTCATGATGCTTTCCTGGATCAGGAAGTTCGGCGTGCACGTGGCCAGCTGGAAACTCGCCGCCGCGCCGATCGGCCCGTTGTACAAGTGCGGCGCGATTTGCGCGTAATAGGCTTCTGCCATGCTGGCGATCTTCTTCGCCTCCAGCAGCCCGCCGCAACGCGCCACGTTCATTTGCAGGATCGACGCGCCGCCGGCCTGCAGCAGTTTGAAAAACTCGTACTTGGTGGTCAGGCGCTCGCCGGTGGCAATCGGGATGCTGGTCTTGGCCGCGACCTGGGCCATCGCGTCTTCCTGGCCAGGCGGCACCGGTTCTTCGAACCACAGCGGGTCGTATTTCTCCAGACGCTTGGCCAGGCGGATCGCCGATGACGGCACCATCTGCCCATGGGTGCCGAACAACAGGTCGCACTTGTCGCCCACCGCCTCGCGGATCTTGCGGCAGAAAGTCTCGCAACGCTCCAGCACTTCCAGCGAAATCTGGTGGCCGGAGTACGCGGTGTACGGGCCGGCCGGGTCGAACTTCACGGCAGTGAAGCCTTTGTTCATATTCTCGATGGCGCACTCGGCGGCCAGGTCCGGGTCGTCGTAGTCGTACTCGCCCTTGCTGTTGACCGGGTACAGGTAGGTGTAGGAACGCAGGCGCTCGTTGACCTTGCCACCCAGCAGCTCATAGACCGGCTTGTTGGCGGCTTTGCCGATGATGTCCCAGCACGCCATTTCCAGGCCGCTGACCACGCCCATCATGGTCAGGTCCGGGCGCTGGGTGAAACCGCTCGAATAAGCCTGGCGGAAAAACCGCTCGATGTGGTGCGGGTCGTGGTTGAGCAGGTAGCGCTCGAACACATCCTCGATGATCGGCAGCATGGCCTTGGGACCAAAGGTGGCGGCGTAAATCTCACCGACACCTTCAATGCCGCAGTCGGTCTTGAGTTTGACAAACAGCCAATACATGCCACCGATATGCGGTGGTGGGACGGCAACGATATGGGTTTCAAGGGCGACGATTTTCATCTCAGGCACCTGTCTGGTTGAATTTTTTACGATTGATTCGAGCGCGCAGCGTCAGGGCCGCAAGCGTCCCGAGCACGCCGATAAAGGCGATGTAGCCGAAATACAGGTTGTAACCGGGCTTGCCTGGGTAGGTATCGGTCAGGTAGCCATTGATCAGCGGGATAAAGGTGTCGGGCAGGTAACCCACCACCGAGACGATGCCGATGGCCAGGCCGGTGATGCGCAGCGGAATGTCGCAGCTGTCGAGAATTGCCCAGTACAGACCGCGAATCGCATAGGTCATCAGGCCGATAAAGATCACCGTGCCGATCAGCAGGCCGAGGCTGTTGAGCGCCGGGAACACGATCAGCCCGACCATCGCCAGGGTCACCAGCACCAGCGCGACGATCAGCACCGAGATGTTCGAGAACTTGTCGCCCAGCCAGCCGCCGCCGATGCCGCCGATGGGGCGCATCCACAGTTTGATGGTGGTGATGGTGCCGGCCATCACCGCAGTCATGCCGCTGCCTTGCAAGTAGTCGGAAAAGCTGTAGGTAGCCCAGAACATGTGATAACCGCAGAACACGATGGCGGTCACCAGCCACAGCTCGGGGATTTTCACCAGGGTGGTCAGGTCGGCGATCAGGTTGAACTTGCCCTTCTCTACCGCTGGCGTCTCTGCCAGAGACTTGGGATCTTTGAGCAGTACCAGCCCGCAGCCAATGGCTATACAGATAAACGAGTACAGGTACACCACGTGCTTGAAGCCTTGGGCCGCCGACTGGCTTTGAGTTTCGGTGGCATAGGCAAACAGGCCCAGGGCCACGGTCGCCAGCAAGGCTTCCACCAGCCCGCGACCGCCATCGAGAATGCCGAAGAACCGCCCCTGCTCACTCTGATGAGCAATCATCTTCACGCGCTTGAGCACCGAGGCCCAGAACGTCAGGCCAGTGGTCAGGCCCCAGCAACCGAAAATGATCATCAGGCCGGTCATTGACGGCACGCTGGCGTACCACAGGCCCAGTGCGCCGGTGGCGACCAGCGAGAAGAAGATCAAAAAGCGTGGCGGCAAACGGTCGGCCAGCCATCCGCTGGGCAGGTAGCTAAGCAAAAAGATCGTGCCGAGCATGGAGTACAGGTAGCCCAGTTGACTGTGGTTGATCTGGAACACGTCGAGCATGGTGGTCTGGTAGACCTGGCGCAGGTAGAGGATCGGGTAGATCGCGCCGGCGGCGAGTACCAGCAACAGCAATTGGAAATAACGGCTGGCAGTGTCGTTTGCCGCGGGCACGGCAACGGAAACCTGGGCAACGGGTGCAGGCTTGGACATCATGTGGACCTCAGGCACCCGCTGCGCGGGCGCCCTGATAATTGTTTTTATTAAAGGTGCAACAGGTGCGCGTGGATCAGTACTTCATGACCACCAGGCGGGTCTGGGTAAACTCAAGCATCCCGTGCTTACCGTCATCGCCGCCCAGCCCTGAGCGTTTCCAGCCGGCGTGGAAACCCTGATACGGGTCTGCCGGCGTGCGATTGACGTACAACTCTCCGGCTTCGATGGCATTCGCCACTTTCATTGCCGTGCGGTAGTTCTCGGTGTAGAGCACCGATGACAGGCCGAACTGATGGTCGTTGGCCATGGCCAGCGCTTCGTCGATGTCGCGGTACTTGAGCACCGGCAACACCGGGCCGAAGATTTCTTCCTGAATGATTTCCATGTCCTGGCGGCAACCGCTGAGCAAGGTCGGCGGATAGAAATGGCCCGGCCCGGCTGGCAGCACACCACCTGTTTCCAGTACAGCACCGGCAGCGACGGCGCGCTCGACCATGGCGTGGATATTCTTTTGCGAGCTGGCGTTGACCAACGGGCCCATCAGGCTTTCGTCCGTGGAACGGTCACCGAACTTCACCGCGCTGATCTTGGCTTTCAGCAAAGCGAGGAATGGCTCATAAATACTTTCGTGCACATACACGCGTTCCACCGCCGTACACAGCTGACCGCAGTGGGTGATCTTGGACGCAACGATAGCGCTGGCGGCTGTTTCCAGGTCGGCATCCGGTTCGATGATTGCCGGGGTCTTGCCGCCCAATTCCAGGGATGGTTTGGCGATATTGGCCTTGCAGTAATCCAGCACGATACGCCCGGCGTTCACGCTGCCGGTGAGGGTGATCAGGCCGACGGCCTTGTGCGTGCAGACG
This sequence comes from Pseudomonas sp. IPO3747, assembly GCF_013385245.1. Taxonomy (NCBI): domain Bacteria; kingdom Pseudomonadati; phylum Pseudomonadota; class Gammaproteobacteria; order Pseudomonadales; family Pseudomonadaceae; genus Pseudomonas; species Pseudomonas sp. IPO3747. Next base: position 554,715 of record NZ_JACAQL010000022.1, read on the forward strand.
CTGGCGGCGGTGGCGTGGTTCATGGTCAGGATGTTGATCACACCGGCTGGAATACCGGCTGTCACCACTGCCTTGGCAATTTTAAACGCCGACAGTGGCGTGTTGTTGCTGGGCCGCACCACCACGGTATTACCCGCGATCAGCGCCGGGGCAATCTTGCGCAACAGCGTGTAGACCGGGTAGTTGAACGGGATCAGACAGGCCACCACACCAATCGGCTCGCGGTGCAGGAACAGGTTTTCGTCCGAGGTATCGCTGGGGATGATCTCGCCTTCGATGCGGCGGGCCCATTCGGCGTGGTAACGGGTAATTTGCGCGGCGTAGCGGGCTTCGTTGCTGGCGTCAGTGACGCTCTTGCCGGACTCGCTGGCCAAAGCCGTACCGATGGCTTCGGCGTGGCTGTCCAGGGCATCAGCGAAGGCACGCAGGTGCTCGGCGCGTTCGATGCTGGTGAGCGTGCCCCAGGTTTTCTGGGCGCGGGCGGCGGCGTCGACGGCGGCGATGGCCTCATCGGCGGTGGCGGCGCTGACATGGCCGACCAGGGATTCATTGGCAGGGTTGTAGACGGCGATCAGGGCGTCGCTGGCGGGTTCGACGAATTGACCGTTAAAGAAATTGCGCTCGAATTGCATGTGGTTTGCCCAACGTTGTTGTTTTGCGAGTGACATGCAGTTTTGTATTTGCTTGGGGGGCGTGCAAACGACTTATTGGGTGGGGTAACGTGAGGAAAATGCAGGTTAGCAGTGATGAGTGTGGATTTGAGCGGCGTGCAGATGACTACTGTTCAAGTCAACACTCAACACGGGTTACAAAGCCCAAAACCCCAGACGACCAAGACTGGCCGCCAACCTCAGGCGTGACGTCTGCCAGCGGCTGAGGGTTTGAATATGCTCTTGCTCGGCACCGGAATACGCGGTCAGGGCATTGAGCAACTCAATCATGCTGCCCACCCCGGCGTGATAACGGCCCTGGATGACCTCCAGCGACTGGCGTGATTGATCGACCAACTCGCTGGTGCGCTGCAGACTTTGGGTCTCAATATTCAACGTCTGATAACTGGCCCATAGGTCTAGCGCGACCTCTTGCTCAACCTCAGCCAGTTCTGCTCGGCCCGCGTCGACACGAGCTTGTGCTTGGCGGATCTGGTAGGTCCGGCCAAAACCGTCAAAGATCGGGATGCTCAACTGCAAACCGATACTGCGGTCCCGCTCACGCTCATCGCCATTGAATATCTTCGATTGCTGGCTACGTGCGTACGTCAGGTCGGCGGTCAGTGCCAGGCTCGGAAGGTTGGCAGCGCGTCGCTCATCAACGGCCGCCTGAGCGGCCCTGAGCCTAGCATGTGCGGCGAGTACTGCCGGGTGATCCTGACGCGCCTGGGTCAACAACTCATCGACCGCCTGCAGGAACTGAGTGTCCGGCAGTGGAGTGAGGTCACCCGCCAACTGCAGAGGCGTTTGGGGTGATAGCCCCATGCGCAAGGCAATCACACCCAAAGCGTTATGCAATGCTCCACGGTCGCGGATCTGGCGCAAATTAGCCTGGGAAAACGCTGTTTGCGCCTGCAAGCGATCAGAAAGTGCGGCCGCACCGGCTTTGTATTTGGCATCCGCCGCTTCCAGGTTGCGAGCCGCCAATTCGGTGATCTGCACCGAGGCGGCCAAGCTGCGCTGAGATGACAAGGCATCGTAATAAGCCTGCGCTGCCTCAACAAAAGTACGCTGCAACATGGCGTCCTGGGTAGCGTTGGCAGCCACCAGCAACTGGCGGGCATTGCGCAAGGCGGCCCCGCGTCGACCGAAGTCCACCAACACCCAACTGAGCTCAAGACTGGCGCTGTCGCGCCGCCGGTGCCCTTCACCAGAACGTAAGGCCGGTTCATCGTAGTCAACCCGACCATTGCCGCGATTACTGCCAACGCGCCCATCCAGGCGCGGCAGATACGCCGACTGGCTGAGCCCAACCTGGGCAGCCTGAGCCTTGGCATTGGCCCAACTGATACGCGTCTGTGGGTCGTGGCACAAAATCCGTTCAACCACCTGCTCTAACGGCAAACGTTCAGGTAACCGGCCAAAACTACACGACAGCTCGCCACGTGCATCGTCATACACCGCTTGCCGGGAAACGTTGCGTGCAGTGTCAAAAACGTCTGGCTCAAAGGCCCATGCAGAACGTGAACAACACAACAAGGCCATCATCAAGATCGAGGATAATTGCTTCATGCCTGGCCCTGTTTCATCTCTGGCGAAGTGTTCGCGGTATGTGCGCTATTCGTTGGTCCGTCAGCATCGCCATGTACCACCCTACCGGCCAGAATCCGGATGACACGGTCCGCAGAGGCGATGGTTTCAGGGCGGTGGGCAACCATGATGCGCGTAATTCGCAACCCCTGAATGGCCTGATTCACACGCTGTTCACACGCGACATCCAAGTGACTGGTGGCCTCGTCCAGAAAGAGTATTCGCGGTTTCTTATACAGGGCCCTGGCCAGCAGCACGCGCTGCTTTTGCCCACCGGAGAGCACCGTGCCCATGTCTCCCACCAAAGTGTTGTAACCCATCGGCATGGCTTGGATATCACTGTGAATCGACGCGATCCGGGCACATTCGATCAACCAGGACTGATCCACGTTGAGGTCGAAGAAACTGATGTTATCGCGCAAAGATCCCGCAAACAGCACATCGTCCTGCGTCACAGTACCTACCAGTTGCCGCAAACCATCCAGGCCCAGTTGCGCCAATTCAATACCGGCGATACGAATCTGCCCCCGAGTGGCCGGCAGGATACCGAGCATGACGTTCATCAGCGTGCTTTTGCCGCAACCCGACGGACCAACGATAGCCACCGATTCACCCGCAGCAATATGCAGGTCGAGGTTGTCCAGCACCCAGGGCTCCTGCTCGGCATAACGGTAGTGCAATCCCTGGATTTCAATGCTCGCATCACAATCCATGAGTGTCTGCAGGTCGACACTGGAAGCGGTTGCTTCCGGTGGGTGCAGAACAATATCTGCCAGCCGTTCGCCCTGCAGTTGCAACATACGCAGCTCGAAAAACTTGTCTATCAAGTTACCTACTCGGGTATCAAACTGCGTTTTATAGGCGATAAACGCGATCAACAGCCCGACGCTGAACTGGCCATCCATCACCATGCTTGCGCCAAACCAAATCACCAACAAGTTCTCAATGCCAAACAGCAACCCATTCAATTGTTGATAGAGCAACCGCAGCTTTTGCGTGCGCAATCCAGCGTTGATCTGCTCCACCAACAAACCAAGCCAGGCTGAACGACGCTCTTCCTGGCGCTGAAACAGTTTCAAGGGGCGAATGCCACGCACCGTTTCCAGAAAATGGCTTTGCTGACGTGCGGCATGGATGATTTGCTCTTCGGTCGCATTGCGCAGCGGTCGATACCAAAGGCAGCGTCCAACGGCATACAGCAGCATAGTGGCGATCGCAATAGCGGCCAGGGCCGGACTGTAGAGCAGCATCATTGCAAGGGTCGCGACGGACATAAGACCGTCGAGAATCGCCGATAGGAACGCCGCCGTCAGCGTCTGCTGAATAGTGTCTACGGCGCCGAAACGCGACACCACATCTCCCAAGTAGCGCTTCTCAAAGTATTGGCTGGGCAACCGTAACAAGTGGCTGAAGACATTCGCACGCCACTGCACGGAAAGCAGCGTACTCAAATGCATCATGACCCAGGCACGCACGCCGCTGACCGCTTGTTGCATCAACAATAACAAGGTAAAGCCCAGTACCAGTGTACTGAGCAGATCGTGGTCGGCGCTGATAATGACGTTGTCGATCGTCCACTGAAGCAAGAACGGGGTGATCAGGGAAAAGACCTCGAGCGTCAGTGCCAGCAGCAGTACTTGCACCAACGAGCGATACAGCCCGCTAATACGCCCCATCATGTTCAGGAGTTTGATTCTTGGTTTGTCTTCTTGCAGCTCGAAACCGCTGTCCGGCCACAATTCCAGTGCTACGCCGGTGAAGCTTTGAGATAAACCTTCATGATTGATCCGGCGCAACCCTCGCGCAGGATCATGTACAACCACGCCTTGCCGATCGACGGACTTGAGTACGACAAAGTGGTTGAAGTTCCAGTGCAGAATACAAGGCAGCTTGAGCTGGCCGAGGCCGTCCACATCCAACGTGACAGCACGAGCACCCAGTTGCAGTTGCTGAGCACTGTTGATCAGTTGTTTGAGGGCAATACCTTTGAGGGAGACGCTGCAACGGCGGCGCAAATCCAGCATATCGACCCGATGCCCGTGGTATCCAGCAATCATCGCCAGGCAAGCCAGGCCGCATTCAGTCGCTTCGGTCTGCAATACCACGGGCAGACGACGCCCGGGACGCAAGGCTATGGCGTCAAGAAAAGTCATGGGAGGGGTTCCTAGAATTTGCCGGTGAGGCTGTAGAGAGGCTCCAGCACCCATTCATAAAGGCGGCGGCTTTCCTGCAGGATGTCGGCATCCAACAGCATTCCGCTTTGCAGCAACTGAGGCTTGCCATAGGCCATAACGGTCTGCTCGTCGAGTTGTACACGCAAGCGGTAGAGCTGTTCGCCGTTGCGCGAAAGCCCCGGTACCTCACCCGTCATAATGGCAAGATCCGCAGAGGGCACGGCAGTGCGCGAAATAGACACCACTTGAGCGTGATATTGGCCAAACTTCTGATAGGGATAGGCCTGATAGCGGATCAGCACGGCGTCCCCCGGCCTGATAAACCCCACCGCTTTGCTCGGGGCGTAGAGCTCAGCCTGCAGTTGGGCGTCACGGGGCATGATGCTCAACAACGTACGCGACGGGTCCACTGTCTGGCCGACTTCCGTCAGAACTGCCGTTGCCACACCGTTTCCTGGAGCGGTGATCAATACCGTACGCTTGGCTTCACTCTCTGCCAGCTCTTGTTCGATACCCGACAGTTGTCGATGTATCGGCGCCAGTGCATTGGCTTGGCGTGTTTCAAGCCCCGCCAACTCGTTGTTGCGCTCGGTGAATTGTTGGGTGATTGAACTGCGCTCGCGATCCAGGCCCTGTAGGGCTTGACGCTGTCCCAAAAGCTCGGCTTGCCGCTGCTGGAACTGGTCCATAGAGATATAGCCCTTTTGCATCAATCCCTGATAGCGATTTGACGCATCCCCCGCCAGCGCCACGCGCTCGCGCTGGCTGACCAATTGCGCAGCCAGGTTGGCTTGCTCATCACGCAGTGTGCTCACCTTACTGGTCAAACTGTTGCGCTCGGCCTGTTGCAGTTGCCGGGTTTTATCGAGTTCCTGCTCCAGTGACTCCCTCCGTTGCTTGAGCTGATAACTCACGCGTGCCTGCACCGGGTCGGCGCCGGCATCATAACGTTCACTGGAAATAGTCAGCAGAGGATCACCCATGACAACGGACTGCCCTTCGACGACAAACCTTTGCAGCACCACTCCGGTTTGCGGCGTCCGGACCTTTATCTGGCCGTTGGCTGGAACCAGTTGACCACTCACCGTGCTGCGCTTGGTGTAAGAGCCCCAGATAAAAAAGCTGCTTACCAAGACCAGCATTCCCAAGGCGAACATAATGAGAAAAGTGAAGGATGTCGGCCGGATCAGCACAATCTCCCCCAGCCATTTGACGCGCTGCGCTTCAGACGCGGCCCTGCGAAATATCCTGTCGCCCACAAATCACTCCTGACACCCCTGCACGCCCGATGCTTTACTCAGCATCCGTTCATGGTTGCTTTCACTTATTGATCATTAGCCCGCGCCGGTTATTGTTATCGTTGATGAACATTTGTATTTGCTTTCGCCATGCAGCTTTGGTCTGCTCGTCGGCAGCATCACTGAGAGTGGGCATTTGTTTCTCGATAACTTCCAGGCGCTTGCCGGCTTCGGGAACCCGTGCACTGGCTAGCCAATACCACTTGTAGGCTTCGGGTAAATTGACTGCCTGACCAAGCCCTTTCTCGAAGATATAGCCAAGATTCGCTTGCGCCTGAGGCACGTCAAGCATCGCTGCCTCTGTGTACCATTGGGTGGCCATGGGCAGGTTTTTGGGCATGCCAACACCCGTGGCGAAACATTTACCAGTTAGAAAAGCGCCTTCACCAAGTCCGGCTTTCGCTGCCTTTTCATAGTATTGACAAGCCGACTCAGGGCTAGCGTCCGCGATCAGGTGGTTAGCACTCAAGGAGCCCAAGCGAAATAATGCTTTTGAATAATTTAGTTGTGCCGATTTTTTATAGTACTCAATGGCTTGGGGCATGGACTTGCTTACCCCCAGACCGGACTCATACATAAAACCTAAATTGTAGATAGAGGTCGGGTCTTCATGTGCTGCCGAAAGTTCCAGATAATGCTTGGCCTTAACATAGTCAGTTGCGCCAATCGCCTGTCCGTCCAGATACAAGGCGCCCAAAGTCGCTTGTGCAGCGGCATAGTTTTGCTGGGCCAAGTCAGCCCATAAGTTTAGGGCGGCGTTGACATCGCGGTTGTGCCCCTTTCCCGTGAACAGCAATCCGGCGAGCATATTTCTAGCATCAGGATCGTTAGCTTGCTTGGCTAGCGTAGAAGCCAGAGAATAGGCACTTGCATAGTCATCACGGTTATAGGCCGCCCGCGCGTCATCTATATTTGCCGCGTGCGCGACTGAAAGAAACAGGGCACAGCAGGCAGCCATCAGCCGCTTATTGAACTGGGATTTTTTGTTTGTAGCAAGCTCTTGATTCATGTGTATTCCATATCAATTCGTAGTCTTGAAACGCTGGCCATCCCAAGACATAGGGCGTCAGGTACTTTTGCTCGGCCAGTGTCGTATAGGAAACATCTTTCGCCCCCCCTCCAATGTTCAGATTGATTGTGGCCTGGGTGATGGTTCGGGGAGAGGTACCACTCACATCGGTCATTATTTTGCTTTGCTGATCATTCCCCGCTGAACCGACCTTGGCTTCGCCACCACTTAAGTAGTAAAGATTACCGGTATCAAGGGAAGCAGCGGTTTGTTGACCGTCCACATTAGCGAGCACATATAAAAACTGAGTTTGTCGTGAATAAGAGCTGCCTAGAAATACGCTGCCCACGCACTGTTTTTCAAGTGCCTCTATTTCCGCTGGGGTTACGTTCAGTGTGATATGCTCACTTCCAACAATGACATTGTCGAAGCCAGACATCAGGTCCAAACCAAACAAACTGAGCGACCCGCCCACTACAACCAGAACGTTCCTGAGTTCAATGCCCGAAAGGTTAATCTCCCTGATCAAGCCGTACTGGGCATTCACCGATTGCCGGCTGTAATAACTATTGATTTCCACCGGCAACTTAATCAATTCAACGCCATATCGGAGGGCATCAGACTCGCTGATAACTGTCACGCTCGCGCCCGTATCAAACAAGACCTTTGCCGCGTGGCCATTGACTTCAACTTCAAGCAAAGGGTCGGTAGCGCTTTTGAGATAATCATTTTCTTCACTACTTAATACTATTTGAGTGCGCTTCAATAAGCCGGCTTGCCGATCGCCCACACGTTTGAGCGTATCGACATCCAACTGAGCAATAAACTGTTCGGCTCGGCGACGCTGTTCAGCAGTCATGGACGCCAGGACCTGCGCATAAGCCGCGAAGTGCCCATCATTCAAGTGATTACCGAGCAGTATGAGTTTGCAGGCGGTCGCCGTATTTTCCACATTGAGGACTGCGCAATCAGCAAGGCTGACTTGCGTCGCGGGCTTCTTGGACTGGGCCCTGGCCAGAACGGCGGAAAGCAGCGTATTAGCGTCTATTCTTGATGCTTCCAGACCGCGTAATGGAATAGAACTCGGGGCATACAGTTTGGCTTGTATGTCCTGCAACTCGACAGCACTCACTGGGTTCGACAGCAAGAGTGCGACCACGCATAGAGTGAGGCTATTGCGGCACATTCTTTAGTCCAAATGATCGCTCGAGCCTTTTAATTTCGTCTTCCGACAGCAGCGGCTTCGGTGGCACGGTGAACGCCTTTTCCGGCGACGGCAGCGGGTTGACCAGAGTGGTCTTTTTTACTTTTGATGCAATTTCTCCGCTGCTCACGGGGTACAAGGCCTCATCCAAACACTTATCCCGCATAGTCTGGCTGGACAAGCCATAGCAACCCTTTCCATTTGACAGTGCCCTGGCTTCACAGGTACTGCGGCCATCAGGATCCTCCTGCTCCACACAGCTCAAAGAACCGAATGCGTGGCCTAGCACACTGGCCGGGTCAGCAGCATGAGCGACGGTGTAAAACAGCAACGGCGCCAAGGCGAATAAGGTATTTTTCATATTCGGTCACTCATAGAAAGTGTGCCAATCAAGGCACACTTTTTAACTTAGAACTTAACAGTTACACCTACTCCCCCCGACAGCTCGCCTCCCGAAGCAGAGCCGCCTACGGTGACGCTGGTATTACCCGAAGTCCAGGTCGGTCCTGTGTAACCGCCATTTGATCCCAACCACTCAAACTCTCCTGGGTCCCAATCAGTAACAGGCTCAACCGTCGTCTGGCCGCCCGATACAAGCGCCAATTCTTTTTCCGTCAGTACACGCATTTGATAACTCCCTGGTGACGGAAAGAGCCTTCCATGACCCGCCCGTTGGTTATTTGCCCTGATGGGCGCCTCAACTCCCTCTGAGGAAATAAACCTAGTGCCCGGCCATAAAGCCAATGATGTCGCAATGGAAGCGCACCCAATCATCCCACTCACCAAATAGCTCAGCCTGCCGGATACGCAATACATGAGCGCCGGGCGAACAGTTATAAAAGTCATATAAGGGAATGTAGTTTTGCGATGTACGCCCCATCAGGGCATTGAACAACACGCGTGCCAACCGCCCATTACCATCCAAGAATGGATGACAATTCATCAACCCTACGGTAGCAACGGATGCACCCAATAAGTCTTGGCGACTGCTCGGTAAATCGGCCATATACTTCCAAAGCGCCATAAGTGCCGCTGGTATATCAGATGGCTGAACAAACTCTACTGTGCAGCCACGCTTATCAGGCCTGACACCCACTCGCGTCGCTCTGATTGTCACAATGGTGCCTGTGAGTGCGCAGGCAGCGGCTTCCAACATTTTACAAATCGTCGAGTACTTCAGAGTGACCAGAGACTGTTCAAGTGCTGATGAAAACACCTCAACATACTGTTGTTCAGTAGGCGTTCTATTGCTCAAGGGCTCCAACGCATTATTCGTTGCATAATGCTCGAACAGCGGATGTTGGAAGCACCGCGATTTACTTTCGCGCGCCAACACAACCGATACCGATCCGGGCGAAACAGGCCATGGCTTATGCTTATACATCTCAAGCCTAGCCTGAGCGTTAAACACCGATTTAACCGTTTCCTCAGTCAGCACCGCTCCAACTGGATAAATCAGGGACTTTCTAAAATGTGCTTTTACTTTTGCCATGACAAAATCCATTTCATTTCCGCCCCTGTGCCTCATGCACAAATAACGCTTGCGACAACGCCACTTGGAAATAGCTATTTCCTCAGGAACGATCACGCTACCAACGAAATGTGACATTTTGCCAAAATCCGTGTGAAGCTTTTATTGATCCGTTACTTTGTTAGTCTCCCCGGTTTAACACGTTGCGCCCTTCAGCAGACACGTAATACATTGTCCACTCCCGCAGCCCCACCCAATTAAAACAAAAACAGTCTTCACCTCACACAGCGTCTTTTATTAAATGGGAAAATTCAGAATGACCCACACCGACTTAGACTCGATTTTTTCACAGCATTACGCCAACGCCAAGACCCTGGAGTTCCCAGCGTTCATAGGCAATAAGTCCACCTGCAACCCAATCAATTCAACACCTTATATAACGTCCCTTTCACGCTTTTTTGCAGAGCCTAAAGATCCTAAAAGGCGCTTGCTCTGCGCACGGCTTAAGGCTGCTATAGCAGAGTTGGCGATGGCTGATATCAGCGTTGAAATCATACTGATAGGTGGAAGTTTTCTGGACTCAACAGTCATCCCAGGCGATTTGGATTGCGTACTGTTCTACTCGATGAACGCCGAAACAAGCGTGCTTGACCTTCAACAATGGCAACGGCAGATGAAAGCGCAGGACCTGGATGCCAGATTGATCCCCATGGATACTCACCCACTCATCATGTGGAAATCCGCGTTGTTTTTTTCGGTGCTGTATACCCAGAGGAAAAATGGCGACGGCGTACCGACCGGTTTGATTCTACTCGACTGTAAGCACTGAGAACGCACCCGAGCTATTTTAAATAAACTGTAACTCCCATCGCACATTTCAGAAATATAAATGTATTTAAATCTCAATAGCCCGCCCTCAAAAGCAGGTTTAGTCGCTCGTACCGTGCATACTTAATCTTAAACGTTCAACTTGACTGCACATAAAATACCTGCGATCAGACACCATGAAAGTCTATAAAACGGAGTGAACAATGCGAGAATTGACAGAGAAAGAACTTTTGCTCGTTTCAGGCGGTTCCAACACCGACCCGATATCACATGACCCAGGCCCTCATCCTGATGACGGTTCGGCCCATGACCCCGACGATGTGCATTCTCCAGAGTCATGGACGATGTAATTAACACTGCCCGGCTCACCGCGTGAGCCGGGTGACAACGTTCTCTACAGTTATCCAATTCAAAACTCTTTTGCGGAGGGCATCGGCGTGGGTGCCCGTTTAAAATTCGCCATCACATCCCACGCCGCCAAGTGTGCTGATTTAGTGCGCAAGGAATATAAACATAGCTCTGCCCCCAATTGATTTTTCATCGAAGGTGGCGGCTTCATACCCTGAATCAGAAAGGCGACAACTTCGTCAGGCGCAGGAAAATAAGCGGATGATTTCAGTATTGAAGGACTCACCAGGCTTGTGACCAGCCGGCATGCCGTTATAGCCTCCTCGTCCACCTGTTCTCTACTCGCGGAGCCTGCGTTCACCAGGCTGCTGGAAATACTCAAAACCACAAACGCCAACCCTAACGATTTCAATAGCAGGCTCCTTATCCTTAGCAGCGATCAACAGTACTCTAATACACTATTGTGACTGTTCTTCAGGCGCTAAACCGCCGCCGTAGAAGGCTCCAACTGCCGCTGCGCTAACCAGATCTCCTCCTGCAACCACCGCCCGAAGACCTGCAACTGCGGCATATCCGTCTGCTCCGGCCGGGTCACCAGCCAATAGGACTGATGCCCTTCCACATGCACATTCAGCACCTGCGTCAACTGCCCACTGGCCAGTTCCGCTGCGACCATGTGCCAGTCGGCAATGGTAATCCCCAACCCATCCGTTGCCGCCCGAATCGCCAGGTCCAGCAAGTCGAATTCATAGCCGCCCTGGGTATCCACCCCATGAATCCGCGCCGCGTCCAGCCAATGCTTCCACGTCAAGTAACGCTGATCTTCACTGGCCAACACATGCAACAAGGTCATGCGATTCAGATCCACGCCATCGCTGCATTCCCGGGCATACAGCGACGGCGCGCACACCGCGATGTGCCGCTCCTGAATCAGCAACGAACTGTCCAGGCCATCCCACTCGCCATTGCCGAACCGAATGGCGCAATCGAGCGTGCTGGTCTGCGCCAGGCTGTCTTGCAGGCACGTGGTGATGCTCAGCTCCAACTCCGGATGCGCCTCGCGCAAACGCCCCAAACGCGGCATCAACCAGCGGCTGGTAAACGTCGGCGGCGCGTTGATGTGCAACCGGTTGGAATGGGTTTTCTGCTGGATGCTGCGCACTGTCAGCTCGATCTTGTCGAACGACTGGTGCAACGCCCGCAACAACACGCGCCCGGCGCTGGTGAGCTCGAGGTGATGGTGGCGCCGTTCCAGCAGGCTCTCCCCCAATTGTTCTTCCAACTGGCGTACCTGGCGACTGACCGCGCTCTGGGTCACGTTCAACAGCTCGGCAGCCCGGGTAAAGCTGCCGGTGCTGCCGGCGACTTCGAAGGCTTTGAGGGCATTGAGACCAGGCATTTTGCGTTTCATGGAGAGCACTCGACAACGATCAACAAGGAAGATTGAGCAGAGAAATACCCGTACAACATACCTTTTTGTATTGGGCCAGCGGTAGCACTCCCCCCACAGAGAAAAATACTCGACCGAAATCAATCATGTCGTTTTTGGACTAAACACGTCGCTGACGAATAAATAGCACGCGTATAACGCATGCACACTAAGACAATTAAGCATTGGCTGCCCGCGCACTACAAAAGTTAGTCTTCCCTCCAACTAAGTCTATTGGCTCTTCGCCAACTAAATCGAGGCCGCGCCATGTCTAGCCCCCCTATTTCAACGCGACGAAGTATCGGTTTACTGGCATTGGTATTTACCGCCTGTAACGCGACCACCCACGGTTTCAGTATTTTTCTGTACTCCGCCTTATTGCCGCAGATCCGTGGGGTATTTGAACTGAACTACAGCCAGGCCGCCTTGATTGCAGCCGTGCTACAGCTGTTCTACATGGGTGCCTCGATTGCCAGCGGCATCGCCGCGGCCTGGGTGAGCCCACGCAATATGGTGCGCCTGACCATCGTGTTAAGCCCGGTGTTGCTGGCACTGGCCGTCGCCACGCCTTGGGTAGTGCCGTTTGCGCTATGCCTGGCGCTGGTGTCGGCCTGCGCGGTGTCGAACTGGAACGCGATTGCCGCATTGGCCCGAGAAGTGATCCCGGCGACTCATCGCAGCCGCGTGCTGGGGTTGGCGTCGTCGGGGGCCGCTTTTGCCATTTGCTTGAATGGGCTATTGATCGCACTGTTGCAAGGTCTGTCATTGCGCCAGTTTTGGTTGATCTGTGCAGGCCTGACGCTGCTGGTCACGCTGCTGACCTTGTGGACCTTGGCTGCGCACGTCGAACAAGCGCCCCGCTCTGTCCAGCCGCCCGCATTCACCCAAGTGCTCAAACAATGGCTGCAACTGTGCGTGGACCAGCCAGTGGCCTTGCACATTGTGTTACTCAGCGGATTTATCGGCGCAATCAGTGGACCGTTCCTCAACTTTTTATCGGCCTTTGTCAGTGACCGCCTGCACGCCGGTGCGGCGGTTACGGGCTCGATGTGGACGTTGATCGGCATTGGCGGCGCCATCGGCGGGCTGCTATTGGGCTCGCTGGCGGATCGCTGGGGCGCACTGCGGGTGCTGGCGCTGAGCATTAGCGCATTCGGCCTCGCCATGCTCGGCCTGCTGGGGCATCCCAGCCTATTACTGAGCTGGTGCGCTGCCGGATTGTTCGCGCTGTTCTATTTCCCTTCATGGGGTTTGATGGCCGCCTACCTCAGTGCACGCCTCGATCCGGTGCAAAGCCTGCAAGTGGTGAGCCTGAGCATGGTCAGCTACGGGCTGGCCAGTGCTTCGGCCAATGGGCTGTGCGGTTGGCTGTTGCAGGTCAGTGGCGAATTTACCGTGGTACATGCCTGGATTGCCGGCTGGGTACTGGCAAGTTTGCTACTGCTCAAGCGCATGGCCCATCGGCAGGCCGTGGACGCGTTGGCCGTGCAAATACCCTGAACGTCCCAACTGGCGCTGCAAAATTTCCACCAGCGCCTCCACCTCCGGAACCTGGCAACCCACCGAGCGCCAAAACATCAGGCGCGCCGGGGCAATGGCTGGGAAGCCTTGCTGCTCATCCAGAATCTGCCAGCCCTCCGGCACCAGCCGCCGTGCCATCACGCCCACCGACAAGCCTTGCTCGATGGCAATCGCAATACCGCGCGGGCTCTGACTCGTATAAACCACCTGCCACGAACGCCCAGCCTGGGCCAGCGCTTGCACGGCATTGGCACGGAACGCACACCCTTCGGCGTACACCGCCAGCGGCACCGACTGGCGCCCTACGCCACTCCAACTCGGTGCCGCCACCCACACCAACGGCTCATCACACAGGTATTCCCCCGGCTGCAGGCCCGCATGCTCAACACCCAGCACCAAGTCCAGCTCGCCGCGATGCAAGCGGCTGACCAGCGCGGTAGACATCTCACAGCAAATATCCGGGCGCACCTGGGCAAACTGCGCCTGAAAGTCCTTGAGCATCCCGCCCAGGCAGTATTGAGCGTAGTCCTCGGGCATACCCAGGTGGATACACACCTGCTCATTGGGTAATTGAGCCGCGCTGACCGCCTCAAGGTGCAGCTTGAGGATCTGCCGCGCATAGATCAGAAAGGTTTCGCCGCTCGGCGTGAGGCCGATGGAGCGGCTGGTGCGGTGAATAAGCGGCGTTCCCACGATCTCTTCCAGGCGCTGCAAGCTCTGGCTGACGGTGGACTGGGTTTTATGCAAACGCTCAGCAGCCGCCGAAAACCCCTGGCATTCGATAATTGCCACAAACACTTTAAGTAAGCCCCCATCCAGTTCGCCTGACATAACTATCGCCCCTGCCGATGGATTCGATCACAACTTGTAATTTCCACTTCAAACCGGTTTACGCAACTATCGACTCAACACAACAGCCTACTTCAGGAGCCGTGTATGAGTCTTAAACTTGCCGATGCCGAAACCGGTGATATCAGCGATATCATTAATACAGCGCTGTATCCCATACATGATTCGGGCCATGTTCAACTGCGCGCATTAATTGAACATGCGCGTGCCGAACTGGCCGAAGACGGTTGCTGCCTGCTGAAGAACTTCCTGCGCCCCGAAGTGCTGGAACAGGCGCGCCTGGAAGGCCAGGCGCTGTCGGGCAAAACGTTCTATTCGGTGCGCAAGGTCAACCCCTACTTCACCGAAGACGACCCCAGCCTGCCCCAGGATGACCCGCGCCGCACGTTCATGGAGCGCACCAGTGGATTCGTGACCCGCGACATGATCGCCCCCGACGCGATCATCCATCGCCTGTACGTGTCGCCAATGATGAAGCGCTTTATCGGCGCCTGCCTCGACGAACCGGAGATTTTCGAATACGCCGACCCTTTCGCCGGCCTGGTGATCAACGTGATGCCCGAGGGCACCGAGCAGCCTTGGCACTTCGACACCAACGAATTCATCGTCAGCATGATGACCCAGAAGCCCGAGGCCGGTGGCCTGTTCGAGTACGCGCCGATGATCCGCTCGCGCAGCCAGGAGAACCTCGGCGCCGTCGGCAAAGTGGTGCGCGGCGAAGACCGCTCTCGGGTGCAGAATCTGGCGCTCAACCCCGGTGATTTGCAGATCTTCAAGGGCCGTTTCTCGGTGCACCGCGTCACCCGCGTGGAAGGCTCAACCGAGCGCAACACCGCGATCTTCGCCTACTCCGAGAAACCCGGAATCATTGGCCGCGCCCAACGCACCAAACAGCTTTACGGACGCCTGTCCGAAGCCCACCTGCAAGCCGAACGCAACCTGGTGCGCAGCGACCAGTTGCTCGACTGATTCACGCCCATAAAAAACCAAAAAACCGTCTTTGCCCTGCGAGGAACACCCATGAGTCTGTCAGGCCCCAACCGCAACCCCGCCGACTGCGAGCCCACTTATGACGAAATCCAGCAAATCCAGCTGGACCGCCTGCAACGGGTACGCAACGAACTGAAAAAACGTGACTACGCCGCTTGTGTGCTGTTCGACCCCACCCATATGCGCTACGCCACCGGCTCACGCAACATGCAGGTGTACTCGGCACGCAACCCGGCGCGTTATGCCTTTATACCGGCAGAAGGCCCGGTGGTGATCTTCGAGTTCGGCGGCTGTCTGCACCTGGCCGAAAGCCTGAATACCGTGAATGAAGTGCGCCCGGCCAAAGCCATTTCCTACTACTTCTGCGACAGCTTCTTGAACAATGTGACGGCCGACTGGGCCGCCGAGATAGATGAACTGGTGCGCCAGTGCGGCGGCGGTAAACGCATTGCCATCGAAAGCGCCACCTCGGCCGCCGCGTTCGAACTGCAACGGCTGGGTTACCAAGTGTTTGACGCCCAGGAACCGCTGGAGCGTGCGCGCTGCATCAAGGTGCCCAACGAACTGAAAATGATCCGCGCCAGCCTGCGCGCCACTGAAACGGGTGTGCGCCTGATGGAAAGTAAACTGGTGCCGGGCATCAGCGAGAACGAACTGTGGTCGCATCTGCACCAGCATGTGATCGCCACCGATGGTGATTACGTCGAGACTCGCCTGCTGTCCTCCGGCCCACGCACTAACCCGTGGTTCCAAGAGTGCAGCACGCGGCCCATCGAAGCCGGTGATCTGGTCGCGCTGGACACCGACGTGGTCGGGCGCTTCGGCTACTACGCCGACTTTTCGCGCACCTTCCTCTGTGGCGACCAGGCCGCCACCGCCAAGCAACAGGAACTGTACAAACTGGCCTACGAGCAAGTGCAGACCAACGTAGAAATGCTCAAGGCCGGGCGCAGCTTCAAGGAGTACGCCGAGATGGCCTGGAAAATTCCCGAACATTACAAAAACAACCGCTACTTCGCCCTGGCGCACGGGGTTGGCATGACCGGTGAATACCCTTACGTGGTACACCGCGAAGACATCGACGCGCTGGGCTATGACGACGTGTTCGAAGCCGGCATGACCATCTGCGTGGAAAGCTACATCGGCCACGATGACGGCGGCGAAGGCGTGAAGCTCGAAGAACAGATCTATATCCACGAACACGGTATCGAGTTGCTCTCTGATTACCCGTTCGACCCGCGCCTGTTGCCACGCTGAACACGTCTAGCTCGAGAGGTGGCCTTGGGAAGGATCCGTAACATGCATTTATAGAAGGTTACTGCGCAGAATTTGTCGTTTGTCCATCTTTGCGCAAATGACAAAACTGCGGGCATCTCTAATAAAAACAACATGAGAGCTGCCCCTATGTCCTATCCCATTGCCCGCCTTCTGACTTCGTTGCGCCTTGTTCTTCTGCCGGTTTCACAGCGGTTCGTGCTGCGCCGTTGCTGCGCTTGCCACTGACCCTTGCGGTTCAACAAAAACGCATATTCGCAAGTACCGGAGAGGCTTATGAAAGACTTGACTACCCTGGACGGCGCCCCGCCGCATCCAGCCATCAACGACCTGTGTGTGCAAGTTAAAAGCGCTGAAATCAACCGCCGCCAGTTCCTGCGCACCGCCGCGCTATTGGGCGTCACCGTCGCCAGCGCCAGCACCTTTCTGGGCTCTGCTTTACTGGGCAGCGACGCCCAGGCCGCCGACGCCACACCGGCCCGCCAGGGCGGCAGCCTGCGCTTTGCCTGCGCGATCCAGGAAATCCAGGACCCGATGCTGATCACCTGGATCGAAGCCTCGAACCTGTTGCGCAATTCGCTGGAGTACCTGACCTGGGTCGACGCCGACAACATCACCCACCCGTACCTGGCAGAAAGCTGGAGCCCGTCCGACGACCTCACCACCTGGACCTTCAACCTGCGCCAGGACGTGAAATGGAGCAACGGTGACAGCTTCAACGTCGACGACGTGCAGCACAACATCGAACGCTGGATCGCTGCCGACTCCAAGTCGGTCAACCGCACCGCGTTCCAGGACATCAAAGCCTTCGAAAAAGTCAGCGACTACCAGTTCCGCCTGCAACTGAAACGGCCGATCCTGGCGATTCCGGAAATGCTCAACGCCTTCACGTGTGCCATCGTGCACCGCAGCTTCAAGGCCGGCGACGACTGGTCCAAGAACCCGCTGGCCACCGGGCCGTTCAAGCTGGTGGCGTTCGCAGTGAACAAGCAGGCGACCTTCGCCAAGCGCGCCGATTATTGGGGCAAACCCGCCAACCTCGACGAGCTGCGTTACATCGACATGGGCACCGACGTGTCTACCCACCTTGCCGCACTGCAAGCCGGGCAAGTCGACGTGCTGTACCGGGTGACGGTGGCCGAGCTGGACCTGGCCAAGCGCCTGCCGGGCGCGCAGTTGCTGACCTGCAAATCCGCGCAAACCGTGGTGATGCGCATGGCCTGCGACCAGAAGCCCTTCACCGACCTGCGCATCCGCAAAGCCGTGGTGCTGTGCGCTGATAACGCGCAGATGCTCAAGATCGCCTATCGCGGCATGGGCACCTTGGGCGAAGACCACCATGTGGCCCCCTCTCACCCCGAATATTTCCCGTTGCCCAAACGCGAGCGTGACGTGGCGGCGGCAAAAAAGCTGCTGGCCGACGCCGGTTTCCCCAACGGTCTGGACATCGACTTGATCGTCGGCAACACCCAGGGCCGTTATGAGCAGGACTGCGCGCAGATCCTGCAACAGAACTGCCTGGAAGCCGGGATTCGCCTCAACCTCAAGGTGATACCTGCCGCTCAATACTGGCCAATCTGGGACAAAGCCGCGTTCAGTCTCACCTACTGGGCCCATCGCCCACTGGGCGTGATGTCCCTGGAGCTGGCCTATCGTGGCGGCGGCGCCTGGAACGAAAGCCACTACAGCGACCCGGCGTTCGACGCCGCGCTGGACAAGGCCATGGGCATCATCGACCCCAAGCAACGCGCGGTGGCGATGCAAAGCGTCGAGCAGATTTTGCAGGACGCCTGCGTGATCGTGCAGCCGTTCTGGGGCGACAAGTTCACCGCCGTGAGCAAAAAAGTGCAGGGCTTTGAGGTGCATCCTTCCGACTTTTACCCCATGGGTAACGTGTGGCTGAGCGCCTGAGTCAAGGCGCGCGTTTCCTGCCCACATGGGCAGGCATTCCAACCTTCGTCGGAGCATGCACCCATGGCTCATTTTCTATTGCGCAAACTACTGGCGCTGCTGGCGACCTTGCTGTCAGTGTCCTTGATCGTGTTCCTGGCCCTGGAACTGAACATCGAGGACGTCGCCATCAACGTCCTCGGCCCCTACTCCGCCGCAGACCAGCGTGCGGCGTGGCTGGTGGAACATGGCTACAACCAACCCTTTGTGTGGCGTTATCTGTTGTGGCTCAAGGACTTTGTCAGCGGCGACTGGGGCACCTCAGTGTATTTTCGCGAATCGGTGATCAAACTGCTGCTGCCCAACCTGGCGCAAACCCTCACCCTGGCCGGCCTGGCCCTGCTGGTGATGGTGCCCGTGGCGTTGACCTTAGGCATTCTCGCCGGCATTCGCCAGGGTTCGTTGCTGGACCGGCTGGTGTCGTTCCTGTCGATCGTCACCACCTCGATCCCCGACTTTGCCAGTGCAGTGTTCGTCTCGGCGATCTTTGTGTTCTGGCTCAACTGGCTGCCAGGCGTAAGCAGCATGAGCGATGGTTTCAGCGCCGTGCAACTGGTGTTGCCGTTGATGGTGCTGTGCCTGTTCGGCATCGGCTACCTGGCGCGGATCACCCGGGCGTCGATGGTCGAAGTGATGCAGTCGCCCTACATCCGCACCGCGCGGCTAAAAGGCGCCTCCACCGCGCGCATCGTGGTACGCCATGCCCTGCGTAACGTACTGATCGCGCCGATCACGGTGATCATGCTCTACATCCCGTGGCTGCTGTCCAACGTGATCGTGGTCGAGGTGTTCTTCGCCTACAAGGGCTTCGGTTCGCTGCTCTACACCGCATCGCTGAACCATGACGTGTACCTGATCGAAGCCTGCGCGATGGTCAGCGCCGTGGTGGTGGGGGTTACCAAGATCTTCTCGGATCTGGCCTACACCTGGCTCAACCCGCGCATCACCCTGCGCAGCCTTGGCGGAGGTGCTCAATGAATCGCCTGCAAGCCTTCAAACATCCCCTGGCGTTACTCGGTTTGTTGCTGGTCGGCGGCTGGGTGCTCATCGCAGTGTTCGCGCCTTGGCTCGCGCCCCATGACCCACTGGAAAGCTTCACCCCATTGCTCACGCCAATGACCACCAGCGACAACGGCCAGAGCTTCCTGCTGGGCACTGACATGATCGGTCGCGACATCCTCTCGCGGCTGATCTGGGGCACCCGCACGGTGCTGTTCTGGTCGATCCTGGCCACGCTCACGGCGTTCGCCGTCGGTATCGCCATGGGCCTGTGTGCCGGTTACTTCAACGGCTGGGTCGATGCGCTGCTGTCGTATGTGGCCGACACCGTGCTGTCGTTCCCGGTGCTGGTGTTGTACATCGTGATCATCATTGCCCTCGGCGCCTCGGCGCTGAACATCCTGATTGCGGTGACGTTTACCAGTGCGCCAGCGATCTTTCGCATCATGCGTGCGCTGACCATCGATATTCGCTCGCGCGACTACGTGCTCAGTGCAATCACCCAGGGCGAAGGCTCGCTGCGCATCATGCTGGTGGAGATTTTGCCCAACTGCGGTGGCCCGTTGATCGTGGATTTTTGCCTGCGCATCGGTTACACCGCGATCATGATTGGCGCCCTGGGTTTTCTCGGCCTCGGCCTGCCGCCGCCCACACCCGACTGGGGCGGCATGATCAACGACGGCCGCGCCATGGCCATCGCCTTCCCGCACCTGGTGATCTTCCCGTGCATTGCCATCTCCACCCTGATGCTGGGCTTGAGCCTGCTGGCGGACGGCCTGGATGAAAACGCCCAGCAAGGCGCAAGGAATTGAGCATGAACCCACAACCTGTATTGCGCGTGCAAAACCTCTCGATTGAACTGCCTGTCGGCGCAGACCGCAGCCATGCGGTGCACGGCATCAGCCTGGAGGTACGCAAGGGCGAAATCCTCTGTGTGATCGGCGAATCCGGCTCCGGCAAATCGGTGCTGTCGGCGGCGATTATGGGCGACTACGCCAAAGGCTTGCGCCACGCCGGTGGGGTGATCGACTTTCTTGGCGATGATATTTGCACCCTCGACGAAACCCGCCTGCGCCAGCTGCGCGGCAACCGCATCGCAATGATTTTCCAGGAGCCCATGGCAGCGTTGAACCCGGCGATCCGGATCGGCAAGCAAGTCGAAGAAATCTTCGATATCCATGCGCCGCAAATGCCCCAGCGCGAACGCCGCGAACGCATGCTCGCACTGCTGGAATCCACCCAGTTGCCCGACCCGCCGCGCATCGCCAACAGCTTTCCCCATCAACTCTCCGGCGGCCAATGCCAGCGGGTGGTGATCGCCATCGCCTTGGCGATGAACCCCGACTTACTGATCGCCGACGAACCGACCACCGCCCTCGACGTCACCACCCAGGCCCAGGTGTTAAAGCTGGTGCGCGACCTGCGCGGGCGCGGCCAGCATGGCATTTTGTTTATCACCCACGACTTCGGGGTGGTAGCGCAGATTGCCGACCGTATTGCGGTGATGGAAGGCGGCCGCCTGGTGGAAATCGGCGAGCGCGACCAGGTGCTCAACGCCCCGGCCCACGCCTACACCCGCAAGTTGATCGCGGCGGTGCCGGCGCTGCATCCTGAACTGCACACACCCAGTGCCGACGGCGAGCTGGCGCTGCGCATCCAGAACCTGACCAAGACCTACACCGTCGGCGGCAGTTCGGTCGCGGCCTTGCGTAACGTATCGCTGAACCTGCCACGCGGCAAAACACTGGCGATTGTCGGCGAGTCCGGCTCGGGGAAAAGCACGCTGGTCAAGGCTGCAATCCGCCTGGTGGACAGCGACAGCGGGCATGTATGGGTCGGTGATACGGACTTCCTGGCCTTGCGCGGCTCAGCATTGGCGGCCAATCGGCGGCGCATCCAAATGATCTTCCAGGACCCGTATGGGTCGCTCAACCCGCGCCATCGAGTCGGCGACATCATTGCCCGTGCTGCGCAACTGCGTGGTTTATCGGCCAAGGACGCCTGGGCCGAGGCCGGTGATTTGCTTGAACAAGTGGGCCTCAAGCGCGATGCGCTCAAGCGCAAACCCCGGCAGTTTTCCGGTGGCCAGCGCCAGCGCATCGGCATCGCCCGCGCCCTGGCCATGCGCCCGGAAGTGTTGATCGCCGATGAAAGCGTCTCGGCGCTGGATGTGTCGGTGCAAAAGCAGGTGCTGGAGCTGCTGGCCGATCTGCAAAAGCAACTCAACCTGAGCATCCTGTTTATCACCCACGACCTGCGCGTGGCGGCGCAGATCAGCGACCACATCGCCGTAATGCGCCAGGGCGAAGTGGTCGAATACGGCAGCGCCGAACAGGTGCTGTTGCGGCCCCAGAACAGCTACACCCAGGCGCTGCTTGCCGCCGCACCGGGCGCCACGCAATTACCGGCTGCCGGGCCGCCATTAAGGTTGATCCGCCCCGCGGCTCACTGAGTTTTCCCTTTCCTTGCGTCGCAGCGTCCGCTGCGGCAACGGGCTGCTGTTGCCAAAAATAACTAATAACGAGAGTAAAACCATGCGACCAACCCTACGTTTTATTGCCCTGGTCCCCGTGCTCGGCACCCTCGCGGCGCCTGCCATGGCCATCCAGGTCACCGACAACCTCGACCTCGGGGGCGCCGTACGCGCGCGCTGGGACTATGACCCGGATCGTGGCATCCAGAAGTTCGGCCTCGACACCGCGTTCCTCAGCGCCAAGTACAACTCCGACACCTGGATCGGTGAAGCGCAGTACCGCTTCTACGGGCGTTCGTACCCGTACCAGTACACCAAGAACTACGGTGATATCCAGTTCGCCAAATTCGCGTGGGTGGGCTACAAGTTCAATCCCGACCAGCAAGTGCAAGTGGGTCTGAACACCGTGCCGTTCGGCTTGCAGCCCTATTTCGGCAGCACCTTCTACGAAACCCTGGGCAATGTGATTGGTCTGGAAGACGTGCAACAGGTCGGCGCCAAATACATCCAGCAAAGCGGTGACTGGAATATTCAGGCCGGTTACTACCTGCGGCCGGCGTGGCAAGGTAAAGGCACCAGCAAAGGCGTGACCTATTCCAGCGTGGTCTCCGAAGCCGACAGCTACGTGGCCGACGGCAGCAACAACCAGGAACGCAACACCGTGGTGGTACGCGTGGCCAAGGCTATGGACCTGGGTAACTGGAAATCCGAAGTCGGCCTCTCCGGCTTGACCTCGACCCTGGAGAACAAAGACACCGGCAACGACGGCCGCCGCAACGCCGTGGCCATTCACTACCTGGGCAAGAACGGCCCGTGGGGTGTGCAACTGCAGGCGGCACGCCAGCAAATGTCGCCGCGCAACGAAGGCACCGACGGCGTGGTGACGCTGGGCGGGTATGACGGCACCTTCAACGTCGCCAGTCGCGGCAACTTGTATGTGGCGGATTTGAGTTATGACGTGGGCGGCAAGTACCTGTTCGATCAGATCAGCGGTGTGAAGCTGTATGCCAACTACAGTGCCTTTGACAAGTCTGACAATGACTTCAAAACCTCACAGCGACTGATCCTGGGTACATCGTTTTCGGTCAGTAAATTATGGGTAGCGACGGAGTGGCTGATCGGCAAGAACGACCCGTACATTGGCGGCAGCAGCTACACCCAGAGTTTGGGCGCAGGCGGCAGTAATCAGTTGGAAAATCAGCTGTACATGAACATCGGTTACTACTTCTAATAGGCCACTGACGCTATCGCAGGCAAGCCAGCTCCCACATTGAAATGCGTTGCCAGCTTGGGAGTGGGCTTGCCTGTGATGAGCATAGGTATCTACACAACCGGTTAACACGAAGTCTGTGGCCAGTGAGCTGTTGTGGCGAGCAGGCTTGTCCTGCGTTGGGCCGCGAAGCGGCCCCAGTAAAGGCACTGCAATTTTCCTGAAAGTTCTCAGTGTCAGGGTTTGGGGCCGCTTCGCGGCCCAACGCAGGACAAGCCTGCTCGCCACAGGAGAAAGTGGCGGCCTTCAAAAGTTGTGTAGATACCTATGCTGCGATGAAGCCAGCAAAAACACCATAAAAATAACAAGTATGGACCACACCCATGCGTCACCTGCCCGCCCTCACCATGCTACGCGTCTTCGAAGAAGTCGCCCGCCATCGCAGCTTCAGCCAGGCCGCCGTGGGCCTCAACGTGACCCAGGGCGCGGTCAGCCGCCAGATCAAGCAACTGGAAGACTACCTCGGCGTTGCCCTGTTCATTCGCACGCCCCAGGGCCTGTCCCTGACCGAAGCCGGCTTTGCCCTCTCGCCGCACCTGAGCGACGCCTTCGACCATATCGAGCGCGCCCTGCAAGCCGTACGCGTGCCCAACCTGCGCCAGCGCCTGCGCGTGGTCGCACCGCCTACCTGGGCCACGCGCTGGTTGTCGGCGCACTTGCGGCGCTTTTGCGAGCGCTACCCGGATATCAACCTCAGTGTCACCCACCAAAACACCCACGACAGCCTCGCGGAGATTGACTGCCGGATTCGTTTCGGCCTGCATGCGGACCCGCATTGCAGCAGTGAGCTGTTGGTGATGGAGCGGCATATCGCCGTAGCCAGCCCGGAGTTGTTCGAAGGTGACCAGCCGCCGGATCTGCGGCGTTTCCCACTGCTGCATATCCTGCACGACGGTAAGCGTTTGAAGGTTTGGGAGAACTGGCTGGCGGCCATGGGCCGAGACGACATCGATGCGGGCCAGGGCCTGGAATTCAGCACTCTGGACCAGGTGATCCATACCGCCCTGGCCGGCGGTGGCCTGGCGGTGATCGACCGGCAGATGATCGAACGTGAATTGGCCAATGGCAGTTTAGTGCCGATCACTCCCGTGGAAGTGATCGGCCCCTATGGTTATTGGCTGGATGTGGCGGCAGACAAGCAGGGCTTATCCAAGGTTCGCTTGTTTACGCAGTGGCTGGGCCAGGTCAGCAATCCCTGACACCGACGGCGCTTGGGCTTTGCACGCCTGGCTCAAGGTCAACGCCTTGGTCTCTGGCGCCCAGGCCCAAGAGATGATCGCACCCAACATCAGGATAGCCGCGAGAATCCCCATGGTCGGGCTCAAGCCAATGCCCGCCACACTCACCGGCAGCAAAAACGTGCTGATCGCCGACCCCAACCGGCTTACCGCTGTCGCCAGGCCAATCCCGCTGGCACGCACTTCGGTAGGAAAGCTTTCGGCCGGGAACACGCCAACCAAGTTGCTCACCGCCGACAACACCAGCGTGAACACACCAAAGGTCAGCACCATCAACCACGCCATACTCCCTGGCAAAACAGCGAGTAAAAACAACGCCGCCGCGAGGATGATGAATGAGTTGATAAGGAAGCCCCGCCGCGAAAACTTCACCGTGCACCAAATACCTATCAATGCACCGACAATCAGCAACAGGTTAAGCAGCAACTCAGTACCGAACCCCTGGGACAACCCCATCTTCTGCAAGATCGATGGCAGAAACGTATAGATCGCGAAATACGGCATCACGATGCAGACAAAAAACAGGCAATTGAACGCGGTGCGCTTACGGTACTCACGACTGAACAACACGCCATAACCGGAACGGGTCTGCGTCGGCGGTTCTTCATCCAACACCACATGCTCGCCCAAGTGCTTTTTGACGATGGCACGGGCCTCGGCGATGCGCCCACGGTTGACCAGCCAACGCGGTGATTCCGGTGTGCCGATTCGGGCGATCAGGATCAACCCGGCCGGAATCGCCGACGACGCCAGCATCCAGCGCCAGGCGTCGTCGCCGAGGCTGAGCATCGCGGTACCGACAAAGGTTGCCGCCACATAACCAACGGTCCAGACCACGCTGAAGGAGCCGAGCAACACGCCGCGATGCTTCTTCGGCGCGAACTCGGCGAGCATGGCGTGACCCACGCTGAAATCACCGCCCAGGCCAATGCCGATGAGGATGCGGCACAGCAACAGGCCCATGGCCGTTTCAGCGTAGAACTGCATCACTGACGCGACGGTAATCAGTACAAAGCTGACCAGGAAGATTTTCTGCCGGCCGAGGCTGTCGGAAATCCAGCCGAAAAACAGGCTGCCCACAAACAGCCCGATCAGCGCCGAAGCGCCGATGAGGCCTTGCCAGAAGGCATCCAATTGCATCTGTGGGCTGAGCAGGGTGAAAGCGATACCGATCAGGCCAAGGATATAGCCGTCGGTGAAATGCGCGCCGAAGGTGAGGCCGGCAATTTTCAGGTGAAAACGGCCGATGGGCAGGTCGTCGATTTTGACGGGTTGAGCGGTCATGGTGTTCTCCATTTTGTTGTTCTTGACGGAGTAACAGCGGGCTTATGCCGAATAATTGCTCTACGTGGGAGCTGGCTTGCCTGCGATAGCGGTGGATCAGCTAAATGATCGGGAACTGACCCACCGCTATCGCAGGCAAGCCAGCTCCCACATTAGGACTGCGTGGTCTTACAGCCCTCCCATCAACAGGTATTTGATCTCCAGGTAATCATCCAGCCCATACTTGGAACCTTCACGGCCCAGGCCTGATTCCTTGATCCCACCAAACGGCGCAACCTCGGTGGAGATGATCCCTTCGTTGATGCCGACCATGCCCGCCTCCAGGCCTTCGGCCATGCGCCACACCCGGCCGATATCGCGACTGTAGAAGTAGGCGGACAAGCCGAACGGCGTGTCATTGGCACGTTGCAGCACCTCGGTCTCATCCTTGAAGCGCAAGCACGCGGCTACCGGGCCAAAGGTCTCTTCCTGGGCGATCAGCATGTCGCCATGGGCTTCGGTGAGAATGGTCGGTTCGAAAAAGGTGCCGCCCAATGCATGGCGACGGCCGCCGCAGAGCAGTTTGGCGCCCTTCTCCAGCGCATCGCCCACATGCGCTTCAACCTTGGCCAAGGCCGCCGCATTGATCAGCGGGCCTTGCTCGGTGTCGCCGTCCAGCGCACTGCCCACACGCATGGTGCTGACGGCTTCGGCCAGTTTGCGCGTGAAGGCGTCGTAAACGCTGTCCTGGATAAAGAAACGGTTGACGCACACGCAGGTCTGCCCGGTGTTGCGGAACTTGGACGCCATGGCGCCTTTGACGGCGGCGTCCAGATCGGCGTCGTCGAACACGATAAACGGCGCGTTGCCGCCCAGTTCCAGCGAGACTTTTTTCAGCGTGTCGGCGGCCTGGCGCATCAGCAGTTTGCCGATGCGCGTGGAGCCGGTGAATGACAGCTTGCGCACTACGCTGGAAGCTTGCAGCGCGCCGCCGATGGCCACCGCATCGCCGGAGACAATATTGAACACCCCGGCCGGAATGCCCGCCTGCTCGGCCAGTACCGCGAGGGCAAACGCCGACAGCGGCGTTTCTTCCGATGGTTTGAGAATCATCGTGCAACCGGCCGCCAACGCCGGGCCGACCTTGCGGGTGACCATGGCCAGCGGGAAGTTCCACGGCGTGATCGCCGCGACCACGCCAATGGCTTCCTTGGTCACAATAATGCGCGCGTCGGCCTTGTGGGTCGGTATCACGTCGCCATAGGCACGCTTGGCCTCTTCACCAAACCACTCCAGAAAGCTGGCGGCGTAGACCACTTCGCCCATGGCTTCGGCCAAAGGTTTACCCTGCTCCAGACTCAGCAGCCGGGCCAGGTCTTTCTGATTGCTGAGCATCAACTCGCTCCAGCGCTTGAGGCGCTGGCTGCGTTCCTTGGCGGTGAGCTTGCGCCAGGCCGGCAGTGCGCGGTTGGCGGCGTCGATGGCCAGGTGGGTTTCTTCAGCGCCAGCGCGTTGCACCTCAACGATCAGCGCGCCATTGGCCGGGTTGACCACCGGATAACTCGGCCCACCGCTGGACCATTGGCCATCGATGTAGTTGCCAGTACGGATCAGCGGGTTCATGCCACGGCCTCGATCAGGTTGAAACGGTCCAGGCCCGGGCGGGCCTCGCGCAGGATGCGCTTGCCGGCGGTGTAATCATTAATCACGTCGCACGGGGTGTAATTGCGTTCCAGCTCGTGCAGTTCTTCGGCGTCGAGCTGGGTGTCCAAGGCCGCCAGCGCGCTGTCGAACTGCGCGGTGGTATCGGCGCCCACCAGCATCACGTCGACGCCTGGGTGGTTGGCGACCCAGGCCTGGGCGATCTGTGCATTGGACACGCCACGGGCACGCGCCACACGCTGAACCGAATGGGCGATGTCGAACGAGGCCTGGTCGCTGTACATCTGCTGGGTGAAAAAGTCGGTCTGGTTGCGCGTCGACTGCACTTCGCCGGTCAACAGGCCACGGGCCAGCGGGCTGAACACCGAGACGCCCAGGCCCTGGTCGCGGCAGAACGGGATCATCTCGCGCTCTTCTTCGCGGTAGGCGCAGTTCAGTTGCAGCTGCATATTGATCGGCTTGACCCAACCATTGCGTTCGCAGGCCATGAGGATTTTCGCCAGTTGACCGGTGAGCATGGTCGACACGCCGATGTAGCGAGCCTTGCCGGAACGCACGATGTCGTTCATCGCCGCCATGGTTTCTTCGACCGGGGTGTTCACATCGAAGTAATGCAGCATGAACACGTCGACGTAATCCATGCCCAGACGGCTGAGGGATGCGTCAATGCTGTCCATGATGTGCTTGCGCGAGTGGCCGCTGGCATTGATGCCACTGCGGGTGCCGTAGCCGACCTTGGTGGTGACCACAATGTCTTCACGCCGTGCCACGCGCTTGAGGATGCGCCCCACCACTTCTTCGCCGACGCCTGCGGAATAGAAGTCGGCCAGATCGATGAAGTTAACCCCGTTGTCCAGGGCGTGGGCGACGATCGGCTCGCTTTGCTTTTCATCGAAAATCCACGGTTTCCAGTCCGGGGTGCCCATGTTCATGGTGCCCAGGCACAGACGCGAGACTTGCAAGCCGGAGTTGCCCAAACGAATGTATTGCATGGCAGTCTCCTCAGGCCTTTGGCGTGTAGAAAGGGTTGCTGATGTGGTTGACCACATCCGCCAGTTGCGCGGTGTACGGCGTGCCATTGAGGGCCGCGCGGATGGCGGTGCGGCAGGCGTTGTAGTTGTTCAGGTAGACCGCATCGAGGTCGTCGCAGCCCGGGTTGACCCAGTTGGCAGTGACAATTGCCCACTCGTCTTCGGCTTCCGGCGGCAAGGTGCCGTCCAGCAAGGCTTCGAGCACCGCCTTGGCGATGCCGGCCTGGGACGCGCCCCAAGTGGCGTTGCCATGCAGATCGCTGCCGATCGCGGCTTTGTTGACGTAGAGGGTCATGGGTTTGACCGGGATATTCGGCTGGGCAATCACCATGAACGGGCAATGGCCCTGGCTTGGGGACGCGAGGCTGTTGGCGAACGCTTGGCCGGCAGGGCCGTTGCGGGGGCCGATCAGAATATTGATGTGGGCAGCATTGACGCCTGGGCCTTCGAAGCCTTCGCCGATGTACAGATCAAGTGCTTTCATTTTCGCAAACGCTCATTGTTGTTATGGGGAGCTGGTTGGCGAATTTTTAGCACTGACGGCAAAAGCGCCCGTAACCATTAAAAGTCATGGGGCTGTGAGTTTTTATCATACCCCCGCTACAGCGCGAGCTCCATCTTGATAATCTCGATGGACACCGGGCTGTTGCCCCGACTGAAGGTGCCCTCGCCGACCTTGCGAAACCCGAAGGCGGCATAGAAGTTTTCGGCGTTGAGGGTCGCTTCCAGGCAGGCCTTGGCATGGCCGGCGTTCTTGATGCGCTGCAAGGCCTCATTGAGCAGGCGCGCACCAATGCCCTGCCCGGCGGCATCGCCGCGCACAAACAGTTTGCTGATTTCATGGCCGTCGATTTCGATAAAACCCTGCAGCCTGTCGGTGTGTGCCAGCCACAGGTTGCCGGCAGCAATGGCCTCGCGGTAGGTGGCGGGTGAGCGGCCGTTGAGCCACATGGCGATCTGCTCGGGGCCGTAGTCGCCCGTGCAGAGGTTTTCGACGGAATGCTTATGCACCTCGAAGATGCTTTGCGCGTCGTCCAGCAGGGCGGATCGGATCAGTACGTTTTTCATTCCCTTGAAATTCCACCGGCAGCCAATGAACCCAGGTTTTATAGCTCAACCGGCGATGTGCCGCGACCCAAGACCGCACATCTTGTGCGTTGACCTGTTTTGTTACACACCATATAGTGTGCCCACAAACACAAATCACCACTACATAGTGTGCAGTATCGGTATTTACCGACCACACTCTGCGCAGTATTTCAATGCCTTGAAGCCTGCAAAAACCTATTTTTCGAGTACCAGGAAGGAGAATTTCAATGTTGAGTTGGGATGAAGTCGACAACGAAGACACCGGTGCAGCGGTGATCAAAGGCGCCAACGCCGGCCACGCCAGCGAAGCCAACATGGACCGCCTTGACGGTGCCGGCGCCGCTGCTGCTCTGGAAGCGCGCAACGTGACCGCCAACGACTCGGCCGCGATCATCCGCGCCAAGGCCGCCCTGGACAAACTCGACGTCGCCGAAGGCCTCGCCGAGCTGGAAGGCTCCGCCGCCCGCGTCGCCGTTGACGAAAAGCGCATGATCAACTGCCGCGCCGACCTCAACCAACTCGTACCCTTCAAGTACGACTGGGCCTGGCAAAAGTACCTCGACGGCTGCGCCAACCACTGGATGCCGCAAGAGGTCAACATGACCGCCGACATCGCCCTGTGGAAAAACCCCGAAGGCCTCACCGACGACGAACGCCGCATCGTCATGCGCAACCTCGGCTTCTTCTCCACCGCCGACTCCCTGGTTGCCAACAACCTGGTGCTGGCCGTGTACCGCCTGATCACCAACCCGGAGTGCCGCCAGTACATCCTGCGCCAGGCCTTCGAAGAAGCGATCCACACCCACGCCTACCAGTACTGCATCGAATCCCTGGCCATGGATGAAGGCGAGATCTTCAACATGTACCACGAGATCCCATCGGTGGCTAAAAAAGCCGCCTGGGGCCTCAAATACACCCGTTCGATCTCCGATCCGAAGTTCGAAACCGGCACCGTCGAGACTGATAAAGAGCTGCTGCGCAACCTGGTCGCCTACTACTGCGTCCTGGAAGGCATCTTCTTCTACTGCGGTTTCACCCAGATCCTCTCCATGGGCCGCCGCAACAAAATGACCGGCGTGGCCGAGCAGTTCCAGTACATCCTGCGTGACGAGTCGATGCACCTGAACTTCGGTATCGATGTGATCAACCAGATCAAAATCGAAAACCCGCATTTGTGGGATGCCGAGATGAAAGAAGAAGCGACCCAGATGATTCTGCAGGGGACGCAACTGGAGATTGAATATGCGCGGGATACCATGCCGCGTGGGGTGTTGGGCATGAACGCGGCGATGATGGAGGATTACCTTAAGTTCATCGCTAACCGTCGCCTGTCGCAGATTGGTCTTAAAGAAGAGTACCCAGGGACGACTAACCCGTTCCCTTGGATGAGCGAGATCATGGACTTGAAGAAAGAGAAAAACTTCTTCGAAACCCGTGTGATCGAGTACCAGACTGGCGGCGCGCTGAGCTGGGATTAAAAATGTAGGAGCGGGCTTGCCCGCGATGGCGGCGGGTCAGTTAAGCATATATTGGCTGACACTCAGCTATCGCGGGCAAGCCCGCTCCCACATGGGTTAGCGGTATTTTTTAGACTTGCGTACAAACTTTATGCCCAACCAAACCATCAAAACGCCCTGCGTCGGCCTGTGCTCGACCGTTTACGGCGACCTGGTCTGCCGGGGCTGCAAGCGTTATCACCATGAAGTCATTCAATGGAATGGCTACAACGCCGACGAAAAGCAGGCGGTGTGGCTGCGCCTGGAACAGTTGCTGGTGCAGGTGATGGCCAGCAAGCTTGAGGTGTTTGACCCGCAGCTTTTGCGCCAGCAACTTGAAACCCGCAAAATTCGCTTTATGCCACACCAGTCGCCGTACTGCTGGGCGTACCAGTTGATTGCCCGGGGCGCGCGGGTGATATCCAAGCTGGACGCGTATGGGCTGGCGTTGCTGCCGGAGTTTCGCGAGCGTCACCTGGCAGATTTGCGTGATGCGATTGACCGCGAGTTTTTCCTGCTGTCCGAGGCGCATTACGAACGCTATATCGCGCCGGGCTTCTTGAAAGAAGCCTTTGGGCCAGCACTGATCGCCACCTTCTAGACTTGCCGTCAGCTATGGACAGGCAGCGCTAACCCGAACAGCACAAAAAAACCACCGCAGACTTTATTGAATCGGCGTCCGGTTCGGGCTAACCAGGGCCTGACCCGATGTGCTGCGCTGGCCACCAGATATTCAACAACAAACTCCACCACGGCGTAGGTCAGCGCAATAGCGGCCGTCTGCGCGATGAGGCTTCGGTGTGGGTCCAGAAAAGGTGGAATGAAGGCGGTGAACAGCAGCAGCGCCTTGGGGTTTGAAATCGCCGATACCAGCCCTTGGCGAAACAGCGGCCAGCTTCGCAGGCTGGTCGTAACGGCTGCCTCAAGACTCACAGGCGCCGAGCGCCACAACCCAAACCCCAGCCAGATCAGGTACAGCCCGCCAACCACCTTCAATGCCGTGAACCAGGTGGCAGACGCCTGGATCAGTGCCCCCAAGCCTAAAGCGCAAAACGACAGCACCACGGCAAATCCGAGCACGCCGCCCGAAATCGTGAAGAGTGTTTTGCGACGCCCGTGAATGGCGCCATGGGTCAGCACTAATAACGCATTGGGCCCTGGCACTATAGCGATGCCGCAGCAGGTAACCAGGTAGAGCAACCAGGTGTCGAATGGCATGGTCAAATCCAGCAGGCAGGGGTTGAGGCGAGGATTTTGCGAGTGAACAAACCTCTTGAAAAGCGCATAATTTACGTCACAGCCATTCGATTAACGAATAGAGGTCACCTGGATGCCTGCCAGCAATTTGCAGATCGATTGGCTCAAATGCTTTGTGGCCGTGGTGGATGCCGGCTCGCTCTCTGGCGCGGCCCATGAGGTCAACCGCTCGCAGTCCGCCGTCAGCATGCAAATGAAAAAACTGGAGGCAGCGCTGGGGCGGCAGTTGTTGAGCCGTGGCCCGCGTCACCTTCAACTGACGGCGGACGGTCAGCTACTGCTGGGCTACGCCCGGCGCCTGCTCGCACTGCACGCCGAGACCCAAGCGGCCTTTCACGGTGAAGAATTGACCGGACGCATCCGCCTTGGCGTTGCGGAAGACTACGCGGCGATGTATCTCACGCCGGTGCTCAAGCGTTTTTTGCCGCGCTATTCGGGTGTGGAAATAGAACTGACTTGCGAACAGTCGGCCGCACTCATCCCGCGTGTGCGCAGCGGCGACCTTGATCTTGCACTCGTGTCGCGTGACGCCCCTCAAAGCGGCACTTTTCTGTTTAAGGAACCCATGGTATGGGTCGGTTCGCCCCAGTTCGAACTGTGGAGGCGCGATCCGCTACCTATCGCCGTCTACGAAAGTGCAAGCCTGGCCAGACGTTATGCGGTGAACTCACTGAGCCAAAAGGGACGTGAATTCAAGGTGGTTTACAACAGCTCCAGCCTTGCCGGCCAACTAGCCGCCGTTGAAGGTGGGCTGGCGATTGCCGCAATCACCCAATGTACCGTGCAGGCATCGCTTCAGGTTCTGGGCAGCGAGCACGGCTTGGGCAGGATTGAACCCATGGAGGTTTCAATCCTGCGAAGCCGGGCCTCGCGCGGGTCTGAAGCGGTTGATAGCCTGCATGCATTCATCATCAGCTCACTGAGGCAGCAGGCTTAACAGGGGTTCAAGAGGTCCAGGAAGGCTCGCGCTCCGCCTGTACGCCATACCGCTCGATCGCCTGCTGACAAACCTCGGGTTCCAGACGGCCCTGCTCCACCAACGCCGTCAGCGCCGCCAGCACAATGTGATAGCGATCCACCTCAAAGAAATCACGCAACGCTGCCCGAGTATCGCTACGCCCAAAGCCGTCGGTGCCCAACACCGTGTAGCTGCTGTCCAGATACGAAGCGATCATCTGCGGCACCGCCCGTACATAGTCGGACACCGCAATCACCGGTACACCTTTAGGCAAACATGCATTCACATGACTGGAGCGCTTCATATCCTGAGGATGCAACCGATTCCAGCGCTCCACCTGTCGCGCATCCCGTGCCAGCTCGCTGAAACTGGTCACGCTGAACACCTCGCTCGCCACCTGCCAATCCTCCTCCAGTAACTGCGCGGCCGCCTGGGCCTCACGCACCAGCGTGCCCGAGCCGAGCAGGCGCACCTTGGCATCCGCAGCACCTTGCAACCGATACATGCCCTTGATAATCGCCGCCTCCACGCCCGCTGGCAGCGTCGGTTGCGGGTAGTTTTCGTTCATCAGGGTCACGTAGTAGAACTCGTCCACATCGTGCTCCAGCATCTGACGCATACCGTGGTCGAGGATCACCGCGAACTCGCCGGCAAACGCCGGGTCGTAGGCGCGGCAGTTGGGCACCGTCGCGGCTGCCAAGTGGCTGCTGCCGTCCTGATGCTGCAGGCCTTCGCCGCCCAGGGTGGTGCGCCCGGCGGTGGCGCCGAGCAGGAAACCACGGGCGCGCTGGTCGGCGGCAGCCCAGATCAGGTCGCCGACGCGCTGGAAGCCGAACATCGAGTAATAGATATAGAACGGCAACATGCGCAGCCCATGCACCGAATAACTGGTGGCGGCCGCCACCCAGGAACTGATGGCGCTGGCCTCACTGATGCCTTCTTCGAGAATTTGCCCGTCGGTGGCCTCGCGGTAGCTGAGGATCGAGCCAATGTCTTCGGGTTCGTAACGTTGCCCAACACTGGAATAGATGCCGATCTGCTTGAACAGGTTGGCCATGCCGAAGGTGCGTGCTTCATCCGCAACGATTGGCACGATGCGCGGGCCGAGAGCCTTGTCCTTGAGCAGGTTGGTGAGCATGCGCACAAACGCCATGGTGGTGGACATCTCCTTACCCTCGGCTGCCGTAGCGAAACCGGCGTAACCCGCCACCGGCGGCACGCTGACGGGTGCGGCCAGCGGGCTGCGGCTTGGCACATAACCGCCGAGTTTGTGCCGACGTTGATACAGGTAACGCAGTTCAACGCTGTCCTCGGCGGGTTTGAAAAAACTTAAGGATTCGGTCTGCGCATCCGTGAGCGGCAACTGGAAGCGATTGCGAAAAGCGAGCAGCGCGTCGCGATCGAGCTTCTTCTGCTGGTGCGTGGTCATCTTGCCCTGCCCGGCTTCGCCCATGCCGAAGCCCTTTTTGGTCTGGGCCAGGATCACCGTGGGCTGGCCTTTTACCCGGCGCGCGGCATGGTAGGCAGCGTGGATCTTGACCATATCGTGGCCACCGCGCTTGAGGCGGTCGATTTGCTCATCGCTCATGCCCGCCACCAGGGCCGCCAGCGACGCGCTTTGGCCGAAGAAGTGCTCGCGGTTATAGGCGCCATCTTTGGCGGCAAAGGTCTGGAATTGCCCGTCGACGGTGTTCGACAAGGTTTCCACCAGTGAACCGTCAGTGTCCTTGGCCAGCAAGGCGTCCCAGTCCGAGCCCCACACCAGCTTGATCACGTTCCAGCCGGCACCGGCAAACAAGGCTTCGAGTTCGTCGATGATGCGCCCGTTGCCGCGCACCGGTCCGTCGAGGCGCTGCAGGTTGCAGTTAACCACCCAGGTCAGGTTGTCCAGGCCTTCGCGGGCAGCCAGGGTCAGGGCCGACATGCTTTCCGGCTCGTCCATTTCGCCATCGCCGAACACACCCCAGACGTGCCGGTCGGTGGTGTCCAGCAAGCCGCGATGTTGCAGATAGCGCATGAAGCGCGCCTGGAAAATCGAGCTGATCGGGCCGATGCCCATGGAGCCGGTGGGAAACTGCCAGAAGTCCGGCATCAGCCACGGGTGCGGGTAGCTGGAAAGGCCGCGTGCGCCGGCTTTTGGCCCGCCGATTTCCTGGCGGTAGTGCGCCAGGTCGTTTTCCGTCAGACGCCCTTCCAGATAAGCACGGGCATATATACCCGGTGCGGAATGCGGCTGGTAGAACACCAGATCGCCACCGAAGGTGTCGCTGCGCGCCCGGAAGAAGTGATTGAAGCCGACTTCGAACAAGTCCGCCGCACTGGCATAACTGGCGATATGGCCACCGAGTTCGCCATACGCCTGGTTGGCGCGCACCACCATGGCCAAGGCGTTCCAGCGCACCAGCGAGGCGATGCGTTCTTCGGTGGCCAGGTCACCGGGAAACGCCGGTTGCTGCTCAACACTGATGCTGTTGATATAGGGCGTGCCGTGGCGCGGTTTCCAGTCGATGGGCGCAGCGCTGCCTTCGCGGGCCAGCAGGTCGAGGATCTGGCGCGCCCGTTCTGGCCCGGCATTGGCCACCAGCGAGGCCAGGGCGTCGCGCCACTCATCCAGTTCTTGCGGGTCTTGGGCTGTGTGATTGACTGCACTCGCGAAACCGTTCATGGGCACCTCCGGGCTTTTTTTCCAGTTTATGTCGGTGCCTGAGGATTTTTTGCCTGTTATCAAGCGCAGGCTCAAGCATTTTGAGCATGAATCACTGCCAATCATCTTTTTTGCAGCACGTTGTGCTCAAACACGACGAAGCACCGCAACTGTGTTTAAAATGCCGCCCGCTCAACGACTGACGCTCAACGATGAACCCAGACGCACTCGCTACCCTGCACGCCCATTTGCTCACCGCCCTGGCTAACCCGCCGAGTGAAACCCGGCGCCTGTTCCACGGCCGTGGCCGCTGCTGGCCGGGCCTGGAGCAACTGACGGTGGACTGGTTGCAGGGCGTGCTGCTGGTCTCGTTGTTCAAGGAACCCGAGCCTGCGCAGCTCGAAGCCCTTAAACAACTGCTGCAAACGCAGTTCAGCGCTTACACCGTTGCCCTGCAACACCGCTACCTGCCGCAAAGCACCACCGAATGGCTCTCGGGCGAGGCCGTTGACGAGCTGACCATTACCGAAGGCGGCCTGCGTTACCTGATCGACCTGGGTAAAAAACAGAACAGCGGCCTGTTCCTCGACATGCGCTACGGCCGCAACTGGGTGCGCGAACAGGCCAAGGGCCAGCGCGTGCTCAACCTGTTCGCCTACACCTGTGGTTTCTCGGTGGCCGCCATCGAAGGCGGCGCCGACCATGTCGTAAACCTGGACATGGCCCGTGGCGCCTTGAGTCGCGGGCGCGACAACCATCGCCTCAATGGTCATGACCTGAGTAACGTCAGCTTCCTGGGCCACGACCTGTTCAAATCGTGGGCCAAGGTGACGAACAGCGGCCCTTACGATCTGGTGATCATCGACCCGCCGTCGTTCCAGAAAGGCAGCTTTCTGCTGACCAAAGACTACCAACGCGTGCTGCGCCGCCTGCCGGATTTGCTCACAGCCCACGGCACGGTGTTGGCCTGCATGAACGACCCGGCCTTCGGTGAAGACTTCCTGATTGACGGCGTAACCCGCGAAGCACCGGGCCTGCGCTTTGTGCAGCGATTGGAAAACCCGCCGGAATTTCCCGATGTCGACCCGCAAAGCGGTTTGAAGGCATTGGTGTTCCGTCAGGGTTGATGCCGAAACGTCTGACCCTTGCTACGCTAAGTGATACACCGGGGCGGTGAACCTTATTCCCTCCTTCCCGGTCGATACCTGCATTCCCCGGCCAGACTCGACGGCGTTACGTCGTCGGCTGCCCTGTTTCATCTTTTGGAGAGCCGCCCGTGATATCGACCCTGCATGTAGCCAGACTCAAAGCCTGGGGCGCCCACGGCTTTACCGCCACCGGTGTGGTGCTGGCGTTCCTGGCCACCCTGGCATTGCTGGAAAACTCACCCAAGGCCTGCCTGCTGTGGCTAGGCCTGGCGCTGGTGGTCGATGGCGTGGATGGCTCGCTGGCGCGACGGGTGAATGTCAGCACGGTACTGCCCAGCTTTGATGGCTCGGTGCTGGACCTGGTGATTGACTACCTGACCTATGTGTTTATTCCGGCGTTGTTTATCTACCGCTATATCGACCTGCCGGACTTTACCCACCTGTTTACCGTGTCGGTGATCCTGGTGTCGTCGCTGTTCTGCTTCTGCAATGTGAACATGAAGAGCAAGGACAACTATTTTGTCGGCTTTCCCGCGGCCTGGAATGTGGTGGCCTTGTGCGTTTACATCATCCAGCCGGACGCCTGGGTGACCCTGGCCACAGTGATCGGCCTGGCGCTGCTGACCGTGACACCGATGAAGTTTCTACACCCCTTCCGGGTCAAGCGCTTTATGCCGATCAACATCGCCGTGACCACCATCTGGTTGCTGTGCAGCTTTTTGATGGTGGTGGACTACCCCAATACCAACCCGTGGACGTTCGGGTTGTGGTCGGTGATGTCGGCGTATTTTCTGGGGATTTGTGTGTGGCGCACGGCGTTGGAGTGGCTGGACAAACGTCACAGCTGAAGATCCAGAGCAGACGCAGAGCGTCAGAGGCGGCATTCCCACGCAGAGCGTGGGAACGATCACAGTCAGGCGGGCACGGTTTAAAGGTGGGAGCTGGCTTGCCTGCGATGGCGTCGGGTCAGTTACAGCAGTTGGGCCTGCCCTGCCGCTATCGCAGGCAAGCCAGCTCCCACATTTGGATCGCGTAGAACAACAAGATACAAGTAAGATACCGGCCTTTGGCGCAGCCCTTTTCTGCGCCCTGCCAATAATAAGCCCTGCCCATGCCCTTCGAACTCAGCGTTGACCTGACCACCCTCGCCATTCTTGCCTGCGTGGCCTTTATTGCCGGCTTTATCGACGCCATCGCCGGCGGCGGCGGCCTGCTCACCACACCGGCATTGCTCACCGCCGGCATGCCACCGCACCTGGTGCTGGGCACCAACAAGCTCAGCTCGACCTTCGGCTCCGCCACCGCCAGCTTCACCTTCTACCGGCGCAAGCTGTTCCACCCGCGCCAATGGGTACACGCCATCGTCGGCACGCTGGTCGGCGCATTGGCGGGTGCCGTGGTCGCCCACTACCTGCCCGCCGAAACCCTGAACAAAATGCTCCCGGTGATCGTGTTCGCCTGTGGTGTGTATTTGCTGTTCGGCGGCACGCCCAAGGCGCCGCTGGATGCCGATGCACCGATCAAGAAGAAATGGCAATCGACCCAAGGCTTCGGCCTGGGCTTCTACGACGGCGTGGCCGGCCCCGGCACCGGCGCGTTCTGGACAGTCAGCACGATGCTGCTGCACCCCATCGACCTGGTCAAAGCCAGCGGCGTGGCGCGCAGCATGAACTTCGTCAGCAACGCAGCGGCGCTGTCGGTGTTTATCTTCAATGGCTCGGTGGACTGGATCGTCGGCCTGGCGATGGGCTTCTCGGTAATGTGTGGCGCGTTCTTTGGCGCACGCAGCGCAATCAGCGGCGGCGCCAAATTCATTCGCCCGGTGTTTATCACCGTGGTCCTCGGCCTGACGGTGCGCCTAGCCTGGCAACACTGGTTCAGCGTGGCCTAAACGGCGCGCCAGGTAGAGGTCGATCAGGTAACGCGCGATCGAACGTGACGCCGGCAACGGCGGCAAGTCGTGAATGTTGAACCACTGCGCGTCTTCGATCTCATCAGCCTGGGGCACGATGTCACCCCCGGCGTATTCGGCATGGAAGCCCAGCATCATCGAGTGCGGGAACGGCCAGCACTGGCTGCCCATGTACTGAATATTCTTGACCTCCACCTGCACTTCTTCGCGCACTTCACGGATCAGGCAGTCTTCGGCCGACTCCCCCGGCTCGGCGAACCCCGCCAGCGTGCTGTACACACCCGTGACAAAACGCGGCGACCGTGCCAGCAGGATCTCGTCGCCACGGGTCACCAGCACAATCATGCTCGGCGAAATGCGTGGGTAGCTGCGCAGGTCGCAGGCCTGGCAATACATCGCACGTTCGCGCGGCACCTGCACCATGGCCTGGCCGCAACTGCCACAGAACCGATGCTCCCGCGCCCAGGTGCCGATCTGCGCGGCGTAGCCCAGCACTTTGTACAGGGTGTGGTCGCCCTGCAACATAAAGCCGCGCAAACCCTGCCAACTGCAACCTGGCACCTCGGCCGCCGCGTTCAGCTCCAGCAAGTAAACAGGCTCGCCGTCAAGGTGGCCGATGCCGTGTTCGGCGAACACCGACAGGTCCTGGCGCTTGAGCCATTCACGCGGGAACAGCGGCCCGTTGGTGTCATGCAAAAAGCCCGCGCGGCTGCGGGCGACGGCCCAGCCGCCAGGGGCGTCGTTGTCCAGCAGCGTTGTGGTAATCCAGCCTGGGGTCATGTCAGTCAATCCACGAATTCGGGTTTCTGCTTACTCATATGGGCCGCGATGGCCACGCGCAGGTCGTTGGATTGCAACATAGCCGAGTTCCAGGTGGCAACGTATTCCAGACCATCATTGACTGTGTGGTCACGCATATAACTGATCATGGCTTTGGTGCCGGCCACGGCAATCGGTGATTTGCTCGCGATTTCATGGGCGATTTCCATTACACCGGCCAACAGGCTGTCCTGATCGGGATACACACGATTGACCAGGCCAATGCTGCGCGCTTCTTCTGCGCCGAACGGGCGACCGGTGTAGGCCAGTTCACGCAACATGCCGTCGCCAATGATGCGTGGCAGACGTTGCAGGGTGCCGACGTCGGCGGCCATGCCGATGTCGATTTCCTTGATCGAAAACTGCGCGCCTTCGGCGGCGTAGCGCATGTCACAGGCGCTGATCAGGTCAATGGCGCCACCAATGCAGTAACCCTGGATCGCCGCCAGCACCGGCTTGCGGCAGGTGTCGACGGCATTGAACGAGGCTTGCAGCTCGAGGATCTTGCGCCGCAGCAGGCGTGCGTTGCGGCCCACGTCCTTGCCAAAGCTATTGGCCACCGAGGCCATCATCATCAGGTCGATGCCGGACGAGAAATGCTTGCCGGCACCGCTGAGCACCACGGCGCGCACGGCGTCGGTGTCTTCGACCCATTGGAAGATGTCGATGATTTCGGTCCAGAACGCCGCGTTCATCGCGTTGATTTTTTCCGGGCGGTTGATCTGCACATGGGCAACGTTGCCGGTGAGTTCGACGATGAAAGCTTGGTATTCGGACATGGCAGTGATCCCTGACTGGCGAGTAATAAGGCTCGAACTATAACAAGGGAGCATGACGGCGCATCGGCCAAAAACGGGACTGGCAAAAGTAATGAAATGTTGTGGGCGCGGGGTTTATGACCTGCCGATACATTTCACCCAGGCACCGCACTTTATCGGCTATACACTCAGGGCCATTGCCTGGAGCCCGCTATGCCGTCCACCTTTCGTTCATCATTGATTCTGGCCCTGGTGGTCGTGCTGACCGGCATTGGCGCCGGGCTGGGCGGGATGTTGCTGGCGTTGCTGCTGCACGGCATCCAGCACCTGGCCTACGGTTACAGCCTCGACAGCCTGGTCAGCCACGAAACCTTTTTGTGGGGCGTCACCGCTGCCGCACCGGAGCGCCGTCTGCTGGTGCTGGTGGTGTGCGGCCTGGTCGCCGGGCTGGGCTGGTGGACGATTTATCGCTATGGTCGCCCGCTGGTGAGCATCAAACAGGCCGTGTCTGAAAAGATGCCGATCATGCCGCCCAAGACCACCCTCGCCCACGCCGTGCTGCAGATCATCACCGTGGCGCTTGGCTCGCCATTGGGCCGTGAAGTGGCGCCGCGTGAAGTCGGCGCGCTGGCCGCGACCTGGCTGTCACAACGCGCGCGCCTGGAACCGCACATGCACCGTTTGATCGTGGCCTGCGGTGCCGGTGCCGGGTTGGCGGCGGTGTATAACGTGCCCTTGGGCGGCGCTGTCTTTGTGCTGGAAGTGCTGGTGGGCGCCTTCAGCTGGCCGGCGGCGGTGATTGCGCTGGCGACCTCGGCGATTGGCGCTTCGGTGGCGTGGATCGGGCTGGGTGCGGAATCGCAATATGCAGTGCCGCACTTTGTGCTCAGCCCGGCGCTGATCGCCTGGGCGGTAGTGTGCGGGCCGGTGTTTGGCGTGGCCGCTTATGGGTTCAGCCGTTTTACCGGCGCCGCCAGGGCCAACGCCGCGCGCGGCTGGCGCCTGCCAGTCATGTCGCTGATCAACTTCACCATTATCGGCGGGCTGGCGATGCTGCTGCCGCAGATACTGGGCAATGGCAAAGGCCCGGCGCAACTGGGCTTCGACAATGAGCTGACGATAGGCCTGGCCGCCATCCTGCTGCTGGTCAAGGTGCTGATCACTGCGAGCAGCCTGCGCGCGGGCGCCGAGGGTGGCCTGCTGACGCCGGGCCTGGCCAATGGCGCGCTGCTGGCGATTCTGCTCGGCGGTGCCTGGAGCCTGGTGTGGCCCGGGGTGCCGCTCGGCGCGTTTGCGATTATCGGCGCGGCGGCGTTTTTGGCCTCCAGCATGAGCATGCCGCTGACCGCGATTGTGCTGGTGGCCGAATTTACGCGCATCGAGCATGACTTTCTGGTGCCGATCATTCTGGCGGTGGTGGGTTCGATGTGCGTGAGCAAGCTGTGTCAGCGCTGGGAAATAAGTGGAAAAAAGCCCGCCCAAGCGCCATCCTCTGCGCTTTAAGCCGCCCACTTCGCGGCGCTCGACGTTTAAAGGATATGCCCATGCTCGCCCAACCCCTCACCCCTGCCGATTTCGACTTCATCGACGAAACGCTGTTGAAATACGGCGACGATCATTCGGTGCTGAACCTGGCTGAACTCGACGGCTACTTCACCGCGCTGGTCTCCAGCCCGGCACAGGTGGACGTGGGTGAGTGGTTCCCGGCGATCTGGGGTGGGCAGAACCCGGAGTGGGAAAACGTCGAAGAAGCCCAGCGCTTCCTCGAGCTGTGCGTGCACCATATGAATATGCTGGCGGCGCAATTGGCCACCAATGCGCAAGGCTTCAAGGCGCGCTTCGATGACACCGAGCACCAAGGTCAAACCGTCACGCTTGCCGAGGAATGGTGCTTTGGTTATATCCGTGGCGCCGCGATTGGCAACTGGCCAGAACTGCCGGCCGAACAGGCGGCGCTGCTGGAGAAGATTTCCTGGTGCGCCGAGCAGGACAACTTCGAACTACCGGCCTACCTGGATGTAAACGCCCACCAGCAGCGGGTTCGAGCCATCGAACCCGCCGCGCGGGCGCTGCATGACTACTGGTTGGCCCAGCGGTAACAGCGCTTATTTGAAGTCCAGGTCAAACGCCTGGTAGAACGCGTTGCCGGTGTTGGCCACGATCCACATCAACACCACCACATGCCTCCCTTTCTTGCCCTTGGGCAGCGTGACCTGGTGTTCGACCTTGGCCTTCATTTCATCGGCGTGCTGGTAGTACGGCACCTGGGTGTAGAAGTCTTCGAAAAACGGCTTGGCCTCAAGTTGCGCACGGCTGATGCGTTGCTTGGGGTCCCAGCCATCCTTGGTGATCAGCCAGCGATAACCACGGGTGACGTGGGCGGCGGTGTACTCCCACTGCACCTTGAACACCTGGCCAGCCTCGACATTCAGCAACGGCCAAGTGAAGGGGCTATTGAGCTTTTTGCTCATCTCCTCGTCGGTGAAGTTGATGCAATCGCGGTCGTCGGTTTTGCCGCCGCTCAAGATATGCCCGTCGCCAGGCGGTGTGACGCTTTGATCATCGGTTTCATAAGGTGCCGGGAATGGCCCGGCGGCGAGCGATGGGAAGTTTTTACCGCCTTCCATCTCGTTGACTTGCCAGTTGCCGAGCAGCCCACGCTCCACCGCCACTGAACCACGGCTGGCCGGGGTCACCACGCGACCGTGACGAAGTTGGGTCTGGGGTTTGTTCATTTCATTCACTCCTTGATTGAATGTGCCCCGTCATGGGGCACGCCTTGAACTTACCTTGGCGGGCTTTATTGTCCAGTCGCCACTTCTCTCGGAAAGATCTCACGTCGCCCTCGTTTCGCTAAGTGAGCGCCGTTGTCCTGCATCAGATTTGCTGCTTGTCCTACGCCCGCAGGAGTAGTTCGACTACAGGAGCAGTCCATTCCCCGGACAAGTCGGCGACCGCCTCGAAATACGCGCCCTACCACGATCCCTGCTCGACAAGGGTGGCGTGTTTAGCTGATTATTCGGGTCCGCCCGTCGGCCACTCCCTACCGCCTTGCCTTGATCAGGAGCCTTGTACCTTGAGTTCGCAGAAAACCGTGACCGTTACACCGCCCAATTTCGCCCTGAACGGCAAGGTCGCGCCCCCCGGCTCCAAATCCATTACCAACCGCGCCCTGCTGCTGGCCGCCCTGGCCAAGGGCACCAGCCGCTTGAGCGGCGCACTGAAAAGCGATGACACCCGCCACATGTCGGTGGCCTTGCGCCAGATGGGCGTGAGCATCGATGAACCGGACGACAC
The DNA here is from genome assembly GCF_013385245.1 of Pseudomonas sp. IPO3747. Lineage (NCBI taxonomy): Bacteria > Pseudomonadati > Pseudomonadota > Gammaproteobacteria > Pseudomonadales > Pseudomonadaceae > Pseudomonas > Pseudomonas sp. IPO3747. The sequence continues at coordinate 598,615 of NZ_JACAQL010000022.1, forward strand.
CACCTTCGTTGTGACCGGCTCCGGCAAGTTGCAATTGCCGTCGCAGCCGCTGTTCCTCGGCAATGCCGGCACCGCGATGCGTTTTCTGACTGCCGCCGTGGCGACCGTCGAAGGCACCGTGGTGCTCGACGGCGACGACTACATGCAAAAACGTCCGATCGGCCCGCTGCTGGCCACCCTCGGCCAGAACGGCATCCGCGTCGACAGCCCGACCGGCTGCCCGCCGGTAACCGTACACGGCGTGGGCAAGGTGCAGGCCAAGCGTTTTGAGATTGATGGCGGCTTGTCCAGCCAGTACGTGTCAGCCCTGTTGATGCTCGCCGCCTGCGGCCAGGCGCCGATTGAAGTGGCGTTGACCGGCAAGGACATCGGCGCCCGTGGCTACGTCGACCTGACCCTGGACTGCATGCGTGCGTTCGGTGCGCAGGTCGAGGTGGTCGACGACACCACCTGGCGCGTAGCCCCCACCGGCTACAGCGCCCATGACTACCTGATCGAACCCGACGCCTCCGCCGCCACTTACCTGTGGGCCGCCGAAGTGTTGACCGGCGGGCGCATCGACATCGGCGTGGCCGCGCAGCACTTCACCCAGCCGGACGCCAAGGCCCAGGCCGTGATCGCGCAGTTCCCGAACATGCAAGCCACGGTAGTCGGCTCGCAGATGCAGGACGCAATCCCGACCCTGGCCGTGCTGGCTGCGTTCAACAACACCCCGGTGCGCTTCACTGAACTGGCCAACCTGCGCGTCAAGGAATGTGACCGTGTACAGGCGCTGCACGACGGCCTCAACGAGATTCGTCCAGGCTTGGCGACCATCGAGGGCGACGACCTGCTGGTGGCCAGCGACCCGGCGCTGGCCGGCACCTCTTGCAATGCGCTGATCGACACCCACGCCGACCATCGCATCGCGATGTGTTTTGCCCTGGCCGGGCTGAAGGTGGCGGGAATCCGCATTCAAGACCCGGACTGCGTGGCCAAGACCTACCCTGAATACTGGAAGGCCTTGGGCAGCCTTGGGGTAACGCTCAGCTACTGAGCCAGCACGTCGGCGTAGGGAGGGAATGCACATGTCAATTCGCCAACCCTGCCCACCCGGCGTCTGCGCTTGCGACCGCGAACAGCTGTTACAAGCGCCCGGCGCCGACCTGCGCATTCTCAGCCTGACGCGTCAGGAAGAAAAAAAGCTGGTCGAGCGCCTGGAAAACCTCCAGAGCCTGCAAGACCTGGAATACATGCAACAGAAGATGTTCGAACTATTGGGGATCCGCGTGCAGGTAGCGCCGGGGCACACCGAGGTCAAGAGCATGCGCGGCATTCAGATCAACATCGATGAGCAGCCCGGCCTGTGCCGCAAAACCCGCCAGGCGATTCCGGCAGCGATTCGCCGTGGCATGGAGAAGCGCCCGGAAATCGCCTACCGCCTGTTGGATGCTCACGATCTGTTTCGCGAAGGCTGACTAACCAGCCACCGTTTCGTGTGCAAACAAGCCCTGCCCTATGGCTTTCGCGGTGTGCAAGTGCGCCTGCGCAGCGCCGCTTTCCGAATCCAGCAGCAGCGTTGACGTCACCACCTGCGCCCCACAGTAATCAAAAATCCCGTAGTCGATTTGCGTGCGCATGGCCTTGGCATAACCGTGCCGATCAAACGCGCTTTCATCTGCCGCACCCAACGCCAGCAGGTGCACCTGCAAGTGCCGCAGTTTTTTCACCACCGGCGTATCGGGGCCGTAATCAATCGCCCAGCCGTTGACGAACACGCGGTCAACCCAACCTTTGAGCAGCCCCGGCAGGGACCACCAATAAATCGGAAACGCCAGCACCAATGCATCGGCGCGGTCGATGCGCGCCTGCTCGGCGAGCACATCGGCGGGCGGCTCAGCGCGAGTGCGGTGTACGAGGTGGTCAGCGGCGGTATAGCGCGGATCGAAGCCTTCGGCGGCGAGGTCGGCAACCTCATAAGTGTGGCCGCCCGCCGTGAGCCCGGCCGCCACTTGCGCGGCGAGGCTATGGGTGAGGGATTGCGGGTCGTGATGGCCTACAACGATCAGTGCGTGCATGACATTGACTCCATTTCGGGCTAGGCTGGGCGCTAGCTACTTTTAGTAGGTTACGCACCTTAAGTTACTTTTGGTATATAAGCATGTCAAGCGCTGAATCCCCTGCCCCACGCCGCCGCCTGTCCCGCGAGGATCGCCTGCGCCAATTGCTCGACATGGCCTGGCAACTGGTACGCGAAGAAGGCACCGAAGCCCTGACCCTGGGCCGCCTGGCCGAGCTGGCGGGCGTCACCAAGCCGGTGGTCTACGACCATTTCGTCACCCGCGCCGGCCTGCTGGCCGCACTGTATGAAGACTTCGATAGCCGCCAGAACCAGGTGTTTGCCGATGCGCTGGACTCCAGCGCCGCGACCGTGCAGGAGCAAGCCTGGGTCATCGCGTCGTGCTACGTCGATTGCGTGTTGTTGCAAGGGCGGGAAATTCCGGGGGTGATTGCCGCCTTGAGCAGCTCGCCGGAACTGGAAACGCTGAAGCGCAAATACGAGGCGATCTTCCTGCAAAAGTGCCGCGACGCACTGGCGCCGTTCGCGCCCAACGGCACTGTTTCCCAGGCAGGCTTACGCGCCATGCTGGGTGCCGCCGAAGCCTTGTCCCAGGCGGCCGCCAGTGGTGAGATCAGCCGTGAGGAGGCGCAGCAGGAGCTGGTGGCGACGATTCTGGCAATGGTCAATCGCGGCTGCGTTTAACTAATTCTTCGCGCACAAGGAATCAAGCGCCGCGACACCCCGTGAAAGCGTAGCCCTCACAGGGTGTTGGGAGTGACCATCTCATTAACCTGTATCTGACGATACGGGCCTCTGTGCAATCAGAACGAGATCTTCTTGCTGCCGACGCCAGGCAGCAGATCACTGCCGCCCCTACGCGCCGTCAACATTTGGCTGTGCGCGCTGAGGTCCTTGGCAGACTGCTCATTGACCTCAGGCTTTTGCGCCGGATCGAATTGTTTTGCATCGCTCATTTCCAGGCTCTTCGGCCTGCCCATCATCTGAGACATCTCAAAATTGCCGTGTACAGATTTAGCGTTGAAGCCGCCAATGTGCATAGATAGAACTCCAATTCAGGTAGAAAGACTGCTGCAACTGCGTTGATCAGCGAGCCTTCTGTGGCGACAATTCCTTATTGAGTTCCAGGCTTTTCACACACGGAACTAGTTTAGAAATAAAATCATGGCCGCCATGGGTAGCGGCCTGATGTAATGCAACCAAACATTACAGCCCTATGTATAAATAAGTATCTTTAGAAATCAACGGCGAAGCGCAACGTAGGAAATGCCGATCAGAACTATCTGATACACCTCTGTAAAAACACACCAAAAACCTATGAAAAACACTATTATTCAAAAAACAGAATTGACAATCACCAGTAGGCACACATACGATTTAAACGCGTCACAAACCTTTGGAGACAACAACCCTGAGATGATATATACAATTACAGAGCCGACACTATCTTAATGCGTCAAGAGTCGGCATAACATAACCCCCCTAAACCTTAATGGACGCAGCCTCATAAATAGATTAAGCAACCTGTATCGCTTCGCGAGCGAGCACGACCTCGATAGCTTCGTAATTGAAGACAAACTTTTTCTGAACTCAGATAGACATCATGAAAACGTCAAGTAAGCTTATTTGTGTGCAAGCGCTTTCCAGCCTCTCACTATGGCTTGATATTTTTTTGATTTTCACGATCCCCGTCTATTTGTGGCATGCCTCGCCTTCGTCGATAGCGCTCCTGGCTTTTTGCCTAGGTGCCCCCATGTTGTTTCTAGGCCCTATTGTCGGAACGCTGATAGATCGACATGACGCAAGGAAAACACTGGCATTTGGGGCTTTAGTCCGCACACTGTCTACTTTAGCCCTCGCAGTCTCTCCAGATCTTAAGATTTTTTTGCTTTTCGTTATCTTGAAAGGCGTATCAAACTTATTCTACTTCCCCTCAATAACCATTATGGTTCGGCAACTGATAGTTGCTGATGAGCGCAAATCTTTTTTTAGCTACATCAGTGTATTTGACCAATCCACAAAAATACTTGCGCCGTTACTAGCAGGTATATTGACGATAATATTATCACCAAAGGACTTATTCTTTTTATCAGCCGCTGCCGTTCTTTTGACCTTTCCACTCCTGAGGTCTATCTGCAGGGTCTTCCAACCGAAAATCATCGACGCCTCCACGAACCCCCTTCCACTCTATCGTGACATAGCAAGAGGAATTGCAATATTCAATACCTTACCCTTTCAGCTACGCATCGGCTTTTTGTACTCCCTACTCACTTCACTTGCTTTAGGAATCTACGACCCGCATTTGGCATCCTTCTTAGCCTACGAAGGTTTACCTTCAGTTAATTTCTCAGTCATCGTCTCCGCAACAGCGGCTGGCGCGATAGGCGCCGCACTGCTGGTAAAATTCAAGTTCAGCCATATCGATGAACTGCTACTCCGGACACATGCACTGGTTGTTTTCTCCGCCGCATTAATCCTGACCGCGACCTTAGTATTTTTCCAAGTACCTGGAAGAGCCTATATCTATCCACTGGCTTGGTTTCTTAATGGCTTCGGCCATGAAACACTAATAATATCCTCAAATATAATCCTTCAACAATTATGCCCTCCTGACACTATCGGAAGGGTATCCATGTCTTTCAGAAGCGTCCAAATTTTATGCGTTATAATCGGACCTTCTTTAGGAACACTAATAATAATCGCAGGTGGTCGCCCAGCCCCCTTTATTGTGTCAGCCGGCATAGCATTTTTAACTGCTTCAGTGTCAATTGCCGTCTATTTATATGTGTGCAGAAAACAAGCACATACCCCGGTTAATTAGTACGATCATTCCGATTTGCTGCACCCAATAAAAAACCTCCCAAGAGAGTTTTTTTGAATTCAGTCCCGATACTCACTTACAAACAGCTGTACCTTACGCCCCAATTGATCCAAATGCCGATCCCGCTGCTTCTCGGCATCAACCATCGCGCGCTTGCCGTGTTTTTGCAGCAAGTAGGTATGAATCTGTCGCACCTCCAGCGAGCTATAGATCGCAGCCACGTCCAGCACGCCCATCAAGCCATCGGTGCCGTAATCGCGGGTGTTCATCAACACTTGGGTGCCGCGTGCGCCACGCACCTGAAAGCCGAGCGCTTGGAACGCCGGCACTTTTTCCACTGAGCAGGCCAGCTCTGCGTGGGGGTAATGCGCCAGCACCTCGCCAAGCATCGCGCGGGCCACGCCCTGGCGCCGGTGCCCGGCTTGCACCGCCATGAAGGCGATGCCACAGGCGTGCGGATCGTCCTTGACGGGCAGGTACAGGCAAAAGCCGATCACCTGTTCGTCCCGCATCGCCACCACCAGTTCAACCGCGATGCCCTTGGCGCCATTCAGCGCTTCAAGGTACAGGTGCACCTCAAAGCCGACGGCATATTGATAGATGTTGTAGAGCAGGTTGCTCGGCGGCAACGCCACACTGCTGATGTCGGTGAGGTTGTCCACCACCATCTGCAGGATCTGGCTGTTGATCGGCTCGGGGCACGCGGTGGTGTAGCGGGTAAGGCTGAACATGCAAATTCCTGGGTTTAGCGTCAAGGCAGCGGTGATTGTACCTGCTGCCCGCACACCTGGCGCAAACAGCCGCGCAACCAGCGGTGGGCCACATCGGCATCCAGGCGTGGGTGCCAGAGCATGGCCACGGTGAACGGCGGCACGACTATCGGCAGCGCGAAGCTGTACAGCCCGTCGCGCTGATGGGCGGTGTAGCGTTCGGGCACGCTGGCGATCAGGTCGGTGTCGCGGGCCAGGGCGATGGCGGTGGCAAAGCCGGCGACGATGGTGCTGATCTCCCGCGTCAGGCCCAGCGCTTGCAGGGCGTCGTCGACCTGGCCACGGTCCAGCCCACGGCGTGACACGTAGACATGCTGGCCCTGGGCAAAGCGCTCGGCGCTGACTTCACCCTGGCTCAGCGCATGGCCGCTGCGGACCACACCGATCAGTCGGTCACGGAACAGCGCCTGGGTCAGCAGTTCGGGACTGGCGCTGGCGTCGACCACGCCAATCGACAGGTCAATACTGCCCTCGCGCAGCAGCGCCGAGTCCTTGTCGCTCTTGTCGACGAAACGCAGGCGCACGCCCGGCGCTTCCTGGGCGATACGCGCGAGCAACGCCGGGCCGAGGTTTTCGACAAACTCCTCGCTCGAGCGCAGCGTGAACGTGCGTACCACCTGGCCCATGTCCAAGGTTTGCGCAGGGCGCAGCACCGCCTGGGCCTCCTGCACCAAACGGCTGACGTGTTCACGCAGTTCGACCGCCCGCGGGGTCGGCACCAGCCCGCGCCCGGCGCGCACCAGCAAGGGGTCACCGGTGGTTTCACGCAGGCGTGCCAGCGCGCGGCTCATGGCCGAAGGGCTCAGGCGCAGGCGCCTGGCGGCAGCGGCGACACTGCCCTCGCTAAGCAACGTATCCAGGGTAATGAGCAAATTCAGGTCGGGCATACGTGTTCCTTATCAGGCGTTTGATGCAGGTATTAGCTGCAACCCATGCGTCTTCCGCCATATTAGGCCACGCCGTAGAGTTGTGTCAGTTGCCTTCACTCAAGGAATCGTCCATGCACAACTCTTCACGCGCCGCGCTCGTCAGTCTGTCGCTATCCATGTTGCTGGCCGCTTTGGGCACCAGCATCGCCAATGTCGGCCTGCCCAGCCTGGCCCAGGCATTTGATGCATCCTTTCATGCCGTGCAGTGGGTGGTGCTCGCCTACCTGCTGGCGATCACGGCGGTGATTGTCGGTGCCGGCCGCCTGGGCGATCGTTGGGGGCGCCGACGCGTATTGCTCGCCGGCTTGCTGCTGTTCGCCGTGGCGTGTGCACTGTGCGCGGCAGCACCATCGCTTAAATGGCTGATTGCCGCGCGCGCCCTGCAAGGCCTGGGGGCGGCGAGCATGATGGCGATGACCCTCGGGATGGTGGGCGACACGGTCACCAAGGCGCGTACCGGGCAGGTGATGGGTTTGCTCGGAACGATGTCAGCAGTCGGCACCGCCATGGGCCCCAGTGTCGGCGGCGTGTTGCTGAGCCTGTGGGGCTGGCGCGCGTTGTTCGCGGTCGGCGTACCCTTGGGCCTGTTGGCCGCCGCCCTCGCCTTTTATTACTTACCGGCAGACCGCCAGGCCGGCGCCCGCGAATCGGCAGGTGCTTTCTGGCAGCCTTTGCAAGACCCGTCGCTGCGGGCCGGGTTGGCGATGAGCGCGCTGGTGGCGGCAGTGATCATGGCCACGTTCGTGGTCGGGCCGTTTTACCTCTCCCGTGGCCTGGGGCTCGACCCCGCCTGGATGGGCCTGGCCATGGCCCTCGGCCCCTGTGTTGCGGCGCTGACCGGTCTGCCGGCGGGCCGCCTCACCGATCGCCTGGGTAGCCATCGCATGACCCTCGCGGGCTTGGGGGTGATGGCCCTGGGTGCCCTGTCGCTTTCGTTGACCGCGGGACTGCTCGCTTACCTCGGCGCCCTGATCCTGCTCACAACAGGCTACAGCCTGTTTCAAGCCGCCAATAACACCGCGGTGATGAGCGATGTCGCGCCGACACGCCGAGGAACCGTCTCTGGCCTGCTGAACCTGTCGCGCAACCTGGGACTGATTTTCGGTGCCTGGGCCCTGGGCGCGGTATTTGCCTGGGCCAGCCCCGATGTGGCCCACGCAGCGCCGCCCAGTGTTGCCAATGGCTTGCATGTGACCTTCGCCATGGCGTTGGTCTTGATCGTCACCGCCAGCACGTTTGCCTGGGGGCGCAACCGCGCCACGATCTGCCCGCAGAACACCCGTTGAGGCAAAAAAACAAAAAAGGCGTTGCCCCAAACCGGGTTACTTCGCGCATCATGGGCACTTTCAAGCTCAAGGGTAACGTCCATGCGCGTGCTGTCATTGATGATGGGTCTGACGACGCTGGCCGCCAATGTGGTGTTCTGCGCCAGCGCGATGGCGAATGAAGAAAGTCAGTTAGTGCAACAGATCAACGAATACCGCAGCCACGTACAACGCTGCGGCAACCAGGGTTCCCAGGAACTGCCACCGTTGGCCAGCGATACGCGGCTGGTGCTGCCGGCCACCAATGTCGGCGACTTGCAGCAGGCGCTCGCGCGGGCCGCGTACCCGATGGTGAATGTGCAGGCCATCAGCCTCTCCGGCCCCAAAGACGCCGAGGCGGCGATGAAGGCCGTGCGCGAAAGCTTCTGCCGCGTGGTGCTGGACCCGCAATTTGTCGATATTGGCGTGAGCAACAGCGGCCAGGACTGGCGCATCGTGCTGGCACGCCCGCTGCTCACCAGCGGCCTTGGCGACTGGCAGACCGAGGGCAAAAAACTTCTCGATCTGGTCAACACCGCCCGTCAACAACCACGCCAATGCGGCACCCAGGCGTTTAGCGCGACCACGCCGCTGTCGTGGAATGACGACTTGGCCAGCGCCGCCAACAGCCATTCGCGCAACATGGCTAATGGCAATTTCTTCGACCACCTGGATCATGACGGCCGCACGCCTGGCGATCGTGCGGAACTGGCCGGGTACATCGCAAAAAACATCGGCGAAAACATCGCCGCCGGCCTCGACAACCCGCGCAAGGTCGTGGACGGCTGGCTCGCCAGCCCCGGGCATTGCGCCAACCTGATGAACCCGCAATTTCGTGAATTGGGCGCGGCTTACGCCATGGACCCCAAGAGTGATGCCGGCATTTATTGGACGGGGGTTCTCGGCGCGCAATAGGCGTCTTAGGCCCGACTGCAGGCCTATTCATTTGTATAGAACATCAAATTGCTATCACCTGAATAATCGTGCTGAACTGGCAGCATTCATTCCGGTCTGTTGCTTGTTAGCCTGACCGCTTCAGGCCCTCGACAGACCGTGGTAAACAAGGTGTTTTCGCAATGATGAATTGGCTGCAAAGCAGCAGCGAAATGGCTGAGCGGGTTCGCCAGCATGACTGGGCGAACACGCCACTAGGCCCGCTGGAGCAGTGGCCCGACGTGCTCAAGACCACCGTAGCGCTGTGCTTCGCATCGAGCTTTCCCCAGGCGATTGTCTGGGGGCCGCAGTTGATCACACTCTACAACGATGCATTCATTCCGATCCTGGGCACCAAGTCCGACCCGTTGGGGCGCCCGTTCAACGAGGTGTGGCATGAGGTGTGGGCGGATATCAGCCCCATCGCCGATGCCGCCTTCCAAGGCCATGCCACCTACATCGAAAATTTCCCCCTGGTGATTGAACGCGGCCCGACGCGGGAACAGGCGTACTTCACCTTTTGTTATAGCCCGATTCGCGACCCCGAGGGCAAGGTAGTCGGCATTCTCGACACCGTGTCGGAAACCACCACCACAGTATTCCTCGCCCGTCGCCTGGCGGTATTGGAAGCCATCAGCCACACGGTGGCCAATGCGGCAGATGCCGAAACCATTCTGAGCAGCACCACTCAATTGGTCGCCGAACATCTGCAGGTGAGTAACTGCGCCTACGCCGATATGGACGCCGATGAAGACGGCTTCACCATCCGTGACAATTGGACAGCCCCCGGTTCGCCCAGCATTATCGGCTGCTACAGCCTGGCGGCTTTCGGTGAAACGGCCGTCAACTGCCTGCGGGCCGGTGAGCCACTGGTGATCCATGACAACCTGCGCGAGCTGCCACCAGAAGAGTCAGCGTCCTTTCAGGCATTGGGCGTCAGCGCCACGATCTGCATGCCACTCATCAAAAATGGTCGGCTGACGGCCTTGATGGCGGTACACGATAAAGTCCCACGGCTGTGGTCGAGCTACGACCTGGCTTTGCTGCGCGAAGTCACCGAGCGCTCCTGGGCGCATATCGAGCGCGTGCGCGCCGATGCCCATGTGCGTGAAGGGCTGGCAGCCTTTGCCGAACTCAACACCACCCTGGAGCAGCGTGTCGAAGAACGCACCCTGGCGCTGGCCCAGGCCGAAGCCGCTCTGCGCCAGTCGCAGAAACTCGAAGCCATCGGCCAGTTGACGGGTGGCGTGGCCCATGACTTCAACAACCTGCTGACCATCATCCGCTCCTCGGTGGATTTTCTACGCCAGCCGGGGTTGTCCGAAGAGCGCCGCCAACGCTACATGAGCGCGGTGTCCGACACTGTCGAGCGGGCCAGCAAACTCACCAGCCAACTGCTCGCCTTTGCCCGCCGCCAACCGCTGAACCCGGAAGTTTTCGATGTGAGCCTGCGGGTCAAGAACATCGGCGAGATGCTCGAAAGCCTCACCGGTGCGCGTATCCGCGTGCAGTTGGAGTTGCCGCAGCGACCGTGCCATGTGCGCGTCGACTCCAGCCAATTTGAAACCGCCCTGATCAATATCGCGCTCAATGCCCGCGATGCCATGGAAGGTCAAGGCACCCTGACCCTGCGCGTCGCCCACATTGCCAGACTGCCGCGTATCCGTGGCGATGCCGAATCAAACCAGCCCTTTGTGAGCATTGCCTTGGCCGATACCGGCAGCGGCATTGCCGTTGACACCGTCGAGCGCATTTTCGAACCCTTCTTTACCACCAAGGCGGTGGGCAAAGGTACCGGGCTTGGCTTGTCCCAGGTGTTCGGGTTTGCCAAACAGTCCGGTGGCAACGTCGACGTCACCAGCAACCTCGGCCAGGGCAGCGTGTTTACCCTGTATCTACCCGAGGCCGAGCCTGTGGCGGTGCAGGCCTGCCCGGTCCAGGAAGATCAGAGCCCGCTGCCCGCCACTGCGGCGCGCCACATCCTGATAGTCGAAGACAACCTCGAGGTCGGCCGCTTTGCCAACCAGATCCTGCAGGACCTGGGTTACCGCACCACCTGGGCCACCCATGCCGAGCAGGCACTGGCACTGGCCGGCCCGGACGGCATGGCGTTTGACGCGATTTTCTCGGATGTGGTGATGCCAGGCATGACCGGCGTGGCCATGAGCAAACTGCTGCGCCAGCGCCGCCCCGACTTGCCGGTGGTGCTCACGTCAGGCTACAGCGAAGAACTGGCCGACAGCGGTTATGAAGGCTTCGAATTCCTCCCCAAGCCCTACTCCGCCGACCAAGTGGCGCGGGCATTGGCCAGGTCGATGCTCAAGGAGTGAGGCGCTACTGCGCGACGGCCACCTGATTACGCCCCATAGCCTTGGCGCGGTACAGCGCTTTGTCGGCGTTGTTCATCAGGCTGTGCAAGTCCTGATCAAGGCTGCGGGTAGTGGCCACACCGAGGCTGGCGGTCAAGCCCTTCACCGGTTCACAGGTCAGGCCCGAAATCGCCTGGACCAGTTGCTCGGCGATGCCTCGCGCGGTTTCCAGTGAGGTGTTGGGCAGCAACACCGCGAATTCTTCACCACCGAGCCGACCATAAACATCGGCCTGGCGAAACGACGTGCTGATCACCCCGCCAATCTGGCGCAACACCTGGTCGCCGGCCTGATGGCCGTAGGTGTCGTTGATGTCCTTGAAATGGTCCATGTCCATCATCAACGCGCTCAGCGGCTGCTGGTGGTGGTGGCAATGCGCGTACAGCAGGTGGGCCTGTTCGAAAAACGCGCGACGGTTCATCAGCCCGGTGAGCTCGTCGGTCTGGGCAGCACGCGTGGAGATATGGTGAGCACGTTCCATCTGTCGGGTCAGTCGGAAGGCTTTTTCCAGCGCATCCGAGAGCTTGCGCGTGGCACTGACCACAAAGGTCGAGAACACCAGCACCGCGATCGCCACACCTACTTGCATCGGCGCCGGCTGGAACAGCAACCACAGGGTGCACGGCAACAGTACCAGCGCCATGGAGCCCAGGGTCATATAGCGATAGGCCGAATAACACGAAACCGCGCTCACTGACATGCCCACGGTAAACAGCATGACCAGCACCTGGGAAACACGATCATCCGTCGGCATCACGGCCAGGGCGCCGAGGCCCCAGGTGCCGGCTGACAGCATCAGCGTGACCCAATAGCGGCGCTCCCAGCGCCGGGGCGTGCGCTCGCTGTCGGGGCAGCGAAACCAGTCGGTGAACAGTTTGACGCGCACCAGCGATGTCACCGCCAGCAACCCCAGCCAGACCAGCATGACCTTGTGGTCAAACCGGCCCCAGCACAGCCAGCAGAGCATGACAGCGCCCAGGTAGCTGCCGAAAATAGCCGAGAACGATTGGCGAAACAGCTGGTGCAAACGGTCGGTTCGCACCTGCTGTTCGATGAGTTCATCCGGGTCTTGCCCACGCCCAAGGCCGTTCATGAAATGCGCCTGCTTCGACTGCCACGACAAAGGCGCCATTGTGGCACCCTGCCAGTAGTGCGGACAACAGAATCCACCACACTAGAGCCGTTACAGCGCTTGCGGGCGAAGAATCAACACGCCCAAAGGCGGCAGATTCAGCGACAGCGACACCGGCTGCCCATGGCGCGGCTCCTCTTGGGTGAGCACTTCGCCGCCGTTGCCATAATTGGAGCCGGCATAGGTGTCGGCATCACTGTTGATCACCTCGCTCCAGCGCCCGGCAAACGGCACGCCGACCGCATAGCCCTCACGCGGCACCGGGGTGAAGTTGGCCACCACCAGCACCGGTTTGCCGTCCTTGCTCCAGCGTAGCCAGGCATAGACACTGTTGATCGCATCGTCGCCAATCAACCACTGGAACCCTTGGGGCGCATCGTCCTGCTCATGCAGCGCCGGTTCCTCGCGGTACAGGCGGTTAAGGTCACCGACCAGTTTCTGCACGCCTCGGTGTTCGGGGTATTGCAGCAAGTACCAATCCAACTGCTGATCGTGGTTCCACTCGCGCCATTGGCCGAATTCGCAGCCCATAAACAGCAGCTTCTTGCCGGGGTGCATCCACATAAAGCTCAGATAGGCGCGCAGGTTGGCGAATTTCTGCCAGCGATCGCCGGGCATCTTGTCGATCAGTGAGTGCTTGCCGTGCACCACTTCATCGTGGGAGATCGGCAGGATAAAGCGTTCGGACCACGCATACACCAGGCCGAAACTCAGCTCATTGTGATGATGGGCGCGGTACACCGGGTCTTGCTGGATGTAGTGCAGCGAATCGTGCATCCAGCCCATGTTCCATTTGTAGTTAAAACCCAGGCCGCCCTGCTGCGTGCTCTGGCTGACGCCCGGCCAGGCTGTGGACTCTTCGGCAATCACCAGCGCACCCGGCGCTTCCAGCGCGACCACATCATTGAGATGGCGCAGGAAGTCGATGGCCTCCAGGTTTTCGCGGCCGCCATGGCGGTTGGGCACCCACTCACCGGCTTTGCGCGAATAATCGCGATACAGCATTGAGGCCACGGCATCTACGCGCAAACCGTCGATGTGGAAGTGCTTGAGCCAATGCAACGCCGAAGCGAGCATAAAGCCGTGCACTTCGGTGCGGCCCAGGTTGTAGATCAGCGTGTCCCAGTCCTGATGGAAGCCTTCCAGCGGGTTGGCGTATTCGTACAAGGCCGTGCCGTCGAACTGGGCCAGGCCGTGGGTATCGGTGGGGAAATGCGCCGGCACCCAGTCCAGAATCACACCAATGTCGGCCTGGTGCAGGGCGTTGACGAAAAACCCGAAGTCCTCCGGCGAGCCAAAGCGTGCGCTCGGCGCAAACTGCGACAGCGCCTGGTAACCCCAGGAGCCACCGAACGGGTGCTCCATGATCGGCATCAGCTCGATATGGGTAAAGCCCAATTGCTGCACATAAGGAATCAAGCGCTCGGCCAGTTCGCGCCAGCCATATTGGCGCGACACTTCACCGGCCTCGTCGAGTTCACACTGCCAGGAACCGACATGCAGCTCATAGATGGATAATGGCGCCGAGGCCTTTTGCTTGTCGGCACGCGTCTGCATCCACTCATGGTCTTGCCAGTCCACCTGCAACGGCGCGGCGACTTTTGAGGCAGTGTCGGGCGGCAGTTGAGTAGCAAGCGCCATGGGGTCGGCCTTGAGCGGCAGAATCCCATGGGCGCCGAGAATCTCGTACTTGTAGGCCGCGCCCGTTTGCAGACGTGGGATAAAGATCTCCCACACGCCCGACGGATGCCGCAGTCGCATCGGATGGCGGCGGCCATCCCAGATATTGAAGTCACCCACCACCGATACGCGCCGCGCATTCGGCGCCCACACCGCAAAACGCACGCCTTGCACGCCGTCGACGCTGGTGACCTGCGCGCCCAGGCAACTGCTGAGGTCACGGTGATTGCCTTCGGCGAACAGGTACAAATCCATCTCACCCAGCAGTAACTGGCTGAAGCTGTAAGGGTCTTCGGTGATCTGCTCGCCGCCGGCCCACTGGATCTTCAGCAGGTAGCCCTGGCGCGTGGAAAAATGCCCGACAAACAAACCCGGCACCTGGGTCGCGTCCAGGCTGCCGATGGCTTCACCGCTTTCGCGGGCCAACACGTGGACGCTCAAGGCTTCGGGCAGGAACGCGCGGATAAATTGCCCGCCCTGCTCGTCATCGTGCGGCCCCAGGATGGAAAAAGGGTCCGGGTGTTCCGCGCGCACCAGCGCTTCTACATCTTTGGGCGCCGGCATGGCGGTCAACTTCGCTTGCAGCGGTTCTCTCTGTGTAAAACTCATGACGTCTCCCCACCGCGTGCATTATTCGCTTGAGATAGCAGCCCGCTGAGTAAACCGTGCAGCCCTTGCAGGGGCACCGGCAACCAGGTCGGGCGATTTTCTGCTTCGTAAGCCACTTCGTACGCGGCCTTCTCCAGGCTGAACAACGTCAGCGCTGCGTCCTGCCCATTGGCATCCTGCCAGTCATGCGCCAGTGTAGACGTAGCCTGATGATAAGCCTGGATAAATGCCTTGCGCGCTTCACTCAGGTAACGGTCAGTCACACGCTGGCGGGCGGTATCCGCTTGCGGCGAGTGATCCACACCTTGCACATTCAGGGCCATGGCGGCAGCGTAATCAAACGAGCGCAGCACGCCACTTACATCTTTATACGGGCTGTGCTTGCCGCGCCGTTCATGCAGCGGGCGCGCCGGCTCGCCTTCAAAGTCGATCAAGTACGCATCGCCCTTGACCACCAGGACCTGCCCCAGGTGCAAGTCACCGTGGACCCGAATGCGCAAACCGCCGGCCGTGGCTTTCGCCAGGGCCTGGACACTGCTGGCCAGCGCTTTTTTATGCCCCAGCATTTCACTGACCAGCGCCTGATCGGCGGGGTTCAACTGGCTTTGATGAAGTTTTAACAACTGCAGCGCGCGGTCGATCTGCGCGCCGACGTCCTTGGCCCAGGCCTGGGTGTCCTTGGCCGTGGTGGTCTCGGGCTTGAAGTCTTGGTTGGTGGTTTGTGCTGCCAGCACCCCATGCATTTCGCCCAGGCGCTGGCCGAGTAAACCGGCAAAATCCTGCAGTTCACCCAAGGCGTTGTAATGCTGCTCCTGCTCGGAAATCGCTTGGGCCAGCTCGTCGCGAATCGCGCGCTCCAGGTTGTTCTGGGTCCAGCTCCAGGCGTCGCCCTGGTTGCTCAGGTAGCCTTGGGCAATCATCAGCAGGTTGTCCTGCCCCTCGCCATCGCGACGAATCATCGAGCCCAGCAACGGCGAAATATTCGGGTAATCGGCGGCCGTCAGGTAAGCGCTCATTTCCAGCTCCGGGTGCACCCCGGCGCTGACTTTGCGGATCAGCTTGAGCACCAGGCTCTCGCCCACCACCACCGAACTGTTGGACTGCTCGGCCGACAGGTAGCGCACCTGCGCCTCATCGGTCAGTTGCAGCGCGGCCAAGTGCGGCGTGGCTTCAAAACGCAAATCACCTTCGTGGGTGTTCAACACCGTGCCCGCCTGCAATCCCTGGATCACCGCCCGGACAAAGTGTTCCAGGCTGAAAGCGTCGGTCACCAAACCGACCTGACGCCCCCGGCGTACGCGGGCCAGCGCCAGTTGCTGGGGCAAGGCACTGGTGAACTGGTCTTCGGCTAAAAAGCCGAACGGCAATTGATAACGACTGACCTGGCCGCCGCTGGTCACATCGACCTCACTGAGCAGCACCGGATGCTGCGGGTCGCCAAACCGCACGCCGTAGGCAATTTGCACCTGGTCGATGGCCGTGTCTTTACCGGCATACCAGCGCCGCTTGGGCAACCATGCCGGCAGCGAGGTGTGCTCCAGGGTGGTGCGGCACGGCTCGTCGAGTAACTCTTCCATGCGTTGTTTGAGCACCAGCGTGGTGAAATCCGGCATGCTCTGCGCCGGCTCCACATGCCAGCTGGGCATCTGGTTTTCGGCCGCCAGCACAAACCAATAAAAGCCGTAGGGCGCCAGGGTCAGCAGGAAATTCAGCTGGCCGATGGGCGGGAACGCGTTACCGCCGAGCATCTCCACCGGCACCATGCCGGCGAAGGCGGATAAGTCCAGCTCGGCCGCCTGGGCGCTGCGCGACACGTTGGCCACGCACAGGATGGTTTCCGTGCGGCCATCGTCGCCGGTGAACTCACGGGTATACGCCAGGATGCGGCGGTTACTCGGCGAGAGCATTTTCAGGCTTCCACGCCCGAAGGCCTTGGACTGCTTACGCACCGCCAACATGCGCCGGGTCCAGTTCAGCAGCGAATGCGGGTCCTGGGCCTGGGTTTCGACGTTGACCGACAGGTAGCCATATTGCGGGTCCATGATCGGCGGCAACACTAGGCTGGCCGGGTCGGCGCGCGAGAAGCCGCCGTTACGGTCGATGGACCATTGCATCGGCGTACGCACGCCGTCGCGGTCGCCCAGGTAGATGTTGTCGCCCATGCCGATTTCATCGCCGTAGTACAACGTCGGCGTGCCGGGCATCGACAGCAACAAGCTGTTGAGCAGTTCAACGCGGCGACGGTCACGCTCCATCAGCGGCGCCAGGCGCCGACGAATGCCCAGGTTAATGCGCGCACGGCGGTCGGCGGCGTAGTAGTTCCACAGGTAGTCGCGCTCTTTGTCGGTGACCATTTCAAGGGTCAGTTCATCGTGGTTGCGCAGGAAGATCGCCCACTGGCAGTTGGCGGGGATCTCCGGGGTCTGGCGCAGAATATCGGTAATCGGGAAACGATCTTCCTGGGCCAGCGCCATGTACATGCGCGGCATCAGCGGGAAGTGGAAGGCCATGTGGCATTCATCGCCGTCGTCGCCTTTTTTGTCACCAAAGTACAGCTGAGTATCTTCCGGCCACTGGTTGGCTTCGGCCAACAGCATGCGGTCGGGGTAATGCGCGTCGATCTCGGCGCGGATCTGCTTGAGCACGCCGTGGGTTTCCGGCAGGTTCTCGTTGTTGGTGCCGTCGCGTTCGATCAGGTAGGGAATGGCGTCCAGACGCAGGCCGTCGATGCCCATGTCCAACCAGTAGCGCATCACCGAGAGCACGGCTTTCATGACTTGCGGGTTATCGAAGTTCAGGTCCGGCTGGTGCGAATAGAACCGGTGCCAGAAGTACTGGCCGGCGACCGGGTCCCAGGTCCAGTTGGACTTTTCGGTGTCGAGGAAAATGATGCGGGTGCCGTCGTACTTCTGGTCGTCATCGGACCACACGTAGAAGTCCCGTGCCGCCGAGCCCGGCTTGGCCTTGCGCGCCCGCTGGAACCACGGATGCTGGTCGGAGGTGTGGTTGATCACCAGTTCAGTGATGACCCGCAGGCCCCGTTTGTGCGCCTCACTGATAAAGCGCTTGGCGTCGGCCATCGTCCCGTAGTCGCTGTGCACGCCACGGTACTCGGCGATGTCATAGCCGTCGTCGCGGCGCGGCGACGGGTAGAACGGCAGCAGCCAGATGGTGTTGACGCCCAGATCGGCGATGTAGTCGAGCTTGGCGATCAGGCCGGGAAAGTCGCCGATACCGTCATTATTGGAGTCGAAATAGGATTTGACGTGAACTTGGTAGATCACCGCGTCCTTGTACCAGAGCGGGTCTTTGATAAAAGTGGCTGGGGTGGGTTTCTTCGCCATTGGAAACTCCTGGAACACTGAAAATTGTGCAGAAGACATGCAATCAAGGTGGGAGCTGGCTTGCCTGCGATAGCGGTGGGCCAGCTAGCCTTTTCGGTGCTGACATACCGCTATCGCAGGCAAGCCAGCTCCCACCGTTGATCCCTGACAGTTAATCCCTGTCAGGCTCAGGAGACGGTGATTCGCCAGATCCCGAATGGCATCTGCGGCTCGATGCGCATCCACTGGTTCTTGCCATACCAGGTCCAGCGATGGCCATTCATCAGGTCTTCGCCTTGGGTCTGGGCATCGTCCGGCAGGCCCAGCTCCCACAGGGGCAATTCGAAATGGGCCTCTTGGGCGTTAAACGGGTCAAGGTTGACCGCCACCAGGATAAAATTGCTGCCGTCATCGCTGCGCTTGCCGAAGTACAGGATGTTGTCGTTCCAGGCGTTATAGAGCTTCAAGCCCAGATGGGTGTGCAGTGCCGGGTTCTGCCGACGAATACGATTGAGCTGGGCGACCTCGGCAATGATGTTGCCGGGCGCGGTGAAGTCCCTGGGGCGGATTTCGTATTTTTCCGAGTCCAGGTATTCCTCCTTACCCGGTACCGGCGCCGCTTCGCACAGTTCAAACCCCGAATACATGCCCCACAAGCCTGAGCCCATGGTGGCCAGGGCGGCGCGGATGAGAAAGCCCGGGCGCCCGGATTCGTGCAGGAAGCCGGGGTTGATGTCCGGGGTATTGACAAAGAAATTCGGCCTGAAGCACTCGCGCCACGGCGATTCGTTCAACTGTGTGAAGTACTCGCTCAACTCGGCCTTGGTGTTACGCCAGGTGAAGTAGGTGTAGCTCTGGGAATAACCGACCTTGCCCAAGCGCGCCATCATCGCTGGTGTGGTGAAGGCTTCAGCCAGGAAGATCACCTCCGGGTGCCTGGAGCGCACGTCACTGATCAGCCATTGCCAAAACGGTAGCGGCTTGGTGTGCGGGTTATCCACGCGAAAGGTTTTCACGCCCTCTTGCACCCAACCTATAACAATGTCGCGCAACTCGGTCCACAGGCTCGGAATAGAGTCGGCGGCATAGAAGTCGACGTTAACGATATCCTGGTATTTTTTCGGCGGGTTTTCGGCGTATTTGATCGTGCCGTCCGGGCGCCAGTTGAACCAGCCTGGATGCTGCTTGAGCCACGGGTGGTCCTGGGAGCACTGAATGGCAAAGTCGAGGGCGATTTCCAGGCCATGCTCGGCGGCGGCCTTGACCAGCCGGCGGAAGTCGTCGCGGCTGCCCAACTGCGGGTGTATGGCTTCATGGCCGCCCTCCTCGCTACCGATCGCATAAGGGCTGCCGGGGTCATCGGCGCCTGCGGTCAGCGAGTTATTCTTGCCCTTGCGATGGCTGCGGCCGATCGGGTGGATCGGCGGAAAATACAGCACGTCAAAGCCCATGTCATGGATCATCGACAGCCGCGCATGCACGTCATTAAAGGTGCCGTGGCGCGCCGGATCGTCGGTGACCGAGCGCGGAAACAGCTCGTACCAACTGGCAAATTGTGCGGCCTCACGCTCCACGTCGAGCGGGTATACGGTGCTGATGCTCAAGTAAGCGCGGTGGTCGGCCTGGGTCATCAAATGTGCACTGTCTTCGTGCAAGAACTGCGCGACCTGCTCGGTTTCCAGCAAGCCCGACAGCTCGTGGTGCAGCAGCATCAAGCGGTCGCGTAACTCATTGTCGCTGCGCTCGGCGGCCTGCAACACCAGGCTGCGGCCTTCCTGCAGCTCAAGGCTGACCGGCACACCGGCCTCATGTTTTTTGCGCAGTTCGTAGCAGAAGCTCGCAAAGGTATCAATCCAGGCTTCGATGCAGTATTCGTGCGGGCCTTGCTGGGCCACGGTAAACGCGCCCTCCCAGCCATTGTTGCCCACATCCGTCATCACTACGCTGTGCCAGCTTTCGTCCTGCAGCGGGCGCCAGCGGATCAGCACGGCGAGCTTGTCATGGCCGTCGGCAAACACCTTGCTGGTGACGGTGACGCGCTGGCCCACCACGGCCTTCACAGCAAATTCGCCGCCATCTATGACGGGCGTAGTGCTTTCAATCGCGATCCTTGGCAACAACAAGGCCTGGGACAGCGGCAATATGGAGTCTTCTGGAGTCAGTGTTTCAGCAGTCATCGAGCATCTTCCCCTTACGCCCTGTGGACGCTCTTTGCTTGATCCGAATTCTGAGACGGCGACGCTCTCCCTGAGCAGGGCCGTAATAGGTCCGAGCCTGGGCTGCGCGCAAAAGTTCAGGTGGATGTGCCGCCATTGGGCGGGAATCAAACCTGCCCGGCGGTTGTCCACCGATAGAGCAAAGCACAAAGGAGGCCACACCGATGAATATCCCGATCCCGGCTGAAACTCCGGACCCGAATATCGACAACCCAACGCTGCCGCCGAGTGAACCGGAACCGATCCCGGAGAAGGAACCACCGGAAAACCTGCCGCCACCCGTGGAGGAGCCGCCCACAACCATGCCGCCGGTGATTGTTCAACCTTGTTGATCAACGCCATCACTCACACGCGTACTCGCGTCAGGATGCCTGCCTTAAAAACGCATTAACCTGCGCGCACAGGTGAAATAGCCTACATCTCGCCTGTGCGCCTATTGCTACAGTCCCACACGCGCTTACTTGAGCACATTTCATTTACCCCCCTCTTAAACGCGAGCAGGTTAATACCATGTCGGACATTCACGTGAAGCAAAGCCGCCACCAACACGTACATTCAGACGTTTCCGTCAGCCGGCGTTATCTCACCGAGCTTAAAGCAAGCCTCACAGAGGAGGACATCGCCCAGGTCTTGCGTGCGCCCAACGACCTGAAGTCGCGTAAAGTCCTCAATGAAATGCGCATGCATTTCAGCCAGGAAAGTGTCGACTCCATGTTGAAAGAACCAGACGCCGAGGAAGTTGCTCACCTCCTGACGGACATCGGCAAGTTCCTGCAAAAAAATAGTGACGAGGCCTGCGTAAAATTATCCACCCAACTTTATTTCAGCGACTATCAGGCAGCCTATGACAAACAGAAAATCGCCTTACTGTTAAAGTTGATATCGGGTAAGGACGATTATGGCTTTCGCCATGTCTATGAGTTTTTCAAAGGCACGGCCGGAGCATTCGAGCACCTGAATGGGTGCGTGAAGGACACAGCCCAAACGGTGATGGATATGAACACCATCACCGAGGCGCTCAACCCAACACACATTAAATCAAGGATGAAGGCTCACTGATCATGGACTCAACGTTCCTTCTCGAAGAGCCTGACGACTTTGGGCATTAAGCCAAGTACAACGAGCGCCAGCAGTGTACTCAATACCGCCGTTGATTCACGCCCAACCCCTGCCGCCACGCCAATGGCGGCGGTCATCCACAACCCGGCAGCGGTGGTCAGGCCTTTGACGTGCTGGCCCTCTTCATCCTCCTTGCCCTTGAGGATAGTGCCGGCACCCAGGAAGCCGATCCCGGCGATAACCCCCTGCAAGACCCTGCTCATGGCGTCCGACTGGCTGCCTGACATCTGCGGCACCAGCACAAACAGTGCAGCGCCCAAGGCCACGAGCATGTGGGTGCGCACCCCCGCCGCCTTGCCCTTTTGCTCACGCTCAAACCCCAGGATACCGCCCAGGATCGCGGCGATAAGCAGGCGAACGGTTATCTGAGTGAGCTGCTTTGCATCAGCGATGTCAGCAAATTCTGCATGCAGGGTTTGAAGCACTTCTTGCCACCAGGCGTCCATGGTCGTTATCCGTTTTAGTGTGGTTAGAGGATGGACAGCGCCGACCGCCAGTCAGTTGCCTGG
This sequence comes from Pseudomonas sp. IPO3747, assembly GCF_013385245.1. Taxonomy (NCBI): domain Bacteria; kingdom Pseudomonadati; phylum Pseudomonadota; class Gammaproteobacteria; order Pseudomonadales; family Pseudomonadaceae; genus Pseudomonas; species Pseudomonas sp. IPO3747. The sequence continues at coordinate 620,388 of NZ_JACAQL010000022.1, forward strand.
AACACCTGGCACTGCGCGACGCCCTAACCCATGACTGCCCATAAAAAGGAGAGCACCATGCCTGTACGTATCGACAATCAAACGTGCTTTTTCAAGGTCGCTGACGACGGCCAGGAATACGCCCTGCCCGCCACGGGTGTGACGGTGAGTACCGACAGCGCCAAATCCATGTCTTTTGTAGAGTTACAAGGCGATCGGGTCTACATCACTGAAGCCGAAGCGGACGCACTGACCGTCGCCGGTGCCAGGGACGGTCGCAAACACTTGAAGGCGACCGACAGTGATTCGGTGATTTGATTGATCTGTATCAACCTGCGCACAAGCCAGCTGCACCCCAGGCGCTACGGGGTGCAGCACATTGTCACAGTGACGTATAAAAAGCCCATCTGATCCGCTTTTTATCGACCTACCTGAGTCTGTTATGCAAACAGCGTGAAGTTCATAGTTCATTGGCCTGATGGAGGCTGATGAGCGAACGACCATGAGCGAAAGAATCCCAACCGTGGACACCTTTGAGCCCATACACCCAAAGAAGGTGAAGGCCAAATCCAGTGACAACCTGATCCATACCCGCAGCTTCACCGGCGTGTTCCGCACTTTGCGTGTGGGCGGTGCCGCTGTGCTGTTCCTGGCGTTTTTTGGCACCGTGTGGCTGAACTGGTCCGGGCGCCAAGCCGTGCTGTGGGACTTGGCCGAAAGCAAATTCCACATCTTCGGTGCCACCTTCTGGCCCCAGGATTTCATCCTGCTGTCGGCGCTGTTGATCATCTGCGCTTTCGGCCTGTTTGCCATTACCGTATTTGCCGGCCGCGTTTGGTGCGGCTACACCTGCCCGCAAAGCTCGTTCACCTGGCTGTTCATGTGGTGTGAAAAGGTCACCGAAGGTGAACGCAACCAACGCATCAAACTGCAAGCGGCACCCTGGAGTCTCAACAAACTGGCGCGGCGTTCGGCAAAACATACGCTGTGGCTGGGTATCAGCGTGCTGACCGGGCTGACGTTTGTCGGCTACTTCACGCCAATCCGCCCGCTGGCCAGTGAGTTGCTGACCTGGCAGATGGGCGGTGTGAGCCTGTTCTGGGTGCTGTTTTTTACCGCAGCCACCTACATCAACGCCGGCTGGCTGCGCGAAGCGGTGTGCATGCACATGTGCCCGTATGCACGTTTTCAGAGCGTGATGTTCGACAAAGACACCCTGACCATTTCCTACGACGCGGCGCGTGGCGAAAGCCGAGGCCCGCGCAAACGCGAGGTGAAACCGGCGCAGGTTGGCCTGGGGGATTGCATCGACTGCCAACTGTGCGTGCAGGTGTGCCCCACCGGCATCGATATCCGCGATGGCCTGCAAATGGAATGCATTGGCTGCGCCGCATGCATCGACGCCTGCGATTCGATCATGGACAAGATGGGCTATGCCCGTGGTCTCATCAGCTATACCAGCGAACATCAACTGCAAGGTGGCAAAACGCACCTGCTCAGGCCACGCCTGATCGGCTACAGTGCCGTGCTGCTGCTAATGATCGCCGCCTTGGTGGTGGCCTTGATTGAACGGCCAATGGTGTCGCTGGACGTGACCAAGGACCGTGGCATGTTCCGTGAAAACAGCCAGGGGCTGATCGAAAACATCTACAGCTTGAAGGTCATCAACAAGACCCAGCAGCGCCAGGATTACCGCCTGGAACTGGTGGACGCCGAGGCCTTCCAGTTGCAAGGCAAGACCCGGCTCAGCCTGGCGCCGGGGGAAATCAGCGACGTGCCGGTGTCGGTAGCGTTGCTGGCCGATAAACCGGCGAGCAGCTCGCAGACCTTGCGCTTCAAGGTTGTGGATGTGGATGAACCGTGGATTTACAGTGCAGCGGACAGTCGCTTTGTGGCGCCGTTGAATCGTTGATATCCAACACACACAGAAGATCAAGTGTGGGAGCTGGCTTGCCTGCGATGGCGCCCGGTCTGGCACGGATGATGTTGAATGTGCCACCGTCATCGCAGGCAAGCCAGCTCCCACATTTTGCCCTGCGAACACTATTGGAAAGTTAATCAGGCCGCCATGAAACGCTACGAAAAATTTGCCGACGACATCGCAGAACTGATCCGCTCCGGCGTCCTCGGCCCTGGCCAGCGAGTGCCCTCAGTGCGCTATGCCAGCCAAACCTATGGGGTCAGCCCGTCCACGGTGTTCCAGGCTTACTACCTGCTCGAACGCCGTGGCCTGATTCGTGCGCGGCCGCGCTCCGGCTACTTCGTCAACACTCACGCGCCCAGCCCGTTTTCCGAGCCGGTGGTGAGTGAACAGGTGCACGAGTCCACCGAAGTCGATGTGAGTGAGTTGGTGTTCTCAGTGCTCGACTCCATCAAAGACCCCAACACCGTACCGTTCGGCTCGGCCTTCCCCAGCCCCATGTTGTTCCCGCTGCCACGCCTGGCGCGCTCGTTGGCCAGTGCCGGCCGTGAGATGGACCCGCGCCTTGTCGTCACCGACATGTCACCGGGTAACCCGCAACTGCGCCGGCAGATCGCCCTGCGCTACATGGTGGGCGGCCTGATGCTGCCGATGGAAGAGCTGCTGATCACCAACGGCGCCCTGGAAGCGCTGAACCTGTGCCTGCAAGCGGTGACCGAGCCGGGCGACCTGGTCGCTATCGAAGCCCCGGCGTTCTATGCCTGCCTGCAAGTGCTCGAACGCCTGAAGCTCAAGGCGGTGGAAATCCCCGTACACCCACGCGATGGCATCGACCTCAATGCCCTGGCGCAAACCCTTGAGCGCTACCCGATCAAAGCCTGCTGGACCATGACCAGCTTCCAGAACCCCATGGGCGCCACGCTGCCAGAGGCGAAAAAACAGGCGCTGGTGGAACTGCTGCGCAGCCATCAAGTGCCGATGATCGAGGACGATGTATACGCCGAGTTGTATTACGGGCAGCACGCGCCAAAACCGGCCAAGGCCTTCGACACTGAAGGGCTGGTGATGCACTGCGGTTCCTTCGCCAAGAGCCTGGCACCTGGCTATCGCGTCGGCTGGGTAGCGGCCGGGCGCTATGCGCAGAAGGTTGAACGCCTGAAGCTGATGACTTCGCTGTGCCCCTCGATGCCGGCCCAGGCGGCGATTGCGGACTACCTGCAACACGGCGGCTATGACCGGCACCTGCGTAAATTGCGCTACGCCCTGGAAGAACAGCAGAGCGCCATGCTGGCCGCCATCGCGCGCTATTTCCCGGCACAGACGCGGGTCAGCCAGCCGGCTGGCGGCTATTTCCTGTGGCTGGAACTGCCGGAGCAAACCGATTCGTTGAAGCTGTTCCAAATGGCCCTGGCCCAGGGCATCAGCATTGCGCCGGGGCCGATTTTTTCGGCGACCCAGCGCTTCAGAAATTGCATTCGCTTGAACTACGGCAGCCCGTGGACCGAGGCATCGGAAAAGGCCATGGAAACACTCGGGCGCATTGTGCGGTCCTTCTAGGCTCGGTTGTTGCCTTATCTGACGCCATCGCGGGCAAGCCCGGCTCCCACAGTGAAATGCGTTCCACTGTGGGAGCCGGGCTTGCCCGCGATGGCGCCTTGACTGGCGCTAAAGACTCAACGGCCACCGCCCAAATCCAGAAAAGTGCCAGTGGTATACGAAGCCTTGTCCGACAACAACCAGATAATCGCCTCCGCCACTTCATCCGGGCGCCCGCCACGGGCCATGGGGATGCCGGACTCCAGCTTGCTGACTCGGTCCGGGTCGCCGCTCAGGGCATGGAAGTCGGTAAAGATGTAGCCAGGGCGCACCGCGTTGACACGGATCCCTTCACCCGCCACCTCTTTGGACAGGCCGATGGTGAAGGTATCCAGCGCGCCCTTGGACGCGGCATAGTCGACATATTCGCCCGGCGAACCCAGGCGCGCGGCTACCGACGACACGTTGACGATGCTGCCGCCCTGCCCGCCATGCCTGGGCGACATGCGCAGCACCGCTTGCTTGGCACACAGGATCGGCCCCAGCACATTGGTCTTCATGATTTTGAGGATGCGGAACTCGGACATTTCATCGACCCGCGACTTGTGCCCCACGGTGCCGGCGTTGTTGACCAGTGCCGTCACGCGCCCAAGCTCGGCATCAACGCGATTGAACAATGCGATCACTTCATCCTCGATGCTGACATCGGCCCGCACCGCAATGGCCTGTGCACCCAAGGCGCGCACCTGGTCCAGCACACGCTGGGCCGCTGCCTCATCAGACTGGTAGTTGATGCAAATGCGGTAGCCCTGGCGTGCAGCCAGCAAGGCCGTCTCAGCGCCGATACCACGGCTGCCTCCAGTGATAATGACGACTTTGTCCATGCGTGCGGTCTCCTGAATAAACCAACAGTTCAAGGTTGGATCCAAGAATACCCGTCATCCACGGCTTTTGTCAGGCGCCAAGGCGTCTTCGGCGCGCTGGATATCGGCCATGAACCCCTCGGCCGGCAATGGGTGGCCCAGCAAGTAGCCTTGCAGCGCGTTGCACCCCAGCCGGGTGAGGAAACTTTGCTGCACATCGGTCTCCACGCCTTCGGCGACAATGCGCAGCCCTAGCGCCTGGCCGAGGGCGACAATGGCCGAGACGATGGCGGCGTCGTCACTGTCGTGTTCAAGATCGCGCACAAACCCGCGGTCGATCTTCAGCTCGTTGGCGGGCAACCGTTTGAGGTACATCAGGCTCGAATAACCGGTGCCGAAGTCGTCGATGGACAGGTCCACGCCCATGTCCGACAGTTGCTGCAGCACCGTCATGCTCGCATCGGCATCGCTCATGGCAGTGGTTTCGGTGATTTCCAGGGTCAGGCTGTTGGCCGGCAAGCGGTGACGCTCCAGCGCCTGCGCGACACTTTTAACCAACCCTGCATGGCAGAACTGCAACGCCGACAGGTTGACTGCAATGCGCCAGTCTTCATAACCCTGCGCGTACCAGACAGCCATCTGGCGGCAAGCCTCGTTGAGCACCCACTCGCCGATGGGAATAATCAACCCGGTTTTTTCCGCCAGCTCGATGAACATCGCCGGCAACAACAGCCCCTGTTGCGGGTGCTCCCAACGCAACAAAGCTTCGGCGCCGACCGCAATACCGCTGAGCGCGTCGAACTTGGGCTGGTAGTACAGGCGGAACTGTTGGTGCTCAACGGCGTTGCGCAGGTCCTGCAACAACTGCAGCTGTTTGCGCGCATTGGTGTTCATCGACACATCAAAGAAGCTGTAACCGTTCTTGCCCATGCCCTTGGCGTGGTACATGGCGGCATCAGCGTTCATCAGCAGTTCCTGAGGGTTAACGCCGTTACCGGGGAACATGGCAATGCCGATGCTCGCGGAAATCTTCAGTTCATGCTCGGCTACCTTGAACGTACGGTTGATCAAGCCAACCTGGCGCTCGGCCAGGCCCATGGCGTCGTCCGGCTGGGTCAACTGCACCAGCAGCACAAACTCATCGCCACCGATGCGCGCCAAGGTGTCCTGGCTGCGCAGGTCCTCGCGCAGACGCAAACCCACCTCGCGCAGCAATTGGTCACCCATGTGGTGGCCAAATGCATCATTGACCGGCTTGAAACCGTCCAGGTCGATAAACATCAACGCAAAACAACCACCCTGCTCCCTGACCGCCTGTATGGCTTGTTGAATGCGGTCGGCGAGCAAGGTGCGATTAGGCAGCCCGGTGAGCATGTCATGCAGGGCCAGATGGGTGAGTTCCTGGTTGGCCAGGGTCAGTGAGTCTGCGAGCACGGCAGTGCGGGCTTCAAGCCGGGCGTCGAGCAATGAGGTCAATAACGCGATGATCAAGACCGCCAGCGAAGTGACCAGCACCAGGTTATCCAGGCCCTTGCCACTCAGTCCCGTCAGCGCGGCGCCGCAGAAACTGTTGTCATCAAAACGCGCGGCAGCCATGCCGGTGTAGTGCATACCAACGATCGCAATGCCCATCACCACCGCGGCGCCCCCCCGCGCCAGGCGTACGTAAGGCGTGTTGCGCCGCAAGTTGAAAGCGATCCACAAGGCCGCGCCGGACGCCAGCACGGCGATCAACAATGAGGCGCCAAACAGCCCGGGGTCGTAATCGATGCCCGGGGTCATGCGCATCGCGGCCATTCCGGTGTAGTGCATGCAGGCAATACCAGCCCCCATCACCAACGCGCCAAATGCCAACTGCCAAGCCGGCAGACGTGGCTGGCTGACCAGCCACAGTGCAAAGCCACTGGATAACACGGCGATCAATAACGACAGCGCGGTGATACCCAGGTCAAACCCGAGAGCAAAGGGCAGGCGCAACGCCAGCATGCCGATAAAGTGCATGGACCAAACGCCCACGCCCATGGCCAATGCCCCGCCGGTCATCCACATGTACGCTGCGCGGCCCCTGGCGGTCGCAATACGGCCGGCCAAGTCCAGCGCGGTATAGGACGCCAGGATCGCGACGCACAGGGAGATGACGACCAGAGAGGGGGAATAACTACCGATCAGCATGGGACTTCTCAAGACTGACGGGCCTGAAAACGCCCGTGCCAAGTGGCAAAGCGGGCGATTGTAGCGAGAATAATTATTGCCGGTTTGATTAATTATCAAGGGGCCATTAGTGGCATTTTGACGCCAATCTACTGACCTTGAAATGCCCCTTGCTTCAGCCCGCTGAGCCGGATCATCTGCTTGAAAATCAGGCCGTGGGCGATTGAACAGGCGCGGGCGGATTTTGATCAGCGATGTGCCGAGGAGTAACAAGTGCGGGCTGTTGTGGCGAGGGAGCTTGCTCCCGCTCGGGTGCGCAGCGCCCGCAAGTGTTATGGGGCTGCTGCGCAGCCCAGCGGGAGCAAGCTCCCTCGCCACAGTGACAGTGCCCAGCCTTGATTGGGAAGGTGCTTGAGTTGTTTTTAATAGCTACTCAGTCACTGCTTCTCAGCCAAAGACGTCTGCCCGTCCCAGCCGCCACCCAACGCCGCAATCAACTGCACACTTGCCACCAACCGCGTCTGCAACAGGGTCAAGACCGTGCGCTCATTGCTCAACGCAGTGGCCTGCACCGTCACCACATCCAGGTAGGCGATCAACCCGGCCTTGTACTGATTCTGCGTCAAGCGCAGGGACTCGCGCGCGGCCTCCAGGGCTTCATTGCTGACCACCGCCTCATCTTCCAGCACCTTCAACTGCACCATATAGTTTTCCACTTCGCGGAAACCATCCAGTACGGTCTGGCGGTACTTGGCCACCGTCTCGTCATAAGACGCCACACTACGATCGACCTCAGCCGAACGCTGCCCACCGTCAAACAAGGTCATCGCAAGCTTGGGCCCCACCGACCAGAACCGGTTCGGCAAACTGATCCAATCAGCATAGGTGCTGCTGGAATACCCGCCCGCCAGGCTCAAGGTCAGGTCCGGGTAATAAGCCGCCTTGGCCACACCGATATTCGCGTTGGCCGCAATCACTGAGCGCTCCGCCGACGCAATGTCCGGGCGCCGCTCAAGCAATTGCGATGGCACACTCAGCGGAATCTGCGGCAAGGCAGGTATGTCTTTGCTCACCGCCAGATTGAAGTTGGCCGGCGCTTCGCCGATCAACACTGCGATGGCGTTTTCCAACTGCGCACGCTGCCAGATCAAGTCGATCAAACTGGCCTGGGTCGTCTTCAGTTGGGTCTGTGCCTGAGCAATCGCGGCTTTGTCGGAAACCCCCGCCCGGTACTGGTTTTCAGTCATCTTCAGGGAGCGCTGATAAGTCTCCAGCGTGGCCTGCAGCAAACGTGTCTGCTCGTCCATCACGCGCAGTTGCAGATAGTCCTGCACCAACTCCGACTGCTGGCTCAAACGCATCGCCGCCAGATCCGCGGAACTGGCCTCAGCCGTCGCCTCATTCGCTTCAAGACCACGGCGCAACTTGCCCCACACATCGGCCTCCCAACTCACGCCCAACTGGGTATTGAGCGTGTCACGAATACCACTGCTGGAACTGCTGAGGCTGGCGTTACTGCTGCCGGTGCCCTGACTGGCACGGGTTTTACCGGCACTGAAGTCCACCGTTGGGAAAAACGCCCCGCGTGCGCTGCGCACCTGGGCCTGGGCCTGGCGGAAGCGCGCTTCGGCCTGGGCCACGGTCTGGTTGGAGTTATTGAGGCGCGTGACCAGCTCGTTAAGTTGACGGTCACCGTACAACTCCCACCAGGCGCCACGGGCCAGGGAATCGCTTGGGTTGGCCTGGCGCCAGCCCTGGGCTTCCTTGAACTGCGCGGGTTCGACCACCTCCGGGCGCTTGTAATCCGGGCCGATGGCGCAGGCGCTGAGCAAGGCGCCGCACAACAGCATCGTTACCCCCTTCACACCCTTGCCGATACGTGTGGTGTGGCGAGGCTGCTGGTTTGGGGCCGCTGCGCAGCCCAGCGGAAGCAAGCTCCCTCGCCACAGTGTCTGGGCATTCGTTGAATCGGTCATAGCGCAGTATCCAAGGCAGCATCGGTACGCACGCCACGCCAGGCGTTGAAGCGATGGCGCGCGCGGTCAAGATAAAGATAAACCACCGGAGTGGTGTAAAGGGTCAAGATCTGGCTGAACACCAGCCCACCGATAATGGTCAGGCCCAGCGGCTGGCGCATTTCGGCGCCATCGCCGGAACCGAGCAGCAACGGCAAGGCGCCGAGGATCGCGGCGAGCGTGGTCATCAAAATCGGCCGCAGGCGCAACAGGCAGGCGCTGCGGATCGACTCCAACGGGCTCATGCCATCGTGGCGCTCCAGCTGCAGCGCCAGGTCGATCATCAGGATCGCATTCTTCTTCACCACGCCGATCAGCAGGAACAGACCGAGCAGGGATATCAGGCTGAATTCACCGCCCAGCAGGTAGATCGACAGCAGTGCGCCGACACCGGCCGACGGCAAGGTCGACAGGATGGTCAGCGGGTGAATATAGCTTTCATACAGAATGCCCAACACCAGGTACACCGCCACCAGCGCGCCAAGAATCATGAACGGCTGGCCCTTCTGGGTCGCCGCAAACGCATCGGCGGTGCCGGCCATCTTGGCGATCACGTCTTCGGGCAAACCGACCTTGGCAATCGCCCGCTCGATAGCGGCCGTGCCCTGCTCCACCGTTACGCCGGGCGACATGTCGAAGGCAATATTTTCCGAGGCAAACTGGCCTTCATGGCTGACACGGTCGTCGGCCAGGCTGTTTTCGTAATGGGCAATGGTCGACAACGGCACCCGCGCGCCCGTGGAGGTGATCACCTGCATCTGGTTCAGGGTGATCGGGTCCTGGGCGTATTTCGGGTTGACCTCCATCACCACCTGATACTGGTTGAGGCTGTCATAGATAGTAGAAATCTGCCGCTGACTGTAGGCGTTGTTCAACACCGAGGTGACCATGCTCATGTCGATGCCCAGGCGCTTGGCCTGGTCGCGGTCGACCACCAGCGTCACCTGCGCCGCACCGCGACCTTCGCGGGCGTCGATGGCGGTCAGCTCCGGTAGCTCGCGCATGGCAGCGACCACTTTCGGGTACCACAAGCGCAACGCAGCCAGGTCGCCGCTTTGCAGGATGTAGGAGTATTGGGCGCTGGTCTGGTCACGGCTGCCACCAAATTGCAGGTCCTGGTCGGCCATCAGGAACAGCCGTCCGCCCGGCACCAGCGGCACTTCCTTGCGCAGACGCTCGATCACTGCCTGGGCCGAGAGCTTGCGTTCGGCAATCGGCTTGAGGCGCACCAGCATCACCGCATTGTTAGTGCCATTGTTGCCACCGATAAAGCCGGCCACGCTGAGCACCGCCGGGTCTTTGAGGACCGCCTTGCGGAAGGTTTCCATTTTTGGCTGCATCACATTGAACGACAGCCCATCATCGCCGCGCACAAAACCGATCAACTGCCCGGTGTCCTGCTGCGGCATGAAGGTTTTCGGCACCACCACGTACAGCGCGATGTTCACGCCCACGGTGATCAACAGGCTCAGCAGGGTCAGGCGGCGATGGCGCAGCACCCAGTCCAGGCTGGTGGCGTAGGCTGCAACCATGCGGTCGTTGACCTTCTGGCTCCAGCGCTGCAAACCGGTCATGTGCCCTTTGACGTGCGGTTTGAGCCAGCGCGCGCAGAGCATCGGGGTCAAGGTCAGCGAGACGATCAGCGACACTATGATCGCCGCCGACAAGGTGATGGAAAACTCACGGAACAGGTTGGTGACGATGCCGCCCATAAACAGGATGGACAGGAACACCGCCACCAGCGACACGTTCATCGACAGCAAGGTAAAGCCCACTTCCTCGGCGCCCAGGTACGCCGCCTTCATCGGCGGCACGCCGTCGTCGATATGCCGGGAAATGTTTTCCAGCACCACGATGGCGTCGTCCACCACCAGGCCGGTGGCCAGGATCAACGCCATCAGCGAAAAATTGTTCAACGAAAAACCAAACAGGTACATCACCGCAAAGGTGCCGACCAGCGACACCGGCACCGCCAGGGTCGGGATCAACGAAGCGCGGAAGTTACCCAGGAACAGGTACACCACCAGCACCACCAGGGCCACGGCAATCAGCAGGGTCATCTCGGCTTCATGCAGGGTCGCGGTGATCACCGGCGAACGGTCCATGGCCAGGTTGAGCTTGACGCTGGACGGCAGCACCGCCTGCAACGCCGGCAACTGGGCCTTGATCTGCCGGACGGTCTCGATAATGTTGGCGCCGGACTGGCGGTTGATGACCAGCAGCACCGCCGAATCATTGTTGAAGAAGCCGCTGTTGTAGCGGTCTTCCACGCCATCGCTGATCTTGGCGACATCCCCCAGGCGCAAGGCCGCGCCGTTCTGGTAGCGGATCAGCAGCGGCTCGTAGTCCTTGGCCTTTTCCAGCTGGTCATTGGCCTGGATCTGCCAGTTACGCTCGCTGTCTTCCAGGGAGCCCTTGGGCCGCCGCTGGTTGGCATTGGCGATGGTATTGCGCACATCGTCCAGGGCCACGCCATATTGGTCCAGGGCCTTGGGTTCCAACTCGATGCGCACTGCCGGCAAGGAGCTGCCACCGATCTGCACTTCGCCTACCCCCGGCACCTGGGACAGGCTTTGCGAAAGAATGGTGGAGGCCAGGTCGTACAGTTCGCCCTTTTGCAACACGTCGGAGGTCAGTGACAACACCATGATCGGTGCCTGGGACGGGTTGATCTTCTTGTAGGTCGGCATGCTGCGCATGCCACTGGGCAGCAGGTTGCGCGATGCATTGATGGCCGCCTGCACTTCCCGCGCCGCACCGTTGATATCACGGTCGGAGTCGAATGCCAGAATCACCCGCGTAGAGCCCTGGCTCGACGAACTGCTCATGGTGGTGATGCCGGCAATCGCGCCGAATGAGCGTTCCAGCGGCGTCGCCACGGTAGACGCCATGACCTCGGGGCTGGCGCCGGGCAAACTGGCCGACACCACGATCACCGGGAAGTCGATCTGCGGCAACGGCGACACCGGCAGCAAGTTGAAGCTCACGCCACCGAGCAACATAATCGCCAGGCTCAGCAGCATGGTGGCTACTGGCCGGCGAATGAAAGGTCCGGACAGGTTCATGACTCAGCCGGCTCCAGGCTTTGTGGCTCTTTGCGCCAGCGACGGCCCAGGCGGTCGAAATACAGGTAGATCACCGGCGTAGTGAACAGCGTCAGCACCTGGCTCACCAGCAGGCCGCCGACCATCACCAGGCCCAGCGGTTGGCGCAACTCCGCGCCGGAACCCGTGGCCAGCATCAATGGCACCGCACCAAACAAGGCGGCCAGGGTGGTCATCAAAATCGGCCGAAAACGCAGCAACGCCGCCTGATAAATTGCCGTTTGCGGGTCCAGGCCCTGGTTGCGTTCGGCGTCGAGGGCAAAGTCGATCATCATGATCGCGTTCTTTTTGACGATACCGATCAGCAGGATAATGCCGATGATCGCGATCATGCCCAGGTCATTGCCACTGAGCAGCAACGCGAGCAAGGCGCCGACTGCGGCGGATGGCAGCGTGGAGAGAATCGTGATCGGGTGAATGTAACTCTCATACAACACGCCGAGCACGATGTACATGGTCACCACCGCCGCCAGGATCAGCAGCAAAGTGCTCGACAGCGAGGCTTCGAACGCCTGGGCCGCGCCCTGGAACTGGGTCTGCACGCCCACCGGCATGCCGATGTCCTTCTGGGTCTGGTTGATCAGCTCCACGCCTTTGCCCAGCGCGACGCCAGGGGCCAGGTTGAACGACATCATCACCGCCGGAAACTGGCCGATATGCGCGATTGCCAGTTGCGCCTGACGCTGCTCCACATGCGCCAGGCTCGACAACCGCACCTGGCCGCCGTCGGTGGTTTTCACATGGATCTGGTTGAGTGCCGCCGGCCCCAGGGTTTCACCGGACTGGGCCTGCAATACCACACGGTACTGGCTGGCCTGGGTGTAGATGGTGGAAATCTGCCGCTGGCCGAAAGCGTCATAGAGTGCGTCGGTGATGGTTGACACACTCACGCCCAGCCGCGAGGCGGCGTCACGGTCGATCACCAGGAACACTTGCAGGCCCTTGTCCTGCAGGTCGCTGGCCACATCGGTGAGTTCCGGCAACTGGCGCAAGGCGTGCACCAGCTTGTCGCTCCACAGCGCCAGCAGGTCGGCGTCCGGCGAGGACATGCTGAACTGGTACTGGGTGCGGCTCACGCGGTCTTCAATGGTCAGGTCCTGCACCGGCTGCATGAACAGGCGAATGCCCACCAGCTTGTCGATCTGCGGTTGCAGGCGCGTGATGACCTGGGCCGCGCTCACGTCGCGCAGGCCGTGGGCCTTGAGGTTGATCAGCAAACGGCCGCTATTGAGAGTGGCGTTATCACCATCCACACCGATATAGGACGACAGGCTTTCAACCGATGGGTCGGCCAGGATCACCTTGGCCAATTCCTGCTGGCGCTGGCTCATGGCGGCAAATGAAATCGACTGCGGTGCTTCCGATATGCCCTGGATCACCCCGGTATCCTGTACCGGGAAAAAGCCCTTGGGCACCACCAGGTACAGCACCACGGTTAGGCCCAAGGTGGCGATGGCCACCAGCAGGGTCAACGGCTGGTGCTTGAGCACCCACTGCAATTTGCGCCCGTAGGCTTCGATCAACCAATCGATCCAGGCGCCGCTGGCCTTGTAGAAACGACCTTGTTCTTCTTCCTTGGGTTCGCGCTTGAGCAAGCGCGCGCACATCATCGGCGTCAGGGTCAGGGACACCACCAGGGAAATCAGGATCGCCACCGCCAGGGTGATGGCAAATTCGCGGAACAGCCGCCCGACCACATCGGCCATGAACAGCAGCGGAATGAGTACCGCGATCAGCGACAGGGTCAGGGAAATCAGGGTGAACCCGATTTGCTTGGCGCCCTTGAGCGCAGCCGCCATGGGCGTCTCGCCTTCCTCGATGTAGCGCGAGATGTTCTCCAGCATCACGATGGCATCGTCCACCACAAACCCGGTGGCGATGGTCAGGGCCATCAGCGTCAGGTTGTTGATGGAGAAGCCTGCCAGGTACATCACGCCAAAGGTGCCCACCAGCGACAGCGGCACGGCGATCGACGGAATGATCGTGGCACTGACCCGACGCAGGAACAGGAACGTCACCATCACCACCAGGGCAATGGCGATCAGCAATTCGTGCTGTACGTCTTTCACCGAGGCCCGAATGGTCTGGGTACGGTCGGTAAGCACCGTCACATCCAGGCCCGCCGGCAGGTTATCGGTGATGCTCGGCAGCAGCGCCTTGATACGGTCCACCACCTCGATCACGTTGGCGCCGGGCTGGCGCTGGATGTTGAGCAGCACGGCCTGGTTTTCATTGGCCCAGGCAGCGAGGCGCTCGTTTTCGGCGCCGTCGACGATCTGTGCCACGTCTTTGAGGCGCAGCGGCGCGCCATTGTTGTAGGCCAATATGAGTTCGGCGTATTGCTCGGGCGAGACCAACTGGTCGTTGGCATCGAGCATCGATACCCGTGTGGGGCCGTCAAAGTTACCCTTGGGCTGGTTGACGTTGGAGGCAGCGATCAGGGTGCGCACGTCCGACAGGTTCAAGCCGTTGGCCGCCAGGGCCTCGGGGTTGACCTTGATACGCACGGCCTGGCGCTGGCCACCGGCGATGCTGACCATGCCGACGCCGCTGATCTGGGCAATTTTTTGCGCCATACGCGTGTCAACCAAGTCGTTGAGCTTGGGCAGCAACATGGTCTTGGAGGTAATTGCCAGGGTCAGCACCGGGGTATCTGCCGGGTTGACCTTGTTGTACACCGGCGGCGCCGGCAAATCCTTGGGCAACAGGTTGGTCGCGGCGTTGATCGCGGCCTGCACCTGTTGCTCGGCGACATCCATGTTGATGTCGAGGTTAAAGCGCAGGGTCAGCACCGAGGCGCCGCCCGAACTGGTCGACGCCATCTGTGTGAGGCCGGGCATTTGCCCGAACTGACGCTCCAGCGGCGCAGTCACTGCGCTGGTCATCACGTCCGGGCTGGCGCCGGGGTACAGGGTCATCACCCGGATGGTCGGGTAGTCCACCTGGGGCAAGGCCGAGACCGGCAACAAACGGTAAGAAATAATGCCGGCCAGAACAATGGCCAGCATGCTCAGCGTGGTGGCAACCGGGCGAAGGATAAACAGTCGCGACAGGTTCATGAACCGACCTTTTGCGCCTTGCCGGCGTTAGCGCCGGTCTCCCCTTTTGCCGCAGGCTTGCCTTGCAGGTGTTCGGTCGGCGTGGTCGGCACTTCGCTGCTGTCGTTGACCACTTCAATGTCGCTGCCGTCCTTGAGGCGATCAGTGCCTTCCAGGACCACGCGGTCACCGGCCACCAGGCCTTCCTTGATGACGGTGTTATCGCCATCGGTATCACCGACCACCAACGGCTGCATCTTGACCTTTTTGTCACCGTCGAGCTTGTAGACGAAGGTGCCGCTGTTACCGAACTGGATCGCCGCGGACGGCGCCAGCACTACGTTGTGCAAGGTGTCGGCCAACAGGTGCACGTTAACGAACTGGTTGGGGAACAGCGCCTGGTCCTTGTTATCGAAACGGCCTTTGAATTTGAGTGTGCCGGTGGTCACGTCGATCTGGTTGTCCAGGCTCTGCAACACGCCGACCGCCTGCTGCTTCACGTCGCCACGGTCCCAGGCTTCAACGGGCAGCTTGTTGCCGGCGTGGTAACGGGTGAGTACGGTATCGAGGGTGTTTTCCGGCAGCGTGAAGACCACGCTGATCGGCTGGGTCTGGGTGATCACCGCCAGGAAGGTGGTGTCGTTGGCCGCCACCAGGTTACCGACGTCAACCTGACGCAGGCCGACGCGGCCGCTGATCGGCGCGCGGATCTTGGTGAATTCGAGGTTAAGCTTGGCGTCGTCTACCGCGCCCTGGTTGGTCTTGACCGTGCCTTGGTACTGCATGACCAGGGCTTCGGCGGTGTCCAGGGTCTGTTTGGCGATACTGTCCTGGGCATACAGGTCACGGTAACGTTGCACGTCAACCTGGGCGTTTTTCAGTTGGGCCTGGTTCTGCAAGAGCGTGCCTTGGGCCTGGAGCAAGGCGTTCTGGTAGCTACGCGGGTCGATCTCCGCGAGCAGGTCGCCTGCCTTGACCATCTGACCCTCTTCAAACGCGATCTTGACCAGCTCACCGCCCACCCGGCTGCGTACATTAATGGTGTTGAGCGCGGTCACCGTGCCCAAGGCCTTGTAGTACACCGGGAACTCGCCCAGTACCGCTGGCGCCACGCGCACCGGGATCGGGCCGGTGGAACCCCCGAAACCTGGGCGCGCCATCCCCGTCTTGCCGGTATGCCCGGCCGGTTTCTGCGCGCTGGCATCTGTATGGCCTGCGGGCCAGAATTTCCAGCACAGGCCGGCGATAACCAACAGCACGAGCAGGCCGAACAGCCAGCGGCGGGAATTGCGGGGGGAGGATTGCATGGAGTGATCAACCATTGGGCGCGAGAGCTTCTTCTTTGGGAGGCTGAAAGATAAGCACTGGGGCGCATTAAGAAAAGCGCCTTTACCGGCTATTTACCTTGGATTACAACTTTTAACTTCTGAGCTTAGTCCGTTGGCTATTTCGCTAAGCGTTTGAGCCGCAAATAAAAACGGCCTGGACTAGGCCAGGCCGCAATCTTGCATCAAGCGTGCTACTGCAAAATGACAGTAATGCGCCGAAACAGTTACTTCAAAACAGCCAGGGCTGCTTCGTAGTTTGGCTCTTGGCCGATTTCAGGCACCAGTTCGCTGTGCAGCACGTTGTTGTTTTCGTCCAGTACCACCACGGCACGGGCGGTCAGGCCTTGCAGCGGGCCATCGGCCAGGGATACGCCGTAGTCTACGGCGAAGTCGGCGTTGCGAAAGTCCGACAGGCTCAGCACGTTGTCCAGGCCTTCGGTGCCGCAGAAGCGCTTCTGGGCAAACGGCAGGTCAGAGGAGATGCACAGTACAACGGTGTTGCTCACGTCGTTGGCCTGGGCGTTGAATTTGCGTACCGAAGTGGCACAGGTCGGGGTGTCGACGCTTGGGAAGATGTTCAGCACTTTGCGCTTGCCGGCGAACGTTTCCAGGGTCGCCTCTGACAGGTCGACGGCGACAAGATTGAATTCTGGAGCGGTGGAACCGGTTTTCGGCAATTCGCCTTCAACCTGGACAGGGTTACCACGAAGGGTGACTTGAGCCATGAACGGAATCCTTATGCTGGGTTTTGGTTAAACGAATTCGAGAGGCCGAAGTTAACCACAAAGTGCAGTGACTACCTACCACCGGACACAAATTGTCATGCCCCGCAGGTGTGGTTTAATTGCGCGTTTTTTGCCCGCCCTTCAAGGATCTGCTTTAGATGAATCAGCCCGCCACCAAAGTCCTGGTCATAGGTTATGTCTGGCCGGAGCCCCGCTCCTCAGCCGCCGGCGGGCATATGATGCAGATTCTGCAGAGCTTCCTGGACCAGGGTTGGGACATTACCTTCAGTAGCCCGGCGACTATTGGTGAACACAAGGCCGACTTGCCTGCCCTGGGTATCGCCGAGTGCGCCATCGAGCTCAACAACAGCAGCTTCGACGATTTTATCCGCGCGTTAGCCCCGGATATCGTGTTGTTCGACCGTTTTATGATGGAAGAACAGTTCGGCTGGCGTGTGGAGCAATGCTGCCCCGATGCCCTGCGCGTGCTTGAAACCTCCGATTTGCAAAGCCTGCGCGATGCGCGCCATCAGCGTTTCAAGGCCCACCTCAAGGCTCACCCCGACAGTGACGACTTCAGCGCACTGTTCAAGCCGGCCCTGCAGGAAGCGTTCCAGTGGATGGCCGACACCGACCTCGCCAAGCGCGAGATCGCCGCCATTTACCGCTGTGATATCAGCCTGATGATTTCCGATGTGGAAATCCGCCTGCTCACCGAACAATTCAAGGTGCCGGCCGCCCTGCTCCACTGGTGCCCATTGATGCTGGAACCACCGGTTGAAGCCTTTGCGCCGTTTGAAGACCGCGCGCACTTCCTGAGCATCGGCAATTTCCGCCACGCGCCCAATTGGGATGCGGTGCTGTGGATGAAGAGCAGTTTGTGGCCGTTGATCCGCCAGCAACTGCCGGGCGCACAGCTGCATATCTACGGTGCCTACACGCCCCCCAAGGCCACCGCCCTGCACAACCCGGCGCAGGGTTTTCACGTGATGAATTGGGCTGAAGATGCGCTGCAGGTCATGGCCGCGGCCCGTATCTGCCTGGCGCCACTGCGTTTCGGCGCCGGCATCAAGGGCAAACTGATGGATGCCATGCTCTGCGGCACGCCAAACATCACCACGCCGATTGGCGCCGAGGCCATGGGCGACGATCAGCCATGGCCCGGTACCATCGAGCAAAGTGCCGAGGCCCTGGCCGCTGCCGCCGTGGCGCTGTATCAAGACCGCGAGCGTTGGACCCAGGCCCAGCAAGACGGCCGCCGATTGCTGGCTCGGCGCTACGACCAGAGCCTGCATGGCCCCGCCCTGGTGGCTTGCCTGGAACACTGCCGCAGCCGCCTCGCCGCCCATCGCCGGGACAACTTCACCGGCAGCATGCTGCGTCACCATGCGCATAAAAGTACCCAGTACATGTCGCAGTGGATCGAGGCAAAAAACCGCAGCGTATAAAGGATGACGCTAGCGAGGTTGCGCGCAAGGGGGCATTATCCTACGCAGCAACCACAATAAAGCGACGGCAGCATGACCCGAGCAATGCGCATTACCGACCCTTCCTACGAGTTGATGGACGATCACAACGGTCTGTCCATCATCTATCGCCAGCATGGTTTCCCCTGCCCGTTGGTGCGCTGGCACTTCCACAAGGAATACGAGCTGCACCTGATCGTCGCCAGCTCGGGCAAAGTGTTTATCGGCGACTACATCGGTAACTTCTACCCCGAAAGCCTATTCCTTACCGGCCCCAACCTGCCCCACAACTGGATCAGCCAGGTGGAGGAAGACGAGGTGGTGCCCAAGCGCGACATGCTGGTGAATTTCACCGACGAACTGTTTGAACAGGGCAGCCCCGTGTTTGCCGAACTCAAGACGCTGGCGCCGATGCTGGAACGGGCGCAGTACGGCATCGAGTTCCGTTGCAAAAAAACCATCGCCCAAGCCATGACCTTGATGCAGCGCATCGAAGACGCCCAAGGTATAGCGCGCCTGGGGCACTTCTTTATTCTGCTGGAGGTGTTGAGCGCCTGTGAGGATTACCAACTGCTGTCCGGCGGGACGACACCGCAAGTGGCCGACGAGCACAGCATCGATCGCACCAACCGCGCGGTGGACTATATCTTTGCCCACTACGCCCGCGAATTGTCGCTGGAGGAAGTGGCGCAGTACCTGGGGATGAAGCCGACGTATTTCTCACGGGTGTTTAAACAAGCCACTGGGCGCACGTTTATAGAGTTTGTTAACCGGCTACGCATCAGCAAATCTTGCGAGCTGCTGGCCGATGGCGACAAAGCCGTGACGGATGTGTGCTTTGAGTCGGGTTTTAACAATATTTCCAACTTCAACCGGCGTTTTCAGCAGCTCAAGGGCATGACGCCGTCTCACTACCGACGCCTGGCGGTGCAACGGTTGACCGAACAGAACCTGGCTTAATGGTTTAAGCCCATGACTTGCCGAGTGCAAAAAAGTATCAGCTCAAGTGTGCCCAAGGATTTGTCACACGCCCATTTCAAGGCTGTAATCAACGCACACTCTTCCTGACACCTTGTGGGAAGACACAACAACAATAACTGTCATTCTGTAGCCCTCTGGGCACGGAAATGGAGTGCGCGATGAAGTTCACAGCAAAAGCACTGCTTGTCTCCACCTGCATGACCACCTGCATGACCCTCAGCGCCGTCAGCTTTGGCGCGCAAACCCTGACCATTGCCACCGTCAACAACAGCGACATGATCCGCATGCAAAAGCTCTCGAAAACCTTCGAGACCGAACATCCGGACATCAAGCTGAACTGGGTGGTGCTCGAAGAAAACGTACTGCGCCAACGCCTGACCACCGACATCGCTACCCAAGGCGGCCAGTTTGACGTGTTGACCATCGGCATGTACGAAGCTGCACTGTGGGGCGCCAAGGGTTGGTTGGAGCCGATGAAAGACCTGCCGGCGTCCTACGACCTCGACGACGTGTTCCCTTCGGTGCGTGACGGCTTGTCGGTCAAAGGCTCGTTGTATGCCCTGCCGTTCTACGCCGAAAGCTCGATCACCTACTACCGCACCGACCTGTTCAAGGGCGCCGGGCTGAGCATGCCCGAGCACCCGACCTGGACTCAGATCGGTGAATTCGCCGCCAAACTCACCGACAAGAGCAAAGAGCAATACGGCCTGTGCCTGCGTGGCAAAGCCGGTTGGGGTGAGAACATGGCGCTGATCACCACCCTGGCCAACGGCTACGGCGCGCGCTGGTTCGATGAAAAATGGCAACCGGAATTCAACGGTCCGGAATGGAAGGACGCGTTGAACTTCTACGTCGACAACATGAAGAAATCCGGCCCGCCGGGTGCTTCCAGCAACGGTTTCAACGAAAACCTCGCGCTGTTCAACAGTGGCAAGTGCGCGATCTGGGTGGACGCCAGCGTGGCCGGTTCGTTCGTCACCGACAAGTCTCAGAGCAAAGTCGCTGACAGTGTCGGCTTCACCTTCGCGCCGCACGAGAAGACCGACAAGGGCACCTCGTGGCTGTACTCCTGGAGCCTGGCCATCCCGACCAGTTCCAAAGCCAAGGATGCCGCCAAGGTGTTCACCACCTGGGCAACGTCCAAGGAATACGGCGAACTGGTAGCCAAGACCGACGGCATCGCCAACGTACCGCCTGGCACGCGCAAATCGACCTACAGCGACGAATACCTCAAAGCCGCACCGTTTGCCAAGGTGACCCTCGAATCGCTGAAAGTCGCTGACCCGACTAAACCGACGCTCAAGCCGGTGCCGTATATCGGTATCCAGTTGGTGACCATTCCTGAATTCCAGGCGATTGGTACCCAGGTCGGCAAGTTCTTCTCGGGCGCGCTGACCGGTCAGCAAACGGTGGACCAAGCCTTGACCGCCGCGCAGACCACCACCGAGCGTGAGATGAAGCGGGCGGGTTATCCCAAATAACTCAGCATCACCGCGATAAATGCTTTGTGTGGGAGCTGGCTTGCCTGCGATGCGGGCGACTCGGTCTGTCAGCCAGACCGATGTGATGCCATCGCAGGCAAGCCAGCTCCCACATTGAGCGCGCTCCGATTCTAGTTTTGCATGCACCCGACTGGTCTTGATCCTAATGAATACAACACCCAAAAACCGCCTGGCCAACCCCGGCTGGTTCCTCGTCAGCCCCTCGGTGGCCATGCTGCTGCTGTGGATGATCGTGCCACTGGGCATGACCCTGTACTTTTCGCTGATCCGCTACAACCTGCTCTACCCTGGCGAAAACCAATTCGTGGGGTTGGAAAACTTCACCTACTTCATCACCGACTCGGGCTTCCTGCCTGGCGCCACCAACACCCTGTTACTGGTGGGCAGCGTATTGTTGATCAGCGTGGTGTTCGGCGTGTTGATCAGCGCGTTGCTGGAGGCCAGTGAGTTCCTGGGCCGCGGCATCGTGCGGGTGATGCTGATTTCGCCGTTCTTCATCATGCCCACCGTCGGTGCGCTGATCTGGAAGAACCTGATTTTCCACCCGGTGTCGGGGATTCTCGCCGCCGTGTGGAAGCTGTTCGGCGCCGAACCCGTGGACTGGCTGGCGCACTACCCATTGCTGTCGATCATCATCATTGTGTCGTGGCAGTGGCTGCCCTTCGCCATCCTGCTGCTGATGACCGCCATGCAGTCCCTCGACCAGGAACAAAAAGAAGCCGCGCGCCTGGACGGTGCCGGCGCCATCGCGATCTTCTGGCACCTGACCCTGCCGCACCTGGCCCGCCCGATTGCCGTGGTGGTGATGATCGAAACGATCTTTTTGCTCTCGGTCTTCGCCGAAATCTTCACCACCACCAACGGTGGCCCCGGCTACGCCTCGACCAACCTCGCCTACCTGATCTACAACCAGGCGCTGGTGCAGTTCGACGTGGGCATGGCCTCGGCCGGCGGCTTGATCGCCGTGGTCATCGCCAATATCGCGGCGATCATCCTGGTGCGGATGATCGGCAAAAACCTGACTGACAAGCCTTGAGGGCCGCGCCATGACGCTTCAACAATCCCGCCGCCTGCAAAGCCTGTTGCTCGGCACGTTGGCCTGGGCCATCGCAATCCTGATTTTCTTCCCGATCTTCTGGATGGTGCTGACCAGCTTCAAGACCGAAATCGACGCGTTCGCCACGCCGCCGCAGTTCATCTTCACGCCGACGCTGGAGAACTACCTGCACATCAACGAGCGCAGCAACTACTTCGCCTACGCCTGGAACTCGGTGGTGATTT
The DNA here is from genome assembly GCF_013385245.1 of Pseudomonas sp. IPO3747. Taxonomy (NCBI): domain Bacteria; kingdom Pseudomonadati; phylum Pseudomonadota; class Gammaproteobacteria; order Pseudomonadales; family Pseudomonadaceae; genus Pseudomonas; species Pseudomonas sp. IPO3747. The sequence goes on from NZ_JACAQL010000022.1 coordinate 642,278, forward strand.
CGTTCAGTGCCACTGCCTTGTGCCTGCTGATCTCGGTACCGGCCGCCTACTCCATGGCGTTCTATGAAACCAAACGCACCAAGGGCACCTTGCTGTGGATGCTGTCCACCAAGATGTTGCCGCCAGTGGGCGTATTGATGCCGATCTACCTGCTGGCCAAGAGCCTTGGCCTGCTGGATACGCGCATTGCGCTGATCATCATCTACACCCTGATCAACCTGCCGATTGTGGTGTGGATGGTGTACACCTACTTCAAGGACATCCCCAAGGACATCCTCGAAGCCGCGCGCCTGGACGGCGCCACCCTGTGGCAGGAAATGGTCCGCGTGCTACTGCCGATCGCCAAGGGCGGCCTGGCCTCTACCGTGCTGCTGTCGCTGATCCTGTGCTGGAACGAGGCGTTCTGGTCGCTGAACCTGACCTCCTCGAATGCCGCGCCGTTGACCGCGCTGATCGCCTCTTACTCCAGCCCCGAAGGTTTGTTCTGGGCCAAATTGTCCGCCGTCTCGACCCTCGCGTGTGCGCCGATCCTGATCTTTGGCTGGATCAGCCAGAAACAGCTGGTGCGTGGCTTGTCCTTCGGCGCAGTTAAATAATAATTCCAAGCGGAGGCCCATCATGGCCAACCTGAAAATCAAGAATTTGCAAAAAGGCTTCGAAGGTTTCTCGATCATCAAGGGCATTGACCTGGAAGTGAACGACAAGGAATTTGTGGTGTTCGTCGGCCCGTCGGGCTGCGGTAAATCCACCCTGCTGCGTTTGATCGCGGGCCTTGAGGAAGTCACCGAAGGCACCATCGAACTCGATGGCCGCGATATCACCGAAGTCACCCCCGCCAAGCGCGACTTGGCCATGGTGTTCCAGACCTACGCGCTGTACCCGCACATGAGCGTGCGCAAGAACATGTCGTTTGCCCTGGACCTGGCCGGCGTCGACAAGAAGCTGGTGGAGAGCAAAGTCAGCGAAGCGGCGCGCATCCTCGAACTCGGCCCGTTGCTGGAGCGCAAGCCCAAGCAGCTTTCCGGCGGCCAGCGTCAGCGCGTGGCAATCGGCCGTGCGATCGTGCGTAACCCAAAGATTTTCCTGTTCGACGAACCGCTGTCCAACCTCGACGCCGCCCTGCGCGTGCAGATGCGCCTGGAACTGGCGCGCCTGCATAAAGAGCTGCAAGCCACCATGATTTACGTGACCCACGACCAGGTCGAGGCCATGACCCTGGCCGACAAGGTGGTGGTACTCAACAGCGGCCGTATCGAGCAGGTCGGCTCGCCGCTGGAGCTGTACCACCAGCCGGCCAACCTGTTTGTGGCGGGCTTTCTGGGCACGCCGAAAATGGGCTTCCTCAAGGGCAAAGTCACCCGTATTGAAAGCCAGGGCTGCGACGTGCAGTTGGACGCCGGCACCCTGATCAGCCTGCCATTGAGCGGTGCCAGCTTGAGCGTGGGCAGCGCGGTGACCCTGGGGATTCGCCCCGAGCACCTGGAAATTGCCTCGCCTGGGCAAACCACCCTGACCGTCACCGCCGACGTCGGCGAGCGCCTGGGCAGCGACACCTTCTGCCACGTCATCACCGCCAACGGCGAGCCGCTGACCATGCGGATTCGTGGCGACATGGCCAGCCAATACGGCGAAACCCTGCACCTGCACCTGGACCCGGCGCACTGCCATCTGTTCGACACCGATGGCGTGGCCGTGGCTCGTCCACTGCGCGCTGCCGCCTGATTTCGCGAGACTTGTGATGAAACTGAATAAACAGAACCTCACCCAATTGGCGCCGCAAGTAAAAATTCCGGCCTACGCCATTGCGAGCACCTCCCAGGGCATCGCGCATATCGGCGTCGGCGGTTTCCACCGTGCGCATCAGGCGTATTACACCGATGCGCTGATGAATACCGGCGCTGGCCTGGACTGGAGCATCTGCGGCGTCGGCCTGCGCAGCGAGGACCGCAAGGCCCGCGACGACCTGGCCGGCCAGGATTACCTGTTCACCCTGTATGAACTGGGCGACACCGACGACACCGAAGTGCGCGTGATCGGCGCCATCAGCGACATGCTGCTGGCCGAAGACGGCGCCCAGGCGCTGATCGACAAGCTGGCCAGCCCTGAGATTCGGATTGTCTCGCTGACCATCACCGAAGGCGGCTACTGCATCGATGACAGTAACGGCGAGTTCATGGCGCACCTGCCGCAGATCCAGCACGACCTGGCGCACCCTAATGCACCGAAAACCGTGTTCGGGTTTATCTGCGCCGCATTGACCCAACGCCGCACCGCCGGGACCCCGGCGTTTACCGTGATGTCCTGCGATAACCTGCCGCACAACGGCGCCGTCACGCGCAAGGCCCTGCTGGCATTTGCCGCCCTGCACAACGCCGAGCTGCATGACTGGATCAAGGCCAACGTGAGCTTCCCGAATGCCATGGTCGACCGCATCACGCCGATGACCAGCACCGCCCACCGCCTGCAACTGCACGATGAGCACGGCATCGACGACGCTTGGCCGGTGGTGTGCGAGCCGTTTGTGCAATGGGTGCTGGAAGACAAATTCGTTAACGGCCGCCCGGCGTGGGAAACCGTCGGTGTGCAGTTCACCGATGACGTCACGCCTTACGAAGAAATGAAGATCGGCCTGCTCAATGGCAGCCACCTGGCCCTTACCTACCTGGGTTTTCTCAAGGGTTATCGGTTTGTGCACGACACCATGAATGACCCGGTGTTTGTGGCCTACATGCGTGCCTACATGGACCTGGACGTCACGCCAAACCTGGCGCCGGTGCCGGGCATCGATTTGACCCAGTACAAGCAGACGCTGGTGGATCGTTTTTCCAACCAGGCGATTGCCGACCAGTTGGAGCGTGTATGTTCCGATGGCTCGTCGAAGTTTCCCAAGTTCACCGTACCGACCATCAATCGCTTGATTGCCGATGGGCGTGAGACTGAGCGCGCGGCGTTGGTTGTCGCCGCCTGGGCGTTGTACCTCAAAGGCGTTGATGAAAACGGCGTGACTTACAAGATCCCCGACCCACGCGCCGAGTTCTGCCAAGGGCTGGTGAGTGACGATGCGCTGATCAGCCAGCGCCTGCTGGGTGTGGAAGAGATTTTTGGCAAGGCTATTCCCAACTCGGCTGAGTTTGTGGCAGCGTTTGAGCGTTGCTTTGTCAGCTTGCGCGACAACGGCGTCACCGCAACACTGCAGCAACTGCTGAAAACACCCGATTAAAAATGTGGGAGCTGGCTTGTGTGGGAGCTGGCTTGCCTGCGATAGCATCACCTGGGTTTGACTGATAGACCGAGGTGCTGGCATCGCAGGCAAGCCAGCTCCCACACAGACCAGCGTCCACATTTGAGCGGGTTAACAATCCAAGAATAATACTGCTGAGCACTCCTTCATGACCCAGCAAAACCTGTACCTCGGCATCGATTGCGGCACCCAGGGCACCAAAGCCATCGTCCTCGACGCGTCCAGCGGCAAGGTCCTGGGCCTGGGCGCCGCCGCGCATACGCTGATCAGCGGCGCCAATGGCCGTCGCGAACAGCACACCCAGGAATGGCTGGATGCCTTTACCGAAGCCACTCACCGCGCCCTGCAACAGGCTGGCGTGGACGGCCAGGACATTCTCGGCATCGGCGTCTCCGGCCAGCAGCACGGGCTGGTGCTACTGGACGAGCACGGTGAGGTGCTACGCCCGGCCAAACTCTGGTGTGACACCGAAACCGCCCCGGAGAACGACCGCCTGCTGGCGTACCTGGACGGCGAAAGCGGCTCGCTGGAACGCCTCGGCGTGGCGATTGCGCCGGGCTATACCGTGTCGAAACTGCTGTGGACCCGCGAACAACACCCGGACGTGTTCGCACGCATCGCGCATATCCTGCTGCCCCACGACTACCTCAACTACTGGCTCACCGGCCGCGCCGTGGCGGAATACGGCGATGCGTCGGGCACCGGCTACTTCAACGTGCGCAGCCGCGAGTGGGACGTGGCACTGCTTACGCACATCGACCCGAGCGGGCGCCTGGAAAAAGCCCTGCCCGCGTTGATTGCGGCGGATCAAGCTGTCGGCAGCATCTTGCCGGCCATCGCCGAACGCCTGGGGATCAACCCCAATGCCAAGGTGTCCAGCGGCGGCGGCGACAACATGATGGGCGCCATCGGCACCGGCAATATCGCCCCCGGCGTGATCACCATGAGCCTGGGTTCGTCCGGCACCGTCTACGCATTTGCCGACCAGCCGAATGTCAGCCCGCAAGCATCGGTCGCGACCTTCTGTTCGTCCAGCGGTGGCTGGCTGCCGTTGATCTGCACCATGAACCTGACCAACGCCACCGGGGTGATTCGCGAGCTGTTCGAGCTTGACCTTGCGACCTTCAACAGCCTGGTTGCGCAAGCGCCGATTGGCGCCGATGGCGTGAGCATGCTGCCGTTCCTCAATGGCGAACGCGTGCCCGCCCTGCCCCACGCCACCGGCAGCCTCCACGGGCTGACCATGACCAACCTGACCCGCGCCAACCTGTGTCGCGCGGTGGTCGAGGGCACCACCTTCGGCCTGCGCTACGGCCTCGACCTGCTGCGCCAGACCGGCCTGCAAAGCCACAGCATCCGCCTGATCGGCGGCGGCTCGAAAAGCCCGGTGTGGCGGCAGATGGTCGCCGATATCATGAACACCGAAGTGGTGTGTACCGAACAAAGCGAAGCCGCTGCCCTGGGCGCGGCGATCCAGGCGGCGTGGAGCCAGTCCGGCAACACCCTGGCCAGCCTGTGCGACAAATGTGTGAGTGTCGACCCAAGCAGCCGCACGCTGCCGGTGGCGGCCAATGTCAGTGCCTATCAACAGGCTTACGAGCGCTATCAGCAGCTCGTGGCAACCCTTTAAGAGCGAACGACTATGTATCTGGTGTGTGGCGAAGCGCTGTTCGATTTTTTCAGCGAGGAGGATGCCAGCGGGCAGGCTTCCAGGGTCAATTACAAGGCCATTGCCGGTGGTTCGCCGTTCAACGTGGCCGTGGGTTTGCGCCGCCTGGGCATTGAGTCCGCGCTGTTGGGTGGCGTGTCCAACGACTTCCTTGGCCAGCGCTTGCTGCAAGTGCTCAAGGACGAAGGCGTCAGCCAGCAGTTTCTGCTTGAGTTTGCCGCGCCAACCACCCTGGCGATGGTTGCCGTGGGCGCCAACGGCTCACCGCAATACAGCTTTCGCGGCGAAGGCTGCGCCGATCGGCAATTGACGCTTGAGCATCTGCCGACCTTGGGCGATGAGATTCGTGGCGTGCATATCGGCTCGTTTTCGCTGGTGGTGCAGCCGATCGGCGACACCCTGCTGAGCCTGGTCAAGCGCGAAAGCGGCAAGCGCCTGATCAGCCTGGACCCCAATGTGCGGCTCAACCCGCAACCGGATATCCAGCTGTGGCGTGAGCGCGTGGCCGAGTTGGTCAAGCATGCCGACCTGATTAAAGTCAGCGATGAAGACCTGCACCTGCTCTACCCCGACCAGTCGCCCGAGAGCGTGCTGCAAGGCTGGTTGCAGCACCGTTGCCAATTGGTGTTCCTCACCCGTGGCGGCGATGGCGCCAGCGTGTTCAGCCGCCAGCACGGCAGTTGGTCGCAACCTGCGGTCAAGGTGGTGATGGCCGATACGGTGGGCGCCGGCGACACCTTCCAGGCCGCGTTGATTGCCTGGTTGACCGAGCAGCAGCTGGATTCTATTGACGGCCTGCAACAGCTGACACGCGCGCAGATCGACAGCATGCTGGGCTTCGCGATCCGCGCCGCCGCGCTGACCTGCAGCAAGACCGGGCCGGACCTGCCGTATCGCCAGCAGTTGGGCTGAAGCCTGGGTTTCATGAAGGTTTTGTCAGCCAAGGCAAAATTAATCGATGGTTAATCCCGCAAGCCGAGAGTGAAATTGAACTCACTTGCGGAGCACCACCATGAAACTGCGTACCTTGTTATTCACCGCCACCTTGGCCCTTGCCGCGGTGTCGGGGATGGCCCAGGCCGACACCGCCGCCAAGCCTGTGCAGTATCAATACGGCATGCCCTTGAACGTCGACAAAGTGATCGCCATGCACGAGGAAGACACCGACGTGTGCAAGGTGATCAACGCCGATATCAAGTTCGTGGACAAAGCCGGGAAGATCGAAGATGTGGGCTACCGAAAAATGTCCGAAGCCTGCGATTTTCAGAATTGAAACACACCGCATTGGGCCTGGCGTTTACCAGGCCCACAGGTCGTCGGTGAATCACTCTCAAACACTTGGCTGACTAGTAGCCGCGCCCCGCCACTCTTTGCTGAGCAGGCGCTTGAGTGTGCTTGAGGTCTTCGCGCAACCCGCTGATCAGGTTGCAAATGGCTCGACTGCTGTCGAGTTTTTCCGCGTTGATACCTTTGACTTCCAAATCCACCCGGTCACGGTCGCGGTCGTCATACACCTTGATCGTCAACGAGGCGTCTTCGGCTTTGGTACATTCACACCGCTTGGGCAGGAAACTTCCTTCAATAATGCTGCGTAGCTCTAGTTCCGAAAGCATGGCCAACCTCTGCTTTTTTGAGACTGCCAACAGATTTTTAGGTACAGATATTCAGGTACGGTGCAGGCGCGTGCCTGCGGCGTCTTACCGACCCTGGCAGACGCTTTCATTCATCAGCCTACTCGGCAAAATCCATTCTCGTTGTAACCTTTCCTCATAAGCGCCGCGCTGACGTATATAAATCTGTTTACCCCGCGTGAATTATCGTCGAACTGCGTCGATTAAACGTTTATGCACTAAATTGCACCTTGCGCCGCTACTCTCTCCGCAACATGTCGCAAACTATCAAAGTTGATATTGGCCCCTGAGTTCACTGCCACCAAGGTCTGCCCGCGCACGCCGTTTTGGGTGACGTACTTGCGAACGCCCGCCACCGCCAGTGCGCCTGAAGGCTCAGTGATGGAGCGCGTATCGTCGTAGATCAACTTGATGGCGCTGCACAGTTCGTCATTGCTGACGGTGATCACTTCATCGACCCAATCGCGGCAGATCTCAAAGCCATAGGCGCCGATCTGCGCCACCGCGGTGCCATCGGCAAACCCGTCGACACTGGGCAGCACCACCCGCTCACCGGCGCGCAAGGCAGCCAGCAGACAACTGGAACCCTCGGGTTCGACGCCGACAATGCGCACCTCGGGCCGCAGGTATTTGACATAGGCGGCAATCCCGGCGATCAGGCCGCCGCCGCCCACCGGCACGAAGATCGCGTGCAGCGGGCCTTGCTGCTGGCGCAGTATTTCCATGGCCACTGTGCCTTGGCCGGCGATCACATCGGGGTCATCGAACGGCGAAACAAAGGTGCAACCCGACGTCTCGGCCAATTGCAACGCATGGGCCAGGGCAAACGGAAAGCTTTCGCCATGCAACACCGCCTCGGCGCCACGGGAGCGCACGCCCAGCACCTTCAATTCCGGCGTGCTGCACGGCATGACGATGCGGGCCTTGATGCCCAGTTCCCGCGCCGCCAATGCCACGCCCTGCGCATGATTACCCGCCGAGGCGGTCACCACCCCACGGGCTTTCTGCTCATCGCCGAGTTGCACCAGCTTGTTGTAGGCGCCACGGATCTTGAAGGAAAACGTCGGCTGCAAATCTTCCCGCTTGAGCAGCACTTGGTTGCCCAATAGCGCCGACAACGCAGGCGCCGATTGCAAGGGCGTGCGCACTGCCACGTCGTAAACCGGGGCGGCGAGGATCTTTTTCACGTAGTGCTCAAGCAGCCCGGTATTGGCGGTTTGCGCGGCGCGGTGGGTACTCATGGGCGTCTCCTGGTGTTGGTGTGCTGCCCAGGAGTCGGAAAAACAAAACCCGCCTCTAGGGCGGGTTTGGGTGCAGCCGTGTGCTATCCCGCCAAATGAGGAATGGCGGTAATAATAATGCTCGGCTGGCGGCGCAAGGCTGGAAAGGTCATGCACCGAAATTAACCGGCGGTGGCTGGGCAAGTCAATGGCCTGTGGCCATTTAGCGGGTTGGGGTTTACGAGAGATATACGAAACGTATACGCTTTGTATATCCATCTAACACAGTGAAACCCATGGGCATCGTCAAGATAACCGACCAACTGCACGAACAGCTTCGCCTGGCCAGCGCCGCCATGGACCGCTCCATCAATGCCCAGGCCGAGTTCTGGATCAAGATCGGCCTGTTGGCCGAACTCAACCCGCACCTGCCCTACAACGAGCTGATCAACAAGCTGTTGCTGGACAAACCCGACCTGATCCGAGGGCGCGGCTGATGATCAAGACACCCGCACAACTGGCGGTGATGCGCGAATCCGGACGCCTGCTGGCCCAGGTATTCAGCATGCTCGACGGCTTTGTCGCCGCCGGACGTTCGACCCTGGAGCTGGACAGCGCCGTCGAAACCTTCATCCGCAACGACCTCAAAGCCCGCCCGGCGAGCCTTGGGCAATACGACTACCCCTTTTGCATCAACACCTCGATCAACGAAGTGGTGTGTCATGGCATGCCCAGTGCCAAGGATGTGTTGAAAGACGGCGACATCATCAACATCGACATCACCCTGGAAAAAGGCGGTTTTATCGCTGACTCCAGCAAGATGTACATGATTGGCAGCGTGGCGCCCAAGGCCCGGCGCCTGGTGGAACAGACCTTTGAAGCCATGTGGGCCGGCATTCGCCAGGTTCGCCCCGGCGCACGCCTGGGCGATATCGGCCATGCGATCCAGAGCCATGCGCAAGCCAACGGCTACAGCGTGGTGCGTGAGTATTGCGGCCACGGCATCGGCCGGCAGATGCACGAGGAACCCCAAGTGCTGCACTTCGGCCGCCCCGGCACCGGGCTGGAACTGCGCGAAGGCATGGTGTTTACCATCGAGCCGATGCTCAACCAGGGCAGCGCCAAGGTGCGCGACCTCAAGGATGGCTGGACGGTGGTGACCAAGGACAACAGCCTGTCGGCGCAGTGGGAACATACTGTTGCGGTGACGTCGGACGGCTTTGAGGTGCTGACGCTGCAACCGTAAACCTGTGGGAGCTGGCTTGCCTGCGACAGCATCGACTGTGTGTCACTGACACACCGAGGCGCCGGCATCGCAGGCAAGCCAGCTCCCACAGGGGGAATCCGTGTTCACGCGCGACTGGCGCCGCCTGCGATGCGCTTGAGCCCGAACACCATCAACCCCGCTCCAACGCCCATCGCCACCATCAACAGCGGGTACGACACCCACCACGGCGTGCCCGCCGTCATCATGCTGAACTCCGACATGCCGCCCACGCTGGCGATCAGGTTGAGCGGCAGAAACACCACGTTGATCAACGTCAGCTTGCGCAGCAGGTTGTTCATGCTGTTGTTCATCAGGTTGCCGCGTGCATCGATCAGCCCGGAAAACACGTTGGAGTAGATCTCGGCCTGCTTGTAGCACTGGTGGTTCTCAATGATCAGGTCATCGATCAACCCCAGCACCTCGGCGCTGAAATGCTCCTTTTCCGCGTGGTTGCGCAACCGCGACAACACCGCGCCATTGCTGTGCAGCGCGTTGATGTAATAGATCAGGCTTTCACTGAGGTTAAACATCTGCATCAGGTGCTGGTTGCTCATCGACGCATTGAACTGTTGCTGCAACTCCCGCGCCACCAGCTTGATCACCTTGAGGTGGCCCAGGTAGTGGTGAATGTTGTTAAGCAGCAGATCAAGCAGCACATCCAGCGGCGTATGCAACGGCCGACGCGCGCCGAGCCCGGAGAGTGGGGTGTCATCCGTGGCGATCACCAGCAGGCGGCCGGGTGAAAACAATAGCCCGCAGGAGGCCACTTCGAACATCAGGCTGCCGCCGCCCGAGTAGTTCTCCGGGCGTTTCCAGATCAGGAACAGGTTATCGGGGTGAAACTCGATGCGTGAGACTTCATCCGGGTCAAGCGCCGAAGCCAGGGCGTGCTCGTCGAGTTTGTGATGGTCGCGCAACCACTCGCGCTCGGCCGCGTCCGGGTTGTTGAACAGCATGATTGCAGCGTCGTCCTTGTCCGCCTTGCACAGTTTTCCGTCGGTCAGTTCAAAGCGCTGAATCATCGCGCGTCACCAGCCCTGGCCCTGGCGTTTCAACTCCAATCGCCGTACAAACTCCTCGAGCACCAGCGCATACAGGTCGTCTTGCAAATAGGCATCTTCGATACCGGCGTCCATATTGGGGTTGTCGTTGACCTCGATCACCACCACTTTGTCGCCGGACTGCTTGAGGTCGACACCGTAGAGGCCGTCGCCGATCAGGTTGGCGGTTTTTACCGCCAGTTCCACCACTGCCTTGGGCGCTTCATGAACCGCCAGGGTGCGGCATTCGCCGTTGATGTCCTGGCCGATAGCCTTGTGGTTATAAATCTGCCAGTGGCCCTTGGACATGAAGTATTGGCAGGCAAAGATCGGCTTGCGGTTGAGCACACCAATGCGCCAGTCGTACTCGGTGTAGAAAAACTCCTGGGCCAGCAGCAGCACAGAGTGTTCGAACAACTCGGCGGTGGCCTTGAGCAGGGCTTCCTGGCTTTCCACCTTGATTACGCCGCGCGAGAAGCAGCCGTCGGGGATCTTCAACACCAGCGGGAAACCCAGGCGCTCGCCGACCCTTTCGAAATCTTGCGGTCGCTCCTTGTAGAGAATCTCGGTGGCGGGCATGCCCAGTTGATGGCTGTTGAGCAGGTCAGTGAGGTAGACCTTGTTGGTACAGCGCAGGATCGATGCCGGGTCGTCCATGACCACCAGGCCTTCGCTTTCGGCTTTTTTGGCGAAGCGATAGGTGTGGTTGTCGACACTGGTGGTCTCGCGGATCAGCAAGGCGTCGTACTCGGCCAGCCGTGAGTAATCCTTGCGCTCGATCAGTTCCACATCGATGCCCAGCCCTTTGCCGACCCGCACGAAGTTTTCCAGGGCGCGAGCATTGGACGGCGGCAGTTGCTCCTGCGGGTCGTGAAGAATCGCCAGGTCATACCGCGCCAAGCGGCGTGAGCGCGGCTGGCGCCAGATCTTGCGGCTGAAGTTGTCGAGGGCGTGGGCGAACTGGTCTTCCTGGTCATCGCGCAACTTGTGCAAGACCCCGGACTTGACCCCGTCGATGTGCCAGCCATTGTGTTTGCGAAACTCAATTAACAAGATCGGGCACGGGAAGGTTTCAAATAACTGGCGGGCCAACTCTTGCAGCGGCTCTATATTGGTTCGACCAAAATAAAGTGTCAGGGTAAAGCCTTCGGTATTGCTGTAAAGGTGATGACTCAAGGCTTTATCGAGGGTTTTATCCAGGTCATCCAGTGACAAGCCATACAGCGACTTTTTAGTCAGTTCACTGATGGTGCGTACCGACGGAATCACCTTGTGGCCGCGCGCTTCGGCCAACAACGAGCAGTAGTAGCCGTGCCCCAGATACTTGTAGCTGCGGCACAGGTTGATCACCTGCACACGCTTGCCCGTCTCGCTTTCACGGGTTTGTTCAAGGTATTCCTGGGCGGTCACGATGTCTTCGCTGGGGAAGTAAGAGGCCCAATCTTCCTTGCGTTCGACAATGATCACCACTTGGCTGGAACCTTTGCTTGCGACCGAAAAATAACCGCTGGAAGTTATTGTCGCCGCGACGTTTTGCTCGGATACTTCACGCCAATGACCTTGTACCGCTGACATAATATTTGATCCGCTTTAGAGAACTCGACCTTTTCTATTAAGCACGATCTTTTAGAGAAGTCCCGTTTCGTTACGCAACTTTTACGGCGGTTATATGGCTCTTTCCTTTCGCGTTGCAACCCCTGCTGATGTGCCTGAATTGGTCGCACTGGAACAGCACTGTTTCACCACCGACCGGCTCTCGTTGCGCAGTTTCCAGTGGATGATCAGCCGTGCCCATGGCCAGTTGCTGGTGGCGGAAAATGATGCGCAGTTGCAAGGTTATGCACTGGTGCTGTTCCATCGCGGCACTTCATTGGCGCGCCTGTACTCCATCGCCATCGCCGAGCGTGCGCGCGGCATGGGCTTGGGCAAGCAATTGCTGACGCGCATCGAGGCCTGCGCCCTGGAACATGATTGCGCCTATCTGCGCCTGGAAGTACGCACCGACAACCCCGGCGCCCTGGCGCTGTACGAGCGCAACGGCTATCGCCGCTTTGCGCTGATAAATGACTATTACGAAGATCACACCGCCGCTATTCGACTGGAAAAACGCATCCTCCAGCACCAGGTCGCACGCCCCCAGAGCGTGCCGTATTACCAACAGACCACCGACTTCACCTGTGGCGCCGCGTGCTTGCTGATGGCCATGGGCGCGTTGCTGCCTGGGCGCGTGGCCGGGCGGCGCGAAGAACTGCAGATCTGGCGTGAAGCCACCACCGTGTTCATGACCGCAGGCCATGGCGGCTGCAGCCCGCAAGGCTTGGCGTTGGCGGCCTGGCGCCGGGGTTTTCGGGTGCGTATGCAGGTGAATGTGCGCGGGCCGTTGTTTCTGGATGGCGTGCGCGACCAGCACAAAAAGGACGTGATGCGCTTAGTGCATGAGGCGTTTGAAGAGGAATTGGTCGGCAGCGACGTCGAACAGGTATTCGGCGGCGCGCTGGATTTACCGCAGGTATTGCAGGCCGGCGGGCAGCCGCTGGTACTGATCAGCAGCTACCGCCTCACCCGTTCCAAGTCGCCACATTGGGTGATGGTCACCGACTGCGATGAAGAGTTCGTCTACCTGCACGACCCCGACGTGGACCACAGCCAGCATCGCCAGCCCCTGGACTGCCAGCATCTGCCGGTCAGCCATGGGGAGTTCGAGCGCATGTGCCGTTTTGGCAATAACAAATTGCGCGCGGCCGTCGTGTTGTTTAAGCCACCTGCTTGACGCCGGCCTTGGCTTCCAGCTCGCGCACCAGCGGCAGGACGCGCTGGCCGAAGTATTCGACCTCTTCCTGAAAATGCAGGAAGCCAGCCAGTATCAGGTCCACGCCCACAGCCTTGAGCGCGACTATGCGCTCGGCGATCTGCTGCGGCGTGCCAATCAGGTTGGTCTTGAAGCCGTCGTTGTATTGCACCAGGTCCTCAAAGCTGGACTTGGCCCAGTTGCCCTCGCCTTCCGGTGAGGCCTTGCCCGCCTGTTTGGCCGCATCGCCAAACGCATTCACCGCTTCGGGGTCGGCCTTGTCAATGATTTCGGCGAGCACGGCGCGGGCTTCTTCTTCGGTGTCGCGGGCGATCACAAACGCGTTTACACCCACTTTTACCGAATGGTGATTGGCCGCTGCCTTGATGCGGAGATCGTCAACCTGGGCCTTGATGCCTTCGGGCGTGTTGCCGTTGGTGAAGTACCAGTCCGACACGCGTGCCGCCATGTCCCGCGCCGCCCGTGAGCTGCCGCCCTGGAACACTTCCGGCTGGCCGAGCGGCTTGGGTTTCAAGCTGTAGTTGTTGAAACGGTAGAAGTCGCCCTTGAAAGTGAAATCGTCCTGGCTCCAGATGCCTTTGAGGGCGCGGATAAACTCCTCGGAACGGCGATAACGTTCATCATGTTCCAGCCAGGGTTCGCCGATGGCCTGGAACTCGCCCTTGAACCAACCGCTGACGATATTCACCGCGATGCGCCCATTGGTGAGCTGGTCGATGGTCGCCAGCTGCTTGGCCGCCAGCGCCGGCTGCCAAGGGCCAGGCAGGATCGCGGCGATCACCTTGAGCCTAGTGGTCGCCGCCAGCAACGCATGGCTGAACGCTACAGACTCATGCTGATTGTCGGCACCGTAGCCGGCGGTGAAACGAATTTGCGTCAGGCCATATTCGAAGCCGGCCGCCTCGGCCAATTGCGCGAGCTTGCGGTTGTAGTCGATGCCCCAGTGCGTGCGCTGTTCGATCTTGCTGACCACCAGCCCACCACTGACGTTGGGTACCCAATAGGCAAATTTCACGGCTTGCTGACTCATCTGGCAGTACCTCGCAGGAAAGGATGTCACCAGGCTTGAGCAGCAAGCGTGCCAGACAGCATCAAAGCACCACCCCATGGGCGTTGCGGCGTATATCGCAGTGGTTTTTGCCAAGCCAGCGAATGTCGCGGATAGCCTTGTTTTGTCGATTTACTGTTGCTGGGGCAACAGCAGTTTGGATCCACCCCCAGTAAATACGGGCTGCGCCGCCCGGCACGGACTGTGCAATCCGCTAAGCATTGATCACTGCCCAGGAGCCGTATCCCATGACCGAGCAACATGTCATCAACCCGCTGTCCATCGGCGTCGATTACCCCACACTTGCCGCGCGCTTCCGGCCGATTTTCCAGCGCATCGCCGAAGGTGCCGTGGCACGTGAACAAGCGCGCGCCCTGCCCTATGAGCCGATTGAGTGGCTCAAACACGCAGGGTTCGGCGCGGTGCGGGTGCCGGTGGAATACGGCGGTGGCGGCGCGTCCCTGCCGCAATTGTTTGAGCTGCTGATCGAACTGGCGGCGGCCGACTCCAATGTGCCCCAGGCACTGCGCGGGCACTTCGCCTTTGCCGAAGACCGCCTGAACGCGCCACCCAGCGCGGGTCGCGACCTGTGGTTCAAGCGGTTTGTCGACGGCGATATCGTCGGTTGCGCGTGGACCGAAATCGGCACTGTGGCCATCGGCGATGTGGTCACTCAGGTCAGCCCGGATGGCGATCACTGGAAGCTCAACGGCGAAAAGTTCTACAGCACCGGGAGCATTTTCTCCGACTGGATCGACGTGTACGCCCAGCGCAGCGACACCGGCGCCGACGTGATCGCCGCCACCCGCACGCACCAGCCCGGCGTGGTGCAACGTGATGACTGGGACGGGTTCGGCCAACGCACCACGGGCAGCGGCACCACACGGTTTACCGATGCGGTGGTTGAGGCCGACAACGTGATCGACTTCGCCACCCGCTTCAAATACCAGACCGCGTTTTACCAGTTGGTGCTGCTGGCGAGCCTGGCCGGTATTGGCCGTGCGGCGCTCAACGACGTGGCGCAGCAGGTGCGCAGCCGCAAACGCATCTACAGCCATGGCAATGCCGCACATGTCAGCCAGGACCCGCAGGTGCAGCAAGTGGTGGGCGAAGTGGCCGCGCTGGTGTATGCCGCCGAGGCCAGTGCGTTGAAAGCTGCGGTGCCGGCGCAACGGGCTTACTTGGCAAGATTTGCCGGGGATGAGGTGGCTGAGCGTGAGGCAAACGTGGCTGCCGAGATTGAATCGGCGACAGCGCAGGTGGTGGTGTCGGAGTTGATTCAGCGGGCTACCAGTGAGCTGTTCAATGCGCTGGGGGCGTCGGATGTGCGCCAGGGTAAAGCGCTGGATCGCCATTGGCGCAATGCGCGGACCGTGTCGTCGCATAACCCGGTGATCTACAAGGCGCGGATCGTGGGGGATTGGGTGATCAATGGAACCGAGCCGCCGTTTGTGTGGCAGATCGGGAATGGGCCTGGCAAAGCGTAATTGATCGTTCCCACGCTCTGCGTGGGCATGCATCCTGTGACGCTCCGCGTCACGGCTTCAAGCGCGGGACGCAGAGCGTCCGGGGTGGCATTCCCACGCAGAGC
This sequence comes from Pseudomonas sp. IPO3747, assembly GCF_013385245.1. NCBI lineage: Bacteria > Pseudomonadati > Pseudomonadota > Gammaproteobacteria > Pseudomonadales > Pseudomonadaceae > Pseudomonas > Pseudomonas sp. IPO3747. The sequence continues at coordinate 657,794 of NZ_JACAQL010000022.1, forward strand.
GTGGGAACGATCCTGTGTACCACTCAGAACGCGAGCTTATACCCGATGGTCATCAACATAATCGCCAGACACGGTCGCAACACGCCGTCCGGGACTTTGCCGGTCATGTGGCTGCCCAGGTAAATCCCCGGCAACGACCCCATCAGCAAAAAGCCCAGCAAGTGCCAGTCCATATTGCCCATGCTGGCATGCCCCAGGCCCGCCACCAGGGTCAGCGGCACGGCGTGGGCGATCTCGGTGCCGACCAGACGCCGCGTGGCCAGGAACGGATACAAGATAAACAACGCCACAGTCCCGAGGGCACCCGCGCCGATAGAGGTCAACGCAACCATGGTGCCCAGGATCGCGCCGGTAACGACTGTGAGTGCGTTGAGGTTGCGCGGGCTCATGTGGTAATCATCGCCCGCATGCCGCTGGGCGAACGCCAACAGGCTTTTCTTGAACAGGATCGCCAGCGCCGTCAGCAGCAGCACAAAGCCCAGCGCCTGCTTGATCACTGCATTCATCGCGCTGGGATCAGTGTGCAGGCTGGCCAGGAACCACAGCGTCAAAAGCACCGCCGGCACGCTGCCCAAGGTCAGCCAGCCAGTGATGGTCCAGTCGATATTGCGGTTTTTGCTGTGTACCAGCACCCCACCGGACTTGGTGATGGCGGCGTATAACAAGTCAGTGCCCACGGCGGTGGCCGGGTTGATGCCGAACCACAACAGGATCGGCGTCATCAGGGACCCGCCGCCGACACCGGTCATGCCGACGATAAAACCAACGATCAGGCCAGCGACTACAAAACCAAAATTGCCCACATCCATTACAACTACCCGCGGCCTTATAAAATTCTGGCCGCAGGATAGCGATTTTTCTTATAACGACTTATATCAATATGATCTGACTTTATGCTTTTTCTGTCAGACGATGGCAGACATAGGCCTGGGTCTGATACGGAAACGCCACAGTGTCACGCCCGCGCAGCGCCGGGTGAGTGTTGATCAGCCCGCGTAATTGCTCGGTCACCGTGGCCTTTTGCGCGGCCGGTAGCGCCGCGATAAAGCTCACAGACAGAAAGCGATCCATGATCACTTCCTGGGGGCTGCCCACATGCTGATAGGCAAAACAGCTCATTTGCGGCGCGGAAAAATACCCACCGGTGAAGGCTTCGCGCCAATGCCCTGTATGAAAACGCGGCGTGTCGCCTTCATAGGGCGTAATGATTTCGGTGATGGCCGCAACCCAGTCCACCGACTCATCGCGCACATTCCACACCAGCCCCAGGCGCCCGTCAGGCTTGAGCACGCGGTGGATCTCTGCCAGTGCGGCCTCGGTTGCGAACCAGTGGAAGGCTTGCGCGCACACCAGCGCATCGGCGCTGGCCTCCGGCAAAGGGATAGCGTCTGCGGTGCCGCTGAGCAGGCGTACATCCGGCAACAGTTTGCTCAGTTGCACGCCCATGGCCTCGACCGGCTCGACGGCAATCAGGCTGGGCGCCAGGGTGCTGAGCAAACGGGTGAACTTGCCGGTGCCGGCCCCCAGGTCGATCACGGTCGACTGTGCGTTGATACCCAGTGTATCGGTCAGCCAGCCGGTGAGTTGGCGTGGGTAGTCCGGTCGACCTTGGGCGTAGGTGGCGGCCTGGGTCGAGAAACCTTGTTGAGCAGACGTGTGAACACCAGTCATTGCGAGTTTCTCCTCGGGGGCGGGCGCACAGTGTGCGCCCTCTGAGGTTTATTTTCTAACCCGTGCATCCAATCGTGCGCCTCGCGTGTAGTCCTTGCAGTCACCCCGCTGTTTTACTCAAATGGAGCACTACCCATGAACGCTAAAACACTGTTCTGCCTCGCGGCTGCACTCACCGTCGCGCCTGCGGCTTTCGCCCAGACCGGCTTGCCGGACAGCATCAAGGTGCCGGACGGGCACAAGATTGCGATGGAAACCACCGGGGTCGGCGAAATCACCTACGAATGCCGCGACAAAGCCAACGCCGTCGGCCAGACCGAATGGTTCTTTGTCGGCCCCAAAGCCGTGTTGAATGATCGCAGCGGCAAGCCGGTGGGCAACTACTTCGGCCCGCCCGCCACCTGGCAGGCCCAGGATGGCTCGAAAATCACCGGCACTCAACTGGCGGTAGCGCCTTCGAGTGCAGGCAACCTGCCCTATCAACTGGTCAAGGCCAACCCGGCCGAAGGTAAAGGTGCCATGAGTGGCGTCAGTTACATCCAGCGTGTCGCCCTTAAAGGCGGCGTGGCGCCGAGCAGCGAATGCACGGCGGCGAACAAAGGCCAGCAGGCCGTGGTGAAGTACCAGGCCGACTACATTTTCTGGGCAGCCAACTGAGTAAACTCGGCTACGCTGCCTGTGGCGAGTGCGCTCGCCACAGGACTCAGCCCTTTAAGGATGCCGTGTTTGTTTGATTACGAAACCTGCCTGGCGGCGTGTGCCCGTGGCGACCAACGCGCCTTGCGCCAACTCTATGCCGAGGACAGCAGCCGCTTGCTCGGCGTGGCGTTGCGCATTGTGCGTGACAAAGCCCTGGCCGAAGATGTCGTGCATGACGCGTTTATCAAGGTCTGGCGCGGCGCCGGCAGTTTCGACCCAAGCCGTGGTTCGGCGCGGGGCTGGGTGTTCAGCATCACCCGGCACCTGGCGCTCAATGCCGTGCGCAATCACTACCGGGAGGTGGCATTGAGCGACGAACACGAGCAGCTCGCCGCCCCCAATGACAGCTTCGAATTCAGCGCCCGAGAAGGTCAGGTGTACCGCTGCCTGGAACAACTCGACCCGCCCCGTCGCACGTGCATCCTTCACGCCTATGTCGACGGTTATTCCCACAGCGAAATCGCCCGGAAACTGGACACGCCCCTGGGCACCGTCAAAGCCTGGATCAAACGGAGCCTCGTCGCGCTGCGCGAGTGCATGGCATGAGCAACCCACTGGATGAACTCGCCAGCGAATATGTGCTGGGCACCCTGCCCGCCGAGCAACGCGCCGAGGTCGAGCAACGCCTGAAGCATGACAGCGAGTTGCGTGCGGCGGTGGATGCCTGGGAGCAGCGCCTGCTGCCGCTGACCGCCTTGGCCGAACCCGTGCCGCCGTCCGCGCAACTGTGGCGGCGCATCGAACGCAGCACGGCAAATCAGCCAGCCGGCGTGCCTTGGTGGAACCTGCTGGCGCTCTGGCGTGGGTTGGCCGGCGCAGGCCTGGTGACCACACTGGTGTTGGCGGCCCTGCTGTTGACCCGCCCGCCCGTAGCCGATCCGACGTTTGTGGTGGTGTTGGTTGCGCCACAGAACCAGGCACCCGGCTGGGTGATCCAGGCCAGCCATGACCAGCAGATCCAACTGATTCCGTTGGGGGTGATGGAGGTGCCGAGCGACAAAGCCCTGCAATTCTGGACCAAGGGCGATGGCTGGCAGGCTCCGGTGTCATTGGGGCTGGTCAAGCCTGGGCAAACGCTCTCGGTGCCGCTGGACAAGCTGCCGCCGCTCACGCCCAACCAGCTGTTCGAGCTGACCCTGGAAGACCCTCGCGGTTCACCGACCGGCAAGCCGACCGGGCCGATCCAGGCCATCGGCCGCGCGGTCAAAGTGCTCTGATCAACCTGCGCTGGGCAACCACACCCTGAACCGTGCCCCGCCCAGGGGCGAGGCCAGGGCCGTCAATGTACCGCCCTGGGCTTCCATGGCGCGCCGGCTGATCGCCAGGCCAAGGCCAAAGCCGCCAGTGGCGCGGTCGCGGCTGCGGTCCAGGCGATAGAAGGGTTCGAAGATACGCTCGCGCTGTTCCACGGGAATGCCGATGCCGTCATCGTCCACCCATATTTCACAGCCATCGGCACACACCTTGACCCCAACCTGAATGCGCTTGTCGCAATAGCGCGTGGCATTGCGCAACAGGTTCTGCAATGCCCGGGCCGTGAGGCGCGGGTCGAGGCTGAAACGCTCCACCGCGCAGTCAAGCGCCACGTCGATGACGATCTCGGGGTTTTCCAGTTCGTCATCGACGCTGCCCAGCACGCTGTCGATAAACTCGTCGAGCACCACGTCCACCCGCTCCGGCAACTGCGCCGGGTTTTGCAGGCGGCTGTAGGAAAGCAATTCCAGCACCAACTCGTCCAGCTCGCGTATATGCGCCACCAGGCTTTGCAGGCGCTCGCGACTGGCCTGGGGCAAGTCTTCGGACAGCGCCAGGGCCAGGCCGAAGTCCAGGCGCGTCAGCGGCGTGCGCAGTTCATGGGACACCGCGTTGAGCAAGTCTCGCTGCTGGTTGAGCAGGCCTTCGATGTCGTCGGCCATGGTGTCGAACACCGACGCCAGGCTGCCGATGTTGGAGCTGGCGGGAATCTGTGTGCGCTCACTGAGGTTGCCCCGGCCCAATTGCGCGGCGGTGCTTTTCAGGCGCTCCAGGTCACGCCAGTGCGGGCGCAGCCAGAACAGCAGGCAGGCGAGCAAGGCCGCGCCAATCAGCACGTTCATCGACCAGTACAGCAGGTTCATGTCCAGCGGGTCCGGGGGGATGCTCAGTTTCACCGCAAACTGCTGGTTGATCGGCGAACTGATGTCTTCCATCCAGCCCCACTCGCCCAGGCGGATCACCGGCTTGCCGTGCTCCAGCAGTTGCTCCTCCTCGGGGGTATAGCTGGCGTCCTGGCGCAGCAGCAACTTGACTTGCAGCGGCGCGAAATCCCGGTTCAGTTGCTCGGTCACGTGCGACCAATGCTCCACCGGCGCACGCAGATACTGCTTGACGATAAGCTTTTGCAGGCCACGGGTCTGCTCGATGTTGTAGTCCATGTAGCGGTGTTCAAACAGCTGGATCACCAACTTGGGAATCAGGAATATCGCGGCACTGAAGGTAATGATGGTGACCAGGTAGAGGCGCAGCAGTACACGAAACATGGATCAGCATTCCCACTCGGAACGGCTGAACAGGTAGCCCTTGCCCCACACGGTCTTGATCTTGCGCGCTTCGCCTGCGTGGTCGTCGAACTTGCGGCGCAGCTTGGAGATGGCCACGTCCACCGAACGGTCGGTGCCGTTGAACTCGATACCGCGCAAACGCTGCAGGATCTGGTCGCGGCTGAGCACTTCACCGGCGTGCCGGGCCAGCACCACCAGTAGGTTGTACTCGCCGCTGGACAGCTCCACCGCCTGCTCGCGCCAGGTCACGGTGCGCTCCGACAGGTCGATGCACAGGTTGCCCATGACGATCTGGTCGTTGGCCACCTGTGGCTCGGATAAACTGCTGCGGCGCAGCAAGGTGCGTACACGGGCGAGCAGCACACGTGGCTCGCAAGGCTTGGTGACATAATCGTCGGCGCCCATCTCCAGGCCCAGCACCTGATCGTGGCTGTCATCGCGGGCGGTGAGCATCAGAATCGGCAGGCCCGCCGAGTCGGCACGCAGCAGGCGGCACACCTGCAAGCCGTCGAGACCGGGCAGCATCAGGTCGAGGATCACCAGGTCCGGCGGGTTAAGGCGCGCCCGTTCACGCACATGGTCGCCACGGCTGAGCACATTGACGTGGTAGCCATTGCGTTCCAGGTAGCTGGCAATCAGCTCGGAGAGTGCGGCGTCGTCTTCCACCAGGAGGATGTTGGGCATGGTGTTTCCAAATAATACTGTTTGTCGGCGGTACGCAGACCCTTGTGGGAGCGGGCCTGTGTGGGAGCTGGCTTGCCTGCGATAGCATCGCCTCGTTCTCTATGAAAGACCGAGGTGCCTGCATCGCGGGCAAGCCCGGCTCCCACATAAGCCCGGCTCCCACACAGGCCCGGTTTTCACATTTGATCTTTGCTGTTTGCAGGATTGTGCAAGGATATACGCCCTCAAGCGACTATGGGCCGCACCTTACACTTCTTCACACACGGCCTACACAGCTTCACAGCACCACGGCGCAGGTGTCTTTAGGATGCGCCAGTCAATATTGGGATATGAGCATGTCGAAGAATCTGTTTGCGCCATTTTGCCTGCTGGCCCTGACGCTGGCCCTGAGTGGCTGTGGCCAGTCGGCCGATGAAGCGCCAGAGGCGCCACTGGCCAAAGTGCGCATCGAAATCCTGCAGGCCAAGCCTCTCTCGATCACCAGCGAATTGAGCGGGCGTATCGCCGCGCCGCGCATTGCCGAAGTGCGCGCACGGGTCGCCGGCGTGGTCATGCAGCGGGTGTTCAAGGAAGGCCACGACGTAAAACAGGGTGACGTGCTGTTTCGCATCGACCCCGCGCCGTTCAAGGCCGACCTGGACAGCGCCCAGGCCAACCTGAGCAAGGCCGAAGCCAACGCATTCCAGGCGCGCCTGCAGGAGCAGCGCTACAGCCAGTTGGTCGAAGGCAACGCCATCAGCGGCCAGGACTACGACAACGCCCGCGCCGCCGTGCGCCAGACCAACGCCGAAGTCGCCGCCAACAAGGCCGCAGTCGAACGCGCCCGGTTGAACCTGGGCTACGCCACCGTCACCGCACCGATTTCCGGGCGCATCGGCCGTGCGTTGGTGACCGAAGGTGCGCTGGTCGGCCAGAACGAGGCCACGCCGCTGGCAATTATCCAGCAACTGGACCCGATCCACGCCGACCTCACCCAGTCGACCCGCGAACTCAATGACCTGCGCCGCGCCTTCCGCGCCGGCAGCTTGAAGCAGGTCGGCCAGGACCAGGCCAAGGCCACGCTGATCCAGGACGACGGCAGCCTGTACCCGTTGCCGGGCAAGCTGCTGTTTGCGGAAATCAGCGTCGACCCGGGCACCGGGCAGATCATCCTGCGCAGCGAGTTCCCCAACCCGGACCTCGACCTGTTGCCGGGCAGCTTTGTGCGTGTGCGCCTCGAACAGGCCGTGGACAAGCAAGGTATCAGCGTGCCGCAACGCGCCATCACCCGTGACAGCGCCGGCATCCCGATGGTGCTGCTGTTGGACGCCGAGCAGACCGTCAGCCAGCAGCCGGTGGAACTGGGCGCGGTGATCGAGGACCGCTGGATCGTCAGCAGCGGCCTCAAGCCCGGTGACCGTATCGTCGTCGAAGGCCTGCAACACGCGCGCCCCGGTGAAAAAGTCGAGGTGGACGACAGCCCCGCCTCCGGCCAGCCAGTCAAGGAATAACCCGCCATGCCGCAGTTCTTTATTGACCGCCCGATTTTCGCCTGGGTGGTGGCCCTGTTTATCCTGCTGGCCGGCGCGCTCGCCATCCCGCAGTTGCCGGTGGCCCAGTACCCCAACGTTGCGCCGCCGAAAGTGGAGATCTACGCGGTGTACCCCGGCGCCTCGGCCCAGACCCTGGATGAGAGCGTGGTCAGCCTGATCGAGCAGGAGCTTAACGGCGCCGATCACCTGCTGTACTTCGAATCGCAAAGCAGCCTGGGCTCGGCCACCATCACCGCGACCTTCCAGCCAGGCACCAACCCGGAAATGGCCCAGGTGGACGTGCAAAACCGCCTTAAAGCGGTAGAACCGCGCTTGCCGCAAGCCGTGACCCAGCAAGGTTTGCAGGTGGAGAAAGTCTCCGCCGGCTTCCTGCTGTTGGTGACCCTGACCTCCAACGACGGCAAGCTCGACGACGTAGCGCTCAGCGATTACCTGGCGCGCAACGTGATGAACGAACTCAAGCGCCTGGACGGCGTGGGCAAGGCCCAGCTGTATGGTGCCGAACGCGCCATGCGCATCTGGATCGACCCGCAGAAGCTGATCGGTTTCAACCTGACGCCGGCCGACGTGAACGCCGCGATCAGCGCGCAAAACGCTCAGGTCTCGGCAGGCAGCATTGGCGATTTGCCGGGCACCAAGACCCAGGAAATCACCGCCGCAATCCTGGTCAAGGGCCAACTGTCGACCCCGGCGGAATTTGCCGACATCGTGCTCAAGGCCAACCCCGACGGTTCCACCGTGCGCATCGGCGATGTGGCGCGGGTGGAAGTCGGCAGCCAGGAATACCAGTTCTCCACGCGCCTGAATGGCAAGCCGTCGACTGCCGTCAGTGTGCAACTGTCGCCCGGCGCCAACGCGCTGAACACCGCAACCCTGGTGCGGGCAAAGATGGACGAGCTGTCGCGCTACTTCCCGGCCAACGTGGAGTACAAGATCCCTTACGACACGTCGCCGTTCGTCAAAGTATCGATCACCAAGGTGGTCTACACCTTGCTGGAGGCGATGGCACTGGTGTTTGCGGTGATGTTCCTGTTCCTGCAGAACGTGCGCTACACCTTGATCCCCACACTGGTGGTGCCGATTGCACTGATGGGCACCTTCGCCACCATGCTGTTGCTGGGTTTTTCGATCAACGTGCTGACCATGTTCGGCATGGTGCTGGCGATCGGCATCCTGGTGGACGATGCGATTGTGGTGGTCGAAAACGTCGAGCGCATCATGGCCACCGAAGGCCTGTCGCCCAAGGACGCAACGAAAAAAGCCATGGGCCAGATCACTGGCGCCATCGTCGGTATCACGTTGGTGCTGGTGGCGGTGTTCCTGCCGATGGCGTTCATGCCGGGTTCGGTGGGTGTGATCTACCAACAGTTCTCACTGTCGATGGCCACCTCGATCCTGTTCTCGGCGTTCCTGGCCCTGACATTGACGCCGGCGCTGTGCGCCACCTTGCTCAAACCGATTGCCAAGGGCGAGCACCACGCCAAGGGCGGTTTCTTCGGCTGGTTCAACACGCGTTTTGAGCGCCTCACCGACCGCTATGAAGGCTGGGTGGCCTATGCCCTCAAGCGCAGCGGCCGCTACCTGTTGATCTATCTGGTGCTGCTGGTGGGCCTGGGGTGGATGTTCAGTCGCCTGCCCTCCTCATTCCTGCCGGTGGAAGACCAGGGTTACACCATCACCGATATCCAGCTACCGCCGGGCGCGAGCAAGAACCGCACGGTGCAGGTGGCCGAGCAGATCGAAGCGCACAACGCCGGCGAGCCTGGAGTGGGCGATACCACCATGATCATGGGCTTCAGTTTCTCCGGTTCCGGGCAGAACGCGGCGCTGGCGTTTACCACGCTCAAGGATTGGTCGCAGCGCAGCAGCGAAGATTCGGCCTCGGCAATTGCCGAGCGTGCCAACGAAGCGTTCAGCGAGCTTAAGGATGCGATTGCCTACGCGATCCTGCCGCCACCGGTGGACGGCCTGGGCACTTCCAGCGGCTTCGAGTTCCGCTTGCAGGACCGTGGCGGTGTCGGCCATGCCGCGTTGATGCAAGCACGTACCGAGTTGCTGGCGGCCGCCGAAAAAAGCCCAATCCTGGCCAACGTGCGCGAAAGTGCCTTGGCCGAAGCACCGCAAGTGCAGTTGCAAGTGGACCGCAAGCAAGCCAATGCCTTGGGCGTGTCGTTTGCCGATGTGGGTAATGTGCTGTCCTCGGCCATCGGCTCGGCCTATGTCAACGACTTCCCCAACCAGGGCCGCATGCAACGGGTGGTGGTGCAGGCCGAAGGCGACCAACGCAGCCAGGTGGCGGACTTGATGAAAATCAACGTGCGCAATAACGCCGGCAAGATGGTGCCCCTGTCATCCTTTGTTGAAGCCAGCTGGACCCAAGGCCCGGCGCAGCTGACGCGCTACAACGGCTACCCGGCCATCGCCATCAGCGGCGAAGCGGCGCCGGGGCACAGCACCGGTGAGGCCATGGAAGAAATCCAGCGTCTGGTCAGCCAACTGCCGGCGGGCCTGGGCCAGGAATGGACCGGGTTGTCGTTGCAGGAACGTTTGTCCGGCTCCCAGGCGCCGTTGTTGTTGGGCCTGTCGCTGCTGATCGTGTTCCTGTGCCTGGCGGCGCTGTATGAAAGCTGGTCGATACCCACCTCGGTGTTGCTGGTGGTGCCGCTGGGTGTGCTCGGCGCCGTATTGGCGGTGGGCTTGCGTGGCATGCCCAATGACGTGTTCTTCAAGGTCGGTTTGATCACCATCATCGGTTTGTCGGCAAAGAACGCGATTCTGATTATCGAGTTTGCCAAGGACCTGGTTGACCAAGGTGAGGATCTGATCGACGCCACCCTGAAAGCCGCGCGGCTCAGGTTACGGCCGATCATCATGACCTCGCTGGCGTTTATCCTTGGCGTGGTGCCCTTGGCGATTGCCACCGGCGCCAGCTCGGCCAGCCAGCAGGCGATTGGTACAGGCGTGATCGGCGGGATGATCACCGCGACGCTGGCGGTGGTGTTTGTGCCGGTGTTCTTTGTGGTGGTGATGAAGCTGGTGCGCAGACGCAGCGACTAGCATTAAGCGGCAAGTGGCAAGCTTCAAGCGGCAAGTAAGAGCTGGCTTGCCTCTAACTTGCAGCTTGCAGCTTGCCGCTTGCCGCTTGCACCTTGTAGCTTGCAGCAGCGCAACATAAGGTGCTCACAACCTCCCCTGTTGTGAGCACCTATGGCCTTCCTCGCCCGCACCCACCCTCGCCTCTCATCCGCCGCCGTTCTTGGCCTTGCCGTGGGCATTCTGGCGCCGGCCGATACGCTGATCAGCAAAATCCTGATTGGCTGGAACGCCGGGGTCTGGACCTACCTGGCGCTGATGCTGTGGCTTACCAGCCGCTCACGTGCCGATGATGTAAAGCGCATCGCCGAGATCGAGGATGAAAACGCCGGGCTGGTGCTGTTCATGGTGTGCATTGCCGCGATTGCGAGCCTGGCTACCATCACAGTCAACCTGGTAGGCAGCAAAGACCTGGACAGCACGGCGCGCCTGCTGCACTACGGTTTTACCGGCATGACGGTGATTGGTTCATGGTTACTAACCGGGGTGATTTTCAGTGTGCATTACGCCCGCCTGTTCTACACCTGGGAAGGCGACGAGCCGGCGCTGCGCTTTGCCGAAGGGCTGCGTAACCCCAATTACTGGGACTTCCTGTACTTCTCGTTCACCATCGGCGTGGCGGTGCAAACCGCGGATGTGGGGGTTGCTACACGCGCAATGCGCAAAGTCGTTTTGGGCCAGTCGTTGATTGGGTTTCTGTTCAATACGGCGATTCTGGGCTTCTCGATCAATATTGCTGCCGGGCTGTTCAGTTGAACCCTGATATGGCGGCAATCCTGATCTAACCGAAAAAGGCTATTGAAAAGCGCTTTTGCGTTCAAAAAAAAAGCCCTGATCTTTCGATCAGGGCTTTATAGGGCGCCGGTTTATTTAGAACGCATAACGCAGGCCAACATTGACAGCGGCTTTTTGCTTGATTTTGTCACTGGTGCTGGTCTCCAGGTCGACATGCGCCTGCAGGTCCTGGGTAAACGACACCGCCACACCGGCACCGTACTTGGTGCGCGAGCCCGACAAATCATTGTTGAAGGTCTGGTTGTTGACCGTGACCTTATTGTTGTTGGCAAACTCGTGGACCATTGCCGCACGCAGGTAAGGCTTGATCAGCGTGCCATCATCGAGTTGGAACTCATGACCAACGGTCGCACCGGCCTCGGCGGTCCTTGAGCGGGTGCGCTCACCGTCCACTTGCAAACCGTTTTTCAGGCTGTACGTGCCACCCTGGACCACAATGGTCGACAGTCGGCCGTAAGGTTCAATAAAGGAACTCTCACCGAACTTGATATGACGGCCGAGTTCAGCCGATACACCACCGCCTACGTTGTTGTAGCCACCCTTGGTCGACGTGTTGTCACTGAGTGTTGCCTTGGCCTGGTTCTGGAACCGGTTGGCTTTGGCCACGGCATCAAAATAGAAACCGCTTTCTTCGTCCATCCAGGTGGCATAGGTACCCAGGAAGTAGCTCTTGACGGTACCGGCAGCGCCGCGAGCCGGGTTTACGTCAGAGTTACTGTGGCCGCCAAATACACCCACCTTCCATTGGCTGTCGCCCAGCGGCGTATCAGCACCGATGGAAAAACCTCGCAGGTTCTGCGAGTAGCCGGTGCCCGAACTCTGGGACACATCATATTGACTGCCGATACCACGGACCCAAAGACCGGTGCTTTTCGAGTAACGCAACTCACCCATACGTTGGCGCAATGAGCCCTCTTCGGCGGTCATGATGGTCACCGGGGTGTTGAACAATGCCGTCACCACGCGGGCACTGCGGCTGATCACACGGGTTTGCGTGTCCAGAAACCAGTCATTGCCTTCCTGTTTCAGGTTATAGGCATAGGCACCCATGTCGACCGGGCCGCCCTCCAGGGAGAACGCCGCGTCACCGCCGCCGGTGTGCACAACCTGGGTTTTGACCAGTTCGCTGCCGCTGGCTGCGAGTGCCAGGCTGTGGTTGCCCGTGGCTTCGCCGGTGACATTGATAAAGTCGGTTTTGCCTTGGTCGAAATCGGTGCCCATGACAAAGGTGCCGTTACCCGAAAGCGTCTGAAGGTTCAGTTGGTAAAACTCATTCGCCGCGCCCATGGTCACCGTACCACCGGCCATGTTCAGTGCGCCCACCTGGCTGTCACCGGTCATGTTCCAGTTGGAAGCATTGCCTACGCTCAGGGTGGAGACGTTCTGCAACTGGCCCGTCAGCTCGGCGTTGTTTTGCAGGTTCAAATGCACGGTGCTGGTGGCATCGGCGATTACATTACCGGCCAGGTTTCGGCTGTTATCCACATTCATCGTTGCCGTGGCACCGCCAGACACCGACAGTAGATTGCCATTACCGCCTTTCAACGTAGAACCGTTGAGTACATCGATAGACACCACTGGCACTCGATTTGGCGTGCCCCTGACCGAGATGGCCGAACCGCTGCGACCCTCAACCACGGACTGGTCCAAAACCAGTTTGCCATCCGTCAGGTCCCCCCGATTACGGGTGAACGACACGCCATGACCATTGCCGATGATAGTACTTTGCGTGGCAGTCGCCGTGGCACCTGCGAGGGAGAGCCCAAAGGCCCCTACTCCCGTGCCCTGCACCAGCGAGTTTTGTTTAAAGTGTAACTGACTGCCGGTGAATGCTTCCGCACCGCCGATAGCGCCACTGATCGTAGAGTTGCTGACCTCAGCGGACGAGCCGCTCGAAGTGCCTACAAAACCAAACGCCTGCAACCCTACGCCGCTGGTATTGGTGAGGGTACTGTTATTAATAACCGCCTTACTGCTGTCCAGCCGCACGGCGCCGTATAGGGAATCGCTCGAAGTAACACGTGCAGCGTCCATGTTTACTGTGGAGCCCTGCACAGCATGTACACTATTCGCCATACTGCCGCTGTTCATGTTCAACGTGGAATTTGAAAGGTTGATCGTGGTGGCTGTTGCACGGTTCATCGTCAACGCTGATTGGCCCGACAATTGCCAATCCGTTGTTTGCTCAGTTGCGTCAATGGTTCTTTGCTCACCGCTACCTATCACAACCGCCTGAGCTTGCCCCTGCATCGCGGCAAACAAACAGAATGTAATGGTGGGGACTTTCATCATTGCACTCAAGGGTTTGAGTTCGAACGTGTTCAGTGCCGACATGGTCAATCACTCTTTTGGTAAGGCCTACAAAAGCGGTTCGGCTCACTTCCTGAAAGTGACGCCTTACCTGTGCGGCACGTAGAGTAAGTATTAAACACTCACTCTTATGTAGGATTAATCTGCAACCTATTGGTAAGTAGGCAGCACTTTGGGTCATCCAATCGGTAGGGCACTGTCAGGGAACCCCCCTCTCAGAGTGAGAGGGGAACCCTGCAGCGTATCAATGACGCCTCTAAGGGACGATGATTGGTCCCACGTTATCGCACCGTGTGAAACTCAACGTCGTACGTACGTTAACGCCCGCGGTACCACGCCCCAGCGTGCCGTTGTTCAGCGGCACGGTGTAAGTCGCCTCCGCACGCCCTACTTGGGCATGTTCAAGGAAACCCGCGTAGGGAATCCGGAAGATATGGCCGTTATCTCTAATGGTAGGGGTAACGAGTACGTTGAAACTTTGCGTTTGGTCAAAAAGCCGAGGTGTGCCCGTGCGAGGTCTGAACACCTGCAGTACCAAGGTCAGTAGCTGACCAACCACCATTCTCGGGTCCGGATCCACAGCTACCCTGCCTTCCCAGTTTGTCGGCGCCGGTGCTACTAACGCTTGGCAGGCCCATTGACCAAACGGCCCCCCCGTCGCATTGACATATTTAGCCGCCGGCAGGGGTGTAGTTACCGCATCCCGCACGTCAACCTCTCTAGGTAACGCGCGATTGAGGTTAGTGGCAGACGTTGGCGTTGCCGTTGGTGATACGACATAGCTGATGTTATGTTTGCCATTGCCCAGTTTTTGAAAGACACTCCAGTCGATGTCCCAGGTGACAAAGTCTCCAGGTATCTCATTGCTTATTTCCTTAGCGGGCGCGATGAACGTACCGTCAGGGTTGACAAGGATAAGAAACATGCCTGGCGCCGGCAGTTCAGCAGGGTCAGAGGTTCGCCATAACTCGACCGTAACGGTGACCGGCTTGCCAGCCTGTGCAAACTCCATTATGTTCGGTGCCGCCGCGTCGGTCCCAAGGAACGATGCAGGAATCAGTCGGGTATTGATACTGCCTGGTATTCCCGGATTGCTCGGCCCCGTCACACTAAAGTCCACTCTGAACGGCGTGGTCGGGCCGGGGACAGTGTCACCATTTTTGCGTATTTCATAGGCGATACCGACCGATTTCGGACCTTTTGCATTGGCATAGTCCGCTACAGCCAGGGGGCTCAGAAAGGCCTGATCCAACGTGATTGGAACCGAGAGAACGCGAGACCATGGGCTCCAAGCTCCATTGTTGTATCGAACCCGAAACTCGTCCTTGGTAGTGTCAACGTTCGTATAGGTCGGTATTTCGCCCGTTGGGCCTGATTTCAAGTCTTCAATAGTGACCAAGTCATCAACGAGGTCTGGCGCCTGGTGAATGATAATCGGCTGTAAATTTTCGGGTGCCGGATCCAGCGCGATCGTGAAGGTAATCGAAGGCGCAGAGACCAAACTTGCATTGCCCTGCGAGTCCCTGATTTGGTAAGTAAAGAAGCACGGCCCCCCTTGCGTAATCTCATTGGCGAGCACTGTCAGCATGTTGCCGGTTTGGGCCATGGGCCGGGGTGGAGTCTGCCGGGCTACTTCTGTGGCTGTCACGGGGGTGCCGTGGTTATAGAAGAAGGTCAGCTCATCTCCTGGCTTCCAAGCCCCGAGGCCCGTCGTTACGTTGTCAGGAATAGAGAATGGCAAATTGAACTGCGTCAGTTGTGCCAGACTAATAACCTGGCCCGGCGGAAAGGCCCCCGTGTATTGCGGCGCAGGTGGCTGAACCCTTAAATAGGGTGGATCCAAGTCTATTTTATACGTCGAAATGGGTGAGGACTGGCCGAGAGAACCAGGCCTGTCTACGGAGCCTGGAATAGTTGGATCCGCCCCCTCATTCTGGTGCAAGTCAAAACGTACTTGAAAATCACCCGACTGCTGCACTCCCGAGCTCGTAACGACAGGAATACTCGCCGAAAATTTGTCACCTGGGGCGTTGATTACAAATTGCACTTGAGCCACTAACGTCCATGAGTCAGGCAAGTCATTAATGACGTCTCTTCGATAGACTCGAACCCAGTCACCCGCGTCTGAACCTGGGCCGGAAGTGATGATCAACACCACAGGCTTGTTCCCGTCAGCCGCTGAAATATACCCTGTTACAGGGTCTACTCCTTGGATTTCGGGAGCAACTGCTCCAGGGCTGGGATCTGCCTTTACCGTAATTTTTTTACCGATCATGTCCTATTCTCCATCCGCAATTATATTTTTACCGAATAAAACCAAACGACCAGGGACCTCTGGATACTGAAGCCCTCACGCCACTTACCTCACTGCCACCTACACTTCGATCTTCATGAATGGGTTTATGCAACGCTAGGCCGGCCCACAATACTTCCCAGTCGGATATTTAAGGTCAACTTGCACATACCCGACTTTCGATACGCCTTTTAATCCGTGGTTTCGAAAAACACTATATTTCGCAGAGGCGCCGGCATAGTCCCTCAGCGGTTTGATTATGTTTTGATAATCTGTAATTTCAAAAGTATGGGACATTTGATTGACGCCCCACGTATGACTCAGGATAAGAGCTGTCGACGCTATCGGGTTGCGATCCGGGTAATTAGCGTACCCCTGGAACGACAGCGTACACACATCCCCTGGGGCTATACCGACTCCGGGCGTCACCTGAATCTGAAATACCTCCCAGGGAAGCGGGATCGATTTGCCGTCGGGGCCAAAGCCAGGTGTGCAACTAATAATTTTATTAGGATGATTTATATTTTGAGGGAACGTGGGTTTTGGAAAACTTATAGGCGGCGTGATGGTTACGACAACACTTTGATTACCCGATTGTTGCTCGTTAACGCCGTTGGTGCTCACGTAATACACGGGGGCAGTCGTATTACCACCGCCCTGTATGATCGACCAGCTAATGCGATTGTCAAAAACGATAAGGGCGCCAGCGGTGTCACCCAACTTGACGGTATAGGTTGCCACCGGCGCTGCCTGCCCCGGCCAGTACAGCAACAACATGTCACCGACTTGCGGGTTACCGGACAGGCGCGCTTCCACTCTGACAGCGTCGATACTGTCGCGACTGTCCAGTTTATTGGCTGTATTGGACACCGCGCCATAGAGATTGGCCAAGTCCAACAGTGGGTTAAGTAACGCTGGCGCCTGATTGTGATCGCGGCCGAATACCGTGAAATCCATATTGAGCAATTTCAGCGGAGACAGCGTCCCAGGGCCCACCGTGTCGGAAGCACGTCTAATGTAATAGCGAAACGGCACCTTGTCCTTTCGCTGCAGGTCGGAGCCGTTGGCAATCAGCTGCTGCCAGGTCAAGGTTCCGGTAAACGGAAATGAAGTGACAGGTATCGGCGGAAGTTTAACACCCGCCAATTCAGGGATACAGAGATCCCCAGGTATAAAATTGGTGTAGCTGCTGATGCCAAACGAGACGATATTACGCGCATCGTCACGTTTGATGAGTTGATCAAAATCAAACGCAGGCACCGTAGGCACGGGCAAATTGCCGGGCAGTGGCGTTAGACTCAGCAAGACACTTCCGGGCGTGGAAAGTTGACTGATGTTACCCCCCTCATCCTTGACCCGGTACACCGCAAACAATTCTTGCGCACCTGAAAACTTGCGAAATTCCGACACCAGCACCTTCAAAATAATTGCGCCTGCAATAGCAACTATTTTTTCAACGTGAATCGGTAAGCCAGTCGGATTTGAATTGCTGCTCATAAACCACAGAAATATTTCGTCAAGCGTGGCGCGAACCTTATAATCGCCCGGCACCACGACATCCAGTGTCAAATTATTATCCAGATCAGGATTAGTAATAACTGCACTTGAAAACACCGGCGCCTTAAGCACCTCGCCTTTACCCGGCGCACTGCGGTCGATAATAATCCTGACTGGGGGCGAGAAATTGGCCACCGGTGCGTCGGGCTGGTCAATGTGTATGCGATAAGAAAGATTGAAGACACCGTCATTCATCAGCAAACTGCTAGGAATATACGTCGGCAGTGGAAAGTCGCCGGGAAACAACTCTCCCACGACCGGTATCGGTTCAACGTAAACAGGCAGCGCTAATCCCTCCTGATGCAAAACATGAACAATATAATCAACGGCCCCCGGCTTGGTCAGTTCAATCCATGGGCCGGGTATCCATACGAGAAGATCATCATCCAATAAGCGTTTTGGAATCACACCACTTGCCAATCGTCCCTCAACGATTGGCAAGGGGGCTTGAGGCACGGCGGTCACAACTGTGCCGTCGGGCAAACCTGTGGCGCTATTGGTTTGAACATTGCTATTAGTTGGGGGGGGGCTCATATCATTCTCCGTAACAGCAACATTACGCCGGTCACTGGTTTTTATTGAAGGCTGTGACGTTGATTGAATACCCGTTAGTAACTTCCCGATACTGTCAGAACTAACAGGTCTTACCGCCATTCGTCGGTTGCACGCGCGAATGAGCGCTTGCCGCGCGCTGAATGACACTTGACGTTGTTTCGTGAATGAGGTCTCCTGAAACCGGTTTCAGAACGTCACCACCTCCAATAAGAAAGGCCTGCCACCGTGACTCCTTTTTCCGCCGCCCAGCGCAGCCGCGTGACCATGCTCGACGTCGCCGAACGCGCCGGCGTGTCCAAAGCCAGCGTGTCGCGCTTTATCGGCGAGGACCGCGCCCTGCTCTCCGACGCCATTGCCTTGCGCATCGAACAGGCGATCAGCGAACTCGGTTACCGCCCCAACCAGATGGCGCGCGGTTTGAAACGCGGCCGCACGCGCCTGATCGGCATGCTGGTGGCCGATATCCGCAACCCCTACTCCATTGCCGTGATGCACGGCGTCGAAACCGCCTGCCGCCAGCATGGCTACAGCCTGGTGGTGTGCAACACCGACCGCGATGACGAGCAAGAGCGCCAGCACCTTGCGGCGCTGCGTTCGTACAACATCGAAGGGTTGATCGTGAACACCCTTGGCCACCACCTTGACCAACTGCTGGAGTTGCAGCGCGAAATGCCCCTGGTGCTGGTGGACCGCAAGGTCGAGCCGTTGCACAGCGATATGGTCGGCCTGGATAACCCTGCGGCGGTGCGTGTTGCCGTGCAGCACCTGGCACAGCAGGGTTATCGCGACCTGTTGCTGGTGAGCGAAAAGGCCGATGGCACCAGTTCACGCCTGGAGCGTCAGGCGAGTTTCAATGCCGAGATTGCGGCACGCCCAGGGTTGACCGGCGCCGTGCTGGAACTCGATGGCACGCTGGAAAACCGCCTGCACAGCTTTCTTGCCAAGCCAGGTCCCAAGGCGTTGTTCTGCGCCAATGGTGTGGCTGCGCTGGCCTGCACCCACGCACTCAAAACGCTGGGCTGCACGCTGTTTGATGATGTTGGCCTGATCGCCCTGGATGACCTCGACTGGTACCCGCTAGTGGGCAACGGCATCACCGCCCTCGCCCAACCCACCGACGCGATTGGCGCCAGCGCCTTTGACTGCCTGCTTAAACGCTTGCGCGGCGATGACGCACCACCGCGTACCCTGGATTTTTTGCCCGAACTGATCGTCCGTGGCTCCACCCAATCCCTTGTGGGAGCTGGCTTGCCTGCGATGGCGGTCTGTCAGGCGAAGCCGTAGTCGCCTGACACACCGCCATCGCAGGCAAGCCAGCTCCCACATTGGTTTTTCGTATAAAAATGAAACCGGTTTCAGAGGTACATAACAATGCATAAATACCCCGTTTCCATCAGCCTATCCAGCTACGGTGCCGACCTGGTACGCACGCTTGGCCAATTGAGTTTTGTCGAACTGCTCAGTGCCGCCGGCGCCCAGCGCATCGAGTGGCGCGAAGAACTGCTGACCACCGAACAACCCACCGACCTCGCCCAGGCCGCTGCCGAAAACGGCCTGGAATCGGTGTACTCATCGCCCCTAGAACTTTGGATCGCCGGGCGCGCCCAGCCCAACGCTGAACTCAGTGCAACCCTGGACCGCGCCCAAGCCTTTGGCTCGCGCTGGCTGAAGGTTTCCCTCGGTTATTTCACCGACACCAACGACCTGCAAAGCCTGCACGCCCTGCTCAACCGCCACCCGGTCAAACTCCTGGTGGAGAACGACCAGACCCTGCACGGTGGGCGCATCGAGCCGATGCAACGCTTCTTCACTGAGGTGGAACGCCTGGGCTTGCCGGTGAAAATGACCTTCGACATCGGCAACTGGCAGTGGCAGGACCAATCCGCGCTCACTGCCGCGCGGCTGTTGGGCCGCCATGTGGATTACCTGCACTGCAAGGCCGTGGCGCGTCGCCCGGACGGCAAGCTGGTGGCCTTGCCGCCCGGCGCTACCGACCTGCATCTGTGGGAACAACTGCTCAAACATATGACTCAAGGTATTACCCGGGCCGTGGAATTCCCGTTGCAAGGCGATGACCTGGTTGCAGTCACCGCACAGCAGGTCGCCGCCCTCGCCCTCCTTGGCCAGCCCCGCGCGGAGAATGCCCATGTCTGAGATCGATATCCTTTCGTTTGGTGAAACCATGGCGATGTTTGTCGCCGAACAGACCGGCGACCTGGCCCAGGTGGCGCAGTTTCACAAGCGCATTGCCGGGGCCGACAGCAATGTCGCCATCGGCCTGTCGCGCCTGGGTTTCAATGTGACGTGGCTAAGCCGTGTCGGCGACGATTCCCTGGGGCGCTTTGTGGTCGACACGCTGAAGAACGAAGGCCTGGATTGTCGGCATGTGGCGGTCGACCCGCTGCACCCGACCGGCTTTCAATTCAAGTCCCGCGAAGAAGCCGGCGCCGACCCGCAGGTGGAGTACTTCCGTAAAGGCTCGGCGGCCAGCCACTTGTCGATTGCCGCGATCAGCCCCGCCTTGCTGCAAGCGCGTCACCTGCACGCCACCGGCATCCCGCCCGCCTTGTCCGCGGCCACCCGCGAGCTGTCCGTGGAACTGATGACGCAGATGCGCAAGGCCGGGCGCAGCGTGTCGTTCGACCCGAACCTGCGCCCGTCGTTATGGGCCAGCCAAGCGCAGATGGTCGGCGAAATCAACGCCCTCGCCGCCCTGGCTGATTGGGTGTTGCCGGGCCTGGGCGAAGGCCGCCTGCTCACCGGCTTTGACGACCCGGCCGACATCGCCGCGTTCTACCTCGACCAGGGCGCCGAAGCCGTGGCAATCAAGCTGGGCGCGGACGGCGCCTACTACCGCACCCACATGGACCAAGGCTTTATTGCCGCCGTGCCGGTGGAAACCGTCGTGGATACCGTGGGTGCCGGTGATGGTTTTGCCGTCGGCATGATCAGCGCCCTGCTCGAAAACCTGAGCTTCCCCGAGGCGGTACAGCGCGGCAACTGGATCGGCAGCCGCGCCGTGCAAAGCCGGGGTGATATGGAAGGTTTGCCCACCCGCTCTGAATTACCCAGCCGATCTGTTGCATGACCCACTCCCTGTTGCCACAACTACAACAAGCTCAGGAGCAACCCCATGGAAACTGTGAAACTCGCCACCCGCCGCTGGTGGTACATCATGCCTATCGTGTTCATCACCTACAGCCTGGCATACCTGGATCGTGCCAACTACGGCTTCGCCGCTGCCTCCGGCATGGCCGAAGACCTGATGATCACCCCCGGCATGTCGTCGTTGCTGGGCGCGCTGTTTTTTCTTGGCTACTTTTTCTTCCAGGTGCCAGGTGCGATCTACGCGCAAAAACGCAGCGTTAAAAAGCTGATTTTCGTCAGCCTGATTCTGTGGGGCAGCCTGGCCACACTGACCGGCGTGGTCTCCAACGCTTATATGCTGATCGCCATTCGCTTCATGCTCGGCGTGGTTGAAGCCGCGGTGATGCCGGCGATGCTGGTGTACCTGTGCCACTGGTTTACCCGAGCCGAACGCTCACGGGCCAACACCTTCCTGATCCTCGGCAACCCGGTCACCATGATGTGGATGTCGGTGGTCTCGGGCTATCTGGTGCAGCACTTCAGCTGGCGCTGGATGTTTATCATCGAAGGCCTGCCGGCGGTGATCTGGGCGTTTATCTGGTGGAAGCTGGCGGATGAAAAACCCGCCGACGCCAAGTGGCTGAGCAAGCAGCATAAACAAGACCTGCAAAGCGCCCTGGCCGCCGAACAGGTCGGGATCAAGGCGGTGAAGAACTACGCCGAAGCCTTTCGTTCGCCCAAGGTGATCATCCTGGCGCTGCAGTTTTTTTGCTGGAGCATCGGCGTGTATGGCTTCGTGTTGTGGCTGCCGTCGATCCTCAAGGCCGGCTTGCAGATGGACATGGTCGAAGCCGGTTGGCTGTCGGCTCTTCCCTACCTGGCAGCGGTGATCGGCATGCTGGCGGTGTCGTGGGGCTCGGACAAGCTGCAAAAACGTAAACGTTTTGTGTGGCCGCCGCTGCTGATCGCGTCTATTGCGTTTTACGCGTCCTACGCGCTCGGCGCTGAGCACTTCTGGTGGTCCTACACCCTGCTGGTCATCGCCGGGGCCTGCATGTATGCGCCCTATGGTCCGTTCTTTGCCATCGTCCCGGAAATCCTCCCGGCCAACGTCGCTGGCGGCGCCATGGCGCTGATCAACAGCATGGGCGCGCTCGGTTCGTTCGGCGGTTCGTACCTGGTCGGTTACCTCAATAGCAGCACCGGCTCACCCGGCGCCTCGTACTTGCTGATGAGCGGGGCGCTGATGTTTGCCGTGGTGCTGACGATTTTCCTCAAGCCCGGCGCCAGTGATCGCGTGCCGGTGCCAACCCTGGAGTTGAAGGTAAAAACCTCATGAAAAAGTCTGTGGTCCTGTACAAAAAACTCTCCGCGCCATTGATGGCCCGCCTGCACGAACACGTCGACGTGACCCTGATTGACGCCCTCGACGAACCCGGCCTCGCCCGGCTGCGTGACGCCTTGCCTGGTGCCCACGGTTTGTTGGGTGCCAGCCTGCGCCTGGATGCCAGGCTGCTCGACCTGGCGCCCAAGCTCGAAGCGGTGGCCAGTGTGTCGGTGGGCGTCGACAACTACGACATCGACTACCTGACCCAACGCGGCATCCTGCTCAGCAATACGCCGGATGTGCTTACCGAAACCACGGCGGATACCGGCTTCGCGCTGATCCTGGCCACCGCTCGCCGGGTGGTCGAGCTGGCCGATATGGTGCGTGCCGGGCAGTGGAGCAAGAACATCGGCCCGGCGCATTTTGGCACCGATGTGCATGGCAAGACCCTGGGCATTATCGGCATGGGGCGCATCGGCGAAGCCCTGGCTCAGCGTGGGCATTTCGGTTTTGGTATGCCGGTGATTTACCACAGTCATTCGCCAAAACCGCGGGTAGAGGAGCGCTTTGGGGCGCAGTTTCGTAGCTTGCCGGAGTTGTTGCAGCAGGCTGACTTTGTGTGCCTGACCTTGCCACTCACGGCTGAAACCGAAAAGCTGATTGGCGCGCGTGAGTTTGCGTTGATGGGGCCGGAGACGATTTTTATCAATATCTCGCGTGGCAAGGTGGTGGATGAGGCGGCGCTGGTTGAGGCGCTGCAACAACGCACGATTCGGGCGGCGGGGTTGGATGTGTTTGAGCGCGAGCCCTTGAGTCATGACTCGCCGTTGTTGCGTTTGAACAATGTGGTGGCTACACCGCATATCGGTTCGGCGACCCACGAGACGCGGGAGGCGATGGCCGCTTGCGCGGTGGAAAATTTGCTGATGGCGCTGGCTGGGGAGCGGCCGGACAATCTGGTTAATCCGAGTGTGTATGCTTGAGCTTGCGGTGGGTCCGTTGGCGGGTTCGGTGACTGGCGTCGCTGCTGTGTACATATCCGTTGCTGCGGTAACGGCCACTTAGGGTTCCGCCCTTACGGCGGCTCACTTTTGGAAAGACCCAAAAGTAAGCAAAAGGTCTTCGCCCCAACACTCGGTGCCTCGCTATGGCTCGGCATGCCCGCAATCCGCCAGTGATT
>NZ_JACAQL010000023.1:0-63299 GCF_013385245.1 Pseudomonas sp. IPO3747
TGCTCGCCACAACAGCCCACTGGCCACTAACCGGTTGTGTAGATACCTATGCCGCGATGAGGCAGGCCTTATCAGCACAAGACTGGCAGGCTGGTGGTGGACTTGATCTCCGATAAAGCCACGATCGAGTTCACCTCCTGAATCCCCGGCACCATCGACAGCTTCTCGAAGAAAAACCGCTCATACGCCTCGATGTCCGAGGTGACGATGCGCAGCAGAAAATCCACCGCACCCATCAGCACATAACACTCCAGCACTTCCGGAAACCCGCGAATCGCTTCGGTGAACTCGGTGAAGTTGGAACGGCCGTGGGCGTTGAGTTTGACCTCGGCAAAAATCTGCGTGTTAAGGCCGATCTTCTTGCGGTCCAGCAATGTGACCTGGCCGCGAATCACCCCTTCCTCCTTGAGCCGCTGGATACGCCGCCAGCACGGCGACTGGGACAGGCCCACCTGTTCGGCGATCTGAGCACTGGACAGCGAAGCATCCTCTTGCAGCAGCGCCAGGATACGGCGGTCGTAGGCGTCCAACTCACTGTGCATAAAAATACCTTTGAATGTGCTTATCCTGAATTGTTCTATTCAATAAATCGCAGATAGAGCCCATCTTAGATAAGAAATCTCCGCCCGCGAATGTAAAAATTTCTCCAGTCGAATTTGGAGAGTCAGCATGCACGCCGTCGAAACCACCCACACTCCCGCACGCGTCGACGCCTGGGCTGTCAACAGCGCCCATTGCCAGGCGCATTATCAGATCGTCGCCGAGGCCGAGCCGGACGTGCTGTGCCGGGTGCTCAACTATTTCGCTTTGCAGTTCCTGACCCCGCAACAGGTCAATGTGAGCCGTGAAGACGACCTGTTGAACATTGATATCGTCATGGACGGTTTGAGCTGGCACCGCGCCCAGGTGATCGGTGAAAAGATTAGAAACCTGATCAGCGTCTGCTCGCTGGAAGTGTGGCGAGCTGACTCTCTGCGGCCTGCAGCGATGACGGCGGCCAGCCTGTAAAAGCCGGCAATACTCATGGGGAGGTGGATGTTCGGAGGCAGGCTAGCCTGGGTTTACACCCGACGCCTGCCAGGAAATGCCCATGCCTACCGCCTTGCACACTCACCGCCTGGAACTGCATCAGTTGCTGCCGACGCTGCTCGAGCAAGGGCTGATAACCGCAGAGGTGGCACATTCACTGGCGACGGCGCCCGCTACCCAGCAACACCCTCTGGCATGCATCGCAGCCCACGGGCTGTGCCTGGAAACCTTGACGCAATGGCTGGCCACGCAGGTCGGGCAGCCTTATCTGCGTATCGACCCGCTCAAGATAGACGTGGCAACGGTAGTGCCATTGATGTCCCACGCCTTTGCACAGCGCCACGGGATCCTGGCGGTGGCCGTGGATGCGCAGACCGTCACCGTCGCCAGCGCCCAGCCCCATGTCCGCGACTGGGAAGCCGGGTTGGCACAGGTGCTCAAGCGCTCAATCAAGCGCGTGGTCGCCAACCCCAAGGCTATTGAGCGCTGCATCGGCGAGTTCTACCGCTTGGCCAAATCCGTCAGCGGCGCCGATCAAAAGGCGACGGTGGCCGGCAATGTCGAACTGCTCAGCCTCGGCGCCAGCGATCAGGAGCCGGATGCCAATGACGCGCATATCGTCACTATCGTCGACTGGCTGTTGCAGTACGCCTTTGGGCAGCGGGCCAGTGATATCCATGTCGAACCCTGTCGCGACCAAGGCCGCGTGCGTTTTCGCATCGACGGGCTGCTGCACGATGTGTATCAGTTTCCGCCTCAGGTCACGATGGCGGTGGTCAGCCGCCTCAAGAGCCTGGGTCGGATGAACGTCGCGGAAAAACGCAAACCCCAGGACGGCCGGGTCAAGACCAAAAGCCCGGCGGGCATAGAGGTGGAACTGCGCCTTTCGACTTTGCCAACAGCGTTTGGTGAAAAACTGGTGATGCGGATTTTCGACCCACAGGTGCTGCTGAAAGATTTTGACCAGCTTGGTTTGTCAGATGACGACCAACAACGCTGGCACGCCATGACCGGCCAGGCCAACGGCATCATCCTCGTCACCGGGCCAACCGGCTCCGGCAAGACCAGCACTCTCTACGCCACGCTCAAGCAACTGGCAACCCGCGAGGTCAACCTGTGCACGGTAGAGGACCCGATCGAAATGATTGAACCGGCCTTCAACCAGATGCAGGTGCAGCACAACATCGACCTGACCTTCGCCAGCGGCGTCCGCGCCCTGCTGCGCCAGGACCCGGACATCATCATGATCGGTGAGATCCGTGACCGGGAAACCGCAGAAATGGCGATTCAGGCCGCATTGACCGGGCATCTGGTGCTGTCGACGCTGCACACCAATGATGCGCCCAGCGCCATCAGCCGGTTGCAGGAGCTTGGCATTGCTCATTATTTGATCAAGGCTACCCTTATAGGGGTGATGGCGCAGCGTTTGGTGCGGCTTTTATGCCCTCACTGCAAACGCGCGGTGGGCGCGCCGGGCACCGCGCATGAAGCTGTCGGCTGTGCAGAATGCCGCGAAAGTGGTTATCGAGGCCGCGCCGGGCTCTACGAAATCATGCCGATGAGCGAGGCGTTCAAGGCGCTGATCACCCCAGGTGCCGACGTGCAGGCTCTACGCCGGGCCTCAGTGGAGCAAGGCATGCGCAGCCTGCGCATGGCTGGTATCGACAAAGTGAACGCCGGGCTGACCACCCTGGCAGAGGTATTACGGGTAACGCCTGGGGATTCAGAAACAAATGATTTGATTGTTGGCCCGTGAAACCGTCCTTATCCGTGACTGGGCCGTTACAATCGGCCACACGTCGCATCACTGACACCATCAGATAGGGAATCGCTATGCAGATCGGAACCGTACTGCTTCTTTTCGTGGGTTTGGCCGTTGCCATCCTGTTCATGGGCTTTAAAGTGGTGCCCCAGGGCTACCAGTGGACTGTCGAGCGTTTCGGCCGCTACACCAACACACTCAAGCCCGGCCTCAACATCATTATTCCGATCATGGACCGCATCGGTCGCAAGATAAACGTGATGGAAAGCGTGCTGGATATTCCACCGCAGGAAGTGATCACCGCCGACAACGCCACCGTGCAGATCGACGCCGTGTGCTTCTTCCAGGTGGTCAACACCGCCCAGGCCGCCTACGAAGTCAATAACCTCGAGCACGCCATCCGCAACCTGCTGCAAACCAACATCCGCACCGTGCTTGGCTCCATGGAGCTGGATGCCATGCTGAGCCAGCGTGACGGCATCAACGAAAAGCTGCTGCGTACCGTGGATGAAGCCACAGCGCCGTGGGGCATCAAGATCACCCGCATCGAGATCAAGGACATCAGCCCGCCTGCCGACCTGATGGCCGCCATGTCCGGCCAGATGAAAGCCGAGCGGATCAAGCGTGCGCAGATCCTGGAAGCCGAAGGCCTGCGGGCATCGGCGATCCTGACGGCCGAAGGTAAAAAACAGGCGCAAATCCTTGAGGCCGAGGGCAGTCGCCAGGCGGCTTTCCTGGAGTCCGAAGCCCGTGAGCGTCAGGCCGAGGCCGAAGCCCGTGCCACACAAGTGGTCTCCGAGGCCATCGCGTCGGGCAACGTGCAGGCGGTTAACTACTTCGTCGCGCAAAAATACATCGATGCCCTGGGCAAGCTGGCATCGGCCAACAACAGCAAAGTCATCCTGATGCCGCTGGAAGCCAGCCAGGTAATTGGCGCCGTCGGTGGCATCGGCGAAATCGTCAAGGCAACCTTCGACAACAAGAAAGGCTGAGGCAACTGCCATGTGGGAATTCCTGCAGCATCTGTCGTTCTGGGATTGGCTGGCACTGGGCACGGTGCTGTTGATTCTTGAAGTGTTCGGCGCCGGCGGTTACCTGCTGTGGATGGGCATCGCCGCTGCCGCTGTAGGCGTGATCAAGTTCGTGGTGCCGCCGCTGGGGTTGGAATGGCAACTGCTGCTGTTCGCCGTGCTGTCGATTTTGACCGCCGTCTATTGGTGGAAACGCCAACGCAGCAGCGCCAAGGTCAGCGACCAGCCGGGGCTGAACATGCGTGGCTCGGAGCTGGTTGGCCGCACGTTTGTGGTGCACCAGGCCATCGTCGATGGCCGGGGCAAGATAAAAGTCGGTGATGGCGTGTGGATGGCCACTGGCCCGGATACCCCGATAGGCGCTCAAGTACGTGTCATTGGTCAGGACGGCGTGGTTTTACAGGTCGAAACTGTTTAGTCAGTGATGGAACTCGACTGAGCTAACTACAATCAAACTGTTCAGATAACCCAGTCGGAGTCACCCATCATGCGTTTCAAATATGCTGTCGCAACCCTCGCTGTGCTTTCCCTTCCTGTCGGTTCAGCCATGGCCGACAGCTTTTGGCGTAATGTCATTTCATCGGGCGCTACTACCGGCTCGACGTACCTGACCTTCAAGGACCACAAGCTGGTGGTCGCCGCCCAAGACGACGCAGGCAGCTTTGTTGCCAGCGACGGCGGCATCCGCGGTCCATACCTGGAAGCCGCCATGCAGAAAGTCCGCGCTGACAACCCAGGCCTCAAGGCCACCGATATGGAATTGGCCAACGCTATCCTCGCGAAAAACGCTGTGACCGAGTAAAGCGCCCATAAAAAATGCCGCTCTTTGGGAGCGGCATTTTTTTGCTCGTAACATGACGATTCATTCACGTGTGACAGGCTATATTCAGTCGAACCGTGCAACCATGCGGTACTGATACGTTTATTACTCATCGCCTATCTGAAACGGATGCCTTCGTCGTTATGAGCCAACAGCCCTTTCTGCCGTTTTCCAAACCTACCATTGATGAAGCCACCATCTCGGCGGTCGGCGATGTACTGCGCTCGGGCTGGATCACCAGCGGGCCAAAAGTGCAGGCGTTCGAAGCACAGCTGTCGGAATACTTTGGCGGCCGGCCGGTGCGGACGTTCAACTCCGGCACCTGCACCATGGAAATTGCTTTGCGCATCGCCGGGATTGGCCCAGGGGACGAAGTCATCACCACGCCGATCTCCTGGGTCGCCACTGCCAACGTGATCCTGGAAGTCGGTGCCACGCCGGTATTTGCCGATATCGACCCGGTAACCCGCAATATCGACCTGGCCCAAGTAGAAGCTGCAATCACCCCACGTACCAAGGCGATCATTCCGGTGTACCTGGCGGGCCTGCCCCTGGACATGCCGATGCTGTATGCACTGGCCAACAAGTACAACCTGCGTATCGTCGAAGACGCCGCCCAGGCACTGGGTTCCAGCTGGGATGGCGAACGCATTGGCGCAACCGGCGACTTTGTATCCTTCAGCTTCCAGGCCAACAAGAACATCACCTCTTCCGAGGGCGGTTGCCTGGTATTAAACAATGCCGAAGAAGCCCGCCTGGCCGAGAAATATCGCTTGCAGGGCGTTACCCGCACGGGTTTCGATGGCCTGGACGTAGATGTGTTGGGCGGCAAGTTCAACATGACCGACATTGCCGCAGCCATCGGCCTGGGCCAGTTCGCTCATATCGAGAAGATCACTGCCCATCGCCAGAACCTGGCGCGCCACTACTTCAAATGCTTCGGCAGTGATTTCGAAGCGCAATACGGCGCACAACTGCCACCGGCAGACTTCGAAAACAGCAACTGGCACCTGTTCCAACTGGTATTGCCGGAGCGTCAGGATGGCAAGCCGGCACGCGCCACCTTCATGGAACAGATGCAGGCGCATGGCGTCGGCATTGGCTATCACTACCCGCCGATCCACCTGCTGAGCCTGTATCGGGCGCAGGGTTTCAAGGAAGGCATGTTCCCGGTGTCGGAGCGTGTTGGGCGTTTGATCGTGTCGTTGCCGATGTTCACGGCGATGACAGAGGCGGACGTAGAGCGGTCGGTTGCGGCGGTTAAAGCGGTATTGAAAGCGGGTTAAGTACAGAATCCTGGCTTGCCACAATCAAGTGTGGGAGCTGGCTTGCCTGCGATGCAGACGCCTCGGTGTGACTGATTCACCGAGGCGTCTGCATCGCAGGCAAGCCAGCTCCCACATTGATTTGTGCAGCGCAACGCCCGGTGTTTACTCGCCGATGGCAGCTTTGTAACCCGCAGCATCCAGCAGTTTTTCCAGATCGGCCGGGTTGCTTGGCTTGAGCTTGAAGATCCAGGCGCCGTAAGGGTCGGTGTTCAACAGCTCAGGGCTGCCACTCAGTTCCTCGTTGACGGCAATCACTTCGCCAGCAATCGGGGCGTAGATATCCGAAGCAGCCTTCACCGACTCAACCACGCCAGCCTGGCCTTCAGCTTCAAACTGGGCGCCAACTTCCGCCAGCTCAACAAACACCACATCACCCAACGCTTCCTGTGCATGGTCGGAAATCCCGACGGTCACAGTGCCGTCGGCTTCCAGACGGGCCCATTCGTGACTTTCGGCAAAACGCAGGTCAGCTGGGATATCGCTCATAATCTGTGTCCTCAAGAAGAAATGTCAGCGGCCTTTGGCCTGCCGGAAATAGTTAGATCAAGGTTTTGCCATGGCGTACGAAGGTCGGTTTGACCACTCGAACCGGGTACCACTTGCCGCGGATTTCCACTTCGGCCCGATCGGCGGTGGCCGTCGGTACGCGCGCCAGGGCAATGGATTTGCTCAGCGTAGGAGAGAAACTACCACTGGTGATCTCTCCTTCGCCAACATTGGCGATACGAACCACTTGGTGAGCGCGCAAAACCCCACGCTCCTCCAGTACCAGCCCGACCAATTTGTACTGCACACCCGCCGCCAGCTCTGCTTGCAGCGCGCTGCGACCAATGAAGTTGCGACCGGCAGGTTCCCAGGCAATGCTCCAGGCCATGTTAGCCGCCAAGGGCGAAACATCCTGGTGGATATCCTGACCATACAGGTTCATGCCGGCTTCCAGGCGCAGGGTATCGCGGGCGCCAAGACCAATGGGTGAAATACCCGCGCCGACCAGGTCGTTGAAAAAGCCTGGCGCCTGATCGGCAGGCAGGACTATTTCCAGGCCGTCTTCACCGGTATATCCGGTACGGGCGATAAACCAGTCACCGTCCGCCTGGCCTTCAAAGGGCTTGAGTTGATGAATCAGGTTGCTGCGCGACTGGGTGACCAGTTCGGCGATTTTCTGCCGGGCATGGGGACCCTGAATGGCGAGCATGGCCAACTCGGGCCGCTCCTGCAGTTGCACCGAATAGTTGCCCAGTTGCGCCTGCATCCAGGCCATATCCTGGTCGCGGGTGGCTGCGTTGACCACCAACCGGTAACCGGCTTCGGTGCGGTAGACGATCATGTCGTCCACCACGCCGCCCTGCTCATTGAGCATGGCGCTGTAGAGCGCACGGCCGCAGCCATGCAAACGATCGACATCATTGGCCAGCAGGTGCTGGAGCCAGTCCTTGGCCTGAGGGCCGGTGACATCGATCACGGTCATATGAGATACATCGAACACCCCGCAGTCGCGTCGCACCTGATGGTGTTCTTCAACTTGCGAGCCGTAGTGCAGAGGCATATCCCAACCGCCAAAATCGACCATTTTCGCGCCGAGGGCGAGATGCAGGTCATACAGAGGCGTACGCTGTCCCATGGGTTTCTCCTTCCGGGCTTGGCGAAGGTGCGCGGAGCTGCTGTTTGCGCTGAACACCTTGAATTACAAGGCCTGCAGCCACGCCCAGCGACTCGCTCCGAAAGACGAAGCGCACCGAATGCCGCGCATTGTAGCCGCAAGCCGTAGGACTGGCACCTAACCGATTTGCCGCGCAGAGCGTCGGATCAAGCCGATGACCGGCAGCAGCCCCACCAGCACAAGGGTCAGCGCCGGCAACGAGGCTCGCGCCCATTCTCCTTCACTGGTCATTTCAAAGATGCGAACTGCCAGGGTGTCCCAGCCAAATGGGCGCATCAGCAAGGTTGCGGGCATTTCCTTGAGCACATCGACGAACACCAGCAACGCCGCGCTCAACGTGCCCGGCAGCAATAACGGCAGATACACTTTGCAAAACAGTCGTGGCCCGCTCACCCCGAGACTGCGTGCCGCTTCGGGCAACGACGGGCGGATTCGCGCCAGGCTGTTTTCCAACGGCCCGTAGGCCACCGCCAGAAAGCGCACCAGATAGGCCAGCACCAGTGCCGACAGGCTGCCAAGCAGCAAGGGTTTGCCCGCGCCGCCGAGCCACCCCGAGAGCGGTACCACCAGCTCTCGGTCCAGGTAGCTGAATGCCAACATGATCGACACCGCCAGCACCGAACCCGGCAAGGCATAGCCGACGTTAGCCAGGCTGATACCAGAGCGAATCGCCCGTGTCGGCGCCAGCCGGTTGGCGAAGGCGAGTATCAACGCCACGCTGACCGTGATCAGCGCCGCGATACCGCCTAAGTAAAGGGTGTGAACGATCAGGCCGGTGTAGCGCTCATCCAGGTCGAAGCGGCCGCGCTGCCAGAACCAGGCGACCAGTTGCAGCATGGGGATGACAAAGGCGCAGGCGAACACCAACCCGCACCACGTGCTGGCCGCTGCCGCCTTGAACCCTCGCAAGTGATACAACGCCTGGCCCCGTGGCCGCTCGTTGCTTGGGCGGCTGGCACCGCGGGCTCGCCGTTCGCCGTACAGCACCAGCATCACCACCAGCAGCAACAGGCTGGCCAGTTGGGCAGCGCTGGAAAGGCTGAAAAAGCCGTACCAGGTCTTGTAGATGGCGGTGGTGAAGGTGTCGAAATTGAACACCGAGACCGCGCCGAAATCCGCCAGGGTTTCCATCAAGGCCAGGGCCACGCCGGCACCAATCGCCGGCCGTGCCATGGGCAGCGCGACGCGCCAGAACGCTTGCCAGGGCGATTGCCCGAGCACACGTGCCGCCTCCATCAGCCCTTTGCCCTGGGCAATAAACGCCGTGCGCGCCAGCAGGTAGACGTAGGGGTAGAACACCAGCACCAACACGATAATCACGCCGCCGGTGGAGCGCACCCGCGGCAGCCGCAGGCCGGTGCCGAACCAATCACGCAGCAGGCTTTGCACCGGGCCAGCGAAATCCAGCAGGCCGACAAACACAAAGGCCAGTACGTAGGCGGGAATGGCAAAAGGCAGCATCAAGGCCCAATCGAGCCAGCGCCGCCCAGGAAACTCGCAGAGGCTGGTCAACCAGGCCAGGCTCACGCCCAGCAGCGTCACCCCCACTCCCACGCCCAGCACCAGGGTGAGGGTATTGCCCAGCAGGCGTGGCATCTGGGTGTCCCACAGGTGCGACCAGATTTGCGCGTCGATACTCTGCCAGGACAGCAACAGCACACTCAGCGGCAACAGCACCAGGGCGGCGACGCTGAAGACCGGCAGGTACCAGCGGCGTTGGGCGGGGTGGGCCAAGGGCTAGCTCTCAGGTTGGTAAAAAATTCAAGGTGAACACAAAGCAATGTGGGAGCTGGCTTGCCTGCGATAGCAGCACCTCGGTGTGTCAGTTACACCTGGGTGATGCTATCGCAGGCAAGCCAGCTCCCACACAAGCCCGCTCCCACATTTAGTTCGGCGCTTGCCTGCAAATTGTAGTTAGTTCCAGCCGGCGCGATCCATCAGGCGGATAGCCTCAGCCTGGCGCTTGCCTGCCACTTCCACCGGCAAGGTGTCAGCCACGAACTTGCCCCAGGTCGCCACTTCCGCCGATGGCGGCACCGCCGGGTTGGCCGGGAACTCCTGGTTCACGTCGGCAAAGATCTGCTGCGCCTCAGGCGTGGTCATCCACTCCACCAATGCCTTGGCGGCTTCCGGGTGCGGTGCGTGCTTAGTCAGGCCAATGCCCGACAGGTTCACATGCACGCCACGGTCGCCCTGGTTCGGCCAGAACAGTTTTACCGCCAAATCCGGCTTCTGCTTGTGCAGGCGGCCGTAGTAGTAGGTGTTGACGATGCCCACGTCGCATTGCCCGGCGTTGATCGCCTCCAGCACGGCGATGTCGTCGGAGAACACGTCGGTGGAGAGGTTGTTGACCCAGCCTTTGACGATTTCCTCGGTTTTGGCCGCGCCATGGGTTTCGATCAGGGTGGCGGTCAGCGACTGGTTGTAGACCTTCTTCGCCGTGCGCAGGCACAAGCGGCCTTCCCATTGCTTGTCGGCCAGGGCTTCGTAAGTGGTCAGGTCACCGGGTTTTACCCGGTCGGTGGAATAGGCGATGGTCCGCGCACGCAGGCTCAAGCCGGTCCAGGCGTGGTTAGAGGAGCGATATTGCAGCGGAATATTCTTGTCGATCACCGCCGAGGTGAACGGCTGCAGGATGCCCATTTGCTCAGCCTGCCAAAGGTTGCCGGCGTCCACGGTGAGCAACAGGTCAGCCGTGGCGTTCTCGCCTTCGGCCTTGATGCGCTGCATCAGCGGGGCTTCCTTGTCGGTGATGAACTTCACCTGCACGCCGGTCTTTTTGGTGTAGGCGTCGAACACCGGCTTGATCAGTTCGTCGATGCGCGAGGAGTAGACCACGACTTCGTCGGCTGCCTGCACGGTGGTGCTGCCGATAAGGGTGAGTGCCAGGGCAGTCAGGAGGCGCTTGGGTGCCAACATGGGTGCGGTCTCTCATTTGCAAAAAGAGGGCAAATGATAAGGACTCACATTTGGTAGCGCTTGGTGGAGGCGTTACGAGATGTTGCATGGCTGGGATTTGTGCTGGGGCCAATGGCCCCATCGCGGGCAAGCCCGGCTCCCACAGGGTACTCAGGCGCCCTCAGGGTTTGGCCAGCTCCGGGAGGTCGCCGGTCAGGCCCAAGGCCTGGCGGACGAAGATGGCCTTGGCTTCGGGCATCTGGTCGACCATTTTCAGCCCGGCGTTGCGCAGCCAGCGTAATGGTAACTGGTCGGCCTGGAACAGGCGCTCAAACCCTTCCATAGCCGCCATCAGCGCAAGGTTATGCGGCATGCGCCGACGTTCGTAGCGGCTCAAAACTTTCACATCAGCCAGGCGCTCACCACGTTCAGTGGCTGCCAGCAGCACCTCGGCCAGCACCGCCGCATCGAGGAAACCCAGGTTTACGCCCTGCCCCGCCAACGGGTGGATCACGTGGGCCGCGTCGCCGATCAACGCCAGGCCTTCTGCCACGTAGCGTTTGGCATGTCGTTGGCGCAATGGCACGCACACACGTGGATCGGCGCTGAGCACCGTGCCGAGCCGCCCTTCAAAGGCGCGCTCCAGCTCACGGCAGAAGTTTTCGTCGTCCAGCGCCATCAGGCGCTCGGATTCGGCCGGTGTGGTGGACCAGACGATCGAGCACCAGTCTTCCTGCCCCTCGCGCACCAATGGCAGAAACGCCAGCGGGCCAGTGTCGGTAAAGCGCTGCCACGCCGTGCGCTGGTGGGGCTGGCTGCTGCGAACGCTGGTGACAATGGCGTTATGCAAATAATCCCACTCGCGGGTCGCAGTGCCGGTCAGGCGGCGTACGGCGGAGTTGGCGCCATCGGCGGCGACCACCAGCGGTGCACGCAATGTGCGGCCGTCGGCAAGGGTCAGCAGCCAGTCATCGCCGGAGCGGCGCATCTGTTCCAGGCGGGCGTTGGCCAGCAGGCCCAGGTCGCAGTCATGCAGGCGGTCGAGCAGCGCGTCCTGAACCACGCGGTTCTCGACGATATGCCCAAGCACTTCGGCGTGCACACTGGCCGCCGAGAAGTGGATCTGCCCGGTGCCGCTGCCGTCCCACACTTGCATCTCGCCATAAGGGCTGGCGCGCCGCGACACAATGCCGTCCCACACGCCGAGGCGCTCAAGGATGCGCTGGCTCGCGGCCGACAAGGCGCTCACCCGTGGCTCGAAGGCAGCCTCACGGTCAAATGGCTTGACGCTCAGCGGGCTGCCGTCGAGCAGCAGCACCTGCAGGCCACTGCCCTGCAACGCGAGCGCCAGGGCGCTTCCGACCATTCCGGCCCCGACAATCAGCACATCTGCGCGCATGTCCATGCTTTAAGCCTGCTTTGCTGGCGGCTTGCGCCGCACGTAAAGGGTTTTGTCGACCCGCGCCACCAGGGTGCCGGAGCCGTCATGAATCTCGACCTTGAGGTGGGGCAGGTACTTCTCGCCACCTTCGGTTTGCCGGCGAATCTCGTCCAGCAAGGCGTCGTCGATGGAGAACTCGGCGTACACCGGGCCTTTGCCCGGCGACACAAAGTCGATGCTCGCGGCCTTGTCCCACACGATGTAGTCGCGGCCCAGGTTCTCCATCAACAGCAACATGTAGAACGGGTCAACCATCGAATACAGGCTGCCGCCAAATTGCGTGCCGACGTAATTACGGTTGTACCAGCCCAAGCCCATGCGCACTTTGACATGACGAAAGTCAGCGCTCATGTGCTGCACGCTTATCCCCGCCCCGAGATAAGGCGGATAAAGGGTCATGACCCAACGCAACAGCCGCGCTTTACCCAAACGTTGGATCAACCACTTACGCATCGGGGCGCGTACCCAAGCCCATGGCCTGACGGGCGAACCAGCGTTTGGCCGGCGGTAGCAGGTCCAGGCCAAGCAGGCCCATGTTGCGGCCCAAAGCCACTAACGGCTGGGCACTGCCAAACAGGCGTGTGACTTGATCGGAGAAGCCCACTGTGAGCTTCTGGTCCAGA
The DNA here is from genome assembly GCF_013385245.1 of Pseudomonas sp. IPO3747. Lineage (NCBI taxonomy): Bacteria > Pseudomonadati > Pseudomonadota > Gammaproteobacteria > Pseudomonadales > Pseudomonadaceae > Pseudomonas > Pseudomonas sp. IPO3747. Next base: position 12,593 of record NZ_JACAQL010000023.1, read on the forward strand.
TGCTGGCTTTCGCGGTAGCGCTGCAAGGTCGCCAAGTCGCCCGGCACCTGCGGCCCGGCCAACAAGGCTTCGGCCAAGGCATTGGCATCGCGCAGGGACAGGTTGAACCCCTGCCCGGCAATCGGGTGCAGGCTGTGGGCGGCATTGCCGAGGATCGCCAGGTGCGAGCGCACTTGTTCTTCGGCCTCCACCAGCGTCAGCGGGTACAGGTGCCGTGCGCCGACTTGCTTGAGGGTGCCCAGGCGATAGCCGAACACGCCCTGCAGTTCGCTCAAGAAACTGCGCTCGTCGAGGTTGGCCAAACGCTGGGCGTCCATGCCGATGCGCGTCCATACCAGCGCGCAGCGGTTGTCCGGCAACGGCAACAGGGCCATCGGGCCTTCATCGGTAAAGCGCTCGAAGGCCTCGCCGTTGTGGGCTTCGCTGGGGGTGATGTTGGCGATCAGCGCGCTCTGGTTGTACGGGCGGGTTTTCACGCCAATACCTAACTGCTCGCGCAAACCGGAGCGACCACCGTCGGCCAATACCGCAAGGTCGCATTCCAGCACGGTTTCATCGTTGAGGGTCAGGCGATAGCCGTCGGGCAGCGGCTCCATACGCGTGACTTCCGCCGGGCAACGCCAACTCACCACCTCTTTGTCCAGGCCTTGCCACAGGCACTGTCCGAGCCAGGCGTTTTCCACCACATAGCCGAGGGCCGGCACGCCCTCCTCCATGGCGGACAAGCGCGCAGTCGAGAAACGCCCACGGTCAGACACGTGGATCTGCTTGATCGGCTCGGCGCGGCGGGAGATGTCCTGCCACACACCCAGGCGCTGATAGATCTGACGGGCACCGTAAGACAACGCCGAAGAACGTGCATCGTAGCTCGGTTGGTAAGTGTCGCCTGGGGCAAATGGCTCGATCAGCACGATCTTCCAACCCCGTGCCTTGGCACCGGCCTGCAAGGCCAACGCCAGGCTGGCGCCCACCAGGCCACCACCGATAATCGCCAGGTTGACCCGGCTCATCGGGCAGCCGCCATCAGCGCTTCGATCTCAGCGACAGTTTTAGGCACACCACCGGTCAGAATTTCACAGCCTTGCTTGGTCACTACCACGTCATCCTCGATGCGTACGCCAATGCCACGCCATTTCTTTGCCACGTTCTGGTTGTCCGGCGAAATATAAATCCCCGGCTCCACGGTCAAGGCCATGCCCACTTCCAGCACACGCCATTCACCGCCCACTTTGTATTCGCCCACATCGTGCACATCCATGCCCAGCCAGTGGCCGGCGCGGTGCATATAAAAGGCACGGTAGGCTTCGCTGGCGATCAACTCGTCGACGTTACCTTGCAACAGCCCCAACTTCACCAGCCCGGCGGTGATGACCTGCACGGTCGCCTCGTGGGCCTGGTTCCAATGTTTGTTCGGTGCAATCTGGGCGAAGGCGGCTTCCTGGGAGGCCAGCACAATTTCATAGATCGCCTTTTGTTCGGGCGAAAACTTGCCGCTGACCGGCCACGTGCGCGTGATATCGCTGGCGTAGCAGTCGATCTCGCAACCGGCGTCGATCAACACCAGGTCGCCGTCCTTGAGCAGCGCGTCATTCTGCTGGTAGTGCAGGATGCAGCTGTTGCGCCCGGCGGCGACGATGGAGCCATAGGCCGGCATCTTCGCGCCGCCCTTGCGGAACTCGTAATCCAGCTCGGCTTCGAGGCTGAACTCATACAGCCCGGCGCGGCTGGCCTGCATCGCCTTGACGTGGGCCGCACAGGAAATTCGCGCAGCCTCGCGCATCACCTTCACTTCTGCCGCCGATTTATACAGGCGCATGTCGTGAAGCAGATGATCCAGGGCAACAAATTCGTTCGGCGGCTGGGCGCCCAGGTGCGCCTTGGAACGGATCACGTTGATCCACTCCATCAGATGCCGGTCGAATTCGGCGTTGCTGCCCATGGCCGAATACACCCGGTCGCGGCCTTCGATCAGGCCGGGCAGGATGTCGTCGATATCGGTGATGGGGAACGCATCGTCAGCACCAAAGTCGCGAATGGCGCCTTCGGTGCCGGCGCGCAGGCCGTCCCACAGTTCGCGTTCGACGTTGCGCTCGCGGCAGAACAGCACGTACTCGCCATGCTGGCGACCGGGCATCAGCACGATCACCGCTTCAGGTTCAGGGAAGCCGCTCAGGTACTGGAAATCGCTGTCCTGGCGGTAGACGTGCTCGACATCACGGTTGCGGATGGCCACGGCGGCGGCCGGCAGGATCGCGATGCTGTTGGGTTCCATCTGCGCCATGAGCGCCTTGCGGCGACGGGTGTATTCCGCTTTCGGGATATGGATCATGGGCAGATGGGCTTCCTTACTTAGTGCAGCGACGGCTTGGGTGCGGCGGGCTCAGCGGATTTTTTGGTCTCGGTGAACAACAGCAGCGGCGCGACACGCAGGTATTCCATCACCTCCATATAGTCGCCTTCACCGTCTTCGGATTCTTCCAGGGCATCTTGCACCTGGGAGATGGCCGCCAGGTCTTGCAACACTTCTTTGGCATCAGTGCTCAGTTCCAGGCCGCCGGCATTCACACCGAAGCCGTGCAGGAAACCCTGGCACCATTGGCCCAATGCTGCAGCGCGTTCGGTGAGCGGTGCATCGTCGGTCGGCAGCAGCAGAACGACGGTGACGTCATCACCGGTCAGCTCGCCTTTAACCATCTCTTGCAGGCCGATCAGCGCGTTACGCACGTTCTCGGTAGGTTCGGTTTCCAGCAGCTCGGCCACATCGGCCAGCCAGTTGTCGGCATCGAAGCCAACGCCCGTGCAGCTGCGGCCCAACAGCACGCCGTGCAGTTCGGCAGGCGAGCAAGGATGACCGCTGGAGCTCAGCAGTTTGGAAAAAGCGTCGTACGGGGAGTTCTGAATAGGCATGGTGAGCTAGGCGCCAGACGGCGCAATGTCTAGAATGAAGCGCTGTATCCTAGCACCGGCAGACGTACCAAGACTATCGAGGGCGTCAGATCGTTTATCCTGAAGTTGCCATTCATCAGACAAATCCAGTGGAACCCAATGGAAGACACCGACCTGCAAGCGCTGATGGCCAGACTCGAACTGCTAATTGATCGGGTCGAGCAACTTAAGAGTCAAAACGGACTCCTATTAGCTCAGGAAAAGACCTGGCGCGAGGAACGCGCTCACCTCATTGAAAAAAACGAAATCGCCCGGCGTAAGGTCGAATCGATGATTTCGCGCCTGAAGGCCCTGGAGCAAGACTCATGAGTTCAAGCAATAGCGTTACCGTGCAGATCCTCGACAAAGAATATTCGATCATCTGCCCCCAGGAAGAACGCAGCAATCTGGTGAGTGCTGCCCGCTATCTGGACGGCAAGATGCGTGAAATCCGCAGCAGCGGCAAAGTCATCGGCGCCGACCGTATCGCCGTGATGGCCGCACTGAACATTACCCACGATCTGCTGCATAAGCAGGAACGGCCTGACGTGCAGGCCAGCGGCTCGACGCGTGAGCAAGTGCGTGACCTGCTCGAACGCGTGGATCTGGCACTTTCTACCGAGCCAGAGCCACCCAAGGGCTGATTGACGCGTCTGTTTAAGGTATACTCGCCCCACTCCCTGGCGTGTTTGCCAGTCGGCGATGTCCCTGAGCCGATTCGCACTACCCTGGAAGTTGCACGTTGGGCTGGTGTGCATGTCCGCTAGACGGAAAGCCTTAAAGCCTACTGCATCTTCCACCTTGAACTTTCGGGTTCAAGGGCTAAGTCGACAGCGGCTCTGTCGGGGAGCCTGAATTCCCAAACTCAATGCCAGTCCCAGGACTGGCATTGTTTTATGAGCCGAACATCCATGACCGAACCTGCGCCGCTTTCCCGTCCGCAACTTCGACGCATGTTGCGCAAAGCCCGCCGCGCGCTTACGCCGAGCGAGCAGCGCAAGGCCGCTCACGGCCTGTATCGGCAACTGGCACAGCACCCGTTGTTTCGCCGGGCCAAACATATCTCTTTATATCTGCCCACGGACGGTGAAATCGATCCGCGTCTGCTGCTGCGCGCTGCGCAGCGCCGGGGCAAGGCCACTTATCTGCCGGTACTCAGTGCCTGGCCGCGCACCAAGATGGTGTTCCAGCGTGTGCGGCCTGGAGATAAGTTGTTGCCCAACCGCTTTCGCATCCTTGAGCCGCACGTAAATGCCAACCGCCAGCGCCAAGTTTGGGCGCTGGACCTGGTGCTGTTGCCGCTGGTGGGCTTCGATGATGTGGGTGGGCGACTGGGCATGGGCGGTGGGTTTTATGACCGCAGCCTGGCCTACCTGGCTCGGCGCAAAAACTGGCGCAAGCCCACGCTGCTGGGCCTGGCCCATGAATGTCAGAAGGTCGAGCGCCTGGCACAGGCAAGCTGGGATGTGCCATTGGCTGGCACGGTCACCGATAAAAAATGGTATGTCGCAGAAACGTCGCTGGAACCAGCGACGCCTTAAAAAGCAGTGTTAACGCTTGAACGGTTGTGGCTGCTGCTGAGCCAGTTCAACCGGTGCATCGGTCTTGTTCGACCACAAGCTCTGGGCATATCCGGTGGTCACGACGCCCAGGCCAAACAAAATAACCAAAATCCATAGTAAATCCGGTTTACGTTGCATCGATTGCCCCCCTTCAGGCACCTCGTACACGATGACAACAACGTTCCAAAGTAGTCCGTTGCAGCTGCGTCAAGCTTAAAAGCGGGCATTCTGCGGTAACGTGACCCAACACGCAAACCTTGACGCCAACCGACTGTCGGTTTGTCATGGAATTGCCTGACAACTTATCCAATGCCTTTTTCAGGAGCCCAAAAATGGCCTACTGGCTGATGAAATCCGAGCCCGATGAACTCTCCATCAAAGGCCTGGAAAAGCTCGGTGAAACGCGCTGGGACGGGGTGCGCAACTATCAGGCACGCAACTTTTTGCGAGCCATGGCCGTTGGTGATGAGTTTTTCTTCTACCACTCCAGTTGCCCTGAGCCAGGCATTGCCGGTATCGGCAAAATTGTCGAGGCGGCCTATCCGGACCCGACTGCGCTGGAACCCGAAAGCCACTACTTCGATGCCAAAGCCACGCCTGAGAAAAACCCGTGGACTGCACTCAACGTGGCCCACGTCGAGACCTTTGCAAAGGTGCTGGGCCTTGGCTACCTGAAACAACAAACCGCCCTCGCCGAATTGCCGCTGGTGCAAAAAGGCAGTCGATTGTCGGTGATGCCGGTGACGGCCGAACAATGGGCAGCGGTACTCGCCCTGCGCTGAAAAGGCAGAACCCTGCGGTCACACCTGTGATGCATGCATCTGCACGCCAAGCGGGTTAGGCTTGCGCTTCATTTGACCGGTATCAAGACCCTTCGGGCGGTATCGGTCAAACTAGGATGCTAATGCCGCAGGATGCCGTCATGTCTACGAATCACACTATGTCGCGCCTTTTCGCCGTTGCGCTCATCACCTTGTTGCTGGGTGCCGGCGGCTTCGGTTATTGGCGATCGACTCAGGACCGCCTGCCCGAAGGCCTGAGCATGGGCAATGGCCGCCTGGAATCCACCGAAGTGCAGATCGCCGCCAAGATCCCCGGGCGCCTGGCCGAAGTGCGCGTAGATGAAGGCGACAAGGTGCTCAAAGGTCAATTGCTCGCACGCATGGACACCCGCACCCTTGAAGCTCAGCGCACCCAGGCCGAAGCCGAAGTGCTGCGCGCCAAGGAAAACTTCGCCGCCGCCGAGGCCAACGTGCAACTGCGCCAAAGCGAACAATTGCTGGCCCACCAGGAACTCAAGCGCACCCAGGAGTTGTACAAGCGCGGCTTTGCCAGCAGCCAGTTGATCGACCAGCAGCAAGCACGCCAGAACACCGGCAATGCGGCCGTGATCGCAGCGCAGGCTCAAGTCAACGCAGTGAAAGCGGCCATCGGCGCGGCGCAGGCCCAAGTGGCCCAGCTCACCAGCGAAATCGACGACAGCAGCCTGCGCGCGCCCATCGACGGCATCATTCAATTGCGCCTGGCTGAACCGGGTGAAGTGCTCGGCGCAGGCGGCAGAGTGTTACTGCTGATTGACCCGAATGATCAGTACATGAACCTGTACCTGCCCGCCTCCGTCACCGGCCGCCTGACCGTTGGCAGCGACGCACGCATCCTGCTCGACGCCCTGCCCCAGCAGCCGCTGCCGGCAAAAATCAGCTTTGTTGCAGCCAAATCGCAATTCACCCCAAAAGAGGTTGAGACCCGCGACGAACGCCAAAAACTGGTGTTCCGCGTCAAGCTGCGCCTGACCCAACCCAGCGCCGTACCACAAGCCAAACCGGGCATGCCTGGCGCGGGTTATGTGCGCACGGCGGATATCGACTGGCCGGCCAACCTGCAATGACCGGCCTGGCGCTGCACGCCACCGGCATCCAACACCGTTACGGCAAGCAACAGGCGCTGATCGACATTGCCTTCAGCCTGCCGGCGGGCACCCGTTGCGGGTTGATCGGCCCGGATGGCGCGGGCAAGTCGAGTTTGCTGGGGCTGATCGCCGGGGTCAAAAAACTTCAGGCAGGTCAGCTTGAGGTGCTCGGCGGCTCCATCGAAGATCGCCGCCATCGCAACAGCCTGTACCCGCGCATCGCCTTTATGCCCCAAGGCCTGGGCGGCAACCTTTACCCTGAGTTGTCCATCAGCGAGAACATCCGTTTCTTCGCCACGCTGTTCGGTTTGTCCAAAGCCGATTGCGAGCAACGCATGCACAACCTGCTGCTGGCCACCGACCTCGCACGCTTCGCCGAGCGCCCGGCCGGGAAATTGTCCGGCGGCATGAAGCAGAAGCTCGGCCTGTGCTGCGCGCTGATCCACGACCCTGATTTGTTGATCCTCGACGAACCCACCACGGGCGTCGACCCACTGTCGCGGCGGCGTTTCTGGGAGCTGGTCGACACCGTGCGCAGCGAGCGCCCACAGCTGACGCTGCTGGTAGCCACCGCCTACATGGAAGAGGCCGAGCAGTTCGAACATTGCCTGATGCTCGATCGCGGCAAGCTGATCGCCGACGGCCTGAGCCGCGAACTGGCAGCCGTTACACCCAGCGGCAAACTCGATGAAGCCTTTACTCATTTCCAGGGTGACAGCGCCCACAACAACCAGCCGCTGGTGATCCCGCCGCGCGAAAGTGGCAACACTGATATCGCCATCGAAGCCCACGACCTGACGCTGCGCTTTGGGGATTTTACGGCGGTGAACAAGGTCAGCTTTGCGATTGGTCGCGGCGAGATATTTGGCTTCCTCGGCTCCAACGGCTGCGGCAAGACGACCACCATGAAAGTCCTCACCGGGCTGATGCCGGCCACCGAAGGCAGCGCCACGCTGCTGGGTAACCCGGTGAATGCCAAGGATTTGGCCACTCGCAAGCGCGTGGGCTTTATGTCGCAAAGCTTTTCGCTGTACGGCGAACTCAGCGTGCGCCAGAACCTGGTGCTGCATGCGCAACTGTTCGACTTGCCCAAGGCCGACAGCGGCCCGCGTATCGACGAGCTGATCCAGCGCTTCGACCTCGGTGAAGTGGCCGAGCAACCCTCCGGCGAGTTGCCCCTGGGCCTGCGCCAGCGCTTGTCACTGGCGGTGGCGGTGCTGCATCGCCCCGAAGTGCTGATTCTCGATGAGCCGACCTCGGGCGTAGACCCCGCGGCGCGGGATGATTTCTGGCGGCTATTGGTTGAGTTGTCCCGCGAGCAAGGCGTGACGATCTTTCTGTCCACCCACTTTATGAACGAGGCCCAGCGCTGCGACCGCATCTCGCTGATGCACGCGGGCAAAGTGCTGGCTTGCGACACACCCGACGCACTGCAACAGCAATTCCACGGCGACACATTGGAGGCCGCGTTCGTCACCTGCCTGGAGCAGGCCCAAGGCGAAGCCGATCCTGCCGCGCCGAACAAAACCGTCAGCGAAAGCAGCACGCCGCCCGTCAGCAAACGCGGCTTCAGCATCGCCCGACTGCTGGCCGTGGCCAGCCGCGAAGGCAAAGAGCTGTTGCGCGACAAAGTGCGCATGGCCTTCGCCCTGCTCGGTGCGATGTTCATGATGGTGATCTTCGGTTACGGCATTTCCCTGGACGTGGAAAACCTTGCCTTCGCCGTCTACGACCAGGACCAGACTCCGCAAAGTCGCGCCTACCTGGAAGCCTTCCGCAGCTCGCGCTACTTCGCCGAACAAGCCCCCATCCGCGATGCCAACGAACTGCACCGGCGCCTGCAACGTTCAGAAATCAAACTGGCGCTGGAAATTCCACCCGGTTTTGGCCGCGACCTGTACGCCGGCCGCCAACCCACCGTGGCTGCGTGGATCGATGGCGGCATGCCGTTTCGCGCCGAAACCAGCCGTAACTACGTCGAAGCGGTGCACCAAGGCAATCTCCAGCAACTGGCCGAACTGAGCAGCCTGCCCGGCAGCACACAAGCCGCCGCCAAGCTGGAAACACGCTTTCGCTACAACCAGGATGTAGTCAGTGTGAACGCCATCGGCCCTGGCGTGATGGCGCTGATCCTGGCGTTTATCCCGGCAATGCTCACCGCGTTGGGCATCGTGCGTGAAAAGGAGCTGGGGTCGATCACCAACTTCTACGCCACGCCGCTGACGCGCCTGGAGTTCCTGTTGGGCAAACAGGCGCCGTATCTGGCCGTTAGCCTGGTGAACCTGGCACTGCTGGTGGCGATGAACCGCTGGCTGTTCGGCGTGCCATTCAAGGGCAGCGGCGTGGCGCTGGCGGTAGGCGGCCTGTTGTATGTACTCGCAACGACGAGCATGGGTCTGCTGATTTCCGCGTTCACCCGCACCCAGATCGCGGCGATCCTCGGCACCATGATCATCACCAGCCTGCCGACCATCCAGTTCTCCGGGCTTATCGTACCGCGCTCGTCCCTGGAAGGCGCGGCCGCGCTGATGGGCACGTTATTCCCCGCCGGGCACTTTCTGGATATCGCAGTGGGCACCTTCACCAAGGCCCTGGACCTGCGCCAGTTGTGGCCGCAATGCCTGGCGCTGTTCGGGTTTTTCGTCGGGTTCACTGGGCTGAGCCTGATCATGCTCAAGAAGCAGGAGGCCTGATGCACAAGCTCGCTCATATCCTGCGCCTGGGCTTCAAGGAATTGACCAGCCTGCGTCACGACAGCGTATTGCTGCTGTTTTTGTTCTACGCCTTCACTGTCGCGATCTACATGCCCGCCGCTGGCTCGGTCATTGGTGTGCACAACGCCAGCGTGGCGTTTGTTGATGAGGACCACAGCGCGCTGTCGCGGCAAATGGCCGAGGCGCTGCAGCCGCCCGAGTTTCAACCGCCTGCACCACTGGACTACGACCAATTGGACAAGGTCATGGACAGCGGTGAGTACACTTTCGTGATCAATGTGCCAGCCAACTTCCAGGCCGACCTGTTGGCGGGGCGCCAGCCGGGTGTGCAGGTGAACGTCGATGCCACAGCGATGAGCCAGGCATTTATGGGCGCAGGCTATATCGGCCGGATTTTCCAGCGTGAGTTGCAAAGCTACGGCGGGCAAACCGACGCGGCTGGCAAGACGCCTGCGCGACTGACCACACGGGCGTTGTTCAACACCAACCTGGAAGGCGGCTGGTTTTTGGCGGTGATCCAGATAGTCAATAACATCACCATCCTGGCCATTGTGCTCACCGGCACAGCGCTGCTGCGCGAGCGTGAGCACGGCACGCTCGACCATTTGCTGGTGCTGCCGCTGACCGCGCTGGAAATCATGCTGGCAAAAATCTGGAGCAACATGCTGGTGGTGGTGCTGTGTACGTGGCTGTCGCTGGAGCTGGTAGTCAAAGGCTTGCTCGGTGTGCCGCTGGCCGGGTCTTTGAGCCTGTTTTTGCTGGTGACGGCGCTGTACCTGTTTGCGAGTACGGCACTGGGGATCTTCCTCGCCACCCTTGCGCGTTCGACGCCTCAGTTTGGCTTGCTGGCGATTCCGGTGATTATTCCGATGCTGCTTCTGTCTGGCGGCAGTACGCCATTGGACAGCATGCCCGAGTGGTTGCAATGGGTGATGCAGGGCTCGCCGTCGACGCACTTTGTGAGTTTGAGCGCGGCCATACTGTTTCGTGATGCGGGCGTGGGTGTGGTGTGGCCGGATTTGCTGGCGTTGGTGGGGATTGGGTTGGTGTTTTTTGCGGTGGCCTTGGCCAGGTTTCGTAAAAGCCTGGCTTCCTGAAGCGTCTGTACCGGCGCCATCGCGGGCAAGCCCGCTCCCACCCTTGGAATGCATTCACCTGTGGGAGCGGGCTTGCCCGCGATAGTCGCGCAGCGACTTACTGGATGATCAAGTTGTTGAACAACAGGTCTTCCACCACCGGCTTGCCGGTCTCGTCATTCATGACTTGCTGGGTTTGCTTCAGGGCTTCCTGGCGCAGCTTTTCTTTGCCTTCGACCGTGCTCATGGCTTCGTTGGTCTGCTGGGTAAACAGCGCCACCAGTTGGTTACGAATCAACGGGTCGTTGGCTTTGACAGCCGCAGCCGCTTCAGGCCCGGTCACGCGCAGGGCGATGTCGGCCTTGTAGACCCGCAGTTTTGCCGTGCCATCCAGGCCGTAATTGCCCACAAAGGGTGGGGTCAGGCTGATATAGCTGACCTTCGGCGCCTCGCCTTCTTTCGCTTCTTCGGCCTGGGCTGCCAACGGCAAGGTCAGGGCGAGCATCAACAGGATCCACGCTTTCACAGTTCATTCCTCGAATTCGGTTGCCGGGTAGCATAACGCTAGCAAGGCTGAGTACAAGCTTATGGCGACTTATCAGGGCCAGGCATGCTCGTTGACCCACGGGCGTACCCTCCTACACTTATCGGCCACGACGCCAAAAGGAATAGTCCGATGAAAGCTGTGCTGTGCAAAGCCTTCGGCCCCGCCGAAACCCTGGTGCTGGAAGAGATCGCCAGCCCCGCGATCAAGAAGAACGAAATCCTGCTGGACGTGCACGCGGCCGGGGTGAATTTCCCGGACACCTTGATCATCGAGGGCAAGTACCAGTTCAAGCCGCCCTTCCCGTTCTCGCCGGGTGGCGAAGCGGCCGGTGTGGTCAGCGAAGTGGGTGAAAAGGTCAGCCACCTCAACGTCGGCGACCGGGTCATGGCCCTGACCGGTTGGGGCAGCTTTGCCGAGCAGGTCGCGGTGCCGGGCTATAACGTGCTGCCGATCCCGCCGAGCATGGATTTCACCACTGCCGCCGCCTTCAGCATGACCTACGGCACCTCGATGCATGCACTGAAACAACGCGCCAACCTGCAACCTGGCGAAACCCTGCTGGTGCTCGGCGCTTCCGGCGGCGTGGGCCTGGCGGCGGTGGAAATCGGCAAAGCCATGGGCGCCCGGGTGATTGCCGCCGCCAGCAGCGCCGACAAACTCGCCGTGGCCAAGGCGGCCGGTGCGGATGAGCTGATCAACTACAGCGAAGCCAGCCTCAAAGACGAGATCAAGCGCCTGACCGACGGCAATGGTGTCGATGTGATCTACGACCCCGTCGGCGGCGACCTGTTTGACCAGGCCGTACGTGGCATTGCCTGGAACGGACGCCTGCTGGTGGTGGGCTTTGCCAGCGGGCGCATTCCCGAACTGCCGGTAAACCTGGCGCTGCTCAAGGGTGCGTCGGTAGTCGGGGTGTTCTGGGGCTCGTTCGCCCAGCGCCAGCCGCAGGACAATGCGGCGAACTTCCAGCAGTTGTTCACCTGGTATGGCGAGGGCAAGTTGAAGCCGTTGGTGTCGCAGACTTACCCGCTTGAGCAGGCTGCGCAGGCGATCAATGACCTGGGGCAACGCAGGGCTGTGGGAAAGGTTGTCGTCCAGACCCGCTGAATGCGGTTCATGTGGGAGCTGGCTTGCCTGCGATGGCGGCGGGTCAGCTCACACAGCTGCAATTGATAGACCGCTATCGCAGGCAAGCCAGCTCCCACAGTTGATCTCTTTAGGTCTTAAGACCTGATACCGACCCACACTTATCTATTAGCGACATGTTCGTAAGAGAACATGCAATCGCTCCAATTTCCTGTGTTTGCAGATAAGAGGCGATGCTATTTTCGGTAACGAAACTGTAACATTCGCATCCGCAGTCAAAACAAGAAATTTGGAGCTCTTGAATGTTTGCTTTCTTTCGTCCTGCCGCACACCAGGCGCCCCTGCCTGAAGAAAAAATAGACAGTACCTATCGACGGCTGCGCTGGCAGATCTTCGCCGGTATTTTCTTCGGTTACGCGGGCTACTACCTGCTGCGCAAAAACTTCTCGCTGGCCATGCCGTACCTGATCGACGAGGGTTACACCCGTGGCGAGCTGGGCCTGGCAATGTCAGCCATCGCGATTGCCTACGGCTTGTCCAAGTTCTTGATGGGCCTGGTGTCCGACCGCTCCAACCCACGCTACTTCCTGCCCTTTGGCCTGTTGATATCGGCCGGGGTGATGTTCATTTTCGGTTTCGCACCTTGGGCGACGTCCAGCGTAACCATGATGTTCATTTTGCTGTTCATCAACGGCTGGGCCCAGGGCATGGGCTGGCCGCCGAGTGGGCGCACCATGGTGCACTGGTGGTCGCAGAAAGAACGCGGCGGCGTGGTGTCGGTGTGGAACGTGGCGCATAACGTCGGCGGTGGCCTGATCGGCCCGCTGTTCCTGCTGGGTATGGCGTGGTTCAACGACTGGCACGCAGCGTTCTATGTGCCGGCGACCGTGGCATTGGCCGTGGCGGCATTTGCCTTCATCACCATGCGCGACACCCCGCAATCGGTCGGCCTGCCGCCCATCGAGCAGTACAAGAACGACTACCCGGAAGGCTACAACGCCAGCCACGAAGACGAGTTCAGCGCCAAGGAAATCTTCGTCAAGTACGTGCTGCGCAACAAAATGCTGTGGTACATCGCCTTCGCCAACGTGTTCGTCTACCTGCTGCGCTACGGCGTACTGGACTGGGCACCGACCTACCTCAAAGAAGCCAAGCACTTCGACGTGGATAAAACCTCGTGGGCGTACTTCTTCTACGAGTGGGCGGGCATTCCAGGCACGCTGCTGTGCGGCTGGATGTCGGACAAGATCTTCCGTGGCAACCGTGGACTGACCGGCATCGTGTTCATGGCGTTGGTCACCGTGGCGACCCTGGTTTACTGGCTCAACCCGCCAGGCAACCCAATGGTCGACATGATTGCGCTGTTCTCCATCGGCTTCCTGATCTACGGCCCGGTGATGCTGATCGGCCTGCAGGCGCTGGAACTGGCGCCGAAGAAAGCCGCGGGCACCGCTGCTGGTTTCACGGGCTTGTTCGGCTACCTGGGTGGTTCGGTGGCAGCGAGTGCGGCCATGGGCTACACCGTGGACCATTTCGGCTGGGACGGTGGGTTTGTGTTGCTGGTGGGCGCATGCCTGTTGGCGATCGCGTTCCTGATCCCGACGCTGTGGCACACCAACAGCGTCAGCGCGGCGCGTTAATTCCCGCCGCAGTCTTTGGCACAACGCTTGAGCCGCGCCTCCAGGTTTTTATCTGGCATGGCGTGGCTACGCAGGGCGTTCACGGTCTGCTCGACATAATCGCGAGTGGTGCCGTAACGCCCGCAAGCACTTTCCAACACGTGGTTAAGCACGATATCGGGCAGGTTGCCAGCATAGCTGGGCAAGTGCCGCTCCAACACAAACCCCAGCGCCTGCACTTGGCTGCCATCTTCCAGGCGGCAGCTGAGCCAGTGCGGTCGGTACGACGGGTAAGGCATCTCGCGCTGCCACAAGGCATAAAGCGAGGCCTCAAGCTGGTCTTCCGGCAAGCGGTAGGCAAACCCGCTGCAAGAACCGCCGCGATCCAGGCCGAACACCAACCCTGGCGACTCCGGCGTGCCTCGATGCTCATGTGACCACAGGTACAAACCCCGGTGATAACCGTGAACCCGTGCGCGCATGCGCTGGGTCGACGAGCATTCGGGACGCCAGATCAGCGAACCATAAGCGAATAGCCAGACCGGCCCGCCCTTATGCCTGGCCATGGTGGCCTGCATCGAACTCATTAATTGCTCGTGAGTCAGTTGCGGCCCCAGATCGAGCCGCGGAGGGTAAGCCAATTGCAACAGATCGGTTTCAATAACGGTCATGGCGGATCGCTTAGGTCCCCTGCGTGTTACCAGTTGTAAGCAACTTTACCGTAATAAAACGCGCCGCTGTAACCGTACGGCGAAAAAGTGCTGTAGGCGAGGTTGCCGCCGCTGCTGGCATAGGCATTGACCTTCTCCGGGTATTTATCGGTGATGTTGTCGCCGCCCAACGTGAAGGTCCAGTTCTTCAACTTATAGTCTGCCGACAGGTCCAGCACCCAGGCGGCCTTGAAGGTCTGGTCGTTGACCTTGTCGGCCTGGTAGCTGGTGAATTCCCCATAGCGCACCAGGTTGCTGTGCAGCGCCCAACGACCGTAGGTGAAGTCGTTGCCCAGGCTGAGCTTGTGCTGCGGCGTGGTATCGCCCAGCAAACCAATGCGCTCACGGCGGTCTACCCGCACCAGGTTGGCGCCCAGGCTGTCCAGAATCGCCGGGTTGGGCTTCACGTCGGTGACTTTGGTGTGGTTGTAGTTGTAGCCCACGGTGCTGTTCCAGCGGATGCCGTTATCGAACGGGTAGCGATAGTTGGCCACCAGGTCGACACCGTCGGTGCTGGTGTCGGTGGCGTTGGTGAAGTAGCGGGCGCTGGTGTAGTTGATGTTGCCGACGCCATTGGCTTGCAGGTAAGCGATAGTCGCCGGGTTGAGATTGAGGTTGGATGACAAGCTGATGCGGTCGCGGATGTCGATGCGGTACACATCGAGCGTCACGGTCAGGTCATCGGCCGGCTCCAGCACCAGGCCAAGACTGTAATTGCGCGACTTCTCGGCCTTCAGGTCTTCGGCGCCCAACAGGCGGGCGACCTGGCTGTTGGCCGGGAAGGTGCCAGCTTCCTGGATGGTGTTGCCGATCAGCTGTGACGAGGTGTAGGCAAAGTTCTGCTGGGCTAGGGATGGCGCACGGAAACCATTGGAAATGCTGCCACGCAAGGCGACGTGCGGGGTGAAGTCATAACGCGCCGACAGCGAGCCGCTGACGTTGGAGCCGAAGTCGCTGTAGTCCTCATGACGTACGGCGGCTGAGGCGCTGAGTTTTTCGGTGAAGTTGGTTTCCAGGTCCAGATACTGAGCCCAGTTGTGCCGCGAGGTGCTACCGGCGTCGGCATCACGGAACCCACCCAGGCCCGAACTGCCGGTCTGGTAGTAGGACGCCGGCTCGCCCGCTTCAATTTGATAACCCTGGCGCAGGTATTCGCCGCCAAAAGCCAACGACACCGGGTACGGCAAAAAGCCCACGTCGAACTCACGGGACAGGTCCAGGCTGACCTGGCGCTGATCGTTGCTCAGGGTACCGTTGTTAAATTTGCGCGGAGTGGCCTGGCCGAGTGAGGTGTTGATGGTTTCGGTGCCCAGTTCGTACTGGTTCTTGCCATAGTTGGCCGACAGGTCGTAATGCCAATCGTAGGCCAGCAAGCCGCGCAGGCCGACCACCAAGGACGTGTCTTCAAGATTGCCCTTGATCAGCGGCAGGTAGCCATTGGGGTTGAGCGCCGGGATGTTGTTGGACGCGTTGCTCGCCCGATAGAACGCCGCCGTTTCGCCACGACGCTTACTATACCCACCGAAGGTGTAGAACTCGGCTGCATCGTTGAAGGAATATTCGGAGTTGAACTGGAATTTGCCTTCATTGGTGGCCGGCTCGCCCTGACGGAACACGCGCTGACCATAGGTGGTGGAACCCACGCTGCCAGGGCGGAAATCGTCGCCGGCGCGGTTGGTGTAGTCGTTGTCGGCGCCTTCGCCCGAAACGTTGATAAAGCCGTTTTCGCCCAAGGCAAACCCGGTGTTGCCGCTGACGTTGCGCTGGATGCCGTCACCCTTCTTGTACTCGCCAAATTTGGTCGAGACAGAGCCGCCGTGGTCGTCGTGCTTGAGGATCACGTTGATCACCCCGGCAATCGCGTCCGAGCCATAGCGCGCCGACGCGCCGTCGCGTAGCACTTCGATATGGTCGACCGCCGACAGCGGGATCGCATTCAAATCCGCTGGCGCCGAACCGCGCCCCACGGCCCCGCCCAGGTTGACGAAAGCACTGGTGTGGCGGCGTTTACCGTTGACCAGCACCAACACCTGATCCGGCGACAAACCGCGCAACTGCGCCGGGCGTACCAGTTCGGCACCGTCCACCAGACTGGGGCGCGGGAAGTTGATGGAAGGAATCAGGCGCGCCAACACCGCGCCCAGCTCATCGGAGCCGGTGCTGCGCAATGTGTCACCGGAAATGACATCGATGGGCGACAACGAAGCACTGGCGGTGCGCTCTTGGGCACGGGTGCCGGTGACGATCACGGTGTCGAGTTTTGGTGCATCGGCGGCTGTTGCGTCCGCCCAGACCGGATTGAATCCCACAGCAGTCAGCAAATTGGCCGACAAAATAGCTGTGTACGCATGTTTCTTGTAACTCCCCATACCGCTCCCCTGCCATTCAAGCCCGGCAATCAAAAAATCAAAGCTTCAATGCTCTGAGTTCACACGATCGGTCCGGCTGGCGGGCGGTAGCGGTCAGTTACTGGTTATTGACGATAAGGCGGTAGTCCGTTGCCTTATAGCTTAATGAGATTATTCCTACATCTAAAATACCTTAATTGCATAAGCATAGGCGGCCGTGTTTTCAGCGCTGGTTCAGGTCATGCCCAACATAAGCCGCCAAACTGCAGATGTTTAGCGACCCACATTAGCCGCTTCTTCAAACGACTATCGAGGTCGAACCATGAAATACCTTTTTTCCGGTCTGCTGCTTTTGCTGCAAACCACCACTGCTCTGGCTTCCGAGGCCGCCGCCAATGACGACAAAGGTTTCTGGTACGCCCAGACCAGTGTCTACACCAAGCATTTTTCGCCGGACCCAAAGCACAACAACAATCAGGACTTGA
The DNA here is from genome assembly GCF_013385245.1 of Pseudomonas sp. IPO3747. Lineage (NCBI taxonomy): Bacteria > Pseudomonadati > Pseudomonadota > Gammaproteobacteria > Pseudomonadales > Pseudomonadaceae > Pseudomonas > Pseudomonas sp. IPO3747. The sequence continues at coordinate 29,574 of NZ_JACAQL010000023.1, forward strand.
TCAACCTGGAACGTAACGAGGCGTCGGGGTTGGTGTATGGCGGGGCGACGTTTCGCAACTCGTTCAGCCAGCGCTCGTATTACGTCTACGCCGGCAAGCGTTACGATATTGGCGACTCACCGTTTTATATGAAGGTGACCGCGGGCGCGCTACAGGGCTATCGCGGTAAGTACCGCGACAAAATCCCGCTCAACCGTTATGGCGTTGCACCGGCGATCATTCCGTCTGTGGGGGTTCACTTCGGCCCGGTGGCCAGTGAGTTGGTGTTACTGGGGTTCAATGCGGCGATGCTGACGGCAGGCGTGCGTTTCTAGGAACGCCGCCTACCCATGTGGGAGCTGGCTTGCCAGCTCCCACACTGGTTCAGCTCAAGGCTTCAAGGGCGTGGCGCGTAGGCAAACACATCGGCGCGCATCTGGTGTGCATCCATGCCGGCGTCGACCAATGCGTCCAGCGTGCCGTAGATCATCGCCGGCGAACCACTGGCGTAAACGTGCACCGCCTTGAGGTCGCTGATGTCTTCACACACGGCCTCATGCAGCAGCCCGCAGCGCCCTTCCCAACCGCACAGGTCGCTGACCACTTTGTGCAGGAACAGGTTGGGCAGTTGCTGCCATTGCTCCCAGTGTTCGATTTCGTAGAAGTCTTCCGGGCGGCGTACGCCCCAATACAGGTGCACAGGGTGCTTGAAGCCCGAGGCGCGGCAATGTTCGATCAGGCTGTGCATCTGCGCCATGCCGGTGCCGGCAGCGATCAACACCAGCGGCCCGTCCGGCAGTTCGGCCAAGTGCGTATCACCAAACGGCAGTTCAACACGGGCCATCTGGTTACGCTGCAACTGCTCGATCAAATTGCGCGCACTGTCCTCGCGAACCAGCACATGCAGTTCCAGCTCGCGCCCGGCATGGGGCGCCGAGGCCAGGGAAAACGCCGATTTATCGCCGTTGTCACGCTCGATCATCAGGTATTGCCCGGCGTGGTAACGCACCGCCTTCCCGGCCGGCGCACGCAAGCGCACGCGCCATACATCGCCACCGACGTCCACGCACTCACTCAATTGGCACGACAACTTGCGCAACGGCAACTCTCCCGGCGCCAGCACGCCATCCCACAACACAATGCAATCTTCCAACGGCTCGGCGATGCAGGTGTAGAACTCACCATGGTCGCGCACCTCACCGGCTTGCTGCACCCGGCCTTCCACCAGCAGCGCGGCGCACACATGGCACACGCCATTGCGACACGCCTGTGGGCATTCGTAGCCCAGGCGACGCGCGCCTTCAAGGATTCGCTCACCAGGGACCAGCTCCAGTACGGCGCCGGAAGGTTGCAGGGTTACACGCATCAATCTATTCCCAATTCTTTCCAGATCGCATCAACACGTGCGGTCACAGCGTCATCCTTGACGATCACCCGACCCCACTCGCGGGTGGTCTCACCCGGCCATTTGTGGGTGGCATCCAGGCCCATCTTCGAGCCCAGGCCCGATACCGGCGAAGCAAAGTCGAGGTAGTCGATCGGCGTGTTATCGATCATCACCGTGTCGCGCTTGGGGTCCATGCGCGTGGTGATGGCCCAGATCACGTCGTTCCAGTCCCGGGCATTGATGTCGTCGTCAGTGACGATAACGAACTTGGTGTACATGAACTGTCGCAAAAACGACCACACACCGAGCATTACCCGCTTGGCATGGCCTGGGTACGACTTCTTCATGGTCACGATGGCCATGCGGTACGAGCAGCCCTCGGGCGGCAGGTAGAAGTCGGTAATTTCCGGGAACTGCTTTTGCAGGATCGGCACAAACACTTCGTTGAGCGCCACACCAAGGATGGCCGGCTCATCCGGCGGGCGGCCGGTGTAGGTGCTGTGGTAGATCGGTTTGATGCGGTGGGTGATGCGCTCGATGGTGAACACCGGGAAGCTGTCGACTTCGTTGTAGTAGCCGGTGTGGTCACCGTAAGGGCCTTCATCGGCCATTTCGCCCGGATGAATCACGCCTTCGAGGATGATTTCGGCGGTGGCCGGCACTTGCAGGTCATTGCCACGGCACTTCACCAGCTCGGTGCGGTTGCCGCGCAGCAGGCCGGCGAAGGCATATTCGGACAGGCTGTCAGGCACCGGCGTCACGGCGCCGAGGATGGTCGCCGGGTCGGCGCCCAGGGCCACGGACACGGGAAACGGCTTGCCTGGGTGCTTTTCGCACCACTCACGGAAGTCCAGCGCGCCGCCACGGTGGCTCAGCCAACGCATGATCACCTTGTTGCGGCCGATCACTTGCTGACGGTAGATCCCCAGGTTCTGGCGATCCTTGTTCGGGCCTTTGGTGACGGTCAGGCCCCAGGTGATCAGCGGGCCGACATCGCCCGGCCAGCAGGTCTGCACCGGCAACATGGCCAGGTCGACGTCATCGCCTTCGATGACCACTTCCTGGCACACCGCGTCCTTGACCACTTTGGGCGCCATGGCAATGATCTTGCGAAAGATCGGCAGCTTCGACCAGGCGTCCTTGAGGCCCTTGGGTGGCTCGGGCTCCTTGAGGAAGGCCAGCAACTTGCCGATCTCGCGCAGCTCGCTGACCGACTCGGCGCCCATGCCAAACGCAACACGGTCGGGCGTGCCGAACAGGTTGCCGAGCACCGGAATATCAAAGCCGGTCGGGTTTTCGAACAGCAGCGCCGGGCCCTTGTTGCGCAAGGTACGGTCGCAAATCTCAGTCATTTCCAGCACCGGGGAAACCGGCACCTGGATACGTTTCAACTCTCCGCGCTGCTCAAGTTGCTGCACGAAATCCCGAAGATCCTTGAATTTCATTAACCATGCCACCCGTAAAATAGGCGTACATCCTACCTGCTCTTAAGAGCGCTGGCAGCTTATTGCACGTCATTGCGACTCACACCCGACTCAACGGACTCATTACGCATGGTGTGGAAGAAGGGCTCAAGGAACCCTTCCACATAACGCGTGCCTACGGCCGAGAGGTGGTTGTCATCGGTATACAGCGACTGGCCATCGCGCTCGACCCGGCACCAGCCATTCGTCTCGCACAGCTTGGGCGCGGGGTCCATGAGTTGCACACCGGGGTCTGCCGCGGCGATGCGCTCAAAAACGCTGCTGATATAGGCCTGGCGCTCGACGTGCTCGGCCAGGGGCAAGCCTTCGCGGTCGGTCGGGCGTCCCAGCATCGCCAGGCGGCTGAGCCGGTAAGGCACGTTGAAAGCCTGCAGCGGTACCTCCTTGACCAGCCACACCCTGTGCCCGCTGGCACGCAGTTGCTGCACCAGCGCACTCACACCCTCGGCAAACAGCCGTTCAGCGACGGCGCGGTCGTACTTGCCCGTTTGCGGGTCATGAAGGGAAGCGCCGGTGTCGCCGGAGCGCTGGCCATAAACGTAAAGGCTCCAGCGGGCTACCAGCACCACATCACTGAACTGTTCCTTGCTCAACAACTGGGTGACACGCTCGTTGAACGCTCGGCAGCCTGGGGTGTTTTCTTTGCGGTCGAACGGCAGGCACCCGGCGTAACCGGCCTGAGTGATGCCGAAGTCGTACTTGCGCGAGCCGTCGTTCAACGCCGGGATGAGTGCCGAGGCATGGCTGTCGCCCCAGACCAATGCGCGGGCAGCACTCGCCTGCGGGCCAAAATGGCAAAGTTTGCGGTTCGGGTCTTTCTTGTCATCCGACAGGCACTTAATCAGCGTGGGGCTCCAGGTATACGCTTGGGCGAACTGCAACGCCTGGGGCGACAGCCGCGATGCAAACCCATCCGACCACACCAGGCCTTTGCCGATCAGACCCAGCCCGGCGAGCCCGACCACGCCCGCGATCAGAATCGACCGACGACCCGCCAGCAGGCGCCGCTCACGAAACGGCCCCTCGACGAACCGCCAGGACACATAACCCAGCACCAGGCTCAAGACGAACAGACCCGCCAGCGCCCAGGAGGGCAGGCCAAAAATACTCGCGTACTTGCCAAACACCAGCACCGGCCAGTGCCACAGGTACCACGAATAGGAAATCAGCCCGATGCCCACCAGCACGCGACTGCCCAGCAAGCGCCCTACCCAGGTTGGGTGTTGGCCGTTAGCCCAAATCAACCCCACCACACCCAATACAGGCAACAAAGCCGCCGCCCCAGGGAACGCGGTGTTGGCGTTGTAGCCCAATACCGCCACCAGAATCAGGCCCAGGCTGAACAGACTCACAGCTTGCGCCAACAGGGGACTTGCCCGCCCTGCCCGCACTGGCATCACAGCCAGCATGGACCCGGCCAACAATTCCCAGGCACGCATGGGCAGCAGGAAGAAGGCTTTGTCCGGCTCATTGGCCACCGCCCACACGCTCGCCGCAAACGACACCAGCAGCAACACAAACAAGGCGCTGCGCCACTGCTTCAGCCAGCTCGACAACAGCGCCAGCAAGAGTGGGAAGGCAATGTAGAACTGCTCTTCAACCGACAGCGACCAGGTGTGCAACATCGGCTTCATGTCGGAGGCCGTGTCGAAATAGCCGTCCTGGCGCATGAAGAACAGATTGGAGATGAACACCACTTGGTTGTGTATCGAGCGTCCCAATTCCGAATAGTCTTTGGGCGCCATTAAGAACCAACCAGCCACCAATGACGTAAACATCATGACCAGCAAAGCCGGCAGGATACGCCGTGCCCGTCGCGCCCAGAAATCGACGAAGCTGAAACGCCCCGCTTCACGCTCGCGCCAGATGATCGAGGTAATCAGGAAACCTGAAATCACGAAGAACACATCAACGCCGACGAAACCGCCAGTAACGCCGGGAACCCCAAAATGGAACAAAACCACAGCCAGGACAGCAATGGCGCGCAGGCCATCAATGTCTCTTCGGTAAGCAAGAGCGGTCATAAATCGTAATCAGCCTGATACAAATTGAAGAGAGCGTAGGCGTACTCGCCATTTTTGTTTCTTTACTGACACTCTCGGCACACAAACCTCCCTGTTTGGCGCAAAAAAAATGGCACCCTTCAAGGGCACCATTTTCTCAGACCTGAACCGTAGTATTACTTACGCTTCATAGACAGGAAGAACTCGTCGTTGGTCTTGGTGGTTTTCAGCTTGTCGATGAGGAACTCGATGGCGGCTACTTCGTCCATCGGGTGCAGCAGCTTGCGCAGGATCCACATGCGCTGCAGTTCGTCGTCGGCGGTCAGCAACTCTTCACGGCGGGTGCCGGAGCGGTTGATGTTGATCGCAGGGAACACACGCTTTTCAGCGATACGACGGTCCAAAGGCAGTTCCATGTTACCGGTACCTTTAAACTCTTCGTAGATCACTTCATCCATCTTCGAGCCGGTTTCAACCAGCGCGGTGGCGATAATGGTCAGCGAGCCGCCTTCTTCGATGTTGCGCGCAGCACCGAAGAAACGCTTTGGTTTCTCCAGGGCGTGGGCATCGACACCACCGGTGAGTACCTTGCCGGAGCTTGGGATCACGGTGTTGTAGGCACGCGCCAGACGGGTGATGGAGTCGAGCAGGATCACCACGTCCTTCTTGTGTTCGACCAGGCGCTTGGCCTTCTCGATCACCATTTCGGCAACCTGCACGTGGCGGGTTGGCGGCTCATCGAACGTCGAGGCAACCACTTCGCCGCGCACGGTGCGCTGCATTTCGGTTACTTCTTCCGGGCGCTCATCGATCAGCAATACGATCAGGTGAACTTCCGGGTTGTTACGCGCGATGTTCGCTGCAATGTTCTGCAGCATGATGGTCTTACCGGCTTTCGGCGGTGCGACGATCAGGCCGCGCTGGCCTTTGCCGATCGGGGCGCACAGGTCGATGACACGACCGGTCAAGTCTTCGGTGGAGCCGTTACCGGCTTCCATCTTCATGCGCACGGTCGGGAACAGCGGCGTCAGGTTCTCGAAGAGAATCTTGTTCTTCGCGTTCTCAGGACGATCGAAGTTGATCGTGTCGACCTTGAGCAGGGCGAAATAACGCTCGCCTTCCTTCGGAGGACGGATCTTGCCGACGATGGTGTCACCGGTGCGCAAGTTGAAGCGACGGATCTGGCTCGGCGAGACGTAAATATCGTCTGGGCCGGCGAGATAGGAAGCGTCTGCAGAGCGGAGGAAGCCGAAGCCGTCCTGGAGAATCTCCAGCACGCCATCACCGGAGATTTCCTCGCCGCTTTTCGCGTGCTTTTTGAGCAGGGAGAAAATCACGTCCTGCTTGCGCGAACGGGCCATATTTTCTATGCCCATTTCTTCGGCCAATTGGAGCAGGTCGGTAATCGGCTTTTGCTTGAGTTCAGTCAGATTCATATAGGAATGACGTAATCATTTATGGAGGGGGGAAATTAAGCTTTTGGCTTAATGAGGCCGCGCCGCAGAGAAGGCGACAGGATCGCGTACTAATCGAAAAGGAATGCGTCGGCGACGGCTTGCAGGGGGCAGTGGAGAAACCAGTGCGGGGCCGAATGTACCACCTGAATTTCGGAGCGTCTAGCCCTGTTTCACGAAAAAGCCCCGCTATTTTGCGGGGCTTTTTTGACGACGCTTAGATGTTCGCGTCGAGGAAAGCTTGCAGCTGGGACTTCGACAGCGCGCCCACTTTAGTGGCTTCGACGTTGCCGTTCTTGAACAGCATCAGGGTCGGGATACCACGCACGCCGTGCTTGGCCGGGGTTTCCTGATTGTCGTCGATGTTCAGCTTGGCAATGGTCAGCTTGCCTTCGTAAGTGGTCGCAATGTCGTCCAGAACAGGAGCGATCATTTTGCAAGGGCCACACCATTCAGCCCAGTAGTCAACCAGTACCGGGCCTTGAGCCTTGAGTACTTCGGCCTCAAAGGTCGCGTCGGTGACGTGCTTGATAAGATCGTTGCTCATGGATGTCTCCGGATTGTAAGCAAAAAAAACGTGGCCCATCATAGCCGCCCTTCCCCCGTTCAGGAAGCCGCCTCTGATTGAGTCTTGCTATGGCGTTGCATGAGTTTGGGTATAGCCCACTCACGGCGTCACGGGAGTCACGAAGGCGATGCCCGTGCGCAATGCCGCATTGCGCACGTGTTCCTGCATGGTTTTCTGCGCCGCAGCACTGGCGCGCCTGGCCAGGGCACGCAGGATCTTGCGGTGCTCTTGCCAAGTCTCCATGGCCCGTTCCGGTCGGATGAACGGTAGCTTCTGGCTCTCCAGGAACACCTCGGCACTGGCACTCAGGATGCTCACCATCGCCTGGTTACCGCTGGCCAGCAGGATCCGCTGATGGAACTCGAAGTCCAGCCGGGCAGCGGCTTCGAAGTCGCCAGCCTTGAGCACTTTGCGCATGGCCTCGACATTGTCTTGCAGGCTGTCCAGTTCATCGAGAGTCAACGTCACTGCCGCCAACCCCGCGGCGAACCCTTCCAGGGCGTAGCGCAACTGGAAGATATCCAGGGGCGTGGCCTGGGCAGCGAAGGGCCAGGCGAACCCCGGCGCTTCTTGCACCTCTTGCACAAACACGCCTTTACCCGGCTGCACACTCACCACGCCCAATGCACTTAAAGACGACAACGCCTCGCGCAACGATGCCCGACTCACGCCCAACTGTACCGCCAGGTCGCGCTGGGACGGCAACGCGTCACCCGCTGCAAAGCCCTGTTCCTTGATCAGTTTGCGGATGGCCTGCAGGGCCGCTTCCGGTACGGCTTGGGCGATGGAATTCATAGAAAACTCAAGGTTGCAGTCAACGGAGCGGCTAGTTGTAAAGCTATTCGCAGCCGGCGGCAAGCCGCGCCCCAAAGGGGCTCGCGAGGTTTTATCGGCGCTCGAAAAAGGTGCGAAAAACTCGCTCACTGTTCAGACCAGTAAGACCACCAGAACTCAACAAATACCAGCGTTCCAGGCCATTGGCGCCGTGATGGCATGGGCCGTGCAATGGCTCGAAACAGAATATTCCCGCGCCCTTCCCCGGAGAGTTGCCATGACCAAGCGCTACAGCGCCCTGCTCACTGCCCTGTTTGCCAGCCTGATGCTGAGCCAGGCGCCCGCCCATGCCAACGGTCTGGACGATATCGTCGCCCGTGGCACCCTCAAGGTTGCCGTGCCCCAAGACTTCCCGCCGTTCGGCTCGGTTGGCCCGGACATGAAACCCCGTGGCCTGGACGTCGACACCGCCAAGCTGCTGGCCGACCAGCTCAAGGTCAAGCTGGAACTGACCCCGGTGAACAGCACCAACCGTATCCCGTTTCTCACTACCGGCAAGGTCGACCTGGTGATTTCCAGCCTGGGCAAGAACGCCGAGCGCGAAAAGGTCATCGACTTCTCCAAGGCCTACGCGCCGTTCTACCTGGCCGTGTTCGGGCCGCCTGATGCGGCCATCCACACCACCGATGACCTCAAGGGCAAGACCATCAGCGTGACGCGCGGCGCCATCGAAGACATCGAGCTGACCGCCGTCGCGCCCAAGGAAGCCACGATCAAGCGTTTCGAAGACAACAACTCAACCATCGCCGCCTACCTGGCCGGCCAGGTCGACCTGATCGCCAGCGGCAACGTGGTGATGGTGGCGATCAGCGAGCGCAGTAATAAACGTGGGCTGGAGCTGAAAGTGAAACTCAAGGATTCGCCGGTGTACGTGGGAGTTAACAAGAACGAGCCAGCGCTGCTGGAGAAGGTCAACCAGATCCTGGTCGCGGCCAAAGCCGATGGCAGCCTGGAAAAGAACGCGATGCAGTGGCTTAAAGAGCCACTGCCTGCCGATCTTTGATGCGGAGCTGATTCATGGCGTATCAATTTGACTTTGTGCCGGTGCTGGCCAATACCGACCTGCTGCTACGCGGCGCGCTGTTTACCCTTGAGCTGACGGCTATCGGCGCGATCCTCGGCGTGGCCCTGGGCACCGTCGGCGCTGTGGTGCGGGCATGGAAGATCCAGCCGTTTTCCTGGGTCTTCGGGGTGTATGTCGAGTTGATCCGCAACACGCCGTTTCTGGTGCAGTTGTTTTTCATCTTCTTCGGCCTGCCATCCCTGGGGCTGAAAATCACCGAGTGGCAAGCCGCCGTACTGGCGATGGTGATCAACCTGGGGGCGTACTCCACCGAGATCATTCGCGCCGGCATCCAGGCGGTCCCAAGCGGGCAGCTGGAAGCCGCAGCGGCATTGGCGATGACGCGTTTCGAGGCGTTTCGCCATGTGGTGCTGTTGCCGGCACTGGGCAAGGTGTGGCCGGCCCTGAGCAGCCAGATCATCATCGTGATGCTCGGCTCGGCGGTGTGCTCGCAGATCGCCACCGAAGAGCTGAGCTTTGCCGCCAACTTTATCCAGTCACGCAACTTCCGCGCGTTTGAAACCTACGCACTGACCACCCTGGTGTACCTGTGCATGGCGCTGATGATTCGCCAGTTGCTCAACTGGATCGGCCGTCGCTACGTGATGAGGAACAGCCGATGAGTGATTTCTCCTTCTGGGACATCGTGCGCAACCTCGCCACCGGCTTGCAATGGACCTTGCTGCTGTCGCTGGTGGCGTTTGTCGGTGGCGGCGTTATCGGTTTACTGGTGATGACGATGCGCATCAGCCGCAAAGCCTTCCCGCGCAATCTCGCGCGCACCTATATCGAACTGTTCCAGGGCACGCCGCTGTTGATGCAGCTGTTCCTGGTGTTTTTTGGCATCGCGCTGCTGGGTGTGGATATCTCGCCCTGGCTGGCGGCGGCGATTGCCTTGACCCTGTTTACCAGTGCTTACCTGGCCGAGATCTGGCGCGGCTGCGTCGAGTCGATTGCCCACGGGCAATGGGAAGCCTCGGCCAGCCTGGCGCTTAACCCGCTTGAACAACTGCGCTACGTGATCCTGCCGCAAGCCCTGCGCATTGCCGTGGCGCCCACCGTGGGCTTTTCGGTGCAGGTGGTCAAAGGCACCGCCGTGACCTCGATCATCGGTTTTACCGAACTGACCAAAACCGGCGGCATGCTCGCCAACGCTACCTTCGAGCCCTTTATGGTCTACGGCCTGGTGGCGCTCGGCTACTTCCTGCTCTGCTACCCCTTGTCCCTCAGTGCGCGCTACCTGGAAAGGAGACTGCATGCCTCTGCTTAGAATTTCCGCCCTGCATAAATATTACGGCGATCACCACGTACTCAAGGGCATCGACCTGACGGTTGAAGAAGGCCAGGTGGTGGCGATCATCGGCCGCAGTGGCTCGGGCAAGTCGACCTTGCTGCGTACCCTCAATGGCCTTGAATCGATCAACGACGGCGTAATTGAGGTCGACGGCGAATACCTCGACGCCGCCCGCGCCGACCTGCGCAGCCTGCGGCAGAAAGTCGGGATGGTGTTCCAGCAGTTCAACCTGTTCCCACACCTGACCGTGGGCGAGAACGTCATGCTCGCGCCACAAGTGGTGCAGAAAGTGCCCAAGGCCAAAGCCGCCCAGCTTGCCCGGCAGATGCTGGAGCGGGTGGGGCTGGGGGAAAAATTTGATGCCTTCCCTGATCGTCTGTCCGGCGGCCAGCAGCAACGGGTCGCCATAGCCCGTGCGCTGGCCATGTCGCCCAAGGTGCTGCTGTGCGATGAAATTACCTCGGCACTGGACCCGGAGCTGGTCAATGAAGTGCTCAGTGTGGTGCGCCAATTGGCCAAGGACGGCATGACCCTGATCATGGTGACCCACGAAATGCGCTTTGCCCGGGAAGTCGGGGACAAGCTGGTGTTCATGCACCAGGGCAAGGTGCATGAAGTGGGCGACCCCAAGACCTTGTTCGCCAACCCAAAGACGCCGGAGTTCGCCAATTTCATCGGCTCGGTGGAGCAGCCGGGCTGATCGATTAACCGCCGGGCAACCATTCAAAGTGCCCCTGGCCTTCGAAGACGGTCTCGTGGCGTACTGAAAAGGCATCGGGCGGTAAATACGTGTCGATCTGCACTTGTGCTGAAAAGCGTGTGCCGGTCAGCGGCAAACCACCGGCTTTGGCTATCAGCACGTGACCGGGCAGTAAGTGCCCGCTGGTAGCCGTTTCTGTGGGCTGTGACGTACTCAGTTCAACGGCGCGACCATCGACCTGGGCATGCTTGAGGGCCAGGGTGAAGCTGCCCTGTCGGCCGAATCGATAGCCTTGCGTCCCCGCCGGAACACCCGTAAAGCGCAAGGCGACAGCCCCTGGTTCGGCACATACGACACTCAGCTGCAGCGTTCGCCTGCCCAGGATGATGGGCTGGCTTGCGAGCGGCTCGCCCAACAACTCCGCGCGCCGGAGCACGCCGTGGTCGACCCTTGGCTGGCTGAGGGAAAGGCGGCAGTCATTCGCCGAAGCCTCCGGGGCCGCTATCGCGAGCATGAACAACAAGCTAACGCCCAGGCACAGTCGACGCAGGGTGTATTGCACTGATTCATTGGGCACGACAGATCGCCGAAGCCGTTTCATAGAGCTTGTCCTCTGTGGATTGCGACTCAAGGTTCAGATGCAGCAGGCACGCGCGGGCAGAGCCCGGCGGCGAAACGCTGAGGATTTGCCCGTCATCCATGTGGTTCAAAAAGATCAGGCCCTCACCCACCACATTGGTCAGGTAGGTGTTGTCCGGGCCAAACACCGCAGAGCCCTGGGGCAGAGGTGCACCTTGCTCATCGCGCACCTCAAGCAGTACCCGGCGAACATTCACCACTTGGAAATCCACGGTATTGAATGATCCGCGCCCGACGGCGAGGATTTTGGTGCCGTTCTTGAGATCGACCCGCTTGGGCAAGGACTGGGTCTGCACCTCCAGGTGGCTGGTGGTATAGGCCGGCAAGCCGGGAATCACCGCATGCCCACGGTAATCGGTCCACACCGGGCCTTGTGGGGTCGTAACCTTGGCCGCTGACACTTCCCCCACCGAAAGCACACCAAAGGTGTCCTGCACTGCGTAGGGGGAAAAGGTCAGGCCGCGCGCGTGAGCCACCACGGCACCCTGCAGTTGCCCGCTGTAGCTGGTGCTCGTGGGCGTGCGGTTCACACCCAGGCCCACACGGGTGTAGCGCGGCATCACGTCCACATTCGCGCGAACCGCTTGCTGGCGCTCCTGCAGATCCCGCTCAACCCCCACTTCGTAGTTCACATACTCATTGACCCGCTCGGACAATGCCGTGCCCATATCGGCACGGCCATTGCGGCGACTGGCGTAGGACGTCAGGCGGCGATCTTCTCCAAAGGGCACCGTGACCTGCAGGCGCAAGGACAGCCCCTCTGGCGTGACCTCATCACGTTTTTCTCGCTCACGGCTTGCGGTCTTGCGCCGCCGCGAAGCGCCCACCTGCGAGTCGGCGATCAACGCTACATCCACCTGCCTGAACCCCTTGTTCCACGAGGCAAATACATGTTCGGCAAGCTGCCCATCAAACTGCGTACTGCGTGAGTAGCTGACTGAAAAAGCCCCCAAGGTCGGTTCTGCCCAGTTGAACCCCACCGTGTACTGATTCTGGAAGCGGGTCTGCAGATCATTTTTTTTCAAACCCGGGCCTGCCTCGAGGACATCGCGATAACCTGGGCTTTGGGTCGTCGCACTCAGGCTCATCTCAACACCCGCCACCAACGGGCTGCTCAGGGATACGGCACGGCGGCTGCCGTTCACACCCGCCTCACCATCGCGCGAGATGTTTTGCCGAGCACTGACGGTAACCCGCTGGAAAAACACACTGCTCATAGTGCCGCCGGCCGACTGGTACTCATCTGTACTCAATAAACCGAACCCCAGGGATGACTGCCGGCCAAGCCCCCAGGTGCCGCTGCCCATGACGACAGTCGGCGCCTCGCGGCCTTCGCTCAGCTGTTCACGTACCTTGCCAAGGGCGAAGTCAAAGCCTGGGGTTATGGCAATAGCCGCACCAAAGGAAGCCGCCGGCACCACGAAACTGCGGGTGCCGCCCCGCGTGCCGATAACGCTGACCTCCAGGTCACTGGTGCCATTGAGCAAAGGCAAGCCTGTCAGGCTGAACGGCCCCTCGGGCACTAACGTGGTATGGATCAGCGCACCGGACTGGCGCACCTCGACACGCGCCTGGCTGTGGGCCAAACCGTCCACCACCACACCATGATTGGCGCCGGCGCGGGAGACACCATCAGGAAACAGCTGTAATCCCGATAGCTGAATCCCACCGAACACCGGGCTTCGGGTAGAGATCTGGCCCACCTGGAAAGTTGACTGCAACGCCGCGATATCACGCTGGGCGTAGGCCTGCACATGCTCGCTGCTGCTTTTGCCGTTATCAGAAATATAGAACTGCCGGCTGCGGACCACCCAATTACCCAGGTTGAATCCCGCCTCGGTATAAGCCGAAACGAACCGGCTGGGGCCACTGCGCGACTGGGTCTGAAACCCGAGCACATCGTAGTTGAACAACGCCGCCGCACCGCCCTCGGAAAAACCTCCCACTTCCCATTCAGGCTCACGCAAGGACTGGGTAGGCACAACCAGCACCACTTCTTCGCTGCCCGGCTGCAACCTGACGATGGTCGCGGGGAACTCACCCACGAAATCGTGACAGGCCTGATCCGCCGAGATGCCCGATTGCACGATCGCCAAGGGCACTTTAAGGCCAGCTTTCTCCAGCAAACCCTGGGTAAAACACAGCTGCCCCTGATAATCGAAACGGGCCTCAACCAACCCCAGGGAATTCCCGTTGACCCGCAGCCCCACTATCTGCCTGCCCTCACGAAACCGCGCCGCACTGCGAAAGTAGTCGGAGACCTTCGGGTCGATGCCATAGCTGGCCAGGACAGCCAGATCAAAGCCCTCTCCCAACTCGACTGCCAAAGCAAAACCGGGAGCACCCCACAAGGCTGCCAACCCCATGAAAAGCCCCGGGCGGCGAACCGTCAGTCCAGTCATCGAACGCTTAGCGCCCATGACCCAGAACATCTGCCTGGTAGTCATCGACAGCAAACCCGAAGGTCGTGGCCGGCTGCAGCACCACCGAGGACACCTCGGCCACAGGCCCTTGGGTATTGAGCGTCAACACCTCACCCGGCAGGATATAAGTGCGGGGCAGCAAGCCGGTCTGTTTCAGCGGATTAAGCTGCACTTCCAATCCCATGCGCACCACATAGGCACTGTCGTTATGCACGCTCAAGCGATCACCCTGGCGCTTCCACTTGAGCAGTTCCCAAGGTGCCTGGTGCCGGGGCAAACCTGCCGGGTGCAGGATCAGCGGCAAGTTTTGACGCAGGGTGATACCAATGGTCGCACCACCGGGCTCACGCGCCTGGGGAATCCCCTCGAAGGACACGCGCTTGAGGCGTTGAGTCTTGAGCGGCGACTTCAGGGTGCTGATAAACCGGACCAGTTGCGTTTCCCCTGGCTCCACGCGAGCAATGGGCGGGGTGACGATCAACAGGGTTTCAAGATCCTCGGGCACATTTTCTATGACGGAGTGCAGTAACGCAGGGGTTGGATCAGTGTTTTTTATATTGATCGTGGCTTCGCCATTCTCTTCATAAAGAATGACAACCGTTGTTTCAGGCAACATACCGTCGGCATGGGCTACGCCATACAGCAACAAAGCCATACAACACGATATGAAACCAATTATTCTTGAAAGACCGTTCACCGAGTTCTCCCTGGAACATTCACAAACAAATGAGTACGTGTAATTGCACAGCCACATGAAAACAGCCGATAACTAATAAGAGTCCCCCTGACTGACTCTGCCTCGCTATCGACTGTTGCTCAAACGTTTAGATGTAATCCAGAACCAGCGTCGCGTGACCATCCAACGCAATATTGCCGGTAAGGTTCAGATCACTTGCGCGATTGATCACCGCTTTGACGGCAATAACACCGGTTAGCTGAGAGATCGAAGCTGGCGCATTGACAGCGCCGTTACGCCAGGAATGCTGGTTAGGTGTCTGGGAAACCTTACCGTCGCTGGCTTGCCAGGCTGCGTCCTTGCTCGACCGTACAATCGGGTTGAGCGCCACACCGTTGGACGTCAGGTTTCTGAGGGTGACCGAATAGCCGCCGGTGCGCCTGCCACCATACGTACCGAGACCATAGTTTTGGGCTTCGGTGTAGCCAGCGCCCAATATGCCAGTAACTTTACTGGAGGCCCGCAAGTCAGTGACAGACAAGAAAAACCTGGCAGGTGTAGTACCGCAATTGACGACCAGCGAAGTGGAACGCTCCGCAAGTGGGTTGAAATTCGTCTGGGACAATTGATTGGCTCGAATCGTGCCATAGTCGATAACCCCGCCGGCGCTAACGCTCATACTGCAAGCCGCCGGAATAATGGTGCCCTTGACGATCAGGTTGCCGGTCGGGTTGGTAGTTGCATAGGCGCCTACACTGGCAAACAGGCACGCAATCCCCACGGCCAAACCAAATACTTTTTTCATCTTTTACCCGTCATTAGAAGTTAACAGACGTTACTTATTAAAGGCTGAAAAGCTCCGCTTCTAAAACACGACATTCCCTGACATAAAACGCCATAAACAAATAACACCACGGCATCATTGCCGACGGGCAGTCTCGCTTGTAAGTGACCTAAAAAAGAATAGGAGAGCACGTCAACTGCTGTCCGAATACAACAAAAATATGACCACCCTTTTCAACTGCATCAGTAGTCATAACTAAAAAACCGAGCAGAACAAATACAAAACCCTTGTAAGGAAAGTCCCGAGAGTTTTTATAGGCATAAATTTAATACCTCGTACCTAGCCTTAAGTTTATTCGCTAGAGCAAAGGAGAATCGCCCTACATCTCCAACAGGCATTGCCTCCCGCACCGACAGGAAGATTCCTGAAGCACAACGCGTTGGCGCCAGCGGTCGATCGTGGCACGATGGTCGGGTTATCGACCGAGACCCCCAAACCATGCCGCAATCCCAAGCCAAGAATTTGTCCCTGATCGCCGCCATCGACCTGGGCTCCAACAGCTTTCACATGGTCGTGGCCAAGGCCCAGAACGGCGAAATCCGCATCCTTGAGCGGCTCGGCGAGAAAGTTCAACTGGCTGCCGGCATCGACGACCAGCGCCAGCTCAATGAAGAATCCATGCAGCGCGGCCTCGACTGCCTCAAGCGTTTTGCCCAACTGATCAACGGCATGCCATTGGGCGCCGTGCGAATTGTCGGCACCAACGCCCTGCGTGAGGCGCGCAACCGTGTCGAATTCATCCGCCGCGCCGAAGAAATCCTCGGGCACCCGGTAGAAGTTATCTCCGGCCGGGAAGAGGCGCGCCTTATCTACCTGGGCGTGTCCCACACCCTGGCCGACACGCCCGGCAAGCGCCTGGTGGCGGATATCGGCGGCGGCAGTACCGAGTTCATCATCGGGCAAAGATTCGAGCCATTGCTGCGCGAGAGCCTGCAAATGGGCTGCGTGAGCTTTACCCAGCGCTATTTCAAGGACGGCAAGATCACCCCGGCCCGCTATGCCCAGGCCTACACAGCGGCTCGGCTGGAGATCATGAGCATCGAGCATGCGCTGCACCGCTTGACCTGGGATGAAGCCATCGGCTCGTCCGGCACCATCCGCGCCATCGGCCTGGCCCTCAAAGCCGGCGGCCATGGCACCGGTGAGGTCAACGCCGAAGGCCTGGCATGGCTCAAGCGCAAACTGTTCAAGCTGGGCGATGCCGAGAAAATCGACTTCGACGGCATCAAGCCCGACCGTCGTACCATCTTCCCGGCTGGCCTTGCGATTCTCGAAGCGATTTTCGACGCCCTCGAACTGCAACGTATGGACCACTGCGACGGCGCCCTGCGCGAAGGCGTGCTGTATGACCTGCTGGGCCGCCATCACCACGAAGACGTGCGTGAGCGCACCCTCACCTCGTTGATGGAGCGTTATCACGTCGACCTGGAACAAGCGGCCCGGGTGGAACGCAAAGCCCTGCACGCCTTTGACCAGGTAGCCGAGGACTGGGACCTGGAAGACGGCGTCTGGCGCGAACTGCTGGGCTGGGCCGCCAAGGTGCATGAAGTGGGCCTGGACATCGCCCACTACCATTACCACAAGCACGGCGCCTACCTGATCGAGCACTCGGACCTCGCCGGTTTCTCCCGCGAAGACCAACAGATGCTCGCCCTGCTGGTGCGTGGCCATCGCCGCAACATTCCCAAGGACAAATTTGCCGAGTTCGGCGACGAAGGCATCAAGCTGATCCGCCTGTGCGTGCTGCTGCGCTTTGCGATCCTGTTCCACCACATCCGTGGCACCCAGGAAATGCCCCAAGTCACCCTGCGCGCCCACGGTGACAGCCTCGACGTGGTGTTCCCCAAAGGCTGGCTGGATGAAAACCAGCTGACCCAGGCGGACTTTGCCCAGGAAGCGGAGTGGTTGACGCGGGTGGGGTTCGCGCTGAACCTGCGCTGATACGATCTATGTAACGCCACAAAACAAATGTGGGAGCGCGCTTGCTGTGGCGAGCAAGCTTGCTTGCGCTGGGGTGCGTAGCGCCCCCAAAAAGCCGGAGACTGCTGCGCAGTCAACGGGAGCAAGCTCCCTCGCCACAGCAAGCCCGCTCCCACATTAGGTCTGTGCAGGCTTTTAGTTCACCGCAAGAATCGGGCTACCCAGCTTCTCCAGCAACGTCGCCTGCGCACTGCGCGGGTTCTGGTTGCCGGTCGGGGTGTTGCGCACGTAGCGCCCGTCCGATTGCAGGCTCCAGCTGTGGGTGTTGTCGGTGAGGTAGCTTTCCAGCTCTTTCTTGACCCGCATGATCAGCTTCTTGCCTTCGACCGGGAAGCAGGTCTCCACACGCTTGTCGAGGTTGCGCTCCATCCAGTCGGCACTGGAGAGGAACATCTGTTCCTCGCCGCCATTGAGGAAGTAGAACACCCGCGTGTGCTCCAGGAAGCGGCCGATGATCGAGCGCACATGGATGTTATGTGACACACCCACAATGCCAGGGCGCAGGCAGCACATGCCACGCACCACCAGGTCGATGCGCACCCCGGACTGGCTGGCCTTGTACAGCGCGCGGATGATCTTCGGATCGGTCAGCGAGTTGAACTTGGCGATGATGTGCGCCGGCTTGCCGTCGAGGGCGAACTGGGTTTCGCGGGCAATCATGTCGAGCATGCCCTTCTTGAGCGTGAACGGCGCGTGCAACAGCTTCTTCATGCGCAAGGTCTTGCCCATGCCGATCAACTGGCTGAACAACTTGCCGACGTCCTCACACAAAGCGTCGTCGGAGGTGAGCAGGCTGTAGTCGGTGTAGAGCTTGGCGTTGCCGGCGTGATAGTTACCGGTGCCCAAGTGGGCATAACGCACGATCTCACCAGCTTCGCGACGCAGGATCAGCATCATCTTGGCGTGGGTCTTGAAGCCGACCACGCCGTAGATCACCACCGCACCGGCCGCTTGCAGGCGGCTGGCCAGTTGCAGGTTGGACTCTTCGTCAAACCGCGCACGCAGCTCGATCACCGCCGTGACTTCCTTGCCGTTACGCGCAGCGTCTACCAGCGCATCGACGATTTCCGAGTTGGCGCCAGAGCGGTACAGGGTCTGGCGCACAGCCAACACATGCGGGTCCTTGGCGGCCTGGCGCAGCAGGTCGACCACTGGCGTGAACGACTCGAACGGGTGCAACAGCAGAATGTCCTGCTTGCTCACCACGCTGAAAATGTTCTCGCTGTTTTGCAGCAGTTTCGGGATCTGTGGCGTGAACGGCGTGTATTGCAGCTCCGGGTGGCTGTCCAGGCCGGTGATGCTGAACAGACGTGTCAGGTTCACCGGGCCATTGACCTGATACAACTCGGACTCGGCCAGGTTGAACTGCTTGAGCAGGTAGTCCGACAGATGTTTGGGGCAGGTATCCGCCACTTCCAGACGTACCGCATCGCCGTAGCGCCGCGAGAACAGCTCGCCGCGCAGGGCACGGGCCAAGTCTTCGACGTCTTCGGAGTCCAGCGCCAGGTCGGCGTTACGGGTCAGGCGGAACTGGTAGCAGCCCTTGACCTTCATGCCCTGGAACAGGTCATCGGCGTGCGCGTGGATCATCGAAGACAGGAATACATAGTTATCGCCAGCGCCCCCTACTTCTTCCGGTACCTTGATGATCCGTGGCAACAGACGCGGCGCCGGGATGATCGCCAGGCCCGAATCGCGACCGAAGGCGTCGATGCCTTCCAGCTCGACGATAAAGTTGAGGCTCTTGTTCACCAGCAACGGGAACGGGTGCGTCGGGTCGAGGCCGATCGGGGTGATGATCGGTGAAATTTCGTCACGGAAGTAGCGACGCACCCAGGTCTTGATCTTGGTGGTCCAGTGACGACGACGGATGAAGCGGACCTGATGTTTTTCCAGTTCCGGCAGCAGGATGTCGTTGAGGATCGCGTATTGGCGGTCCACATGGCCGTGCACCAGTTCGCTGATGCGCGCCAGGGCCTGATGCGGCTGCAGGCCGTCGGCACCGGCTTGTTCGCGGGCAAAGGTGATTTGCTTTTTGAGGCCGGCAACGCGGATCTCGAAGAACTCGTCCAGGTTGCTGGAGAAGATCAGCAGGAATTTAAGCCGCTCCAGCAGTGGGTAGGACTCATCCAGCGCCTGCTCCAGCACGCGGATGTTGAATTGCAGTTGTGACAGCTCACGATGGATGTACAGGCTGCTGTCATCCAGGTTGGTCACCGCTGCCACCGGGGCCGGCGCGGGCGCTTCAGCCACCACAGCAGGCGCAGCCGGCTCCAGCTCCGGTGGGGTTTCGGCGATTTGTTCAACCACCGGGTGAGCGTCTTTTACAGCAACTTCGGAGAGTCCTTCGGTATTCATCGAGTGTTCCTGTGAGGGCTATTGTTGCTCTCTAAGCAATTGGGCAGCGCGGGCGGCGAAGTAGGTCAGAATGCCATCAGCACCCGCACGTTTAAAGGCAGTCAGGGATTCGAGGATCACCCCTTCACTCAACCAACCATTCTGGATCGCGGCCATGTGCATGGCGTATTCACCGCTGACCTGATAGACAAAGGTCGGCACCTTGAATTCCTCTTTGACCCGATAAAGGATGTCCAGATACGGCATCCCGGGCTTGACCATCACCATGTCGGCGCCTTCGGCCAGGTCGGCCGCCACTTCGTGCAGCGCTTCATGGCTGTTGGCCGGGTCCATCTGGTACGAGGCCTTGTTGGCCTTGCCCAGGTTCAACGCCGAACCCACCGCATCGCGGAACGGGCCGTAATAGGCGCTGGCGTACTTGGCCGAGTAGGCCATGATGCGCACATTGACGTGGCCGGCCAGTTCCAGGGCTTCGCGGATCGCCTGGATGCGGCCGTCCATCATGTCCGACGGTGCCACCACCTGGGCGCCTGCTGCTGCATGGGACAAGGCCTGCTTGACCAGCGCATCAACGGTGATGTCGTTCTGAACATAGCCGTCTTCGTCGAGAATGCCATCCTGGCCGTGGGTGGTGAACGGGTCCAGCGCCACGTCGGTGATTACACCCAGTTCCGGGAAACGCTCACGCAAAGCCCGGGTGGCGCGCTGGGCGATGCCTTCCGGGTTCCAGGCTTCGGCGGCGTCGAGGGACTTGAGCTCGGCCGGTGTCACCGGGAACAGCGCCAATGCCGGAATCCCCAGTTCAACCCAACCGGCTGCCTCTTCAAGCAGCAAATCAATGGTCAAGCGCTCCACGCCCGGCATCGACGCCACAGCCTCCCGACGATTTTCGCCGTCCAGCACAAACACCGGCAGGATCAGATCATTCGGCGTCAGTACATTTTCACGTACAAGGCGGCGAGAAAAATCATCACGGCGATTGCGTCGCAGACGGGTGGCGGGGAACAGGCGATTGGCAGGGGTAAAGCTCACGACAGACTCCTGAGCCCGCGTTTACGGGCGAGCGTTGCAGTTATAAGCGGCCATTATGACGAAGGAATGACAGTTGTGCTTATCGATGCGACCTGTAGTCGCATTCGTCGTTTATGTAGGAATTGTTCACTTCGTGACACATCTCGATACTTTCATGAATGTTCACGAAGGCGTAGGCTGCGCGTTCATTTCGCCAGCACCCCAGACCATGCTTCAACAATTTCTGCATGACTTCGGCTACTTTGCGCTCTTCCTGGGCACCTTCTTTGAAGGCGAAACCATTTTGGTTCTCGCAGGCTTCCTGGCGTTCCGTGGCTACATGGATATCAACCTGGTGGTGGTCGTTGCCTTTTTTGGCAGCTATGCCGGCGACCAGCTGTGGTATTTCCTGGGGCGCAAACACGGGCGCAAGCTGCTGGCGCGCAAGCCGCGTTGGCAATTGATGGGTGACAAGGCCCTGGAACATATCCGCAAGCACCCGGATATCTGGGTGCTGAGCTTCCGCTTCGTTTATGGGTTGCGCACCGTGATGCCGGTGGCGATTGGCCTGTCGGGCTACCCGCCGGCCCGCTACTTGATCCTCAACGGCATCGGCGCCGCCATCTGGGCCGCGGCATTGGGCGCGGCGGCCTACCACTTCGGCGCGGTGCTGGAAGGCATGCTCGGCAGCGTCAAGAAATACGAGCTGTGGGTGCTGGGCGCGTTGCTATTGCTGGGCTTTGGCCTGTGGCTGCGCCGGCGCTTCAAGAACGCGCGTATCGCCCGCGAAGCCTGTGCTGAGGCCAAGGCCCGGCTGGCTGCCGAGCAGGCGCCGGAGCAACCGCCTAAGACGCCAGTCGAGTAAGCCGGCTTCTGCAACAGTAGAGGCCGATCGCACTGAGCAAGCTGTAACTCACCAGGCCCAGCCAGCCCAGGCTGCTGGCCGGCCACAAGCCGACCAGCGGCGCCAGCCACACCAACGGCACATTCAGTCCCAGGCGCACCAGCTCGGCTTTCAGCGCCCACGGCCGATTCTCCAGGGCCACGCCCAAGGTGAACAGCCCCAGCGCCATCGCACTCCAGCCCAGCACCAGCGCCGCCGTGGGCAGCCCCTCGCCGAAATTCATCAGGTAACTGCCAAACCCTACATACGCTGCAAATTGCAGGGCGATATAAACCTGCTGGCGCGCGTCCAGCGGCACCTCGAATTTGCGGAACTGGCTCAAATCGGGCTTGGCCATCGGGTACTTGGCTTTCACGTCCGCCGGGCGCCAGCCGGTGCGCATGAACCAGATACGCAGCTTGTCCCACCAGCTCTCAGTGCGCCGCGCATCACTCCACAACTGTGCATAAAACTGCAGGTTGGCCCATAGCGGGTTCCAACTGGCCAACGGCGTGGTCACGCCGAAGATCACCGGCTCGTTATCGTCTTCTTCCTGGAAGCTGCCGAACAGGCGGTCCCAAATAATGAACACCCCGCCGTAGTTGCGATCCATGTAGAGAGCGTTTTGCGCATGGTGGGCACGATGATTGGACGGCGTGACGAAAAACCACTCGAACCAGCCGAGCTTGGGCACGTGACGGGTGTGTACCCAGAATTGATACAGGAGATTGAGCGAGGCCACGCTGATAAACACCACCAGCGGCACGCCCACGACG
The DNA here is from genome assembly GCF_013385245.1 of Pseudomonas sp. IPO3747. Taxonomy (NCBI): domain Bacteria; kingdom Pseudomonadati; phylum Pseudomonadota; class Gammaproteobacteria; order Pseudomonadales; family Pseudomonadaceae; genus Pseudomonas; species Pseudomonas sp. IPO3747. The sequence continues at coordinate 51,930 of NZ_JACAQL010000023.1, forward strand.
GCCAGGGGCAAGTAGAAGATCCAGCTCAGCAGGAAGCCGGTACTGGTCTGGCGCAACGCGGTGGTGAGGTTGTAGTCCTCGCTCTGGTGATGCACCGAGTGCGCAGCCCAGAGGATGTTGCGCTCATGGCCGCAGCGGTGCAGCCAGTAGTAACAGAAGTCGTAAAACACAAAGGCGAACACCCAGGTCCACACGCTTTGGGCAGGCAGCTCAATCAGCGCCAGGTGCTTGAGGGCAAACGCGTAGGTCAGCAGGCCCACACCTTTGGTCAACAACCCGGTGGTGGTGGACAGCACACCAGTGCTGAGGCTGTTGATAGCGTCCGCCACCCGATAATTGCGTTCACCGCGCCAGCGATCGGCCAGCAGCTCGACCACGATCAAGGCAATAAAAAACGGTACCGCGTAAGGCACGAAGTCCATGGGCTAGTCCGATGTATTTTTGTTACATCAAGATTAGGTGTAGCCGCAGGAGATCCCATTGGCAACAGGTGACAAATTAGTAGACATTTAACGCCACAAAAACAGGAGAGATGCCCATGAGCAAAAAGATTGCAGTGATCCTTTCCGGCTGCGGCGTGTACGACGGCGCAGAGATTCATGAAAGTGTGATCACGCTGCTGCGCCTGGATCAGCGCGGCGCTCAGGTCCAATGTTTTGCGCCAGACATTGCGCAGCTGCACGTGATCAACCACCTTACCGGTGAAGAGATGCCCGAGTCGCGCAATGTGCTGGTGGAGTCGGCGCGCATCGCTCGAGGTGAGGTGAAAGACATTCGTGAAGCCAACGCCGACGAGTTCGACGCACTGATCGTGCCTGGCGGGTTTGGCGCAGCGAAGAATCTCTCGAACTTTGCCGTGGAGGGCGCCGGTTGCAGCGTCAACCCGCAAGTGCTGGAGCTGGCCGAAGCCTTTGCCGAAGCCGGCAAGCCTGTGGGACTGATCTGCATCTCGCCAGCCCTGGCCGCAAAAATCTACGGCCCCGGCGTGACCTGCACCATCGGCAACTGCCCCGACACGGCGGCGGCCCTGGACAAGATGGGCGCCACTCATCAGGAGTGCGCTGTCGAGGATATCGTCGAGGACAAGGCCCGCAAGCTGGTGACCACGCCGGCCTACATGCTCGGCAAGCGCATCAGCGAGGTGGCGTCAGGCATCAACAAGTTGGTGGATCGCGTGCTGGAACTGACCCACGAGAATGATTAACCCGCGATAAATGGGGTGGCGAGCAGGCTTGCCCTGCGCTGGGTGGCGAAGCCGCCCCAATTCAGGCAGCGCGGTGTGTCAGGCTGTGCGAGGTTGTGGGGTCTTGGGCTGCTGCGCAGCCCAACGCAGGGCAAGCCTGCTCGCCACAACAAGCCCAACTGCTACAACAAACCCATTCACTGCAAGGTCAGGCCTGGCGCATTAATCGGGTGAGGATACGGTCCAGCGCATTGGCAAACGCCTGCTTGTCCTTTTCACCATGGGGCGGTGGGCCGCCGCCCATCTGGCCCTGCTCACGCAGGTCGGTGAACAGGTTGCGCACCGCCAGCCGTTCACTCATGTTCGCCGGGCTGAACTCCTTGCCGCGGGGGTCGAGGGCTGTGACGCCCTTCTTCACCAGGCGGTCGGCCAACGGCACGTCGCTGCAGATCACCAACTCACCGGGCACGGCGTGCTCCACCAGATAGTCATCCGCCGCGTCCGGGCCGCTGGGCACCACGATCAGCTTCACACAGGCAAAGCTCGGCTTGATCTGGCTCTGACCCGCCACCAGCACCACTTCGAACTGGCGCTTGAGCGCGAACTTCACCACTTGGTCCTTGGCTGCTCGCGGGCAGGCGTCTGCATCGATCCACACCCGCATGCTTATGCCACCACTCGACGCTTCTCGGCCAGGCGACTGCGGCCGTACAGCACCACAATCGCCAGGATCGCCACAGCCTGCGCACTCAACGAGTACGCATCGGCGTGAATGCCCAGCCAGTCGAAATCAAAGAACGCCACCGGCCGTGTGCCGAAGATGCCCGCTTCCTGCAAGGCCTTGACGCCGTGCCCGGCGAACACCACCGACAGCGCGCACAGCAGCGCCGCGTTGATACCGAAGAACAACGCCAGCGGCAGTTTCGCCGAGCCGCGCAGGATCACCCACGCCAACCCTACCAGTAGCACCAGCGCCGTGGCGCCGCCCGCCAGTACCGCGTTGTGCCCGGCAGGGCCCGCTTGCAGCCACAGGGTTTCGTAGAACAGGATCACCTCGAACAGCTCGCGATAGACCGAGAAAAACGCCAGCATCGCAAAACCGAAACGCCCCCCTCCGCCGACCAGGCTGCTCTTGATGTAATCCTGCCAGGCCGCCGCGTGGCGTCGGTCATGCATCCATACGCCCAGCCACAACACCATCACACTGGCGAACAACGCCGTGCAGCCTTCGAGCAATTCGCGCTGGGCGCCGCTCACGTCGATCACATATGCCGCCAGTGCCCAGGTCGCCAAGCCAGCCAGCAGCGCCAAACCCCAGCCGACGTTGACACTGCGCACCGCCGATTGCTGGCCGGTGTTACGCAGGAACGCCAGGATCGCCGCCAGTACCAGGATCGCCTCAAGGCCTTCGCGCAGCAGAATCAGCAAACCAGAGATGTAGCTCAGCGACCAGCTCAGGCCATCACTGCCCAACAATCCGGCGGATTCGGTGAGTTTGCCTTTGGCCACGTCCAGGCGCTGTTGCACCTGCTCGACCGGCAGGCCGTCCTGCAACGACTGCCGGTAGGCCATCAAGGCTTTCTCGGTGTCTTTACGCACGTTGGCGTCGACGTTATCCAGGGAGCTTTCTACCAGCTCAAAGCCTTCCAGGTACGCTGCGACCGAAAGGTCATAGGCCTGTTCGTGATCGCCGTTGCGGAACGCGGCGAGGCTCTTGTCCAACGTGGTCGCGGTGTAGTCGAGCAACTGCGCCGGGCCACGCTTAACCTGTGGCGGCTGCGCACGCTGGGCGCGGAACGTCGCGGCAGCGGCTGGGCCACTGGCTGCCAGCACCTCGTTGGGGGTTTGGCGAGCGAGGTCGGCAAGGTTGAAAGGCTGTTCGCTTTTGGCGGCAGCCGGGTCGGCGGTGAAGCCTGCAATGTAGGTGGCCAGGTCCCAGCGCTGACGGTCATCCAGTTGGTCGGCGAAGGACGGCATGTCGGTGCCTTCAACACCCAGGCCCAACGTGTTGTAAATCGCGTAGAGACTCAGGCGGTCCAGACGTACCGCATCGCGCAGGTTCGCTGGCGGCGGCGTCATGCCCGTGGACGCCGGGCCATCACCCGCACCGGCAGTACCGTGGCACACCGAGCAGTGCTGGGCGTACAGCGGCGCACCCCGCGCAGGGTCTGGCGTGATAGCCGGTGCCTGGCTGACTTCATAGGCCACCGCCAACTTGGCGCCCAGCTGACGGGCTTGGCGGGCGACGGTCGCGCCGTCCTGGTGAGCGGATACAGCCGCTAACAATTCGTCGACGCCCTTGACCAACTCGGCGCGCTCCGGCCTTTGCGGCAGCTCGGCCACCAGCCCCTGCAACACCCCGAGAAACTCTACTTGTTCGCGATATTCGGATTCATCGATAACCTTGCCCGCCTCCACCGTCGGAGGGTAGTCAGCGCCAATGTAGTCCAACAAATGCAGGGCTTGTGGGGCGCCCTCGGCAGTCGCGGCCAGCAGGTTGAAGCTGCATGACATCAAGGCTGGCAGCAGCAACCAGGCGAGAAAACGGATGGGGGCAATCATGAATGAATCTCAAAGGGAAATACGAAGTAACACATTGTTGAATTTTAAAGCGTTTGACTCAAGGCGTTCGTGATTTGGCGCCTGTGAGCCCCGTGCAATCAAGAGACAAGCAATGGCATCTCAGCGCCACTTGCAGCGGCAAAAAGCCATTGTTTTGCCAGCAATGACGCCTATAATGCCGCGCCCTGTTATTGCAAAAGGGAATTTATTTCCTCGTTTTTATGAGGAATTTGCACATCAGCCGATCACTCTCAGGGAAGAAGTTTGCATGGCATTTCGCGCCTTAACCCCGCTCACACTGGCGGCGGTTACCTTGCTCTCCGGTTGTTCAATGTTTCGCAGCTACGACACCGAGCTGCAAGCCACCAACCAGCAGTTGGCCACCGGTAACGTCGACGGCGCCCTGACCCTGCTGGAAAAAAACAACACCGGCGAAGACAAGGACCTGCTCTACTTCTTTGAAAAGGGCGAGTTGTTGCGCGCCAAAGGCGACCTCACCGGCAGCCAGACCGCCTGGCGCAGCGCCGACCTGCAAGTGTTCAAGTGGGAAGAATCGGTCAAGTTCGACAGCGAAAAGTACCTCGCCCAGTTCGGCAGCTTCCTGGTCAACGACAAGGTGCGTCGCTACGAAGGTTATGACTACGAAAAAGTCATGCTGACCACCCAGATGGCCCTGAACCTGCTGGCCCTGAATGATTTCGACGGCGCCCGCACCGAGATCAAGAAGACCCACGAGCGCGAAGCCGTAATCGCCGACCTGCGAGACAAGGAATACTTAAAGCGCGAAAACGAAGCCGAGCGCCAGGGCGTCACTACCCAGATCAAAGACCTGCGCGGCTACCCGGTGGAAGCGCTGGACGCGCCGGAAGTGGTCGGCCTGAAGAACAGTTACCAGAGTGCGTTCAGCCATTACCTGGCAGGCTTTGTCTACGAAGCCCTGGGTGAAAAAGACCTGGCTGCACCGGGCTATCGCAAGGCTGCCGAGTTGCGCCCCAACACACCGCTGCTGGAACAGGCGTTGTTGGACCTGGACAAGTCCAAGGTCGGCGCCGACGAGACCGATGTACTCATCGTGGTGCAGAGTGGCCTGGCACCGGCGCGTGACTCGATCCGCCTGCCGCTGCCGATTCCGATTGACGGCCACTTGGTGATCACCCCGCTGTCGTTCCCGGTGATCAAGGCCGACACTTCCACCCAGGCCTTCGGCCAGATCGGCGTCGACGGAAAACAGCAGAACCTCACCGTGCTCAACAGCACCACCGCCATGTCCCGCCGCGCCCTGCGTGACGACATGCCGGGGATCATCCTGCGCACCACTGTGCGTGCGGTCAGCCGTGGCGTGACACAAAACAACCTGAACAAGACCAACCCCATGGCGGGGCTGGTGCTGGGCATCGCCTCGGCCGTGACCGAAGGCGCCGACACCCGCACCTGGCGCACCCTGCCGGACATGACCCAAGTGACACGCCTGCGCCTCAAGCACGGCGAGCACCAAGTCAGCTTGCCCAACGCACTGGGCGGCACGCGGGTGACGGTCAAGGCCGACCAGCGCTATCAGGTCATCACCCTGCGCGTGGTCGGCAACCAGGTGTTCGCCGGTGGCCTTGCAGCCCATGTGGTGCCGAGCACTTCCACCCAGGCTATCGCCCTCAAACAACCTTAAGGAGCACGCTATGCGTCATTTCATCCTCGGCGCCCTGGCGCTGGTCCTGCTCGCCGGCTGCGCCACTGCGCCGCCACCGGAACCCGGCAGCGCCGCCAGCAAAATCGTGGTGATGGGCAAGTTCAAGGGCATCGCCGTCGGCGCCATCCGCGTGGCCCGCGAAAATGGCTTCCTGACCGCCAAGGTGCAGTTGAGCAACATCACCAGCAGCAACCAGATGATGTATTACCGCTTCGCCTGGCTGGGTGCCGATGGTTTCCCGGTGGGTGATGAAGAAACCTGGAAAGTGCTGAACCTGTACGCCAACCAGGCAACGTTCCTGCCTGCGATCGCCAACCTGCCCCAGGCCGCTGACTTCCGTCTCGAAGTGAAAACCCCTTGAGCCGCTGCGCTAACCGTATTCAGAGAGATTTCCCCATGTTTGCACGCTTCTCGATTCTCGCCCTCGTTGCCCTTCTGGCCAGCGGTTGCTCCAACACCTCGCCGGTACTCGGCGGCAAGAACATCAGCTACGGCGACTCCAAGGCCGTGGAGCTGGTGACCAACGAGTTCGGCTCCACCGACCTGCAGATGATTGCCGAGAGCATGACCCGCTCCCTGGCCCAGTCCGGCATCCTGCAAGGCCGCCCGGTGGTACAGGTCTATGACGTGAAGAACAAGACCAGCGAGTACATCGATACCCGCGAGATCACCACGTCGATCAAGACCCAGCTGATGAAAACCGGCACCGCGCGTTTCGCCAGCGATAACACCGACATGCAAAGCCAGGTCGACCAGCTCAAGCTGCAAAACCAGAGCGGCCTGTACAAGAAATCCACGGTGAGCAAGACCGGCAACATGGTCGCCGCCAAGTACCGCCTGGAAGGTTCCATCAGCTCCATCGTCAAGCGCAGCTCGGACTACAAGGACGTGTTCTACAAGTTCAGCCTGCAACTGATCGACGTTGAAAGCGGCCTGGCCGAATGGATGGACGAGAAAGAAATCCGCAAGACCACGGAGCGCTAAGCAATGCGTGCATGGATCGGCATGATCAGCCTGCTGTGCGCCTTTGGCGCCTCGGCCGCCCCGAAGATCGCGGTCACCGACCTGGCCTATGAGGCGCGCGTCGAGGAGTACATCCACGCGGTGTCGGCCAGCAACAACTTCCAGGCCAGCGCGTACAACGCCAGCGGTGCCTCGGCCTACAGCGAGTACGAGAGCCGCACCAGCTATATCGAACAGACTGAATTGCGTAAATTCAGCGGCGATATCAAGGGCGAGATACTCAAGTCACACCAGTTTCAGCTGGTGCAGGGCACGCCCTACACCGCCGACGCCAAGGGTGACGTCTATGATGTGATCAAACGCATCAAGGCCGGTAACTTCAAGGGCGCGGACTATGTGCTGTTCGGTACGCTGTCAGACATCGACTTCACCCAGGACATCAACGCCCTGGACCACACCAACAGCTACTCAGCAGTGCTGGGCCTGACGTTGGTGGCCGATTTCAGCCTGATCAATACCCGCACCTTCGAGATCACCTCGGCATTTACCGCCATGGGTGAAGGCCAGGACACCAAGCTGGTGAACAACCGTGACGTGCGTGTGAGCCTGAACCGGCCGCGTGTGGTGCGGGAAGTGTCGAAAGCCTTGGGTGAGGATGTGGCGCGCCAACTGGCGGAACAGCTGGGAGGTGGCTACGCAGACCCGGGCAAGCCTGCATTGCGCAATAACCTGCCAAGGGACGAAGCGCCGAAGATTCTGCGCTGAGCACGCGTTTCAAAGCCAACACATAACTAATGTGGGAGCTGGCTTGCCTGCGATGCAGACACTGCGGTGCGTCAGTTACACCTCGGTGATGCTATCGCAGCGGTGCGACGACTCGACAAGTCAGCTCCCACATTTTTAGCCGGTTTTCGTCAATCAAGCCGTTGCGCGATGCAAGCTGGCGAGAAACCCCGCAGCTCCCACAAACAAGCCTGCAAACGTGCGGTTCATGCGTTTTTGCTGCTTGGGTGTGCGCAGCAGCCGCAAGACTTTCGACGCAAGCCCCGTGTAACCCGCCATTACGATCATATCGACGCTGATCATGGTTGCGCCCAAGATCAGGTACTGGACCAGCAGCGGCGCCTGCGGGTTCACGAACTGCGGCAGAACCGCCAGCATGAACACCAGGGCCTTGGGGTTACTGGCGTTGACCAGGAAACCACGGAACATCATCGCCATTGGCTTGCCGATCGGGCGTATCGTCGCATCCTCGCTCATGTCCATCGGCAAGGCGCGCCACTGTTTGATGGCCAGGTACACCAGGTACGCCACACCAAACCATTTGATCGCATAAAACGCGGTCGAAGAGGCCGCAAGAATGGCACCCAGGCCGCCCGCCACCACGGCGATCTGCATCGCCAGGCCCAGTTGCAGGCCAATGGCGTTCCAGTAGCCGCGCAGGAAACCGTATTGCAGGCCGCTGGACATCGAAGCGATGGCACCAGCGCCGGGGGAAAGAGAGATGATCCAACTGGCCAGGAAAAAGGCAAGCCATGTGTCGAGTGCCATTACACACCTCGGAGAAGAATTAGCGGTTGTGCCTAAAGCTAACTCCGCCGAGTGAAGGCTGGCTACAGATTTTTACCCGCATTGAGTGTCAACGGTCACCCGGAAACGTATGGGTACCTGGCCAACGTCGCACCGAGCGCTGGAAGAACAGACTATTTGGCACCTGTACCATCGCACTGTCAGTGCCAGCCTCCTCCACTTCGATCAATGTGGTGTAGAGCAAGTTAATCGCCACCACCCGGCCTTTTACACCCGGCTTGTCGACGGTATCCACCAGCTCGACGATATCACCGAGGCGAAACGGCCCGACAGTGAAGATTAAAATCGCACACAGCAGGTTGGACAGTACCGACCACATGGCAAAAAACGCCACGGCCGCGACTGCGACAAACCCCGACAACGCCGTCCACAACACGGTGGCGGAAACGCCCAGGCGCTCCAGCACAAAAATCAGCGCACTGCCCATGATCAGCCAGCGCAGTCCACCACGCAGTGGCATCAGCAACTGCGGTGGCAACGGGTAGCGTTCACCCAGTCGATTCAAGCCCTTGGCCACGAAGCGCTGGGCGAAATAACCCGCCAGCAGGATCAGCAGTATCTGCACGCCGACCCAGATCGGCGCGATCCATTGTGCCGGCAGCGGCAACTGCAACGCTTCCATCAGGACAGCGCCTCCAGCTCCGCTTGCAAGGTTTCGAGCACTTCGAGGGCTTCCATCCAGGTTTCCTCCAACTGCCCTTCGCGCGCCTTGAGCTTGGCCTGTTCGGCCAGCAGGTCGCGCAGCTCGTCCTTGCGCGCCGCCTCGTAGACGGCGCTGTCGCCCAGGCTGGTTTCGATTTTGGCCAGGCGCTCATGCACCTTGCCCAGTTCGGCTTCCAGCTTGTCAGCTTCGCGCTTGTGCGGCGCCAACTGCTGGCGCAGGGCAGCGGCGGCCTGGCGCTGGGCCTTCTTGTCGGTCTTGTCGGGGTTCACCGGCGTATTACTCACCGGCGCGTTGCGCAGGCGGTAATCGGTCAGCCAGCGCGCATAGTCGTCCAGGTCGCCGTCGAACTCTTCGACCTTGCCGTCAGCCACCAGCAGGAAGTTGTCGGTAGTGCTCTTGAGCAAGTGGCGATCGTGAGACACCACCAGCACCGCGCCACTGAACTCCTGCAGGGCCATGGTCAGCGCCAGGCGCATTTCCAGGTCCAGGTGGTTGGTCGGTTCGTCGAGCAGCAGCAGGTTCGGCCTGTCCCAGGCAATCAACGCCAGGGCCAGACGGGCTTTTTCGCCACCCGAGAAATTCAGCACCGGCTCATCGATGCGTGCGCCACGGAAGTCGAAGCCGCCGAGGAAGTCGCGCAACGTTTGCTCGCGCTCTGTCGGCGCCAGACGCTGCAGGTGCAGCAACGGGCTCGCCTTGGAATCCAGGGAATCCAGCTGATGCTGGGCGAAGTAGCCCACCACCGTGTTCTCGCCACGGGTCAGGCGGCCGGCCAAAGGCTCAAGCTCGCCGGACAGGTTCTTGATCAGCGTCGATTTGCCCGCACCGTTAGGGCCAAGCAAACCGATGCGCGCACCCGGCGTGAGCTGCAGCTTGACCTTCTCCAGGATGGTTTTGTCGCCATAACCCAGGCGGGCGTCCGACAGGTCCAGGAGTGGGCTGGAGATCTTCACCGATTCACGGAATACAAAGTCGAACGGCGAATCGACATGGGCCGCCGACAGCTCTTCCATGCGCTCCAGCGCCTTGATCCGGCTCTGGGCCTGGCGGGCCTTGGTGGCCTGGGCCTTGAACCGGGCGATGTAGCTTTCCATGTGCGCACGTTGCGCCTGCTGCTTTTCGAAGGCCTGTTGCTGCTGGGCCAGACGCTCGGCGCGCGCGCGTTCGAACGCGGTGTAGCCGCCTCGGTACAGCGTGATTTTCTTCTGTTCGACGTGGGCAATGTTATCGACCACGGCGTCGAGGAAGTCCCGGTCGTGGGAAATCAGCAACAAGGTGCCCTGATAGTTCTTGAGGAAGTCTTCCAGCCACAGGATCGCATCGAGGTCCAAGTGGTTGGTCGGTTCGTCGAGCAACAACAAGTCCGAGGGGCACATCAGTGCCTGGGCCAGGTTCAGGCGCATGCGCCAGCCACCGGAGAAGTCGGCGACCGGGCGATCCATCTGTTCGTTGGTAAACCCAAGACCGGCCAGCATCTTGCGGGCACGGGCATCGGCGGTGTAACCGTCGGCACTGTCCAGCTCCGAGTGCAGGCGGGCCTGAGCGGCGCCGTCCTGGGCTTTCTCGGCCTCGGCCAGGTCGTGTTGCACCTGGCGCAGGCGCAGGTCGCCATCGAGCACGTAGTCGATCGCAATGCGGTCGAGGGTGTCGATCTCCTGGCGCATATGGGCGATGCGCCAGTCGGCCGGCAGCAAGCAGTCCCCGGAATCCGGGGTCAGCTCACCCAGCAACAGGGCGAACAACGTGGATTTGCCGGCGCCGTTGGCACCGATCAGGCCGGCTTTGTGACCGGCGTGCAGGGTCAGCTCGGCGTCTTCAAGAAGACGTTGCGGGCCACGCTGTAATGTTAGGCTTTGAAGTCGGATCATAATGGCGGCGGAGTCTACCAGCTTCGTTGGCCGCTGGCTTGGGTGTGAATATGTGCGCTGACCTGTGGAGCTTTGCCCTATCGATTTACGCCCGCCCAGGGTGCGAAGCCGCGTGCCTGCGCTTGCAGGAACACGGCGCGGATGTGTGCCTGTTGCTGTGTGGCGCCTGGCTGGAGCAGCGTGGCGTTGCACTTGAGCCTGCGCGTATTCAGGCACTGCAGCAGCTAGCACGCCCTTGGCAAAAAACGGTGGTCAAACCGTTACGACAGATGCGCATGCAATGGCGAGCCATGGCGCAACAGGATATGCCTCTGGCGGCATTACGCGAGCGAGTCAAAGCTCTGGAGCTGGAGGCCGAACGGGAATTGTTAGCGCGCCTGGAAGCGTTGGCGCAGGCATGGCCGACTGGGGAAGTGAGTCAACCGAAATGGCTGGAAGGCTTGGCGACCGAAGCCGCCAACCTTGACCACGACGCGCTGCAGCAGCTGCGCGTCGTGGCCACCCGCACTTAGGAAGCGCTGGTTGGGGTGGTGCTTGGCGCTACCGGTGCAGGGGTGCTGCTGGCCGATGCGGTTGGAGCGCTGGACGCTGCAGGGGTAGCAGGCGCGGCTGCCGGAGTTGCTGGCTTGGCCGGAGCAGGCTTGGCAACGGCTGGCTTTGCAGCTGGCTTAGCGGCAGCAGGTTTGGCGGCTGGCTTGGCGGCCGGTTTCGCGGCAGCAGGTTTGGCAGCTGGCTTAGCGGCTGGTTTTGCAGCAGCGGGTTTAGCCACTGGCTTGGCGGCTGGTTTCGCAGCAGCAGTTTTAGCAGCTGGCTTGGCGGCTGGTTTCGCAGCAGCAGTTTTAGCAGCTGGCTTGGC
>NZ_JACAQL010000024.1:0-158136 GCF_013385245.1 Pseudomonas sp. IPO3747
ACGCAATCAGGGGTTTTGTTTTGGGCGCTCGAAAAGCGCCAACTTCAAAACCTCTACGCCTTGATCAGCTCAATCGGCATCATCCCGATCGCCATTCTCACACGCGCCCTGCACAAAGCTGGAAGGTCATGTGATTGATCGCACTTGCGTGATTAAGGCCTTTTGCAGCCAAAATCGGTCCGTGTCTGACAAAACAGCATGCCGTTGGGGAAATCGATGCAAAGTGTTTCTGCATTTTTGGTATGGTGCAGCACATTTTCACAAGGATTGATCTTTCAACCGCAGGACGCGGCGTCGAACTTCTTCAACGAGATGCTGTAGAAATGCCTGAACCGATACCGATCAAGGATCACGAAAAAGAAAACCGCCTGGTCAACAAGCGCTTGCTCGCCTGCGCACTCTTGGTGATTGGTATTACCTGCGCCCTGGTCGGGCGCATGTATTTCCTGCAGGTGGTGCAGTACGACTATCACTCGACGATTTCCGAGAACAACCGGGTCCACGTACTGCCGATCACGCCGACGCGCGGGCTGATTTATGACCGCAACGGCGTGGTGCTGGCCGACAACCGTCCCAGCTACAACCTGACCATCACTCGCGAGCGCACCACCGACCTCAAGGGCGAGCTGGACGCTATCGTCAGCCTGTTGCACTTACCCGCGGAAGACCGAGCAGTATTCGACAAGGCATTGAAACAAGCCCGCCATCCTTTTGTGCCGGTAACGCTGTTCTACGAATTGACCGAAGAGCAGATTGCCTTGCTGGCCGTTAACGAGTTCCGCTTGCCGGGCGTCGATGTTGAACCTCAGTTCGTGCGGCATTACCCGTTGGGCGCGCATTTTGCCCACTCGATTGGCTACGTTGGCCGAATCAACGAGAAAGAATCCAAGGCCCTCGACTCGGTGGAATACCGCGGTACCCAGTCCATCGGCAAGACCGGTATCGAGCGTTTCTACGAGTCCGAGCTGCACGGCCATGTCGGCTATGAAGAGGTCGAGACCAATGCCCAGGGCCGCGTGTTGCGCGTGCTCAAGCATACCGACCCGATCCCCGGCAAAAACATCGTGCTGAGCCTCGACGTCAAGCTCCAGGAAGCCGCGGAAGAGGCCTTGGGCGATCGCCGTGGTTCGGTGGTGGCCCTCGACCCGCAGACCGGCGAAGTGCTGGCCATGGTGAGTAAGCCGAGCTTTGACCCGAATCTGTTCGTCACCGGCATCAGTTTCAAGGAATATGCCGCGCTGCACGACTCCATCGACCGACCGCTGTTTAACCGCGTGCTACGCGGGCTTTACGCGCCCGGCTCGACCATCAAGCCGGAAGTGGCCATCGCCGGTCTCGACAGTGGTGTGGTTACCGCGCAAACCCGAGTGTTCGACCCCGGTTATTACCAACTGCCCGATTTTGACCACAAATACCGCAACTGGAACCACAGCGGTGACGGCTGGGTGGACATGGATGCGGCGATCATGCGCTCCAACGACACCTACTTTTACGACTTGGCCCACAAGCTGGGTATTGATCGCCTGCACGACTACCTAGCCGAGTTCGGCCTCGGTCAGAAAGTCTCTCTCGACATGTTCGAAGAATCAGCTGGCCTGATGCCTTCCCAGGCCTGGAAGCGTGCAACCCGTCGCCAACCCTGGTTCCCGGGCGAAACCGTGATCCTCGGCATTGGCCAGGGCTATATGCAGGTCACGCCATTGCAGTTGGCCCAGGCCACCGCGTTGATCGCCAACAAAGGTGTGTGGAACCGTCCGCACTTGGCCAAGACCATCAATGGCGTGCCGCCGGTGGACGAGAACCCAATGCCTAACGTAGTGCTCAAGGATCCGCGTGATTGGGAGCAGGTCAACCACGGCATGCAGCTGGTGATGCATGACCCTCGCGGTATCGCCCGTGCAGCAGCGGCCGGTGCTCAGTACCGGATCGCCGGCAAGAGTGGTACTGCGCAGGTGGTGGCGATCAAGCAGGGTGAGCGCTATGACCGCAACAAGACGCTGGAACGGCATCGCGACAACGCCTTGTTCGTCGGTTTTGCGCCGGCCGAACATCCGAAAATCGTGATCTCGGTGATGATCGAAAACGGCGAGGCCGGTGGCCGCGTGGCGGGCCCAGTGGTGCGGCAGATCATGGACGCCTGGCTGCTTGACCAGGAAGGCCATCTCAAGCCGCAATATGCGACGCCGGCCAAGGCGCCCGGTGACCCGCACGTCTAGTCAAACCTTCCACTCATCCCAGTGCTCTACGCCTGCGTAAGCAAGCCAGGGCACATCATGGGCCGTCCAGATGTGCGAGGTGGGCCGCACGCCAGGGTCATCATCCAGCGTCGCCACCCGCACAATCACATGGGGCTGATGCCCACGCTCAGCCATCAGGTGTGACCCGCAGCGCGAACAGAAATGCCTGAGCTTGCCCGGTGAAGATTCAAACGACGACAGCAGCGCCTCACCCTGCATCCAGCGAAAGTGCTCGCGCATCACTCCGGCGGTGGCCACGAATGCGGCTGCGTGCACCTTGCGGCAACTGTCGCAATGGCAGTGGCTGATGGGCATGTCCAAGCTGTCGATTTGATAGCGCACAGCTTTGCAGAAGCAACTTCCATTCAGCGGGTCAGTCATACACGTATTGCCTGATTAAGGACGGGGACAATCATCATTGCTTACAACCTGAGGTTGCGCATTGTTTGTTGTCGCCTACTTTCAATGGAGGAGGTGACTTATGCACGTGTTAGATCGCATCGAACGAAAAGTCCTGCTCAACGTACCGCGCAAGCAGATCTGGGAAGCGCTCACCAATGCCGAGCAATTTGGCGAGTGGTTTGGCATCGCCCTCAAGGGTAAAACCTTTACCGCTGGAAAAACCATCGAGGCGCCGATCACCTACCCAGGCTACGAACATGTGGTGTGGAAGGCGGAAATCGTGCGTATCCTGCCCCAAACCCTGTTCTCATTCAGATGGCACCCTTACGCTGTCGAAAAGGGCGTCGACTACGACCACGAAACTCCGACCCTGGTAGAGTTCACCCTCGAAGACCGCGCGCCAGGCATCCTGCTGCGGGTGGTCGAATCCGGTTTTGACGCAGTGCCCGAACCCCGTCGCCAAAAAGCCTTCAGGATGAATTCCCGAGGCTGGGACGAGCAAATGGGCAACATCGAAAATTATCTGAACCAGGCCCACCGCGCCTGAGCCAGCGATGCGCAAATCCGCTGACTCATGTGGTTACAACGCGTTTAGAAATCCACCGTCGCCGAGAACTTGGCGACCCGCGGATCACCTTGGGTCAGATAACCGCCCAGCGCCGATTCCCAGTATTTAGTATTCGCCACGTTCTCCACCGTGGCACCCAGGCTCACATCACGCTGGGCCACCTTGAAGTTGTAGCGGGCGCCCACATCGAAGCGATTCCAGGCCGGCAGGCTGAGGTTGTTCGCCGCATCGGCGTACTGGCCGCCGGTACGCAGCATACGGCCGTTGACGCTCACGCCTTGCAGACCCGGCACATCCCAATCCACGCCGGCATTAAGTTGGAAGGACGGCACGCCAATGGCGCGGTTGCCGTCGTTGGCGCCGTTTGCCGTGCCGTTGACTTCGGTGTGGATGATGGTCGCGCCGCCCAGCAGGCGCAAGCCGCTGACGGGTTCGCCGAAGACGTTCAGCTCTACACCTTTGTTGACTTGCTCGCCTTCGAAGACAAAGGTCGCGGTGCCGTCCGCATTCAGTTGGGAAAAACCCTGGGTCGGCTGTTCGATTCGGTACACACCCAGCGTTGCGCCGTAGGTGCCCATGTCGAGCTTGACGCCAGCCTCGGTCTGTTTCGAACGCGCGGGTGCAAAGGTCTGGTTGGCGTTGGTTACGATGGCGCTGCTGAAGGTGGAGGGAGCCGTCGGCCCTGACGCCAGGCCTTCGATGTGGTTGGCGTAGAGAGACACATGCTCCCATGGCTTGAACACCAGGCCATACACCGGCGTGGTGATGCCCTTGGCGTAGTTGGCGGTGCGTGTGCCGGTGCCGTAGGCGTAGCCCTGAACCACCAGCTCCTGGCGGCGCAGGCCGGCGGTGAACAGCAAACGGTCATCCATAAAGCCGAAGGTGTCCGACACCGCCGCGCTGCGGGCGAAGGTCTTGGCGGTGATGCCGGGGTCGTTCAGGTCGCTGCCGGAGGTGAAGCCGCCTTTGGCTGGAGCGGTCACATCGGCCGGGCTGTAAATATTGGTCGGCTGGCTGCCGGAGGCAAAGTCAAAGGCGTTGCGGGTCTGGGTCCAGATGCCGGTCAAGCCGAGGTTCAATTTGTGGCTGACAGCACCGGTCTGGAACTTGCCGTTCAGGCCGGCCATCAGGCTGGTGTTGTCTTCCTGATGCGCAATGTTTGAGCCGCTGACTGTGGCATTGCCCAGTGTGTCCCTCAAGGTCACCGACGAATAGCGGCCCAGCTCGTTGGTGTGCTTGGCGCCCCCGGCGATGTAGGCGGTCCAGTTATCGTTGAGGTCATACTCGCCGCGCAACATGCCGAAGGTGTCTTCCAGGCTGGTGGTGCCCCAGTTCGGCGCGTAGTTGGTGTCGGCCGACGGCGCATTCGGGATATGGGTCAGCCCGCTGCCAAGCAACACCGTGTTGCGTCCGCCATTGACCTGCTGCTTCTGATAAACAAAGTCGCCTGACACCCGCAGGGCATCGCTGCGATAGTCCAGGCCGACCGAAAACAGCTTCGAACGCTGGCTTTCGTCGTCGATGGCGGTGTCGCCTTCGCGCTGGGAAATATTCACCCGCGCGCCAAAACGGTTGTCTTCGCCGAAGCGCTGGCCGATGTCCAGGTGTTCACCCACCCGGCCGTCACTGCTGATGTCGGTGCTCAAACGGCGCAAAGGCACATCATCAGCGCGCTTGGGTTGCAGGTTGACGCCGCCGCCGATGCCGGAGCCGCTGGGTGTGACGCCGTTGATAAAGGCGTTGGGGCCTTTGAACACTTCAACCCGTTCCAGGGCGTCGGTGGACATGATCTGGCGCGGCAGGATGCCGTACAAACCGTTGAACGAAATATCGTCGCCGTTGAGCGGCAGGCCACGAATCACAAAGGCTTGAGCCTGGTTCGCATAGCCCGATGCCTGGCGCACGGACGAGTCATTGAGCAACACATCGCCGACGGTTTGCGCATGCTGCTCGCGGATCAACTTCTCGGTGTAGGAGGACATGCTGAACGGCGCGTCCATGATGTCCTGGTTGCCCAGCACACCTAATTGGCCGCCGCGCGCGACCTGGCCACCAGCGTAAACCGGCGGCAATGCATTCGGTGCAGGTGCGTCGGCGCTGATGTTGGTTGCACCCAATTCCAGTGTGTTGCCGTCTGGACGGTTGTTAGTTTCTGGGGCTGCCGCGTGAGCGGCAAGGCTCAGTGAGCAGCAAAGGGCAAGCAGGGCAGGGCGAAACGGTACAGAAATTTGGTTGCAGGTGGGCATGGTCGATCCGGACGGCGAACCGTCAATGTGAGGAAAAGGGCAACAACGTTGCGCTTCCTCACTGCGCGGATACGACTCCGGCGCGAATGATAGTAATTGTCATTAATGTTTCGCAACCGGTTTGTGAAATCGTTGTCCGCGCAGGCGCGAGCTGCCGACCAGCGGCGGCAAAGGTGCGTGCGGCGCACGCTTCTTCGGGCGCCTGGGCAAGGGCGATGGACCAGGCGCTGAGTACAAACGCAAAGGTAAATGCCATCGCCCATCGCGTTTGCCCGGATGCCGAGTAGAATCACGCCCTGAAAGCGATTCCTGAGGTGCGGTACGGTGGATTTACAGCAGGGTTTTGTCCTGACCCGGCATTGGCGCGACACGGCCGCGGGCACGGAGGTCAGTTTCTGGCTGGCCACCGACCAAGGCCCACGGTGCGTGCGCCTACCCGTGCAAACCTCGGTGATGTTTATTCCGCAAGCCCATCGCAAGCCGCTCGACTGGTTGCTCAAGGGCGAGCGCGAGATTGAACTGCGCCCGTTGCAATTGTGCGACTTCCATCATCGCCCTGTCCTTGGTCTCTACACCCGCCAGCACCGCCAGTTGATGGACCTGGAAAAGCGCCTGCGCGCCGCCGGTGTCGACGTCTACGAAGCCGACGTGCGCCCGCCCGAGCGTTACATGATGGAACGCTTCATCACCGCGCCCGTGTGGTTTGGCGGCACACCGGATGCCAGCGGCACCTTGCTTGAGGCGCAGATGAAACCCGCGCCGGACTACCGCCCGCCGCTCAAACTGGTGTCCCTGGACATCGAGACCACCGCCCAAGGCGACCTGTATTCCATTGCCCTGGAAGGCTGCGGCGAGCGCCAGGTGTACATGCTCGGCCCGCCAAACAAAGCCGATGCGGTGGACTTCAAACTCGACTACTGCGATACCCGCGCCCAACTGCTCGAGTGCCTCAACCAATGGCTGGCTACCCACGACCCCGATGCCATCATCGGCTGGAACCTGGTGCAGTTCGACCTGCGCGTGCTCCACGAACATGCCCAGCGCCTCAACGTGCCGCTGTTGCTCGGGCGTGGCGGCGAGGCGATGGCCTGGCGTGAACATGGCAGCCGCAACCACTACTTCGCCGCTGCCGCCGGGCGGCTGATCATCGATGGCATCGAAGCCTTGCGTTCGGCCACCTGGAGTTTCGAATCCTTCAGCCTGGAAAACGTCGCGCAAACCCTGCTCGGCGAAGGCAAGGACATCTCCACGCCGTACCAGCGCATGGACGAAATCAACCGCATGTTCGCCGAGGACAAGCCCGCATTGGCGCGCTACAACCTCAAGGACTGCGAGCTGGTCACGCGGATTTTCGCCAAGACCGAACTGCTCAAGTTCCTGCTCGAACGCGCCAGCGTCACCGGGCTGCCGGCCGACCGTAACGGCGGCTCCGTGGCGGCGTTCACGCACCTGTATATGCCGCTGATGCACCGCCAGGGCTTCGTCGCGCCGAACCTGGGCGACAAACCGCCCCAGGCCAGCCCCGGGGGGTTCGTGATGGACTCGCGTCCGGGCCTCTACGAGTCGGTGCTGGTGCTCGATTACAAAAGCCTTTACCCGTCGATCATCCGCAGTTTTCTCATCGACCCGGTGGGCCTGATCGAAGGCCTCAAGCACCCGGACGACAGCGAATCGGTAGAGGGCTTTCGCGGTGCACGTTTTTCCCGCACCCGGCATTGCCTGCCCTCGATTGTCGCGCGGGTTTCCGAAGGCCGCGAAGTGGCCAAGCGTGAACACAACGCGCCGTTGTCCCAAGCCCTTAAAATCATCATGAACGCGTTTTACGGCGTGCTTGGCTCCAGCGGTTGCCGCTTCTTCGACACGCGGCTGGCGTCCTCGATCACGATGCGTGGGCACCAGATCATGCGCCAGACCCGCGAGCTGGTCGAAGCCAAGGGTTATGATGTGATCTACGGCGACACCGACTCCACCTTCGTCTGGCTCGGCAGCGCGCATGCTGCGGAGGACGCCAGCCGCATCGGTCGGGAACTGGTGCAGCACGTCAACGAGTGGTGGCGCGCGCATCTGCACAACGAATTCGGCCTGCAAAGCGCCCTGGAACTGCAATACGAAACCCACTTCAGCCGCTTCCTCATGCCGACCATCCGCGGCGCTGAGGAGGGCAGCAAAAAGCGCTACGCCGGCTTGGTTGTACGCGCCGACGGCAGCGAAGAAATGGTCTACAAAGGCCTGGAAACCGTGCGCAGCGACTGGTCGCCGCTGGCCCGGCAATTCCAGCAGGAACTCTATCAGCGCATCTTCCATCGCCAGCCGTATCAAGACTACGTTCGCGACTATGTGTGGCGTACCTTGAGCGGCGAACTCGACGACTTGCTGATCTACCGCAAACGCCTGCGCCGCCCACTCGACGATTACGAGCGTAACGTGCCGCCGCATGTGCGCGCCGCACGCCTGGCGGATGAATATAACGACCGTCTGGGGCGCCCGCGCCAGTATCAGCGCGGCGGCTGGATCAGCTATGTGATCACGGTCAACGGCCCGCAGCCGCTGGAAGTACGCCAGGCGCCGATCGACTACGACCACTACGTCACCCGGCAATTGCAGCCGGTGGCCGATGCGATCCTGCCGTTCGTAAATGATGATTTCGGCACGCTGGTCGGCGGGCAAATGGGCTTGTTTTAAAACGCTTGCCTGTACGTGGGGCGAGCCTGCACTCTTGGCCGCTGACGACCACTCTCAGACGGCGCAGCTTCCATGACTCAGATCACGTTGACCGGCAGCACGGTCGAACTCCAGCCCCTGCAACGCGAACACAAAACCGCCTTGCTTGAAGCGGCTGCCGACGGCCAATTGTGGAACCTCAAGGTCACCAACGTGCCAGGTCCGGACACCATCGACACCTACATCGACACGGCCTTGGCCGGCCGCGACGCGGGCAGCGTGATCCCCTTCACCCTGGTGCGCGCAGGCACTGGCCAGGTGGTGGGCAGCACGCGGTTCTGGAAGGTCGATCGGGCCAATCGCAAGCTGGAAATCGGTCACACCTGGCTGGCCGAGTCCACGCAAAAAACCGGCATCAACACCGAAGCCAAACTCTTACTGCTGACCTACGCTTTTGAAGTGCTCGACTGTGTGCGGGTGCAGTTCACTACCGATGAACTCAACGAAAAATCCCGTGCCGCGATCCTGCGCCTTGGCGCCGTGCAAGAGGGCATTGTGCGCCACGAGCGCATCATGCCCGATGGGCGCAAGCGCAATTCGGTGCGGTTCAGCATCATCGATTCTGAATGGCTGCAGGTGAAGGCCAGCTTGCAGGCCAAACTGCAGCGATAAGGAGACAACCCCCATGTACACGCTCTACGGCATCGACGAATCCGGCTCCTGCATGATCGAAATCGCCCTGCAGCGTTGCGCGGTGGCATGGCGGCGCATCGACGCCAGCTCCTGGGAAGACGGCGAAGGCAGCGACGCCCTGGCCCGCATCAACCCACTCAAACAAATCCCCACGTTGGTGACGCCCGAGGGCCAGGTGCTGACCGAAAGCGCCGCGATCCTGATCCACCTGGGCCTGGAGTTTCCCGCCTCCGAGCTGCTCGCCGGCAACCGTGCGCAGATCCTGCGCGGGCTGGTATACATCGCCGCCAATTGCTATTCGGCGGTCGGCATCATCGACTACCCGCAACGCTGGCTCGGTAATGTGGATGACGCCGCACAGGCGCAATTGATCAGCGGCACGCGCCGTTACCTGCACCAGGCCTGGGTGGTGTTTGCCGAGCAGTTTGCCGACCAGTTGTTCGCCCCCGGCAATGTGCCGAACGCGCTGGGCATTATGGCGGCCGCGGTGTCGCGTTGGGACGCGGCGCGGGAGGTGTTGAACAACCTCGCGCCAGGCTTTGCCCAGACGCTGGCGCGGGTGGATGCAGACCCGGTGGTGGCGCCGGTATTTGCGCGGCATTGGCCGCAATAGAACGCCTCGTAATGGTTCCGCAATCTGAAGAAACAATGACTGATAACCCCATTCGAGCCCTTGCGTGGCAGGCTTACTGACCTACGCTTCTTAACGAGGTGTAGGAATCATCCTTGAAATTGACTGTCGCAGACATGAAACTCAAGAACCCTGCATGGAATTCAAAGGAGGTGCGCATGCTCATCCGGTCGCTGACCCTGGCTACCTTGATGGCTTTTACGGGGCCGCTGTTGGCCGCTGATGATATCAACCCGCTCAAGCAAGACTTGGGCAAGGCTCGGCCGCTGGTGGTGGTGGAGCTCGATTCCGGCAACGACACTTTGGCGACCCTCAAGAAACAATTGGATGAGCCTGCTACCAAGCAGTCCTTTGAAGAGCGCAGCATGGTGTTCTACACCGTGAAGTTCGGCAGCATCGGTGCTGAAGGCGAAAAATTCGCCAAGGACCCCAAGGACAACAAGAAGCTCACGCCACCTGAAACCAACGCGCTGATCCGTGCCCTCAAGCTCGGCGCCGGCAGCGGTACAAAGGTGATCCTGATCGGCAAGGATGGCGAGAAGAAACTGGAGAAGACCGTACCGCCGGATCCCCTCGACCTGAAGGTGTTCTTCAGCACCATCGACCAGATGCCGATGGCCGAGAAAGAAGCAGCTGCTCCGGTTGTGCCAGAACCTGCGCCTGCGCCTGGCAAGAACGCTACCAAAGCGGGTAAGGCAGCCAAGCCGGCTGCGCCTCAACAGCTGGATGACTGAGTCCGTGCAGGAGCTGGCTTACCAGCTCCTGCGCAGGCCGTTGCGGTGGTGGTTCCAGTTCACTGTTTCCACGGCTTGAACCACCCAGCCAATCCTCCCAATACCAGGGCTGCCGTCACGGTACTCAAGCCCAGTTGCCAGCCATCGTTTTGCAGTGGATGCAAGATGACGGCTGCAAAACCCAGTAATACCGCACTCAGCCCCCATTGCAGCGGCCAGCCCAGTTGGCCAAGCAATTGCTGGCGTTGCATCAGCAGCAGGTTGGTGACGATAACCCCGCCCAATGCCGCCAAGGCGATACCCGGTAAACCCAGAAAGTACGGCAGCAGCACCAACAGCAAAGCGTTGACCCCGCTGCCCAGCAATTCGCAGCGCAAGGGCAGGCGCGTGTCGCCGCTGGCATAGGCATAGCGGGCGAGCATGGCGTTCCAGGCGCCGAACACCAGTGGCGTCGCGAACCAGGCCAGCAGCGCCGGCAGTGGGCCGTCGGCGCTTTGGGTGGGCATCAGCAGATGAATCAGCACCGGGCTGGCGCCGATCAGTCCGAGGGCGGCCGGCAGGCTGAGCAGGGTCGCAGCATCCAGGCCGCGACGCAGCAGGGCCAGGCGCTGTTGGCCTTGTTCGCCGCTCATCATGCCCAGCAGCACCTGGTTGAGGCTCATCAGGGCGATCAATGGCAGGTTGATCAACTTGCGGGCAAGGTTGACCCACGTGACGGCACCTTCTCCCAGGTAACTGGCGATCAAGCGTTCGAGCAGCGCCAGCCCCTGGCTGGCGACATTGCTGGCCAACAATGGCCCGATGCGCCCCAACAGTTCGCGGCCCGCCAGCTTGTCGCCAGTGACTTGCCACGGCCGCCAGCCGAAAGACCAGACCGGCGCCAGCAGCGGCAGGCACATCAACACACTGCCGGCAAAAAAGCTCATGGCCAGTTCGCCGCTGTCGCTTGCGCTGCCACGGATAAACAGGTACAGCACCGGTGGCAGATTGAACAGTAAAGAGCCCAGGCCCGGCAGCACAAAACGTTGGCGTGCCTGCAAGGGAATACTGAACAACCCATGCATCACCAGGCCCGGCGCACAGGCCGCCAGCCAACGCAAGTTAGCGGCGGCTTCGGCATGGGCCTCGGCGTCCAGGCCGGGGCCGATCAGGCGCACCCACAGCGGCGCGCCCAGCGCCAGTACGGCAAACAGGGCCAGGCCCACGCCCAGCAGGCGTGGGGAAAGACTGGCCAGCCAGGCTTGCTGGCGTTGTGGGTCGCGTTGTTGATAAAGGGGCAGGGCAGCCGCCGCAAGCAAGCCGGCGGCCAGGGTCATGCGCAACGCTTCGGGCAAAAACACCGCCACCAGAAACCCGTCGCTGCGACTGCCCGCGCCCCAGGCCGCCACCAGCAGCCATTCGCGGGCAAAACCGGCGACCAGCCCGGCGAGGGTCGCGACGGTCAGCCAGAGCGTGCTGCCGAACATCAGTGGAACAGGGTGAACAGGCCCTTGCCACCCACCTTATAGTTCAGATCATGGCAGCGTTCGCCCATGATTTTGGCCCCGGAACCGCCAATGATTTTGTAGGGGGCCACAGCCTTGGCCACCACGGTATTGGCGCTGATCACCGAGCCATGCCCCAGGTGCGTGCCGTAGCCGATCAACGCCCGGCTGCCGATCCACACATAGTCGTCGATGTAGATCGGCCCGGAAATCGACCAGAACTCCGGAGCCTGCAAGTCATGACTGCCGGCGATGATCAGCACGTGGGAGGCGATTGCCACGTGGTTGCCGATCACCAGCCCGGCGCGGGCGTCCACCTGGCAATGCCAGGCGATCACCGTATCGTCACCGACTCTCAAGTTGTGGATGCCCAACACTTCGGTGTTACGCCACAAGCTTGTGCCCTTGCCGATCTTCGCGCCGCCCAGGCGCAGCCAGGCAATGCGCACATGGTGGCTGGGGATCTTGTTGATCAAAATGTTGTAGGCCATGTCCCAGGCGTTGCGCCAGCGATCCTTGATAGTTGCCCAGTTTTTGCCATAGCGCGGAAGTAGCTTGCCCGGCAGGTCCTGTTTCATACGACGGAACAAAAGGCGGGCCACCGGGTGCTCAAGGGCGGGTTCCAGGTCGATGGAGTTTATCCAGAAGCGCTTGTTGTCGCCTTCGCCCTCTTCAAACACCACGTCGTTGGCCAGGCACCAGTCCAGCGCCTCTTCCAGGTCCGGCAGGCTCACGCCTATTTCAGCGGCCAGTGTGGGGAGGCGGTCGCGCAAATCGGTGGAGTGAATCATCCGGTGCTTCATGGTTGGTTATCCTTTGGCGCAATAGCAGCAACAGGGGCGGTAATGGAGGGGCGCAGACGCACCTGTTGCAGGCTCATGCCCATCAACAGCCAGAACAGCGCGATCAGTACAAAGGTGAAGCTGAAATAGTGGTCGAAAATCCCCGTCAACAGCGCTGCCATCACGCCGCAGATACACCCCAGCCATAGGGCGTTGTCGGCGGTGACCTTGCGCACCTGGCCCAGGGGCCGCACTTCCCGCCACCACAACACAGTGACGGTGATAAACAACAGCATCCCCGGAATGCCGACCTTGTAGATGAAGTTCAGCCACAGGTTAGAGATGCCCAGCAGGTTGGTGCCGGGTACGGGTGGGTCGATCTTGAAGCCGATCCCCAGGGGATATGTCGACATGGCCTCGGGGAATCTTGCGTACTCGTCGAAGCGGATTTCGGTACTGGCATTGGTGGACGAGAAGATGGTCAGCAAGCGCTCCTGCAACGGCGGATAGAACATCACCAGCGCAACCCCAAACGCCACGCCGATACCGATGATGCGCCCGCTGTTAGGCACGCGCTTATAGGTCAGCCAGATCAGCACCAGCGCCAGGGCCACGATGGCGCCACGGGAAATACTCAGCAGCAGGCCGGCGCAACCCAGCACCGCCACCGCCAGGCCCAGCGCCCGGCGCCAGCCGCTGCGGGTCCAGCCGTAGAACAGCGCCAGGGGGATAAACAGCACCAGCACGCCACCCGTCAGGTTCGGGTGCACCCAGGGCGAGGCCATGCGCGTGTAGTTGGCGGAAAAAATATCCTTCACCGCTTCCGGGTGGGCGTACTTGAGGTCGGTGAGCACCTCGATCATCGACATGGCGTTGCGCGTCTTCAGAAACATGAAAATCGACAGCAACAGCATCGCCAGGTTGCCCAGCAGCAGGGCGACCACCACCTTGTCGCGGTCGGCGTCGGTGCGCAGCAGCAACGGCACGATAAACAGCAACGACAGGTTCATCAGCCAGCGTACCCAGTTCACCGGCCCGTTGCCTTCGGCATGGATGATGACCATGCCCCAGATAAACGGAATAGTGCTGAACAGCATCAGCCACATCAGCGCGCGCTCGGTCGGACGCCACAGGATCAAGCCGCGGGTCTTGCCGATAAACGATTGCCAGAACACCCCGACCCAGGTCAGCCCCAACACCGCTTCGCTGATGGTGGTGCGGATCCCCAGTTCCAACGTGGTGTAGGGAATGCTGGTGGCCAACACAGCGAAAATCAGCAAGCCCCACAGGGGAAAGCGGATCAGGGTCAAGGCCACACCCGCGCCGGCCACGACCAGCAAGGTCTTGATCGGCGACAGGGCCAACAGCAAAATGCCGAAGACCAGGCCCAGGAGCAGGCTGATGAATTTTCCTGGCAGCATTAGCGGTCCAATTCCTTGAGCAAAGTATCCAGGCGCGAGCGATAGGCCGGTTCGGCAAATTGCCGGGCCCAGGCGCGCTGCGTTTCGGCGTCTGCCGTGTTGCCTGCGGTTGCCATTTGCTGCATGACGTTCTGCAATTGCCTGGCATCGTGTGGGTCGAAGCGCGGGGCGCCGGGCGGCGCGACTTCATCCAGGGCGGAACCGCGTGCCACCGCCACCGGCGTGCCCACACTCAAGGCTTCCACCACCGGCAGGCCAAAGCCCTCGGCATAAGACGGCTGCCATAGGCAGTCGGTATGACGGTAAAGGGCTTGCAGTTGGCCGTCGGATAAACCGCTGCACCAGTGCAGGCCCGGCAGTTCGCCAAGGGCGGACGGTACATCGCTGGCGTGGCCCACCAGTACCAGGTCCGGCACCTCAGGGTTCGCCGTACGGCAGGCCTGCCATTGGCGCAGGAAAAATGCCATGTTCTTGCGCGGCTCCCGTGTGCCCACCACCAACCAGTAACGCGCCGGCAGGTTGTCTGGCAGCGGTTCTGGCGCTGCATTCAATTCGGGCACCAGGTTGCTCAACACCCGGAACTTGGCCCGGGCCCAGGGGAATACGCGGGCGGCTTCGTTGCAGGAAAACTGCGAAGGGCACCACACCCGGTCAGCCTGCCACACCGACCAGGCAATCGAGGCACCGTCGATCAAGCGATAGGCCAGGGCCTTGAGCCTGGAGCGATGGAAGTTACGCTGAGTCAGCTGAAACAGGTCATGCAGCACCAGGACATAACGGGTGCCGGCGGGTTTGCGGCACAGCGGCAAGCCCATATTGGCCGTGGCGATGTGCAGGTCGATCTGTTGCTCATGCAAGGATCTGGGCAAAAATTTTCGCTCAAACCGCAAGCGTACCTGCGGCCGTTGCAGGCCATCCAGCGGGCTGGCCCACGGTGGGCATATGGCGGTCTGGCGTTGCGGGTGGTCCAGGGGCGCCTCAGTGAACAGCAGCACCTCAGTGTTGTCCCGCGCGCGAAGGGCATCTTCCAGCGCCAGGACCTGGCGGGCGATGCCCGACGAGGGCGCAACCGTGGCGGGGCGATAGTCCAGGGCTACGCGCATGGCTGAAATTCCTTAGAGTCGATCAAGGTGTTGTAGATGTGCTCCAGTTCGTCACCGGCCACCGCCCAGTCGTGGTACTGCCGCGCATACTCGCGTGCCGCATCGGCCAGTTGCCGGGCCAGCAGCGGCTGATCGAGCAGGCGCACGATGGCGTCGGCCAGAGCCTCGGCGCTTTCGCCCGCCAGGTAATGCGCCTGTGGTTGCACCGCCAACCCGGAAACACCCTGGGCCGTGCTGACCAGCGGCAAGCCGGCGGCCATTGCCTCCAACACCTTGAGCTTGGAGCCGCCGCCATGGCGCAACGCGGCGACAAAACCGGCGCAGCGCCGTTGCAGAGCGCACAGATCAGGAACAAACCCCAGCCACTCGACACGTTCATCCGGCCAACGGTCGCGCCAGTGTTCGGGCAAGCCGTAACCGGCCACCGCCAGGCGCGCGTTCGGACACTGCAGCCAGACCCGGGGGAATATCTCCTCAAGCAACCACTGCACAGCGTCCAGGTTCGGTGCGTATTCGTAATTGCCGACAAACAACAAACGCTGGCTCTGCGCATCGGCACTGACCTGGGCGAAGGCACGGCTGTCGACGCCATTGACCACCACGCTTACCGGCGTTGCAGTCAACGGCCGCATGGCCTGGGCGTCCGCCTCGGTCACCGCAATCACATGGGCGGCGGCATCGAAGGCCTTGCGCTCCCATTGCCGGCAGCGCCATTGGTCGTACTGCACGAACGGCGCGGCCCACTTGGGGAAA
Source organism: Pseudomonas sp. IPO3747 (assembly GCF_013385245.1). Taxonomy (NCBI): domain Bacteria; kingdom Pseudomonadati; phylum Pseudomonadota; class Gammaproteobacteria; order Pseudomonadales; family Pseudomonadaceae; genus Pseudomonas; species Pseudomonas sp. IPO3747. The sequence goes on from NZ_JACAQL010000024.1 coordinate 15,716, forward strand.
CGGTCATAAGTGGCGCCGCCCAGGCTTGATTCCAGGTTGTGCTCGGTCAGCACAAACTCGCGCTTGCGCTGCTGCAAGGTGCGCAGAAACGGTTGCAGGCTGTAGCTGTGTTCCACTTGAATCACGTCCCAGCGCTCGTTCAACAGTTGCGCAAATTGGGCTTGCAACGGTGCCGACAGGCCATTGACCGTGGTCAGCAACGGCCACGGTGCGAATACGCCCGCGAGCAGGGTCATCGGGTGTTTCAGTGGCCGGCGCGGCACCACGATCAGGCGCTCGAGCAAGGGTTCAAGGGCTGCGTGCGCCGCGTCATCGGCCGGTGTCTTCGATTGCGCCAGCAGCGTGATGCGATGCCCGCGCTCACTCAAGGTGCGCAGCAAATGATACTGCCGGGTCTTGCCGCCGCTGGTGGTCGGCCACGGCAGGTAGGGCACAATCCATAGGATTCTCATGTACAGCTCTCCATGCCCGGGGCTACCACACCAGTATCTGCAAACTCGGCTTCACCACTGGGCGAATACCGTTGTCGTCGCTCAGGGTTTGCCGGGCTCCGGTCAGCGGGTCCAGCAGTTCTGCGCGTTTAATATCCGGCAGGCTGATGCTGCTGCCTTCGGCACTCCAGTACATCAACAGGTGTTTTCCGTCAGGCCGTGTCCAGGCCACGCTGTAGAAACTGTCCGGCACGTCCTTGAGTTGTGGCGTGGTGCCGGGTTTAAGAGAGGGACCGGTGATCTCAAGGAAGCGGGCGAGGGCGGTGTACACCGGCTTGGGTTCGCCGTCCAGGTTCAGCAGGCCGTAATGCTGGTCGCGTGGCGAGGCGCGTTGGTCGAGGTCGGACAGCGCGAACAGGAAAATCTTCTGATAGTCCTGGGACGCCATCAACGCCAGACGGCGCAAGGTGTAGTCGGCCTGCCCGTCGATACCGATCAGGTCCTGCATCTCTTTGGGGCCGGCATAGCTGGACCAGCCCCACTCGGTAGCCCATACGTTCTTGATCCCGGCGCCGTGCAGCATGGTATTGAGTTGATCACCGCGCAGCAGCACTTCGTTCTTGCCCGGTTCATCGGTTTCCGGGGTCATCGAATAAGGGTGATAGGCCGCGACCATGCCCAGGTTTTGCACGCCCAGCGCGCCGAGCGCTTCGAACATCAGGGTTTTGCCACGCGGCGGCATTTGGCTGTAGTACGCCATGCCGCCCATGACCTGCAGTTTGCCGGGCGCGGCAATATTCAACGCCTGGTGACTGGCCAATAACAATTGCCCGTACTCCTTGGCGTTGACTTCGGGGCGCCAGTTGTTCGGCAGGTTCTGCTCGTTCCATACCTGCCAGGCATCAATATTGGGGTAGCGCTTGGCCAGGAGTGCCAGGCGCAGCGCATAGATTTCGGGGTCCCGCGGGCGATACTGGTCCTGGAACTTCGCGCCCTTGGGGGCGGTGGTGATAAAGGGCGCCGAGCCCACCAGGTAAAACACCGAGCGGATTTTTTCAGCGCTCAGGGTGCGGTCCAGTTCATCGAAGGTGCTGAGTTGATAACCGTCTTCTGTGGGCTCCAGGCGATCCCAGTGCAGGTCGACCCGCACCCATTGCAATCCAAGTTTCTTGTATTGCGTGATCTGCTGGCGGTACTGCTCGGGCGTGAACCACAGAAAGTGCGCGTTCACGCCGAGGAAGTCCTTCCATACCACACTGCGCTCCGGGGTCAGGTTCACCGGCTGCGCATCGACTTTTTCACTCGACAGCAGGGCGCCACCCACGGCGATTGCCAGCACCAGCGGCAGATAGCGCCACATCGGGCGAACAGATGAAATATTCATCGCAACGGCTCCTCACAAGCATCCCGAAATAATTCGGCAAAACGTCGGGCCGTGGTGGCCCACTGGCGTTGGTGGCCGATTTCCGCTGCCCGGGTAGCCCATTGCCGGGCCTGCTGCGGGTCGAGGATCAAGCGGTTTAAGGCGTTGCTCAAGGAATCGATATCGCCCTGCTGATAGGTGATGCCATTGCCGCCGGCCACCTCTTCAGCAAAGGCACGCGCATTGGAGGTGATCACCCCGCGCCCGCAGGCATTGGCCCATGACAGCGCGCCACTGGTGCCACGCATCTGTCCCAGGAAACCGAGTTTTTTCGATTCGCGGTAGGGCAGCACCATCACATGGTGCGCCTGGATCGTAGCGGCGATCTGCGCTGATGGCAGGTCCAACTGCCAGTCCACCACATCCTCCAGGTGCAGCGCGATGATCTGTTGGCGCAGGCCGTCGAGGTAGTTGCCGGCCGGGTCGAAGGTCATTTCCGGGGCGGTGCCGCCGGCCAGGGTCAGGCGCACCTGGCCTCGGCATTGCGGGTGGGTGGCCAGTGACTGGGCCAGGGCCTGGAGCAGGTCCTCAATGCCCTTGCCGCGATAGATAAAGCCGAAATACAACAGACGCAACGGCGCAAGTGGCGGCAAGTCCTGGGCCGCGATGGGTAGGTTGCCGTGAGCAATCACCGCCACTTGCTGCGGACGCAGGCCCATGCGTTGGCGCAGGCAGTCGCCTCCCAGGTGGGTGAGGGTGATCAGCCGGCGCATCCCTTTGGCCAGGCGTCGTTCTTCGTGCAAGGTCAGCGGGTCGGCCAGCAGTGCCGCCGCCTGGGGCAACGGGTGGGGCAGGCGTTCAAGCAGGGTCAAGGGGAAAAACAGCTTGGCCCGGCGCCAGATCAAGCGCTCCGGGTCATGCACCGTAGCGGTCAACGGCAGTTGTGGTTGTGCCCGACGCAGGTAGTCAAGCGCCTGGAACTCACCGAAGCGCCCACCTCCCAGTTCGGCATGGACCAGATCCACACCGTGCCAGTCAAAGGCTTGCAAGCGCCGCAACTGTTCAGCCAGGTCCTGGCAACCCGCGAGGGGGGTCACCACTTCAAGGCCCAGTTCGATCAACGCGTTGCGCAAATGCGCGGCGTAATCGGCGATCCCGGTCTGCTCCGGCGGCAGAGGTGCCAGCAATGCAATACGCATCAGGCCGCACCGCGCCAGCTGTTGATCCGCGCCAGGACCTTGGCCGGTACCTCGAAGCGGCGGCGGTTGAGGATCATGCCGTCGACTTTGCCGAACGCGGTGGTCAGCAGCGACACCGCGTTTTCGATGGTCGGTACGGTACTGGTGCGGGCTTCGATCACCAGCACGATCTGGTCGGCACGGCGCAGCGTCAGGAAGGCCTGCGGGTTGGATGACAAGGCCGAGGCATCCAGCAACAGCACTTCACCCGCCGTGGGCGCGTTCGCCCCGTCGACCGAGACGCGATGGCCACGTTCTTCCAGCAGGCGCTTGAGCTGCTCGATGATAAACGTCACACCCTCGCCATGCCGCGCCGAGGTCAGGCCCAGGGCAAAGCCTTCACTGGCGATGCGCTCCAGGGGCAGCAGGCTGTACAAGCGATAGAGGCTGGCGGTGACGGCGGCCGGCGTGGCGTCTTGCACGTCGGGGATGCTGCTCCACAACGGCACCTGGAACATCTCCTGCAAGCGTGTGCCATCGTGGATGCGTTGGTCCAGCAGGTACAGCACATAAATGGTCAAGAAGCCCACGGCCACGCCGGCGGGAATGGCGAACAACAGAATCAGCAGGCTTTTGGGAAACACACGTGACGGGTTCAGGGTGGCGTGTTCGATCAGGGCGATGTTGCTGATCTGGCTGTTGTCCAGTTCATGATCGATTCGCGCCTGTTCAAGGTTGTCCGAGTACAACGCGTAGCTTTTTTCGGCGGCGCGCAGTTGTTGGCTCAGCTTGTTGAGTTCCGGCTCATCGGTCATCGCCTTGTCACGCTGGTCGCGCAGCTCGGCAAGGGTTTTGTCGTAGTTCTCGATTTCGCCGGCCAGTTTGCGCTCTTGTAATTGGGCGTCGATCACTTGCTGCTTGATGTTGATCACCAGGCTGTTGGGCGCGGTGTTTTGCGAGCGTTCCAGGCGCGAGGCTTCCTGAGCGCTGAGGGCTTCGATGTCGCGGATATTCTGCTCGATCTGATTGACCTGCGGCGTGCCCGGCAGGTAGGTGCGCAACAGGCGTGCGCGTTCCACTTGCAGCGCATTGAGCTGACGCTTGAGGTCCAGTTGGGTGGGGTTGAGGCTGGTTTCGCGCATCGTCACCACGTCTGCCGGCTGGCTCTTGATCTGCTGGCTGGCGTTGGCCAGGAGGCTGCGAATGCCCGAGATCTGGTTTTGTGCGCTGACCTTGGCGTCGGTGACACGGTCGATCTGGCTGGTGAGGTTCTTCAGGCGCGCATCGACACTGATCGAATCGATCTGCTTCAAACGGACTTGCAGTTGGTCCTTCAGGCTCTGGATATTTTCCGCCACCTTGGCGCGTTCGGTTTCATAGAAGGTATGCAGGCTCTTGCGCCCGAGAATCCGCGCACGTTCCTCAAGGTAGGCGTTGACCCATTCTTCGACGACTTTTTGCGCCACCGCCGGGTCGTCCCAGGTAAAGGAAATCTCGATCACCGAAGAGCCTGGCTCGTGAGCGGCTTTGAAGTTCTTCTCCAGCGAGGTCGCCAGGCGCTCCAGCGGGCTTTGTTTCTCGGCAAGGCCTACGAACTGCAGCACGCTGCGCACGCCGTTGACGACTTCGCCAACGCCCTTCTTGACGTAGAACTTGGTGACCTTCCAGAAGCCCTGCGGCGGCTCGGAGGTCATCGCCATATAGCGCTCGGCAACGATATGCACGATGGGCCGGCCCGTGAGCATTTTTTCTTCGTCGACAATCGGGTCGTGCTGGGTGCTCGGGGCAATCAGCGTCTGGCGGTTGGCGGCTTCGATCGGCAAGGTGGTGTTGTCCCGCCCCGGCTTGACCAGCAAGCGCGCGTCGGACTCGTAGCGAGCCGGCAACAGGAAGGCACCCAGCACCGCGACGACGATCGTGGTGATCACTGCCAGTTTGAATTCGCGGCGGTAGATGAAAAACAGCCGCAGCAGGTCGCGAAGAGAGCGGATTTCGATCACAGGATCACTCCATTGCATATGGGGTTTACGAAAAACGGGAACGCTTGGTTCGAGTGATACGACGCCCGCTTCATAATCCTTGGCCTGTGTTGATGGTTGGGTTGTTGTAGATGGTGTTGCCGCTGTTTTTCACGTCGCTCTTGTTCAGGTCGTAATTCAAGCCAATGCCAATCCCCTTGTTGATCGGAAACAGCTTGGTGAAGTACATATCCACGGCCTCCACCGTCGCGCCGATGCCCGACTGCGGCACGAAGATCAAATCGCCGCGCTGCAACGCCACCCGCGGGTGATTGGGGTTGGTCAACATGCTTTCCAGGCTGATGAAGTACGTCCTGTACTTGCCATCTGGCCCGGTGCGCAGCAAGGCCACGTTGGAGGCATCCGCCGAGGGCAATACACCACCGGAACTGAGCAGCGCCTGCTCGACGCTGACGTTGCCGGCCAAGTCGAAAAACGCCGGGTTGGACACCGCACCGCCGATAAACACCTTGTTGCTCGGCGCGCTGGCGATGTTCACCGTCACCGCCGGTTCGCGGTAGATGCGCTTGTACTTCTCGGTGATTTCCTTGCCCAGGTCTTCGGGCGTGCGCAAGGCGGCCTTGACCCGGCCAATATTGGGCACCGAGATCACGCCGTCGGGGCGCACGACGAATACGGTCATGTCATCGGCCGCCGCCGGCTCCTGGGCATCGCGCACGATCCGCAGCGAGTCGCCGGTCTGGATCAGCACCTGCGGCGGTGGCAGGTCGGCCAGGGTCAGCGCCGCTTGATGGCCGGCCTTGAGCGTATTGTTGTCAGGAAGCGGCACCCGCGCGGGGGTCGAACAGCCCGCCAGCCAGATTGAGGCACTCAAGAGGCTGAGCAGGGTAAGACGGGAACGTCGGTTGGTAGTCTTCATGACGGCTCAAGTCCAGTAGGTGGAAAACATGCCCAGGCGCCGTTTAAGCGCGTTGGGCAAGTGGCGTTCAAGGTGGCCGAGGCGATAACCCAGCAATTTAAAGGCGCTGCGCACCACCACTTCCGGCGCGCGGTGCAGCGCGTTGGCCTCGCGCAATGCGCGCAGTTCGGCCAGCACATAACGTTTACCTTCGCCGCCGGCGTCGCCGAACGCCTGGCGAATCCACGCCTCGCGGCCGTAGAACACACCGATATCGAAGTAGCGCTTGAACTCGTCCAGCAAGCGGTAATCATGGGAGTGATACACCTGCGCGCTGGCGGCGTAGCGCACCTGGTAGCCGGCCAGCAACATGCGTGCGGCGACGTAGGCGTCTTCGCTGCCAATCACATCCTGGGGAAAACCACCCACCGCCTGCAGGGCGCTGCGCCGGTACACCGAAAACGAGTCGGAGCTGAAGCAGGTCTTGATCCCTAGCTGCGGTGCATCGGCCAGGCTTTTGCTGCGGCTGGCCGCCGGGTAATTGAAGTGCCGCGACTGTGCCCCCAGCACCCCTGCACCGGGGTGCGGCAGTTGCCGGCCGTAGGCCACGCCATTGAGCGGCTCCCGTTGCAATTCGGCGATCAGGTTGGCGAAGGTCTCGGCCGTGGCGGGGATCGCGTCCTGGGTCATGACGATCAAAGCGTCGCCGCCCACCTGTTCACTGGCCCAGCGCCGTGTGCCGCCGTGGTTGAAGTCACGGGCATCAATCACCTCCACACGCGCGCCAAACTCGCGAAAGCGCGCCACGGTGTCATCGCTCGATGCGCTGTCGACCACCAGCATCTCGTCCGGTTGCAAGGTCTGCATGCGCAGCGCTGGCAGCAGGCGGTCCAGATGGCTGGCCGCGTTGCGGGTGGGGATGATCAGGGACGTGCGCATCAGGGTTTCACTTCCACCGGAGCGCGGCCGTAGATGTCGTCATAACGCACGATGTCGTCTTCGCCCAGGTACTCACCGCTCTGTACCTCGATCATCACCAGGTCGATGATGCCGGGGTTGGTCAGGCGGTGTTTGTGGCCGGCGGGAATGTAGGTGGACTCGTTCATGTTGAGCAGGATCTCGCGCTCGCCATTGGTGATCATCGCTGCGCCGCTGACCACTACCCAATGCTCGCTGCGGTGATGGTGCATTTGCAGGGACAGCGAGCCTTTGGGCTTGACCACAATGCGCTTGATTTTGAAGCGCGTGCTTTCTTCCAGCACCGTGTAGGTGCCCCACGGGCGGGTGACCGTGCGATGCAGGCTGAACGCCGGGTGATTCTGGCGCTTGAGTTCGGCGACGATATAGCGCACGTCCTGGCTGCGGTGGGCGTCGGCGATCAACAGTGCGTCCGGGGTGTCGACGATGATCAGGTCGCGCACGCCCACTGCACCGAGTACCCGCTTGGGCGAGTCGATGTAGCAGTTATGCACGTCGTGCAGGATCGCCTCGCCATTGATCTGGTTGCCATTGTCATCACTGGGGGTGAGTTGGCGCAGCGCTTCCCAGGAGCCGATATCGCTCCAGCCAATGTTGCAGGGCACGACCGCGACCTTTGCGGATTTTTCCATCAGGGCCACGTCGATGGAGATGTCCGGCGCGGTACTGAAACCTTCCGGGCTCAGTTCACGCTGGCGGCTGCTGCTGTTCTGCAGGCTCTGGCTGTGCTCGAGTGCGGCCTTGGCAGCCTCCAGGACTGCCGGGGCGTGGCTGGCCAATTCTTCCAACAGGCTGGCAGCCTTGAAGCAGAACATGCCGGCATTCCACAGGTGCTTGCCGCCGTCCAAATAGCCTTGGGCGGTGGCCAGGTCGGGCTTCTCGACAAAGCGCCGGACCTGAAACCCGGCCCCTAACGCTGCGCCTTGTTCGATATAGCCAAAGCCGGTTTCGGCACGGTCAGGCTGAATGCCGAAGGTCACCAGGTAACCGGCCTCGGCCAGTGCGCGGGCTTTTTCTACCGCTTGGGCGAAGGACGCTTCATCAAGGATCAGGTGGTCGGCGGGCATCACCAGTAACTGCGCTTCAGCGCTGAAATGCTCCTGCACATGCAAGGCGGCCACGGCGATGGCGGCGGCGGTGTTACGTCCAAACGGCTCCAGCAGCAGCTCGAGGGCCAATCGCTGGGTGTTCACCGCGCGGTAGTCGTCGAGGGTGCGAAACAGCAGGTCGCGGTTGGTCACCGTCAGGATGCTCTCCACCCCTGGCAAGTGGCTGGCGCGCAGGAAGGTCTTTTGCAGCAGGCTCTGGTCGTCGCGCATGCGCATGAAGGGTTTGGGCATGTTCTGCCGCGAAACCGGCCACAGCCGCGTGCCCGAACCACCGGAGATGATGCACGGGATCAATCCGTTAAGAGGGTTCATCAATAGACTTCCTTGGTGGAAAGGACGGCCGGAACCGTCATGAAAACGATGTACAGATCCAGCCACACCGACCATTTGGCGATGTATTCCAGGTCGTATTCGACTCGCTTCTGGATTTTGAACAGGGTGTCGGTCTCGCCACGGTAGCCATTGATCTGTGCCCAGCCGGTGATGCCTGGCTTGACCCGGTGGCGTGAGCTGTATTCGCTGACCGCTTGCTCGAACGGAACCCCGGCGGCCTTGGTGGCCGTGGCGTGAGGGCGCGGGCCGACCATCGACATATTGCCCAGCAGCACGTTGAACAGTTGTGGCAGCTCATCGATGCTGGTCTTGCGAATGATCCTGCCTACCCGGGTGATGCGCGGGTCCTGGCGTGTGGTCTGGTTCTCGGCGTTCAGGTCGGTCTGTTCGACGTACATCGAGCGGAACTTGAACACCCGGATCAGGTTGTCGTTGTAGCCAAAGCGCTTCTGGCGAAACAGCACCGGGCCCTTGGAATCGAGCTTGATCGCGATGGCCGTCGCCAGCATCACCGGTGACAGCAACAACAGGCCGATGCTGGCCAGCAGCAGGTCTTCGCAACGCTTGATAAAGGGCGACCAGCCGCGCAGCGGCAACTGTGAGGTATTGAACATCAGGATGCCGCCCACATCGGTGATGCGGTTATGCCCATAACGCAAGGCAGCCATGTCGGGCACCAGCATGACGTTCACCGACATCTGCCGCAGGCGCTTGACCAGCCCGTTGATACGCTGCTCGGCGGCCCAGGGCAGGGTGATCATGACCTGGCTGACCTGTTCGGAGCGGATCAGCTTTTCCAGGTCGCGGGTATTGCCCAGCAAGGGCAGGCGGCTCAATTCCTTGGGAATGCGCTCGGTACGGTCGTCGATAAAGCCGATCAGGCCGGAACGGATATCGCTGTTGCGCGACAGGTGTTCAGCCACATGCACCGCCGTCTCGGTAAAGCCCAGGATCACCGTACGTTGCAAGAACTTGCCGTTCTTCATCAAATGGCGATACAGGCGCAGCATCAATATCCGCTCCACGCCAAACAGCACCAGGCTCATGGAGAACCAGGCCGTCAGGTTGCGTGGGCTCAACTGTGGGAACAGCAGCAGGATCTGGTACATGAACAGCAAGATGCAAAACGCCGAGACCCAGGCCACCAGCATCACGCGAAAACGCAGGCGATTGCTGAACAGATCCTCGGAGTACACCCCCAGGGCCTGGAACAGAATGATGGTCAAGAGCGCAAAGAATACCAGCAGGCCCAGGTAGTGGTTGCGCATGTGCTCGGCGACAGGTTCCGGGTAGAACAACAGGATAATTGCCGGCACCACAGCAGTGAGGCCGTGGATCAGTTTGACGAAGACGACAAAAAACTCAACGAAACCGGGACGAGTCAAAAACAGGCTATCGACCGACGATTTACCGCGCATAGATCAGATCCTCAATACACCACCAGAACGTTCCTGTTCGTTTTGCTCATCCATAAGGCAGGTTTGCTTTACAAGTGGTGCAAATCGAACAACTGCAGTTGCTGGGTAATACGTAATGCCTGTTCAGACGCAGGAATTTACGGAATGATGGCTAAATAGTGGCTTCCTTGAGGTTCCGTGTCAATGTTTTGGCTTTTTTTCGCCGTCGCCCTCAATGGCTCTCATGAGACCCATGGTATGACGATTTATTGACATTAGAGGCCGTGTTTTCAGAAAAATCGAGAATCGATGATGGCTTTTTGGAGTGTAGGAACAAACGTGGGGATTTGCCTGCCAGCGAAAAAAGCTTTTTTTGACAGAAGCAGGGCGGGGGAAGGGGGGTTGTCGAACCAGAGCCGGCTTGCCAGCTCTGGTGCAAGGACTGGTGATGTTTAGAAGTTACCTTTGAGGCTCAGCGTGAGGTTGCGCGGCTCTCCATAAAGATTACCCCAGCCTGAGGTACCCACGGTCTGGTAGTAGTTTTTATCGAACAGGTTGTTGCCGTTGAGCGCCACAGTCCAGGTGTCGTCCACCTGATACGCAATGCGCGCATTCCACAACGCATACCCGGCCTGCTCCAGTTTGATGGTTTGCAGGCGGTAGTTACTGCTCTGGGCGTTGACCCCTGCGCCAACTGTCCATTTTGACAGTGCACCGTCCAACTGGTAGTCGCCCCATAAACGCAGCATATGCCGGGGTACGTAGGTGTTGGACACCGCGCCTTCGGCTGCGCTGTCGATGTTCTTCAGGTTTTTGGTTTGCGTGTAGGTGTAGCCGCCAAACACTTGCAGACGTTCAAGCAATTCGCCGCTCAGCTCGGCCTCGACCCCTTGGGCGCGAACTTTGCCAGTGTCGGTGTAGCAGTAGCCGTCGGAGGAACTGCCGCAGCGGGTGATGAAATCGGTTTGGGCGGCGTTTTTTTCGATGGCGCGAAACAGCGCCAGGGAACTGTTAAGGCGCCCGTCAAACCATTCGCCCTTGATACCCAGCTCATAATTCTCACCCATTTTCGGCTTGAGGGCCGAACCGCTGACCGTGGCGTAGGAGCTTTGTGGCTGGAAGATATCGGCGTAGCTGGCGTACACCGAAAGGTTGTCATTGAGGTCGTAGATCAGCGCGGCAAACGGCGTGACCACCCCGGTTTCCTTGGTCCGCGCATCCTGGTCGGCCCACTCGCCCCAGGCCAGGTTCAAGGACTCACGGCGGTTTTCATACCAACTGACGCGACTGCCGAGAACCAGCATCAACGGTTCGGCCAGGCGCAGGCGCAAGGTGGCGTAGGCGCCGTATTGGGTGGCGGTTTCCTTGACCGTACCGCCCCGGTACATATTCGGCCAGAAGGTGTCGTTGGCCGGCTCCGGGAAGTGGTGGTCGGGTTGATAGATGCTCTGGCGAGTCGGCAGATTCCGGATCGCGTAGACGTCGTCCTGAGTGCCACGGCTGCCGTTGGCGCCGATGATCAGTTCATGCGCCAGGCCGAAGGCTTCGAACTTGCCGTCCAGGTAGGCGTCGAGGCCGAAGTCCTTGTGATCGTAGTCCATCAGCGCGGCGTAGGAATTGGCCGTGGGCGCGGGATCACCATAGGCGATAGTGCCTTCGCTGGCGGCGTACTTGGTGTCTTGCAGGTTGCGGCTATGCACGGCGGCGACCTTGAGTTGCCAGTCGTCGTTGAAGTGGTGGGTGAGGTCGGCGAAGAAGGTGGCGCGCTGGCTTTGCCAGTCGTTCCAGGATTGGCCAAGGCAGGTGGAGCGGCTCAATTTGGCGCTCTTGCCATCCTTGTAACGCGGTAGACCGCCCCAGCACGGGCTGGCGTCGATGTCTTCGTAGCTGGCGCCCAGCCCCAGGGTGGTGTCGAGGTTGAGGTCGACATCCAGCGCGGCGTAGAAGGCCTGGTCCTTGCGTTTGGAAATATCCATGTAGGAACCGCGATCCTGCTGGCTGAATGCCGCGCGGCCGCGCACGGTGCCGTTGTCATTCAAGGGGCCGCCGGTGTCGACGTCGGCCCGGTAGTTGTCCCAGGTGCCAGCGGCCAGCGACAGGCTGGAGGTCGGCTTGGCCTGGGGGCGTTTACGCACAAAATTGACGGCACCACTGGCGGTACCGGCACCCTTGAGCATGCCGGCTGCGCCCTTGAGCACTTCCACGCGGTCGTAGATCGCCATGTTGGCGCTGAAACTGTCGGCCTGTACGTAGTCTTTGCCCATGTCCAGCGGTACGCCGTCGTACTGGTATTGGCCGAGCATCTTGAAGCCACGGGAATAGAAATATTTACCGCCCATGGGGGATGCGTAGGCGGTGATTCCCGGGGTGTGTTCCATCACGTCTTCGATGGTGGTGAGGTTCTGGTCGTCCATCAATTGGCGGGTCATCACACTGACCGATTGCGGGGTTTCCCGCAGGCTGTGTTGACCTTTACCGATGGTGACCGCGCCCGTGGTGTAGGAACCGCTGCCATCGGTGGTGGCACCCAGACGCTCGCCGGTGACGGTGGTGGCGCCCAGGTTCAGCGCGCCGGTCTCGGCGATGTGTGGCAATAGCAGCCAAGTGCTTGCGCCTTGACGTTGTGCCTGCAAGCCGTGGCCACGCAAGAGTTCGCCCAAGGCTTGCTCGCGCTCATAGCGCCCGTTCAAGCCTGGGCTCGACTTGTTGGCGACGCTGGTAGCGTCGTAGGACAGGCTGATGCCGGCCTGGCGGGCGAACTGGTCCAGCACGTTGGCCAGCGCACCTGGGGCAATCTGCCAATCGCGTGCCTGGGTGTCGTTGGCGAGTGTTTCGGCCATCACGGCCAGCGGCAGGGCGCCGCCGCTCAGGCAGGCGCCCAGCAGGGCGGCCTGCACCGCGCGCTTGAGGGGGGAACGTTGGGAAGGGAACGCTTGCATGACCGCGGGATGCTCCTTTAAGGAAGTGAACAGAACCGGCCTGTTGATCGGCCTTTCCTTACAGGTCGAGCGGCAATGAGAAATAACCTCATTTATTTTTTATGCACTAAGCGCGGGACGTAACCGTCACCCAATAACGGCTGCGATAGGTGACGTTGACCGCCAGCGACTGAGCCACCAGGTTGAGCACCTGGTCGGTGTCATCCAACTGGTAAGTGCCCGATACGCGCAACCCGGCCACGGCCTCGCTGCAGCGCACCAAACCGTTGCGGTAGCGGCTCAGCTCGGCGAGGAAATCATCCAGGCGCATGTTGTGGGCGCTGATCACGCCGTCGCTCCAAGCCCAGGGATCCAGGCCGTTGGCGATCGGTGGGCGCAGGTGGGTGCGGTCGAACAGCACCTGTTCGCCGGGGTTGATCAGTTGGCGCGCGCTGCTGTCGTGCAGGTCGGCATACACCGCCACGCTGCCTTGTTGCACGGCGAGCAACGTGCCTTGGCCTTCTTCGCGCACCAGAAAGCGCGTGCCGAGGGCACGCAGGTAGCCGTCACGGGTTTGCACCCAGAACGGTCGACTGTCGGCGCCGGTGTTGATCAGCATTTCACCCTGGCGCAGGTGGACCCGGCGCCGTTCGGTACTGAGCGCAACGTCGATCGCACTGGCGCTGTTGAGCTGGATATGGCTGCCATCGTTGAGCGTCACCCAGCGTCGCTCGCCAGTGGCGGTGCGGTAGTCGGCCATCAGCACGGGCAGGGGTGTGTAGTCGCGCCCGAGCCAGGCGAGGCCGGCGGCGCCGGCAAACAGGCCCAGCACCTTCAAGGTGTCACGGCGGCTGATGCGTTGGCGTGCGCCGTTGAGGGCATGGCGCCCGGCACCGGCGGGCACGTGGCTGAACTCATCGCTCATGGTGGCCACCCGTTGCCACACCCGTTGGTGCTCGGGGCTGCTCTGCAGCCACTGTTCGAACGCAGCAGTGCTGACGTCATCGGCGACGTTGAAACGCAGCCGGATCATCCACTGGATGGCCTGGTCGACCAGGCGCGGGTCAAAGTTCGGCATAACGTAACCGGTAGCAGGCATGCAGGGCTTTGGCCAGGTCGCGCTCAACCGTGGCCTTGGACACGCCCAAACGCAGGGCAATTTGTGCGCAGGTCAGGCCGTCCAGTTGCGCCAGCAAAAACGCTTCGCGCACCCGTGGCTTGAGCTGGTCGAGCAAGCGGTCGATGCGCTCCAGGCTGTCAAGGATCAACAGGCGGGTTTCTTCCGACGGCACATCCACTTGCGGGAAGTGCGCCAGGCTTTCAAGGTAGGCGCGCTCCAGCTCGCGGCGCCGGTACTGGTCGATCATCAGGCTGCGCGCAATGCTGCTCAGGTAGGCGCGCGGTTGTTGCAAGGTCTGTTGTTTGCGCGCGTTGAGCAGCCGCACAAAGGTTTCCTGCGCCAGGTCAGCGGCATGTTCACGACAGCCCGTACGCCGGCTCAACCAGCCGCGCAACCAGGAAGAATGGGCATGGTAGAGCTGGCCGATAGCGGCAGAGTCCAGAGGATGGTCGCTCAACAGGGTCATCCTGACGCAGGGTATTATTGATAATGTTTCGCATTCTAATCGTTGGTTGTGGCAATGAGCAATCACCCGACATGACCGTTGGCGAAGAATGTATCCAGCACAATTTTTTGTTGCCGCACGGCGCGCCGTTTAATCTGCAGGCTTTCTCTGGTGGAGGGCTTGAGCATGATCGACCTTGCAACCCTTGCGGTGTTTTCCGGCGCTGTTTTGCTGTTGCTGCTGTCGCCGGGGCCGAACATGGCGTTTGTGATCAGCCATGGCGTGAGTTATGGCTGGCGCGGTGGCGTGGCTTCAAGCCTGGGAATCTGCGTGGCGGATTTGCTGCTGACCGCCTTGACGGCGAGCGGGGTCACCGCCTTGGTCGCCAGTTGGCCGCCGGCGTTTGATTTGATTCGTTACGCCGGGGTGATCTACCTGCTGTGGCTGGTGTTCAAGACCTTGCAAAAAAACACCGGCCTGGACATGAGCCAGGTCCGGCGCGTGCGTTTACGGCATGTGTTTGTGCAGGCCATGCTCAACAGTCTGCTCAACCCTAAGGCGTTGCTGTTTTTCATGGTGTTTCTGCCCCAATTCGTCAGGCCCGAGGCCGGCTCCATTGCGGTGCAGCTGTGGGTGCTGGGCGGCGTTCTGACCCTGATCGCCGGGGTTTTCCACGCCTTGCTGGGCATTTTTGGCGGGGCGATCAGCCGAGTGTTTGCGGGCAGCAGCCACAGCGCCAGGCTGCAGAAATGGGGCCTGGCGACCGTGCTGACGCTATTGGCGGCGCGGTTGGCGTTTATGTCCCGGCCTGCCTGACCCACCGCCATTACAGCACTACCGCCACAGAATTTGCTGCGCAGGTGCCATCAGCCCAGCCGCGCCGCCGCCCGCGCCACAATTTCACCGCGCACCCGACGCGATTCCGCCGTGCGCTTGTGGGCTTCTTCCAGCACATGTTCAGGCGCGGTGCTCGGGCTGCCCGCGTCAAACGGCGGTGCCGGCGCGTATTCGATCTGCAGTTGCACAAGCTCTGCGGCGGCTTCGCTGTACAGCTCGGCGGCCAGGGTCAACGCAAAATCGATCCCCGCAGTAATCCCGCCACCGCTGAACAGGTTGCCGTCACGCACCACGCGCGCTTGCACCGGGATGGCGCCCAGCGGGGCGAGCAGGTCGTGGTAAGCCCAATGGGTGGTGGCTTTACGGCCGCGCAGCAAACCGGCCGCGCCGAGCACCAGTGAGCCGGTGCATACCGAGGTCACGTAGCGGGCGGTCTGCGCCTGGGCTTTGAGGAAGTCGAGTGTTTGCGGGTCTTCCATCAAGGCACCGACGCCGGAGCCGCCGGGCACGCACAGCACATCCAGGCGCGGGCAGTCGGCATACGTCATGGTCGGAGTGAACACCAGTCCGGTGCTGGAGGTGATCGGTGCCAGGTCTTTCCACACCAGATGCAGCTTCACATCCGGCAGCGACCCCAGCACGTCATAGGGGCCGGTAAGGTCAAGCTGCTGGATACCGGGGAACAACAGAAAACCGATCTGCAAGGTCATGAATCAAGCTCCGATAAAGGGGTGGACGGCTTCACTGTAGAGGCCTAGGCTTTGGCGAATACGCCATTGAGCCCACAAATCACGCCAATCATGACCCGGATCATCCACGTTCTCGCTTTTGAAAATGCCCAAGTGCTCGACGTGACCGGGCCGTTGCAGGTGTTCGCCTCAACCAATGACCTGGCGCGCCAGCGCGGCCTGCCGTTGCCTTACGCGGTTTCGGTGGTCGCCGCGCAGGATGCGCCGGTGATGACCTCCGCCGGCCTGGCGTTGGTGGCCGAGCCGCTGCCCGCGCTGGATACACCCTGCGACACATTGGTGATCGCAGGCGGCTGGGGCGTGTATGGCGCTGCCGAAGACCCCGCGTTGGTGCAGTGGGTGCGCGAAAAGGCCAGGCACACACGGCGCATGACGTCGGTGTGCACCGGGGCTTTTTTGCTCGCCGCCAGCGGCTTGCTCGACGGCTGCCGCGTGGCCACCCACTGGACGCGCTGTGAAGAGCTGGCGCGCAAGTTTCCCGCGCTGACGGTGGAGTCCAACCCGATCTTTATCCAGCAAGGTGCGGTGTGGACCTCCGCCGGTGTCACCGCCGGCATCGACCTGTGCCTGGCCCTGGTGGAAGAAGACCTGGGCCGCGCCGTCGCCCTTGAAGTGGCGCGGCATTTGGTGGTGTTCCTCAAGCGTCCGGGCGGGCAATCGCAATTCAGCGCGACGTTATCGCTGCAAAAGGGCGACAGCCGTTTTGCCGACTTGCACGCCTGGATGGCCGAAAACCTTACCCTGGATTTGAACATCGCCACGTTGGCCGCTCAGGCTGGCATGAGCGAGCGCAGTTTTGTGCGCCACTACCGCACCGAAACCGGCCAAACCCCGGCACGTGCTGTCGAACTGATCCGCGTGGAAACGGCGCGGCGGCAGTTGGCCGACAGCACGGCGTCAATCAAACGCATTGCCGTGCAGTGCGGGTTCGGCTGCGAAGAAACCTTGCGCCGCAGCTTTCTGCGCGCGTTATCGGTGACGCCCCAGGCTTACCGCGAACGCTTTTCGCCGGTGTCGTGAGCGAGCAGTTCAAACAGCGCCTCAAGGGTCACCTGCGGCGCTTCCTGGAACACATTGTGGCCAACGCCCGGCAACACCTGGCGCCGATACTCGCCGCTGAAGCACGCCACATCGTCGTCCTCGACCGGGGCCGGGCCGACGCCATCATCGGCACCGCACAGCGAAATGCTCGGCACCGAGATCGGCGGTTGCAGCGCCAGTGCCTGTTCGATGGCTTCCAACGCCGGGTCGCCGGGGGCGTACATGAAGCGATGGCGATAGGAGTGAATGACCACCTCGATAAAATCCGGGTTATCAAATGACGGCGCGGTCTTGGCGTAGAGGCTCGGCCCTTCGGCCCAGGTCGGCGACCACAGCTTCCACAGCAGCTCGCACAGCTCGCGGCGATTGGCAGTCAAACCGTCCACACCGCGCTGGGTGTGAAAGTAAAACTGATACCACAAGCGATGCTCTGTCTCGGGCGCACCCGGCTTGAGTGAGTTGGCGATGTCCTGAATGTTATAGCCATCTCCCGTCACCAACCCACGTACGCGCTCGGGCCACAGCGCGGCGACGATACACGCGGCGCGGCCACCCCAGTCATATCCCGCCAAAGTGGCTTGCGGGATGTGAAGGGCATCCATGAAGTCCAGCAAATCCTTGGCCAACGCCGCCTGTTGGCCGGAGCGCATGACCTGCTCATTGATAAACCGCGTCGGGCCATAGCCGCGCAGGTAAGGCACCAGCACGCGGTAGCCACGCTCGGCCAGCACCGGCGCGATGTCATCGTAGCCACGCGGGTCGTAGGGGAAACCGTGCAGCAGGATAATCGGCGCGCCGTCTTCAGGGCCGTGGGCTTCATAGGCCACGTCGAGCATGGAGGTGCGCACGTAGAGCAGCTGGGCGAGTGGGTTCATGGTGTAAATACCAAATGATTGATCGAACGATAGATACCTGTAGCGAGCGAGCTTGCTCGCCACAGGTCAGGGTCAGGCCAACGTTGCTGGAACTCTAGCTCAAGCCGATGACGGTGCATTGCACGCTTGAAGTCAGTTGCCTGACTTGTCTAGCCCGTCGGTTGCGGTGCGCCAGTCTGGGACGTGAATGAGGATGGAAATGATGGGATTCAACCGAACACCACCTGTTGCCAGTGGGTTTCGCTGATGATTGCGATGGGAACGCCGCTGTTTCGCAACGCCACTGCTTTCTTGATTTTCGTACCGTAGGAACTGTGGAGCCACTGCTCATTGCCAATGCTGCCCACCACCAGGAAATGGACTTTTTTACTAACAGAGTTTCCGATCACGCCTCCTCGTTCGAGTACGAGCGACTCGCAGTCTTTGCGAGGGCCGTATGCCATGACTCCTGTAAACAGGAAAACCCTGCCCTGCCAATCGAGCTCAGGAACCGGGTCGTTCAACGGCAGGCTGCTAACGCCTGTCGTGCGCTGAGGTGCCCCAATTGGAAGGCCCGAGAATTGATGCAGCATTTCCAATAGCTCGTTCGACTCATCTTCATCCAGCACACCGTCGCTCAGCATATTGGCGAGACGTTGATAAAGAATGTTAACGACCGGATCTTCAAGTTGTATCAGATGGGTCTCTATCCAGGTTTTGAGAAACTCGGCTTCCCTTTGGTTGATTTTGCCATCAGCCGTCAAGCCGGCGGTAATCCCGACCAATGCATCGGCAGAGCGTCGGTCAATACGTGCCTGGTGAAAGAAAATGCTTCGCTCGAATTCCTTATGAAGATCCATGCGTCCTGCTCCTTAACCTTCAGATTCCGTGGTCTGATTGATGTACTTCGCTTTGTCGGGCGTGAACGTAACCATTATGTGAGTACGCGAGCACGTTTTAGGGACCTCCTGCTCAGGATCAATATCCAGTTGCCAGTGCCCGACCAACCTCCCAACATTTGATCAAGCCTTTATCGTAGCTTTCCCACGTTTCGCTGCAGCTCAATATAGGTCGGATCGGTGTGCTTACATCTCTTTCTAGGCACAGGATCATATTCATTCCTTGAATATCAGGGCGCGTTAAGTGGCATCGGTATCGTTATAGGCCTCTCAGTGGTCGTCTATACACTCTTGCGCCAATAACCCCAGCACCCTCAGGTCATGCCGCTGGCCATTCCAGAACCCTGCGTCTCGTAATGTGCCTTCGGTTTTAAAACCCAGGCGTTTCAATAGCGCTACAGAAGCAGTGTTCTGCGGGTGCACCAAGGCTTCGACGCGATGCAACTGCATATGCTCAAAGCCCCAATCGAGCATGGCCTGCAAGGCTTCGTTCATCAAGCCCTGCCCACGAGCAGCAGGTGCCAGCTCGCAGGACAACGCGCAACTGTTCCAGACGCGGTTCCACTTGAACAGGCCGCAGCTGCCGATCAATTTGCCTTGGTGTTCAAGGCCCCAACGTGTGCCTGGGTTTGGGTGGGTGCGCCACTGGGCGAACGTTTCGATCAGGGCTTCGGCCTGGGGGAGGTCAGTCATCGGGTCGACGCCGAACCAGCGCATGCTCGCGGCATCCGCGTGGATGGCGAACAGCGCGGGGGCGTCGCTCACTTGCAGTTCTCGCAGGTGCAGGCGCGGGGTAGCGAGGGCAGGAAATCCGCTCATGGCGCTAGTGTCGCGAAAACCGGCTCGCGATCAATGATTTTGGCAAAAGCATGCCACCCCACATCTACCTCCAAGTTTTCCGAGCAGTCTAACGACGGGACTGCCCATTGTGCACAGCCCACCTCAGGGTTGCCACACGGTCTTTTCCCCACTGAGCTTACGGTCCAAAAACGTCGCCGCGCTGATCAATGCCAAGTGGCTCAGCGCCTGGGGCGTATTGCCCAGGTGACGGGCCTGGCTGTCGAACTCTTCGGCGTACAGGCCCAGCGGGTTGGCGTAGCGCAGCAGTTGTTCGAATTCCAGGTGGGCTTTCTCCACTTGGCCGGCGCGGGCCAGGCATTCGACGTACCAGAACGAGCACGCAGTAAAGGCGCCTTCGGTGCCTTGCAGGCCGTCGATCTGGCTGTCGTCGTTGCGGTAGCGATAGACCATGCCGTCACGCACCAGGCTTTTCTGGATTGCTTGGAGGGTCGACAGCCAGCGCGGGTCGGTGGCCGCGACGAAGCGCACCAGCGGCATCAGCAGCATCGAGCCATCCAGTGCGGTGCTGCCGATATGTTGCACAAAGTGCCCGCGCTCTTCGTTCCAGAAATTGCTCCAGATATCGGCGTAGATGGCCTGACGGGTCTGGTCCCAGCGTGCGAATGGGGCCGGCAGCGAGCGTTTGGAGGCCAGGCGGATTGCGCGGTCCAGCGCCACCCAGCACATCAGCCGCGAATGCAGGAAGTGATGCTGCTCGCCGCGCATCTCCCAAATCCCGACATCTTTCTGGTTCCAGATTTCGCAGACCTGGTCGGCCACTTCCACCGTGTGTTTCCAGCCTTCGTGGGAAATCGCCTCGCCATATTTGTTAACCAGGTACACCGCGTCCATCAGCTCGCCGTAGATATCCAACTGGATCTGGTCGAACGCCTCATTGCCGACGCGCACCGGCTTGGCGCCGCCGTGCCCGGTCAAGTGATCGAGTGTGGTTTCCGGCAGCTCCTGGCGCCCATCAATGCCGTAGAGGATATTGATTTTGGTCGGCTTGCCGCAGCAATCGCTGACTCGGCCTTTGAGCCAGCGCATGTAGCTGTTGGCTTCCTCGACAAAGCCCAGGCGCATAAACGCGTAAACGGTGAACGAGGCGTCGCGGATCCAGGTGTAGCGGTAATCCCAGTTGCGTTCGCCGCCGGGTGATTCCGGCAGGCCGAAGGTGGCGGCAGCGATGATTGCGCCGTGTTTGCGTGAGGTCAAAAGCTTCAAGGCCAATGCCGAGCGGTTGACCATTTCACGCCAGCGCCCACGGTAATTTGATTGCGCGATCCAGCCGCGCCAGAACTTCAGAGTGCGTTCCAGGTACAGGTCGGTGCAGTCATTGGTGACGCGTGGGTCGTCGGCGCCACCGAGGACAAATTCGGCGCCTTCCTCCTGGCTCAGGCTAAAGCTTGCGACTGCCGCGTGGTCTTCGAGGTTCAGCGGATGGCTACCGACCAGGCGCAGGGCGGGCTGGCCGTCAGCCGTAAACAGCACGCCATCGTTGTCGGTCGTCGCCTGGGTTTGTGCGCGGGAATAGTCATGGCGCACGGCGCAGCGCAGGTGAAGGGTGGCTTTGCCGCTGACCACACGCACGCGGCGAATCAACAGCGGCAGGTCGTCGACGTCTTCGCCAACGGTCAGCAGGTCAGTGATTTCCACCACGGCTTCATCGCTCAGCCAGCGGGTTTGCAGCACGTTGGTGTCGGGCAGGTAGATTTGCTCGCGGCGTGCGTTGGGCAGGTCGGGGGTGAGTTGGAAAACACCGGCTTCGGGCGTGTCCAGCAGTGAGCAGAAGATTGATGGACTGTCGAATTCCGGCCAGCAGAAAAAATCGATGCTGCCTGTGTCGTTCACCAGTGCCGCGCTGCGCATATCGCCGATGATGCCATGGGCATCGATGGCGCTTTGGGGTTCGTTCTTGAAATCAACCATTGCCACGAAACTCCGGATAAAGGCTCATGCCGCCATCAATAAACAAGGTGCTGCCCACCACGTAGTCGGAGGCATCACTGGCCAGCCAGACCACCGCATTGGCCACGTCTTCCACGTCGCCTACGCGGCCGTAGGGAATCAACTTGAGCAATTCTTTTTCAGCCGCGCCTTCGGTGGCCGCACGGTTGATTGCCGTGCGAATCGCCCCTGGCGCGATGCCATTGATGCGGATGCGCTGTTCACTGACTTCCTGGGCGAGGGTGCGCATCAGCATCTCCACACCGCCCTTGGAGGCTGCGTAATTCACATGCCCGGCCCACGGGATGACCTGGTGCACCGAACTCATATGGATGATTTTGCCGGCCGCCCGCGAGACGCCGTCGCGAATGCCTTGGCGATTGAAGATCCGCACGGCGGCGCGGGCGCACAGGAACTGGCCGGTGAGGTTGACGCCGATCACGGTGTTCCAATCGTCGAGGGTCATGTCGACCAGATTGGCGTCTTTTTGCAGGCCCGAGTTGGCCACCAGAATGTCCAGGTGACCGAAGGCCTCAAGGGTCTGGGCGAACAGGCGCTCCACGTCGGCTTCTTTGGACACGTCACCGCCGATGGCAATTGCCCGCCCGCCGCCTGCGTTGATCTGCGCAGCGAGGGCTTCGGCTGGCGCCGCCTGGGAGTTGTAGTTGAGCACCACGGCCGCGCCGGCTTCGGCCAACGCCTTGGCTGCGCCTGCGCCGATGCCGGAACTGGCGCCGGTGACCAGGGCCACTTGTTGCTGCAAGGAGATCTGCATTGCCCACCCACCGTTCTATGAGAGTCCTTTGTGCTGACTGACACGTGTCGGTAGAAGTTCAGCAGTCGCAAATGGGTTTTTCGATTGAAGTGCTTAGGTTTTGGGAATAAAAAACACAATATAAATAATTAAAAGTAATTAATAAACCGCTAAAAATCGTTTGACAGGATTTTTCTCTAGGCGTCTTATAAGCACACCTAAATGTGCTCCGCTGGTAGTTCAGAAGTCATCGCGGATATACCTATAAGAGATGCCCATGTACCCATTGGCCTTTATAGGGGAACTACCAGTTCAGGAGGCTGCGCCTGTCCGCGTGGGCGTGCCTAAGTTAGTGATCTTCGACTGCGACGGTGTACTTGTACACAGCGAAGAAATCACCCTGTCTGTATTGATCTCCCTGCTGAATGAACAAGCACGTCGTGACGCACCAGAGGCTACGGGCCTTGACTTAGTAGAATTTATTGAGCGCTTTCGTGGGCGCAAGATTGCCGACTGCTTACGTGAAGCTGAACGGGTATTGAGTATTTGCCTGGACAGTCAGTTTGAAGAAGCTTTCCGTCAGCGTGCACGAATCGATTTGACGGCGCAGTTAAAACCTACCGATGGAATAAGAGAAGTACTGGAGGGCCTGACGCTACCTTTTTGCGTAGCCTCCAGTGCACCCCGTAATAAAATAGAACACTGTTTACGTCTCACGGGACTGTTGTCTTATTTCGACGGGCACATATTCAGTTGTTATGAGTTAGGGCGTTGGAAACCAGACCCTTTAGTATTTTTAACGGCGTGCGCTGCTTATAACGTCGACCCCCGTGATGCATTGGTTATTGAAGACAGTGTTGCCGGCATTCGCGCGGCGGTTGCGGCGAATATAAGCGTGTTGGGTTTTGGGCCCGTGGGCCGACATTTAATTTTGGCTGATGCCGGGGCGTTGCCTTTTTCCAATATGCGTGAATTACGCACGGCGCTAGCGTGATATGACTACTCAGGGAGGAGGCGTTGTGAAGACTTCAGGTTATACAGAGCGGCTAAAGGGTAATGATCAACGTTCGGAGGTCTGGTGGGATTCGTCGCCTGCCGTCTATGTGCCTTATAAGAAACACTTGCTTGAAAAATACCCGGCAGCGTCTGGCTGCATAGAGCAGTTAATGCCAGACACATTTTCGCAACCCGGTGGGTTCAGCAATGTGACGACAAACCCTCGACTGGTCACTGCGGTGATTCTTGAAAAACGCGAGTATTGGTTGTCGCGGTTTAATCTTGCCAAACTGGCGCCCCAAGAGTTGCGCAGGAAACTGTACGACGAAGTGATCGTGCAGGGGGCTGCGGACCTGAAGCAACGCTGGGTTCAATCCGGGCAGTGTGAAGGCTGGATTAGCGCTCAAGTTGATCCGGTCGATGTGCGCTGCGCTGAACGCATGACTGCCAGGGGAGTGGCGCTGCGTCAGTTGTCTGCGAATGTGATGGTGAAGGTCCCCGCAAGCCAGGAAGGCCTTACGACTGTCGAGCACTTAGTGGCGCAAGGAAGTTCTCTCAACATCACGTTCTGCTTCACTGTTTCGCAATTCAAGGCAGGCATCCAGGCAATAGAGCGTGGAAGGGTGACTGCACGCAGCAAGGGTGTTGACACAAGCCATTGCAAGTACGTGATCACGTTCATGATCGGCCGCTTCGGCTGTCAACCCGAGCTTGCGTTACAAGCGGCGGAGCGTGGCCTGACGCTGAGTCCAGAGGATCTGCGCTGGGCCGAGTTGCTGGTTTATGAGCAGATACAGGCGCTGGTCTCGGCGTCTTCCGTTCCTGTCAAAACCCTGCTTTCCAGTATAAAAGTCGATGTCGACGAGCGTGGAAACAAGCATTGCTGGCACTTGGAGAAGACCGGCTTGTCGGCGACGTGCTACACACTGACGCCGGAGGTGGTTGAGTTTTTGATTGAGCGCGAAAGTCGCGGTAAACCTGTATTTCCTGCAGGGGAACCCTTGAAGCCCCCGGCTTCGACGCTCGCGAAGTTGTTTCGTATTCCGTATTTCTGCGAAGCCTACTGCCTGGATGGCATTGAGCCTTATGACTTTTGCAATCATGAGGCTTTTATCAACACGTGCAATGAGGCCAACAGTGCGCACCGACGCTTGGCCGATTTTTGCACTCGACTCTGCCCCCCTGTGCACGCTTTCAGTCGCTCGCTCAGTGCGATCATGGCGGCCGAATATGGGGTGCTCGTATGAACAAGATGGTCGGGTTATGGGCGCACCCCCGTTCTCGTTCAACGGTGTTGGAGCGCGTGTTTATCGAGCGCAAAGACTTTGAAGTCTTCCACGAGCCGTTTGCTCATATGGCATTTTCTGCAGACTCTGCCATTCCTTCGGATGAATGGGATCATAGTTTTCCAACCACGTATCAGGGCATAAAAGAACGACTGGTCAAGGCCAGGGAGACGGCCAGCGTATTTCACAAAGACATGTGTTATCACTGCCTCGATGACTTAAAAGTAGACGTGGACTTTCTGGCGCAACAAGACAATATCTTTCTTATTCGGGAGCCCGCCAGCAGCATTCTTTCGCATTATCGAATACACCCCAACATGCCGTTGCAAGCCATCGGGCATAAAGCCTTGTATGAGATCTTTTGTGTGGTCACCAAACTCACCGGCAAAGTGCCCTATGTGATTAATGCTGATGACCTGGCGGCAGCGCCGGAGCGCGTGATTGGCAAACTGTGTGACTATTTGGATATTGAATTTCTGCCGCAAGCCATGGTGTGGAAACGCGAGTGCCCTCCGCAATGGAAAACCTGGCGAAGTTGGCACGTCGCCGCAGAAAACAGTGAGTGCATTATTTCGTCGAGTAAGACTCAGCCCGATAAAGAGGTTCTCGATAATACGCCAGCGTTAAAAGCGATGTATGACTATCACCGGATTTTTTACGCGCGCATGAACGAATTCTGTCAATAGGAAACAGGGCATGAAAAAATTGATTATTACCGGTGCCGCTAATGGAATTGGTAGGGCGACACTGGAGCAGGCGATTGTTGATGGTTACTTTGTGATTGCCGTCGATAAGGACGTGGATGCGCTCAACACCTTGCAACAGACTTACAGTGCGAGTGTATTAGAGACACAGGTTGCCGATCTTTCCAGTGACGCTGTGATCAAGGGCTTTATTCCAAGCCTGTATGAGCGTCATGCCACTATCTATGGGTTAATTAATAATGCAGGGCTGTATCACGGCAAAAGCATTTATGCCTATTCCGATAACGAAGTGGATGAAATGCTTAACGTTAACCTTAAAGCCTTGGTTTACCTTTCCAAAGATTTCGCCGAACGCGAAATGAAGCACGAAGCACCGCGCAGCATCGTCAATATCACCTCAGTGGCAGGGGAAGTGGGCAGTTGTGATGCCCTGTACGGCGCCACGAAGGCTGCAGTGATCGGTTTGACCAAGGCCAATGCCTGGAACTTCGCCCCTTTTGTGCGGGTAAACGCGGTGTCTCCGGCACTGATTCACGACACGGCCATCTACGACACTATTCCTGAATATCGGCGGGCTGAATACGCGCGCCAGGAAATTCTTAAAGACCCCATCCTGCCCAGTGGTGTTGCTGAGGTCATTTTGCTGTTGGTCGGTGAAGGTTTTCGTCATATGACCGGCAAGGTTATCCCGGTTGATAACGGAGCCTACCCACGGTGAGCCAGCCCATACCGAAGAAAAAGTTGCTGTTGGTGGGCGCAGGTAATTTGTGCCTGCACATTCTCAAGATTCTGGCGCCCAGGAACAGGTTCGAGTTTGTCGTGCTGGGGCGCAACGAAGAAATGACCATCCGGATGTGTAACCTGGTGACGCTGTCGTGCGCACAACTGGAGCAGTATGTTGCTATCTCGCCAGTGATCGCGGACTTGACGGATATCGGCAGCGTTACCCAAGTGCTTCGGGAACATGCGCCGGACATCATCGTGAACTGCGCCTCGTTGCAGTCATGGAGAGTGATCACCGGGTTGCCCAAACACTCGTTCGAACAACTTGACCAGGCACAGTTCGGTCCCTGGTTACCCATGCACCTGACACTGATGCATGACTTGATGCAGGCAGTGAAGGCTTCCGGTATCACGACCCTGACCGTCAATGCGGCCTTTCCTGACGCCGTCAATCCGATTCTGGCCAGGGTCGGTCTGGCCCCTGACATCGGGGTGGGTAATGTCGCCAACCTGATTCCGGCCGTGCGTTTCTCCATCGCGCGGTTGCTGAAGTGTTCTCCCGCTGACGTGGAGGTGATGCTGTATGCCCAGCATTATTTCAGCCACTACGTGCCACGGGGCGGACGGCCCCCGCGTGCCAGCTATCGCTTGTTGTATGAGGTTCGCGGCCGGCGCGAAGTCGCTCGTCTGTCCGATGAGGTGATTTTTTCTACGGTGAAATCCGAGTTTCGTCGCTTGGGCGGGGTTGATGGGCAGTTTCTAACCGCGTGTTCTGCGGTCACCGTGATCGAAGGGCTGTTCTCACCGACGCCGGTACTGGTGCACGCGCCCGGTCCGTTGGGGCTTCCGGGCGGCTATCCGGTCTGGCTTCAGGACGGACGCATCAATGTGCAGTTCTCCGACAAATGCCCCTACGACGACGCGGTGCGCCTTAACAGCATTTGCCAAAGCCACGACGGTATCGACGAAATCCATTGTGACGGCTCGGTCACCTTCAACCCCAGGTGCATGGCAATCATGCAGACGATGCTGGGGTACTCCAAGGACATCATGTCGGTTCGGCAGTCCGCGGACTGTGCTCGGGAGTTGGCGGGAAAGTACCTGTCTTTCAAGAATTCAATCGGCTAGGAGCGGTGTGCCATGAGTCAAATTCTGGGGTATGAACACGAGGAAGTAGCCAATTACTCAACTCAATATTCGTCGGACTTTGTCGAGCGCTGGGACGCGTTGATTGATTGGGAAAAAAGAAAGGCCGGCGAGAAGGGGTTCTTTGAGCAGTTGCTGAAAAGTCACGGTGTGAGATCGGTGCTGGATGTATCCACGGGCAGTGGTTTTCATGCCGTGCAACTCAAACAGGCAGGTTTCAAGGTGGTCGCTACGGACGGTAGCGGCACGATGTTGAAAAAAGCCCGGCAGAACTTCCTTGAACGTGAATTGGCTATTGAATCCCACCATATGGAGTGGCTTGACCTCGACCCGGACGTGCTGGGCACGTTCGATGCCGTAGTGTGCCTGGGCAGTTCACTGTGCCATGTGTTTGAGGCGCACGACCGCATGAGCGTGCTGCGCAAGTTCAGGGCATTGCTCAAGCCAGGCGGTGTGTTGATTGTTGATCAGCGTAATTTTTTTGCTATCCGCGCGGGCAACTTCAAATCCAGCGGCAATTATTATTACTGCGGGGCCAGTGCGTCGGTCAGCCTGGGAAGGGTCGATGCACAGGTGTGCGAGTTCATTTACGACTTTGAAGATAAACAACGCTACAGCCTGAAAGTGTATCCGTTATTACCCAAGGAACTGGCCGACGAGATTCAGGCTAGCGGCTTCTCTGCCCATGAAGATTACGGTGATTTTCAGCGTGACTTCGACAGGATGAATTGTGATTTTGTCATCCACACCGCCCGCGCCGTGTGAGGGCGTCATGATGAGCACACTCGTACAGAATAATTCTCGCGCGCTGGACAGCGTGGTGCTGGCAGTCGTACTGACAGGGTTTGTGGCCAGTACCTATGGGTTCGGCGTTTACTTGTTCGCCAACCTGGTCGTTGATATGCGCCGAGATATCGGCTTTGACTACACCACTGTGGGCTTGATCACCGGCGGCGCACAGATCGGCTTTCTGCTGTTTTCTTCGGTCACCAGTTACATCAGCCGTTTTTTCGAAGGTTGGAAAATCAGCCTGGTATCCACCGTAGTGACGTCTCTGGCCCTGCTGGGCTTGAGCGTCAGCGACAGCATTTGGTTGTCGGGTGGGTTGTTGATTTTGCTGGGAGGGTGCTCCGCTTCGGTTTACATCCCGCTGGCAGAAATCGTCACCAAGGGTTTCAGTCCAGGTAATCGCTCCCGGGTCATGGGGCTGATCTCCAGTGGCACCAGCTATGGCGTGTTCATCAACGGGTTACTGGTGTCGTTTCTCACCTTGCAGGGTGGATGGCGCTCGATCTGGTTGACCGCCGGCCTTGTGTCATTGGGCCTCTGTTTCGTGGCCTGGTTTCTGTTGCGTAACATGGGGGCGGAGCAGGCGGCTGGTTTTTCAGGTGAGCGCTCGCGGTCGCTCGATGGCCACACGTCATGGCTGAGCCGTTCGCTGTACCTGATCTGGGGCATCGCCTTTCTCAATGGGATGGCACTGCTGCCGTTTCAGACTTATCTGGCACCTTACCTTCGCGATGAATTAGGCGTTTCGGTACAGGACGCAGGGTTTATCTGGACGACGATCGGCGCTGTGGGGATGGCGTCGGGCTTTTTGGTGGGGTGGGTTGCGGACAAAGTGGGTGCCAGGGCGGCCTTGGCCATGTGCTTTCTGAGTGCGGGTCTGGCAGCCATGCTGGTGTTCAGTTTTAACGCTATCGCGTTGTTCTATTTGGCGGCTTTTTTGTTTGCGCTGGCGTTCTACCCTATCTTCGGGCTGGTCCCCAGCTATATCGGACAAATCGTTCCGGTCAACCGGCTGACGCAGGCATTTGGCATTGCCAATGTGCTGATTGGCCTGGGTGGCGTGTGCGGTAACTTTCTGGGCGGACTGTCCAAAGACCTGACAGGCTCGTTCGCGACAGTCTATTGGGTGGTTTCGCTGCTTCTGTTATTGCAATGCGTGATGGTGTTCATGTTGGGCAAACAGCCTGTTTCGCTGACGGAGGGAGAACGGTCATGAGCTATTTTGCACAGGGCCCACAACAGAATTTGCATGAGTTTGCGTTCAGCCACGCGCGTGCCGAACAGTCACTTATGAAGCAAATACCTAGGGTCATTTGGATGACTGGCCTTTCTGCCTCCGGGAAATCGACCATTGCCGATGCGCTGGATATTGCCTTAAGGGCCCAAGGCCGGTTTACCTGCATCATTGACGGCGATTCGGTACGCAGTGGGCTTTGTCGTGACTTGGGGTTTACCGACAGTGATCGGGATGAAAACATTCGGCGGGTCGCTGAGGTGGCGGGTTTGATGGTGGAGGCGGGACTTATCGTCATTGTCGCGCTGATCTCGCCGTCATCGGCCAGTCGGCATTACGCGCGCTCGATTATTGGCAACGACCATTTTGTAGAAGTCCACGTGGATGCCCCACTGGCAACTGTCGAACAGCGGGACCCTAAAGGTTTGTATAAAAAGGCGCGATCCGGGCTGCTCAAGAACTTTACGGGTATTGATTCGAACTACGACACTCCGCTGTTTCCTGAAGTGCATCTGCAGACCCACGTGTTTTCGGTTGAACAATCGGTCGGGATCATTCTTGATTGGATGGCGCGTGCGCAGGCCCCTGCTTAGCCATTGGTCTTCCAGCTACGGGGTGACGACTTCGACTCCAAGAAACGAGGTATTCTCTGCCAAGGCAGAGCGTGCAGGTTTTTCGGGAGTTGGAATGACACATTTCACGGGCACTGCAAAATCAATCCGGCTGATCGGCGGCGCCCGGGTATTGGATTTTATCAATACCACTAATGGGCGCAGGCCGTATTCCACACTTAAGGTGACGGAAGAGCGGCTCACCAGTTTTAAGTTCTTCATTGAGTGGGCATTACACGCCTCTTTGCTCTCTGAGCAAGAGTACGATACATACTCGCCTATGGTGTTTGACTCGCCTATATCCTTCCAGCCAGACCTGGACGCTGTTATTGCATTCAGAGAGCGTCTGTACGGCGTCTTCCACAACCTGTCATTACGCCAGAACGTCACCGATGAGGCATTACAGCAGATCAATCTGCACTACCAACAAGGCGCGGTGTGGCGAGTATTGCGCTCCATTGACGGGATGCCCGCATGGGGTTGGCGCACCTGCGCATCTGCGCAGGAGTTGACGTCGATGCTGATCGCACGCCTGGCAACAGACGCGACGCAACTGCTGGTATCGAGTGAACTTCACGCGTTGAGGTGCTGCAGTTGCGCGGATTGCGATTGGATATTTCTCGATCTCTCCAAAAGTAAACAACGTAAGTGGTGCCAGATGAGTGTGTGTGGCAGCCGAGAGAAACTGAGCCGACTCAAACAGGCGGCCAGTCATCTTTAGTTGCAACGCAGTAAGGCGAGCGATGGGAAGCAA
Organism: Pseudomonas sp. IPO3747; assembly: GCF_013385245.1. Lineage (NCBI taxonomy): Bacteria > Pseudomonadati > Pseudomonadota > Gammaproteobacteria > Pseudomonadales > Pseudomonadaceae > Pseudomonas > Pseudomonas sp. IPO3747. The sequence continues at coordinate 46,029 of NZ_JACAQL010000024.1, forward strand.
TTGCTCCGCTTAATAGGAAGCATTACTATTCACGCCCCGTCTTCCAGTGCTCACGCGATGATTCCTCAGCCGCCCCGCAGAACAGGCTTTTTCGAGCATTACGAAGAGTTGATCGGAACCTGGACACGCCGCCTGAGAAACCGTCAGCAGGCTGAAGACCTGGCTCACGACACCTTCGTGCGCGTGCTTGAGTCGCGTTCGAGCGACGTTGAGCAACCGCGCGCCTATCTGCATCAAACGGCGCGCAACATTGCGGTGGACGCTTACCGTCGCGAAGACCGGCGTGAGGCGCTGGCATTGGACGCCTTTGATCAGCGTTCGCCCCACAACGGTGACCCGGAGCATGTCATGCACGCGATCCAATTGGCGGACTCCATCGAGCGGGCCTTGGCCGAGTTGCCGCTTAACTGTCGCAAGATATTTATCTGGCAGAAAATCGAGGGCCTCACCCAGCAAGAAATCGCCGTACGCCTGGGCCTGTCTAAAAACATGGTGGAAAAGTATATGATCCGCACCTTGCGGCATCTGCGCGACCGCCTGGACGCGATGGCCCCATGAACTCTGCCCGTTTTGAAACAGGATCTTCCACGATGGATAGCCGTGCTCGCGACGAAGCCGCGCAATGGTTTGTACGCCTGCAAAACGCCGAGTTGAACCCCGAAGAACAACAGAGTTTTGATGCGTGGTGTGCCGAGCAGCCTGAGCATCAATACGAATTTGAAGTGCTGCAAGGCCTGTGGAACGCCGCCGACCTTGTGCCCACGGCGCGTTTGCAAGCGCTGTGCGAGGCCCCGGTCGAACGCCCCAAACGTCGCGCTATTGTGCGTTACGCCGTGGCTGCCAGTGTGGTGGCCATCGCCTTGGGGCTTGGCCTGTTCAGCGGGCTTGATCATCCCAAACCCTACAGTGCCGAGTTCAGCACGCGCTTGGGCGAGCATCGCCAAGTGGCATTGCCCGACGGTTCGGTGATGGACCTGAATAGCCGCAGCGTGGTGGCGGTGCACTATGAAAAGGGGCGGCGCGGCGTAGAAATCAAACAGGGCGAAGCCATGTTCAGCGTCGAGCACGACACCCGCCGCCCATTTGTGGTGGCCGCCGGGGCAGGGCAGGTCACGGTCACCGGCACGCGTTTTGATGTTCGCCGTGATGACGACCAGACCCGCGTGGTGGTCGAGGCCGGCACGGTCAAGGTGCAGGGGCGTGCGTCGGATCAGATCGTGATGCTCACGGCAGGGCTGGGCACGCATGTCGATTCTACCGGGCAAGTCGTTACGGCGTATGCCGTGAATGCTGATGAGCTGACAGCCTGGCGCACGGGCAAGTTGGTGTTCAACAACGCCACCCTCGGCGAAGTCGCGCGGGAAGTATCGCGCTATCGCGAGCAGCCGTTGCGGGTCAACACGGCGGCGGTGAGCAACCTGCGGCTGACCAGCGTGTTCAAATCCAGCGACACCGACGCCTTGCTCAAAGCGCTGCCACATATCCTGCCAGTGGCGGTACGAGCCTTGCCGGACGGCAGTCAGGAAATTATTTCACGCTGATATTCAGGTTTTTTTCGAGTTCTTCGTCTTCTTCTGCAACTGCAACTGGTTTGCATTAACAGCCGCACACTCTTGCGATCACAGGACTAGGTTCGACGTGAAAAAACTTGTCGTGAACAACAATAAAGTCTCCCGTTGGGCGCCCCTGGCGCTGGCGCTTGCGGTCAGTTCCGCCCTGCCTGCGGCCTCTGCGGCCGACGGCATCCATATTCGCTCGCAGCCGCTGGGCGCTGCTCTGAGTCAACTGGGCCAGCAGACTTCCCTGCAAGTGTTCTTCAGCCCTGACATGGTCGCGGGCAAGCATGCGCCTGCAGTGGACGGCAACCTGTCTCCCGAGCAGGCTCTGCGCCAATTGCTCCAGGGCAGCGGCCTGGATTACCAGATCGATGCCGGTTCCGTGACCCTTCGTCCACTGCGCAGCGGCACGGGGGAAGCCGGCTCGCCGGTGGAGTTGGGCGTCACTGACATCAAAGTGGTCGGCGACTGGCTGGGCGATGCCAATGCCGAAGTGGTGCAGAACCATCCGGGCGCACGTACTGTGATCCGCCGTGAAGCCATGGTGGAGCAGGGGGCGATGAATGTCAGTGACGTGCTGCGCCGCGTCCCTGGCGTGCAGGTGCAAGAGGCTAACGGCACGGGTGGCAGCGATATTTCCCTCAACGTCGGCGTGCGTGGCCTGACCTCGCGCCTGTCGCCGCGCTCCACCGTATTGATCGACGGTGTGCCGGCGGCGTTCGCTCCGTATGGTCAGCCGCAACTGTCGATGGCGCCGATTTCTGCCGGTAACCTGGACAGTATCGACGTGGTGCGCGGCGCAGGTTCTGTCCGTTATGGGCCGCAGAACGTCGGCGGCGTGATCAACTTCGTGACCCGCGCGATTCCTGAGCAAGCCTCGGGCGAAGTCGGCACCACCCTGGAAACCTCTGCCCACGGCGGCTGGAAACACGTCGACAATGCTTTTGTCGGCGGTACTGCCGATAACGGCATGGGCGTGGCGTTGCTGTATACCGGGGTAAATGGCAACGGCTACCGCAACAGCAACAACTCCAACGACATCGACGACGTGATCCTCAAGACCCACTGGGCGCCGACCGATCAAGACGATTTCTCGCTGAACCTTCACTATTACAATGCCAACGCCGATATGCCCGGCGGCCTGACCCAGAAGCAATTTGACGCCAACCCGTATCAGTCGATGCGCGATTGGGACAATTTCAGCGGCCGTCGCAAGGATGTGTCCTTCAAGTACCTCCGCCAGATCGACGACCGTACCCAGGCCGAAGTGCTGACCTATTACATCGACAGCTTCCGTGGCAGCAACATTGCCAACCGCGACCTCAAGACCATCAGTTCCTACCCGCGCAGCTACTACACCTTCGGCATCGAGCCGCGGATCTCCCATGTGTTCGACGTGGGCCCGAGCACCCAGGAAGTCAGCGTTGGTTATCGCTACCTCAAAGAAGGCATGCATGAACAGGCCAGCAGCCTCAATCTGGTCAACAACGTCCCGACGCCGGGCGGGCAAAATGACGGGCATGTTTACCAGGATCGCACTGGCGGCACCGTCGCCAATGCGTTCTACATCGACAACAAAATCGATATCGGCAAGTGGACCGTCACGCCGGGCATCCGCTTTGAACACATTGAAACCAACTGGCATGACCGCCCGGTGGTTGCCTTGAACGGTGTGCGCACCGTGGAAAAGAATCGCAAAATCAATAGTAACGAGCCGTTGCCGGCGTTGAGCGTGATGTACCACATTTCCGATGCCTGGAAAGTCTTCGCCAACTACGAAACCTCATTCGGCAGCCTGCAGTACGCGCAGATCGGGCAGGGCGGTCGCGTCAACCAGGCGGCCGACGGCCTGAACCCGGAAAAAGCCAAGACCTACGAGATCGGCACACGCTACAACGACAGTGTCTGGGGCGGCGAAGTGACGCTGTTCTACATCGACTTCTCGGATGAGCTGCAATATGTGAGCAACGACGTGGGTTGGACCAACCTCGGCGCCACCAGGCACCAGGGTATCGAAACCTCGGCCCACTACGACCTGTCGAACCTGGACCCACGCCTCGATGGCCTGACTGCCAACGCGGGCTTCACCTACACCAAGGCGACTGCCGAGGGTGATGTGCCGTTCAAGGGCCGCGACCTGCCGCTCTACTCCCGTGAAGTGCTGACGGCGGGCCTGCGCTACGACATCAATCACTGGACCCATAACCTGGACGTCTATGCCCAATCCGGTCAGCGTGCGCCGGGTACTGGCACCACCTACATCACCCAGGGCACCGCCGATGGGCAGTACGGCGATATCCCCGGTTATGTCTCGGTCAACGTGCGCAGCGGGTATGACTTCGGCGCGCAACTGTCGAACCTGAAACTGGGTGTGGGCGTGAAGAACGTCTTTGACCAACAGCACTACACTCGATCCAGTGACAACAACGCCGGGTTGTACCTCGGTCAGCCGCGTACGTTCTTCGTGCAGGCGAGCGTCGGCTTCTGACCGACCGTTTGTAAGAAAAATCGCAGCTCAAGGGCTGCGATTTTTTTTGACTTGTTTTTCAAGGTGCTCACCAAGCTGCCCGGGCCCGGGCAGGAACTGTTTCCGCGCGTTTGCCACACAGGTTGTAACCAGCGACGTTGATCGTACTGGTCGTTTTCAGACGCTGAACCAGGGGCCAGACATGACTTCACCTTCGTTTCAATCCGGCCAGACCGATGGCCGGTGCACCTTTGATGGCTGGCATGAAGTTGCTTGCTCGACATCGTCAAGTAAGGAAGACACCTGCGCAGCCTTGTCGACGGTATACGCCACCGAAACGCTGCGAATGAAAGCATTTGTGGGTCAAAAAAAATTCCAGGCGCCCGTCGCAGATGATTTTGCCCGCGGGCTGCATGCGTCAGGGCCTGCCGACAACGCTAGCGCTCACTGCTTGAGGCGCCCCATTTTTCGCTGGGCTGCGCTGATCAATGGCCTCTGCTCCCGGTTGCGTGGGCAAACACCTGGGTGATCCAGTGTTACATGCTGTTATTGGGATGCTCCTGCCGGCCGGAACTATCGCGTGGCGCTAACCACATATCGGTTGCTTGCTGCCCAGAGGGCGAATCGATGATTCGGGCCACTCTGGTACTGACTTTCAGGCAAGCATGGATCTGCAAAAGGCGAGAGATGAAGCATGAAGATTGAGGGTGCAATACTGCGCGCGCAGCCAATCGGCCTGGGCGGGCCAGAGGTAGGTCGGGTTTCATCGTCCCGCGTTTTTCATTCGCCCGGCGATGAGTCATTCGCAACGCGGGAGTTGCCGTCGCAGCGACCCATGTTGTGGCGTGGAGGCTTGTCTTCGCTGCGCCAGCAGGCGCTGCAAAATGCACCCACGGCTCGCGCCAACACCACACCGCCAGGTCCGAGTTCCACTGATAGCCAATTGGCGGGCGAGCTGGAAAAACACTTTGGCGAGCTGCACGGTTTTTTAAAAGAAGGCCGCTTGACGCAGGCGTCGTTGCGCCAGATCGCAGCTCAAACCTTGAGTGGAGAGTAAGGTGCGCGACCGTATGATCCTGCTGGTCAGGGAAATTCTCAACCGCCCGCTGCTGAACGACGCGATCATCGACGGCGCGGGATACATCACCCGCGACAGCCTGAGCGCAGCCGCTGCAGCGTTGCTGGGTAACAGCTCCCCTGGCGCCTTCAGCCAGGACCCTTTTCATGATCAGGGCAACGCCGAGGTCGTAATGGCTTTGCAAGGCTATTTCAAACAGTTGCGGGACATACCCAAAGACCGCACGGTATTTTTTGAAGCGCTTGAATACGTGGAAATAACCCAGCTCAAAATCGTGATGAGTGATCCTGACGACCTCGATTCGCAGGGCCGGCCCCTGTTGGAACCCGCTACTGGGCTACCGAGGAAAAAGTACAGTGAACACTGCGTCTACACCGCCAAAAATATCATTGAGCGCCCAGGCCTGCTGCGTTCGCTGGAGCGTGCCAACAACATGCGTTTGCTGGGGCGTCCCAGGCATGAGGGTTGGCTTTGTAACAAAAGCCTGGAACGCTGGCTGGAACAATACGAAGCGCACAAAGCCAGATAGCCCATGGCCTTGTGCGGTGAGCTTGTTACACCTTGAGAATTTTACCGCTGATGGCCACCCCGGCCAGCAGCAGCGCAATCAGCACAAAGGCCGTGCTCAGGCTACTGCCGTGGGCGATAAACCCGATAACTGCAGGCCCGGCGAGAATACCGGCATACCCCAGCGTGGTGATGGCCGGCACGGCGATATGTTCCGGCATGACCGTTTGTTTACCGACGGCGGTGTACAGCACCGGTACGATATTCGAGCAGCCGGCGCCCACCAAGGCATACCCCAACAGCGCCGTTTCCCAGGCCGGCAATAATGTCGCGAGCAACATGCCGGCAGTCGCCAGCGCGCCGCCAATGACGATCACGCGGGTGGCGCCCAGGCGGCGGACAATCGAATCACCGGTCAGGCGCCCTGCGGTCATGGTCAAGGCAAACGCCGCGTACCCCAAGCCTGCGTAAGCTTCATCCAGACCGCGTTCTGCATTGAGAAACACCGCGCTCCAATCCAGCACGGCGCCTTCGGCCAGGAACACGATGAAACACAGGCAGCCGATAAACAACACCACACCGTGCGGCACGGCAAACGCCGGGCCTGAGCTTTCGCTGCCGTAGGGCAGTAGATGAGGCCCGGCCTTGAACAATGCAAGCGCCATGATGACGATCACCACCAGGGTCGCCTGCAACGGCGACAAGCCCAGCCCCAGCAGCCCGGCAACCCCTGCTGCGCCGACGATGCCGCCAAGGCTGAACAACCCGTGGAAGCCCGACATCATGGTTTTGCCGCTGGCACGCTCAACGATGACCGCCTGCAGGTTGACCGTCGAATCCACAGTGCCCAGGCCCCCACCGAACAGGAACAGCCCGGCGATCAGCAAGGGGATTGAACTGACCGTGGCGAGCATCGGCAGTGCCAGGCAGATCATGATTGTGCCGGCGGTCAGCACCCGGCGGCAGCCGAAGCGTGAAGCCAGGGCGCCAGCCATCGGCATGGCGATGATCGATCCGACGCCCAGGCACAACAGCAACAGGCCCAGCGTGCCTTCATTGAGGTTTGCCCGTGCCTTGGCGTAGGGCACCAGCGGCGCCCAGGCCGCGATACCGAAGCCGGCGATGAAAAAGGCAATGCGCGTCGACATTTGTTCCAGCCGTCCGGGAACCACGGGCGCTGGGGTGGGGATGGCAGTCATGAAAAATCCTTGGTTTTGCGTTCAACGAACGATGTCCGGCGCGACATCCTTGCACATCAGGCCCTGTCGAGCGAGCCGGGTTCCCTTGAAGAGAGGGGCTGACACGCAGGTGCAGGTTTATTGTTACAGCAGCGGAACGTCATGGACGGTGGCGACCACACAGAGGCTATCGGATTGTTGGGCGGTGGTCTGGAAGGTGCGTAATCTGCGTGAAAACGGATGAACCCCAGGTTTTTGCGTTGGATTACCACCTTCCAGTCCACTTCCCACTGCGCCGGTTTTCTGTAATACGCTGCTACCAAGTGTGTAGGCAATCGGAGAAATTTTCCGGTGAATTTTCTTGGGAAGGTGTCTCGATGACTCTGTTCTATGACGCGCGGGGCAATATTTACGGTGTGGCCAGCCCCGACTACCTACGCAGCAGGGGCATTGCCGTGCCTGAATGTGCCGACCGCGCTGCCAGCACTCGAAAAGAGTGGGCAGCATTGGCTATCGCCTCGGAGTGTGAATGGGGCACGTTACCGCGTGCGGCCACTCCCAAGACACACCGCTGCGATGGTTTGCTGGTCGGGCCGTTCCAGTCTGCGCCGCCGTTTGACGTGTTGATCGTCAATACTGATGGCACGCTCGCCGAACGCAGTGGTAACGGGTTGACGATTTTTTCCCAGGCGCTGACGGATCAAGGTTTGATGACGCAAGGGTGTGAGTTGCAGGTGCATCACGACAAGCAGGATTCAGTCTCTGTGCTGGTGACCTATTCACAACCGGCGATCTTTGAACAGGTTGCAGGCTTCTGGCTGGCCTTGGGCCGGCCGAGTTTCGGGCCAGCAGCGGTGGCCGCTACCGGTACTGGCGCAGCAACATTGGGGCAATGTGAATTCAGCCATGTGGCTGCACTGGCGGCGATTGACCCGCAATGGGCCGTCAGCCAGTTCGTCCGTGTGGGCAATCCTCATTGTGTGACGCTCGTCGAGCACGCACAGGCCTTGCCGGACAATCAGTCGATGCAACAGCCCGCACTGTTTGAGTCGTTACGGGCCATTGCCTTTGCACCGCCAGGTGGGCGCGGCCAACCTTGTTTGGCGGGGATCAATCTGCAATGGGCCGCACATGCTTCGGGCAATCGGGTCATCACGCGGGTATTTGAGCGAGGAGAAGGACCCACCGCGTCCTCGGGTACCAGCGCGAGCGCAGTTGCCTGCGCGGCATGGCGCGCGGGTTGGGTTGACGCCGGCGAGGTGGCTGTGGTCATGCCAGGTGGCACAGTGCCGGTGCGTTTACAGTGCCAGGCCGAAACGCTGCTGAGCGTCAGTCTGTTCGGGACTGCATGCGTGCAAGCCTGAAGGCGCAGAAGTGGCTGATATCTTGAATGCGTGTCAGCCGTTTCTTTATCGGTTAGTTGTGTGGTTAAAGTTGGCGTAAGAAGTTTCTTGTTGTTGAATGCTACTAAATTCTGCGAATTTATTATTTTGTAAAAGACACGTCCTACCACGTTGTGCGAAACGTCTTTTTTATTTTTAAAGGGTCAAATTCCGCCTGAAATCGCTAAGATTTATTGGGTTCAGGCGCTTTTTCCCGGCAGTTCAATCAATGCCCGATGGGGGGAGGCCTTTCAGTCAAATAATTGATGATGGGTAACTTAGGGATGGTTGAAACATCTGCCGCGCCACGTTTCAAGTTGATACTTCCAGAAATAAACAATGACTTCCAGGTGCTCGCTTTCAAAGGCCGAGAAGGCCTTGATCAGCCTTACTTCATTACCGTGCACTTAGTCAGCGAAAACCCCTCTCTGGATCTGGAGGCGCTGCTTCACCAGCCGGCTTATCTGGACTTTGGCGAATCCGGTGCGGGGCTGCATGGGCGCATCTACGCTATCGGCCGTGAGGGGCCCGGCGTTCGGCTCACTCGCTATCGTCTCACCCTGGCACCACGCCTGGCGTGTCTTGCCCATCGACACAACCAGCGGATCTTCCAGGAACGCAGTGTGCCGCAGATTATTGCGGCGGTCCTTGAGCACCACGGCATTCTGGCGGACGCCTATGCCTTCGAACTGGGCCCTGTGGCCTACCCATCCCGTCCGTTCTGCGTTCAGTACGCGGAAACCGACCTGCACTTTATCCAGCGGTTGTGCGAGGAGGAGGGTATTCACTACCACTTTCGCCATGGCCCGAATAATCACGTGCTGGTGTTCGGTGATGACCAGACGGTGTTTCGGCGTCTGGCTGCACAGCGATTTTGCGCGACGCACGAGCTGGCAGCCAAAACGAGAGCTATCCGGCAGTTCGACGTGCGCCTGGAGACCCGTACCCAGCTGACGGTGCGCCGTGATCATGACTTCGAGCATCCGTCGCTGCGCCTGGAAGACAAGGCCGGGCCTGCATTGACGCAGCGCCTTGAGGATTACCATTACCCTGGTGGTTTCAGCGACCATGCGCGAGGTCGGCAATTGGCGCAAAGGGGCTTGGAGCGGCATCTGCGTGACCGCCATCGTGCCGTGGGCAAAAGTGATCAACCGGCGCTGGGCAGCGGCCATTTTCTTGAGCTGTGTGACCACCCGGATCCCACCTGCAACGATTTGTGGTTGCTCACGTCGGTGCATCACGAAGGCTATCAACCGCAGGTGCTGGAGGAAGCAGCACCCGTGGCGGGCACATTCCACGGCTACCGAAACCGGTTTACCGCAACACCCTGGCGCGCCGTGCATCGGCCCCCCATCAGACACCCGAAACCTACCCTCCACGGCAGCCAAACCGCCATCGTGACGGGGCCAGCAGACGAGGAGGTGCACTGCGACGCCTACGGTCGAGTAAAGGTACGTTTTCATTGGGACCGCCTGGATCCCACCGATGACAAAAGCAGTTGTTGGGTACGGGTAGCATCCGGTTGGGCGGGCGATGGCTTCGGCGCCATGCTGATTCCGCGGGTGGGCATGGAGGTGCTGTTGACCTTTCTGGAAGGCGACCCGGACCAGCCGTTGATCAACGGCTGCCTGCCCAATGCGCTGCACAGGCCGGCTTACCCTTTGCCGCAACACAAGACACGCAGCGTGTTGCGCAGCCGCAGTGTTCCGGGGGGCACGGGGGCCAACGAACTGCACCTTGAGGATCGCCACGGCGAGGAACTCATCTTCCTGCGCGCCCAACGGGACCTGGAACAGCAGGTCGGCCATGACAGTCGTCTTGAGGTGGCGGGAGAGCGGCGTGAAATCATCCGCGGGTTAAGCACGGTTCATTTGGAAAGTGGCGAGCAGCGACACATCACCGGAGACCGCACTGCCATGCTTGGCACGAACGATCGGCTGGATGTGCAGGGAGACAGCCAGACGCATATCGGTCAGTCCATGGTTATCCAGGCCGGGCAGCAGATCGTCCTCAAGGCCGGCGCCAGCCTGATCATCGATGCGGGCGCACAATTGAGCCTCAAGGCTGGAGGCGAGCACCTGATTATCCAGGCGGGCGGCATTTTCAGCAGCCGGCCTGTCACCGTTGGCGGCTTGCCGCCCCTCACTCGGTCCGCGAACCCATTATCGGCCATGGATGCGCCGAACCTCTCGACGGCCCAAGGCACCCTTCTGGACGAGGCCCGGCAGTTGGGCGCGGACTTCTGCCCGGTGTGCGAGGCGTGTCGTGAAGGCCAGTGCACACTCATGCGGAGGGCTGCCTGATGCCAAGTGAGCCAGGCCAGTGGATGGCCGAACAGCATCAGGCGGGGCGCCGACTGTGCTTGATCCTTGATGGTCACCACGGCGCACGTCAACAGCTGTTGGCGGTGCGTAACCTGTCGCAGTATTGCAGCCTGTACGCTGAGACCGCCTTGGTCGAGTTGGCAGCGGCAGGCCCGTTGATTCTGTTGGTGGAGCAGGCGGACGAGCCTGCGCTGGTTGATCTGCTGCAACACCCCGAGACGAACTGGGGCTGGCTGGGCAGCCTGCCCGGTGATGATCTGGCTGGCGTGGTTCGGCATTGGCGCGAACGTCTGCTGGTAGGGCGCCAGGGAAGCCAGGCCGTGTATCGCTTTCACGATAACCGTACCTTGGCACGTGCTTTGACCCATTTACAGGGCGAGCACTGGCCAGTGTTTCTCGGCCCACTGATGAGTGTGTGCTATTGGCACCAAGGCTGTTGGTGTCGGGGTGAAAACCCAATGCCCGGGGAGTATCCCGTGCCTGTGGCTGTGCCCTGGCTGAACACGCCCAACCCTCAGGCCGAAGTGATTCTGCACGCCAATATCCTGCGTTATCTGCTGACTGAACACAGCGAAAAACTCGCCGGCTTGGTCGAGTTTCAGAACCCCAGAATCTGGCTGGCGCAGGTTCTGGAGCAGGCCCGTGCCTGGCAATGGCGAGGCCCCCAGCAGCTCGAGTTTCTGGTGGTGCGTCGGTTGGAGGAGGCGACGCAAGGCAGCACGATTCGGTGGCAGCCGATAGAGGGCGAGGCGCCGTCGGAACATTTTGAGCGGGTGTTACGGGAGTGGCAAAAGCATGAATAGTTGGACGCGCAGCGTTTTGATAACGCTCGGTGCTGGATGGCTCTCGGGTTGTGCGCTGGCACCGCCGGCTAAGCGTTTTACCCTGGAGGTGGATTTACCCGCACAGTTTCGATTCATCGGTGCCGCTAACTACCGTCCCGCCAGATATGAACTCTGCACCTTGCCGCAGCGTCGAGGCAAAAGGCCTGAACGCAAGATCTTTATTGCCGATTACAAACCCGTGGCCGAACGAGTGAGCTATGAGTTCCCGCTGACTGAAACCATTGAGGGGTGCCCTACGGTGTTGCGTAGCGTGGAGTTCACTCTTTATGCGAAGTGGGGTGAACTCGACACTGATGTCGGTGGCAGTTTCGCGGCAATTTCTTTCGCAGATCCTATCGAGTCTGAACGCGTAGCAGCGATGCCCGAGTCGGGTGTGCAGGAGTTTTTTGGACAATGCATGTGGTTTTTTCGGACGGCCGGCCCCGAGCATGCGATCAGAAAATTGTTGGAATGTAACGCGTTGGACACGAAGGGGAAAAGGCAAGAAACGCGCCCGGGTGGCGTGGCGCAGAGAGAGCTGCTCCCAGGGAAAAAAGTAAGGCTGACGTTGAGCGTTACAGACGAGGAGGCCCCCGCTTTTCAGGACACCTGGCTAGCTGTACCGGGGGGGTGGAGACGGTGCCGGGGTAAAAGCTTTGAAGATCTGTCCGGATACTGTGGCAGTAACACCACGGACTTTAAACCTATAACGATGCCGGATGGCCGTGTTTGCGATGTTTACCCAACGTGCAATTAACAAGGAGATGATTCATGAACCAGGCAGCATGGAAGCAACCTTTTTTCAGCAGCAAGATGCCCGCTTGCCCGTTGAAAGGGCATTGGGCAAGCGTTTCTCTGGTTGATGAAACAGGCAGCGGGAAGGCTTATGGCGGGCTGGTCTACACAATCCAGGACACTACAGGGCGCCGGTACAACGGAAGGTTGAATGGAGAGGGATACGCCAAGGTGGAAGGGTTTTATTGCGGCCCTGTCATTCTTTCTTTGGACACGCAGTATTCAGGCGACGAAGAGCCATATTCCAAATTGATAAAGCGCAAGACTTACCCGTTACCTATCACCGAACTTCAAGCCCGCGCCGAACACACCCGATTTTCAGCGGCTGATGGCCAACGTATCGAGGGTAACCCTGCACAACGCCAGGCAGACCGGTTTTATCAGGTTGAGGTGCGCGACCTGGTTCGACATATTGCCCACCTGCCGCCGTTTGCCTCCGGAACCTATCACCCTCCAAGGCATGCATTGAAAATGATGGCTGAGCTGGGGTTTGGTCCGCCGCAGCCCGCATTGTCAGGCGTCGTGCTGTTCCCCAACCTGCACACGGTGTTGGAGGTACGGCCTTTGCGGGCCCTGCGCCCGATGTTGTCGACCGATGATCAGTTTTGTGCGTTGAACCTGTATCAATTGGCGTTGATGTCCACATTGAGTTACTGCGATTTTGGCCAGCAACCTCCAAAAACTCCGGTGGAACACGTCAGTTTTCCCCTGGATCCCAGCGCAGGCAATCTGTTCGCGGAAAAACTCTCGGGGTTTCAAGAAGCCTGGAAGGTCGATCGTGATCAGGCTCAGCGCTTCTACCCGCTGTATGAAGAGGTTCCATACTCCCAGCGGTTTGAGATTTTGCCCTTCGATCCTGAGTTGTATCCACAGAATCGTCCGCAGCTTGGTGAGAAACAGGAGCATCCCGCCAGCCTGCACTTTTTTGATGATGAAGCGTTCGGTACGGATACCCAGGCCTTTATCAGTCATCACAACGAAGTAATTCTGATCGCTGTTCGAGGCACCGCCAGTGGTGCCGACGCACTACGCGACGCGAATGCCCACCAAGTGCCATTTACCGAAGGTGTTGGCAAAGCCCATGAGGGCTTTTATCAGGCATATCGAGCGATGCGCGATTTTGTTCTGTACTACCTTGATCAATTCCACAGCGGCCAGCGCATTGTGATTTGTGGCCACAGCCTTGGCGGCGCCATCGCGTTGCTCCTGGCAGAGGGGTTACGCCGAGTTACACGCGTGAAGTACAACATCCTCCTCTACACCTACGGCGCTCCCCGCGCCGCAGACTCCGAGTTTACCGACGGCGCCTCAGCCCTTATCCATCACCGCATCGTCAACCACAACGACCCGGTTCCCAGTGTCCCTGCCACGTGGATGAACACCACCGCCAAACTCTGGGTGCCGGGCGCCGTCACGCTTTTTGCCGCGCCCGGTGCGGGTGGCCTGCTGTTCGCCGCTGGCCTTGTGCGCGTCGGCGGCAATCCTTACCAGCATCACGGCGAACAACAGCACTTCATGCCCATCAAGCTGCCGGACGGCACGCACTCCTCAGTGTTATGGACGCCCGGTTGTGAGTCCATCCTTGAGGCGGGATGCAACCGTATACTGCAACTGCATGGCGATATGCCCGAGCGTGCCAACCTGTTGAAACAACTGTTCCAGGCCAGCCAGCATTTCATGACCGCCAGTTACATTCCAGCCGCGTGGGCCACTCTGCGCCGCTGGCAGCAAACCGTGGAGTGCCAGGGGCCTTTGATCACCGCCAGAGAGTTCGAGTTGATAGACCTGGCGCTCGACACCATGACCCAACAACTGCGCGACAAGAACCGCGAGCTCGAACGTCGTCGCCCACCGAACCAACGCGATTATGGGCATGCGCATAACCAGGCACTGAACGCTGAAGTCGACCGCTTGCGCAGCAGTCGGCGCCGATTGGAGTCGTTACGCTGGCGCCGTCTGGACGTGCGTGACGTGTATGGCAGCCACGCCGATTCCACCGGCTTGCAGCCCAGCGTGAAACGCTGGTTGCGCCACCGTGAAAACCGCAAGTTGGCGCAAATCGCCAGTATTCCTGCGCCACTTCAGGACGGCGCCGGCCGGGTGCAGCCACTGGATATTGATTCAATCGTCTGACCCCGGGGCTTACAAAAACTCCACCTGTGCCGGTCTGCGTTGCATCAGCACCTTGCCATTGCGGATCGAATATAACGGCAGGCCTTGGCTGCGGATCACCTCGTAGTCACTGTCTGCCGAAAGCACCAGCAGGTTGGCCGGGCGACCGGCTTCCAGGCCGTAACGGTCACCCAGGGCCATGGCCTTGGCGCTGTTGTCGGTGACCAGGTCCAGGGCGCTTTGCAGGTTGCGGTAGCCCAGCATATGGCAGATGTGCAGACCGGCTTCCAGCACGCGCAGGATGTTGCCGTTGCCCAGCGGGTACCATGGGTCGACGATGGAGTCCTGGCCGAAGCAGACGTTCATGCCGGCCTCGAGCAGTTCATTGACGCGGGTGACGCCTCGGCGTTTCGGGAAACTGTCGAAGCGGCCCTGCAGGTGAATGCTTTCGGTAGGGCATGAAACGAAGCTGATGCCCGAGTGGCCCAGCAGGCGAAACAGTTTGGCGCAGTAGGCGTTGTCGTAGGAACCCATCGCCGTGGTGTGGCTGGCGGTGACGCGCTCGCCCATGCCGCGGCTGCGGGCTTCTTCGGCGAGTACTTCGAGAAAGCGCGAGTGTGGGTCATCGGTTTCGTCGCAGTGCACGTCCACCAGGCAGCCGGTGCGTTCGGCCAGGTCCATCAGGAACTTCACCGAGCTAACCCCTTGGTCGCGGGTGTATTCAAAGTGCGGGATGCCTCCGACCACATCAGCGCCCAGCCGAATGGCTTCCTGCATCAGTTCGCGGCCGTTGCGGTAAGACTCGATGCCTTCCTGCGGGAAAGCGACGATTTGCAGGTCGATCAGGTGCGTGCTTTCTTCACGCACCTCCAACATGGCTTTGAGCGCGGTGAGGTCAGGGTCGGTGACATCAACGTGGGTGCGCACATGCTGGATGCCATGGGCGGCCAGGGCCTGGATGGTTTTCTTGGCGCGGGCCTTGGTGTCTTCCTGGGTGATGGTGGCTTTGCGTTCGCCCCAGCACTCAATGCCCTCGAACAGGGTACCGCTCATGTTCCAGCGTGGCTCGCCAGCGGTCAGCGTCGCATCCAGGTGGATATGGGGTTCCACGAACGGAGGTATGACCAGGTTGCCAGCGGCGTCAAGATCGTCAGCTGTTAATGTCGGCGCCACGGTTTGTGCAGTAATGCGGGCGATCCGGCCGTGTTCCAGGTGCAGATCATGCAGGCCTTCACGGTTGCGCAGGCGGGCATTGATGATATGCATGGGCAAGTTCCTCTTGGCTTTGGATAATCAGGCAGTCAGCCGCCAGGTCATCAGGGTTATCAGCCACAAGGTTACCATCCTCATGGCAACAGTCGGGTTCATGCCTGTACGTCAGCCAAAGGTGCGCGCACGCGCAGGGCCGCGGTGAGTGCGATGTAGGCCAGGGACGCGGCCACAATCCCCACCAACGGCGCCACCCACGGTGAGTGAAACGCCAGCACGGTGCCCACTGCATACGCCGCCAGCCCTGGCCAATTGAACGCCGGTAGGCGTACATCGGCCAGACGCGGGTACTGGCCGCGATAGCGGTAGAAGAAGTCCGCCATGATGACCCCGCCAATCGGCGGGATCACGGTGCCCAACAGAATCAGATAAGGCACCAGCAAGTCGTACATGCCAAGCAGTGCCAGCAGGGTGCCGATCACCGCGCCGGCCAGGGTTACGGTTTTGCGCCGCCGGGTACGCAGCAGATTGCATCCGGCCACGGCGAAATTGTAGATGGTGTTGTCCTGCGTGCTCCAGATGTTGAGCAGCAACATGACCATCGCCGCCATGGCGAAACCTTGCAGCAACAGTACTTCGACCACATCGGGTTGCTGATAGACGATGGCGCCATAGGCACCGATCAACACCATCAAGCCATTGCCGATAAAAAAGCCGATCAGGCTGGCCAGCACCGCGACCTTGGCCGAACGAGAAAAACGCGTCCAGTTGGTCGCCTGGGTGGCGCCGCTGACAAAAGTGCCGAATACCAGCGTGATGGCGGTGGACAAGTCCAGCTCCGCCGTCGGCACCACTGCCAGCAAGCCCTTCAGGCCGCCGACTTTGACGGTGGCGACCCACATCGACAGCAACAGCAGGATGCCCATGGCCGGCACCGCGATATAGGACAGAATCTCCAGCCCGCGATAGCCGATATACGCGGTGGCGCAGAACAGCAGGCCAAACAGCACCATCAGTGCCAGCACCGTGCCTTGGTTCAATTCGAAATATTTGCCCAGCACCACGGCCGCGGTGGCGGTGCCCCAGGCGTACCAGCCGATCTGGGTGAAGCCGAGGATCAAGTCGCTGAGTTTGCTGCCCACCTCGCCAAAGCAGAAGCGCCCCATCAGGACCGAATTCAAGCCGCTCTTGAAGGCGATGTAGCCCAGGCCTGCGGCGTAAATACCCAGCAACAGGTTACCCAGGGCCACGACGCCGAGCATGTCGGTAAAACTGAACGCCACGCCCAGCTTGCCGCCGGCGAACATGGTCGCGGTGAAGAAGGTGAAGCCCAGCAACACCATGGCGGTGGACGCAAGGCCCTTGCGCGCATGCATCGGCACTTCGCTGAGGGGGTAATCGTTACCCGGTTCTTGCTGCGTCATGGCCTTGCTCCCTGGATGACTGACGCAGCGCTGTTGCACTGCGCGTGCCAAACCGGCAGCGCGGCGTATTTGTCGCCAGGCAGCTGTGTCGAGCGCGCCCAAGCAGGCACGAAAGCAGTGCAGCGGTGAGACAAAATGGATCAGTCGAACAGCGTCTGGGTGGTCTCGCCACGATGAAACGCAAACGCCGCTTCAAGGTCGCTTTCGATGGTGCGCCCACGGGACAGGGGCGGCAGGTCGTCGAGGGTAAAAAAGCCCACTTCAGTGGTTTCAAAGCCCGCCATCGGCGCCCGTTGGTCGACCCGCTCGCACAGGAAATACAGCTTGTAGAAGTCCCGCACATCCGGGCGATACAAGCCCTTGGCCTTGTGCGTGACGCTGTACAGCGCGCGTGCCGTGACGCTCAGCCCGGCTTCCTCACGGATCTCCTTGACGATGTTTTCCGCCGCCGACAGGCCGATATCGGCGTACCCACCGGGCAGGGCCCAGCAGCCGTCGGTCAATTCGCGCACCAGCAGTATCCGGTCGCCCTCGATCACCGCGCCGCGTACGTCAATCATCGGGGTTGAATAACGCTTGGCAAAATCCGGCACCAGCCCGGTGATGCGCGCAAGCGGCACATCCGCCAGTTGCGCGAGCATGCTGTGGGCAATCTCGGCAATTTCCTCAAGGCGCTCACGCTCAAAGTCGTCAGTGCAAAAATGCAGCCCCGTGGACGCCAGTGCCTGCAAGCGTTTGGCCTGGGCCAGCCAGAGGTTTTCCATGGGGTGCTCCTATAGATGTTTGATCATAAATACGCGGCGCAGGCCGTGTTCCTCGGCGCGATGGGTTTGCACATAGCCACGGCGACTGTACAGCGCGAGGTTCTCGGTCATCACCTCATTGGTGTACAGGCGGATGGCACTGTAGCCGGCATCAAGTGCCTGCTGTTCGGCAAAATCCATCAGTTGTCGGCCGAAACCAAGGCCCTGGGCTTGTGGGGTGACGGCGAGGTTATCCAACAGCAACGCCGTGTCGGTGTGCCTCAGGATAACAACGCCTTGAACCTGCCCGGCGTGGTCCAGCACATGCACGCCCCCGTCTTCGACCAACTGCGGGTAGTCCTCCAGCATTGGCCCGGGCTTGCGGCCGATGCGCTCAATGTAGGGCGCATAGGCAGCCTGGACGATGGCCTCGATAGCGGCACTATCGTCGGCAGTGGCGGGGCGTATCAATTCAGCGTGCTCCTGTCATAACGGCTCAGTCCACTGGCGCTTCGAAGATCGCTTCGATGGGCCGTTCGAACACCTTGGCGATATTGAACGCCAGCGGCAAGCTCGGGTCGTAGCGGCCGGTCTAGATGGCGTTGATGGTCTGGCGCGACACGCCCAGGCGCTGCGCCAGATCGGCCTGGGACCAACCCAGTTCTGCGCGTAACTGGCGCAACTGATTATTCATTGATAGCGCCTTGTGCCAATGATTGTGGCCACACACCAGACGCCGCCCATGATCGGCCAGACCATGAAGGCCGACAGGCGCGGCAGGCCCGCGGTTTCCAGGAAACCGTCGCTGAAGTTTAAGCAAAGGATGCTTTACGTTGGGTGTGCAGGTTTTTCATGTCAAGCACGCTTTACAACTGCAGTGGCCAGGCATAAAAAAACCACCCGCAGGTGGTTTTAAACACTCAAGCGCTTACTCGCCGCGATAGATGCAACCGCTGGTGCAGGTCTCGTGGATGCGAATCGCGCTGAGTTCCGGCAACAGGGGCTTGAGTTCGGTCCAGATCCACTTGGCCAGCACTTCGCTGGTCGGATTCTCCAGGCCAGGGATGTCATTGAGGTAGTTATGGTCGAGGCGCTCGTAGAGCGGCTTGAAAATCGCCTTGATTTCCGAGAAATCGCGGATCCAGCCGGTATGGGGATCCAGGTCGCCGCTCAGGTGGATAGCCACCTTGAACGAATGCCCGTGCAGGCGTCCGCATTTGTGGCCTTCCGGTACATGGGGCAGGCGGTGGGCGGACTCGAAGGTAAACTCTTTGAAGATTTCCACGGTGTGACCTGTAGGGCTTGTGTTGCGTGGCTTGTGGAATATTGCCAGTAACTGGTGTACTGATCAATGTACTGATTGGTCGTTGCTGGGCGTTGTTGATGTCATCCACTCAGCAATTGCCGACTGGCGCCAAGCGACCGAATTGGGGCCTATTCTAACCTGTTTTGGGAATGTGCCTTCCCTGATCCGCCGATAAACTGTATTGCGGCCCAGGCCGGTGGTGTAAAGCACCTCGTCGAGGCGCAGGAAACGATCAATTTTCTCTGCTGCTGCCATGTTGATTCTCCGTGCCGCGGGCGGCGTGAGTCAATGAGCCGCGCTGGGCGGCAGAAGTTGGGTTAGGGCTTGGCTGAATGCTTCGTGAGCATTGCCTTCTTCTTGACGATGGCGTCTGCTCGCTTCTGAAGCGCACTCCACTGCTCATCCAGCCGGCGCCAACCGGCCTCAATGGCTTTCTCCTTGGAGGTGAACAGATCTGCCTGGTGGTAGATCTTCCGGCTTTGCGCTCGCATCCAGCCGTCCGAGCTGTAGATGCCAACGATCTCGACTTTCTTTGGCGCGAAGCCTGCGGTCAGCACCCACGCCTCATAGGGAAATTGGTTTTCAGTCATGCAGGAATACCTCGCCCGCCGCTCACCGACAGGCATGTAGTGGGGGTTACATTTCGATAACAGTTCAGCAAGTGACAGCGCTGAAGTGTTTCGCCGAAAATTTGATATTCGGTCGCGCTGAGGCAGCCTAAGCATCTGAGCGGGCAGTTATTTATTGCTCGGCTATCTGGTCAGGCTACTCAATGAGGAGGTGTTTGCAGTGTTCAGGGGATACATCGTTGCAATGTTGGCCGTCGCCATATCAACGTTGGTGGCAGCTGAGGAACTACCGCAAGGGCCGTTGCTTCAGCGCTTTGGTGATGCCATTAATGAGTTGCCCAAACCAGCATCGCCCCCAGAGGCAAAAGCTACTCCACGCGAATTGCACATCGAAGGCCAAGAGGCGCTCAATAACCCTGGCAGACCCGCCATGCGCGATATGGAAAAAACTGGCAATCCAAGCATCGACAACATGCATGCGCGGGATAGAGATGTCTGTAGAAGAGTTCAAGCGGCAGCATTAGGGCAGGGAAGAGGTTTGAGTTTGGTTTGTGAGTAAGAGGGGGCTACTAAGATAATAGTGTTACCCGCTTGAACTCGACCACCCAGACCCACGGGTTGGCTTCCCACGACTCGGTGCCGTTGATCGAAGTCCAGAGATCCCGGAAAGCGAAACCGGCGGGTCGATCCACGCCGGTGACTTGGAACGCCTCAACTGCGCTGGTGCATGCGCCCTCGGCCTTGGCCTGGTCCTCGGTGATGTCCTGCAGCCGCTCGACGCGCACGGCGGTGATCTCCAGCAGGATGCGGCACGCAACCCGAGGCATGTGGATGCTGGGTTTGTACTTCAGGCCGAAGTCCTTCCTCGCCTCGTCGCTGTGTGACCCAGGTCGGCAGTCGGCAGCGTAGGCGTAGCGCTGGAGCGGGCCGTCCGTGTCTGGGCGATGCTCAACGCCAGTGCCGCGCAGATCGATGAAAGTCTCGCGCACCCACAGCCGGTCTCCGGGCTTTCCGAACCGGCAAAAGTCGTTGTAGTAATCAACGCTGTTCGGGTGCAACGGGCCTTCAGTAGGCAGTTCGTGGCACTCGCCGAGCCGAACGCCGTAGCCGATGTTCTTCAGCGCATGAGCATTCAAGGCCCTGCGTGTGACCGTCTTCCGGCCTTCCATGATGGCGCGCACCATCGGCGCCGAGAATAGGATGGGCCGTTCCTTTACTTGAGACATAGCTTCGCCTTGGCCACATATCGTGGCAGTGAATAGAGGGAGGGTTACAGCTGAGGGTGGTGGCTTTACGGCATCGCCGATATTGCGTAGAGTGCGCGAACCCTGAGTCTCCTCAGTCAAGTCGAAAGATCAAGCTTTACGGGGCATATCCGTAATTTCATCTGCCGAATAGGCAGTTGCATGAATTACACAGCGGGTACCCGTTGCGTCGTTCTATTTTGACTTAACCCAGGAGGTTCTTATGCAAATTGAGATTACTATCAGGCTAGATCTGAAGTTCTTGATCGTGCTGCTGAAATGCGCATTATCTTGATCTGATGGTTGCCCCGGGTTGCAGAGCCGCACCCGGGTTTCCCTCCCCTCTCCAAAAAGTTTTGGAGAGCATCATGCAGCGACAGCCTGCCGCTCAGTAATAGTCCACGGATCGTTGGCCCGCGCTAGCGCTGCCATCGGCGGCGGACTTACGCTGTTGCCGCACATGTGCACCTGCTGAGTCTTGGTGAACGGCTTGCCGTCGGCGCCGTGGCTGATGATGTAGTCGGCGGGGAATCCCTGGGCCTTGTACAGCTCGGCCGGCTTCAGCATCCGCAGGCAGATGTCGACGATCACATAGGGCGTGCCTTTGACCATCACGGTGACCATGGCGAGACGGTCCTTGGTGGTTATCGTCGGCGCCGGCGAGTCGCATGCGCTGATGTTCTCGGTGCCGTAGTAGCTGATCAGGAAAGCCGCGACCCGCAGTGCGCCGGCTTCGTGTTCAGGCGACAGCGTGAGCGACACAAGCGAGCTCTTGCCACCGCCGCCGGCAGTGATGGTCGGCGCCGGTTCTTCCAGGCCCTGACCAATGCTGCCGCCGAATGCCCGCTCCATGAATGCACTGACCAAGCCGTGGTGCTGGCCGCCGGCGCTGACGGTGTGCAACGGGTCGTTAACGTCCCGTGCATCGCAGTTGCCACGTAGGTGCACCAGGTTCGCGACTGCCAGTTGCTGCTGGCTGCCGGTGTTGGTCACCGTGGTCATGGGTTCGTGCATGCCCTTGGCGTGCGTGGTGTTGAATCCGCCATTGGCCTGGATCATCACGGCGGCGCTGACGGACTGGCCGCCGCCGCTGGCAGTGACGGTGCCCACCGGGCCGCAGATGTCGTTCACTCCATGGGATCGGCGTTTGTTTGCGCCAGAACCTTCCCCATGTTCGGCCTGGACTATGCAGGCCGAAGCCAGCGCTCGATGGTTCTGTGTCATAAGCGTGCCCACCGGCTGGTCCATGCCCACCGGCTTGCCTGAGTACGCCGGACCACCGGCCCCAACCATCAACGGGCTGATCAGCGTCAGCTCGCCGCGGTTTGCGCAGGTCACTGTCGGCAGCGGTTCGAGTGGGTCGTTGATTCGGTCGCTGCCCTGGTGCGTTGCCGGTGCGATGATAGGGCTGACCACCGAGAAGGCGCCGCCCTTTGGGTAGGAGGTGATTGTGCGCAGCGGCTCGCCGGCCGATTGCACGGTCTCTCCCGACCAGTTGGCGATTGGCACAATAAACGGCGTCGCGCTATCGATGACAAACTTCTTCATGCCCTTGGCAACGCGGCGCAGGGTGGCCGGGGCCAGGTCCTTCTTGCGGCCGAAGATGCTTTTGCCCAGGTCAGTAAAGTCGATGCAGT
The DNA here is from genome assembly GCF_013385245.1 of Pseudomonas sp. IPO3747. Lineage (NCBI taxonomy): Bacteria > Pseudomonadati > Pseudomonadota > Gammaproteobacteria > Pseudomonadales > Pseudomonadaceae > Pseudomonas > Pseudomonas sp. IPO3747. The sequence goes on from NZ_JACAQL010000024.1 coordinate 68,384, forward strand.
CAGCGGCGGTCTTCCACTTTTGCTGTCCCTTGGTGGGGTGCTTGGCGTGGGTTGGCTCCGGCCACACGATTGGCTGACCGTCGCACCGGGCGATCATGAACAGGCGCTCCCTGCTGGTCGGCGCGCCGAAGTCGCAGGCCTTGATGACTTTCCACTCAACGACATAGCCCATGCCTTCCAGCAAGGCCACGAAGCGGCGCCATGTGCGTCCCCGCTGCTTTGGGTCGGGAATCAGGAACTGCTGGCCCACCGGCACGACCTCACCAGGTGCCGCAACGTCGCCGCCGAGTTTCACCACGCGGCCGGTGGACTTGTCGCGCTTGGCGATCAATCGGCCCCATTGCAGGATCTGTTTCACGTTCTCCAGGCTGATTACCCGTGGCCGCTTCATGCCCGCCCACTTGAGGCCGATCCACGAAAGGTTGCGGATGTCGCGCTTGCGCGGTTGCCCGCCGGCCGCCTGGCTGTGGTGCGTGCAGTCCGGTGACATGTGGAACCAGCCGACGGCCTTGCCGCCACACTCGGTGTCCGGATCACCCTCGAACACGTCGGTGGTGAAGTGCCGGGCGCCTGGGTGGTTCACTGTGTGCATGCTGATCGCTTGCGGGCTGTGGTTCTTCGCCACGTTCACCGTGCGGCCCAGGCCCATTTCCAGCCCGGTACCGGCGCCGCCGCCGCCACAAAAGAAGTCGACAACGATCTCATCGTCCTGAGGGTTGAAGCCGAGTCCGTATTGGGTTTTGAAATCGAAGGGGTGTTTCTTTTGTTGTGCGGACATAGGGTATCCTCAGCGAGACTGTGACTTAAAAAGGAGATGTAGATGGAGTTTCTATACAGAGGCGTCAGCACTGAATTCGATTCCAATGCAGGAGCGCGAATCAAGGCGAAAGGAGAAGATGAAGAACTGGAATTTATGGCTGGTGATGATCAAGTAATGGTGGGAAACTCTTTGAATACCATTAGCGCATCACAGCGCAACGCTATGCACGGCCACAACATATGCAGTGATATATACAAAACTTCATTTGTGTCCTTTACGACGGATATTAAAGTTGCAGAAAAATTCGCTACTGATCTTGGCTATGCAAATGGCTACGTCTACGTCGTCAAAACGTCAGTTCTCGACAAGCTCGGTATTCCCTACAAAACTCAACGGGCTCAAGTTAATGATGAAGAGCAGGAGGTGCTCGTCAATCTAACTGGATTCGAATGCCTGCCAGAGTCCGCTATTGTCGAAAAGAAAGAGGTTCAAGGGCGTTTTCTTTGACGCCTCTTAAACTATGGTGATGGCGGATCAGGCTGTCTGACGCTGCCCAAGCACCTGCTGGCGTGCGGCTTCAAACTCGCTGCCGAGGATCTCGGCGGCGCCCTCGATACTCTCGTTTCCATCCTCAAGCCGTAGGCCGAGGTTCAGGTACACGACCTCGTCCAACTCGAAGAACACGCCGCCGCACATCCACAGCGCGCCGGGGTTCAGGCCGATCGCCTCCCATGCCTCATCCATGTCGATGCTGGCCGGACAATGCTCCTTCCACAGTGCCGACAGGCGCTCATGTTCGACGACCTGGGCGGCGCGCGCTTCCTTTGGTGTTCCTTTCGCCGGCTTGGCGCTTGAACGCAGGGCGCGGTAGTCGTACTGGTCGGGGCGGCACCAGTGCACGTCTAGTTCGCGGCTATCACTGATCTTCACGCCGCCGACGTAGCTTCGATTACCTGACCGCATCGGCGAGGCCGCACCCCCGAACACCTGGCCAAGTTTGGCGCGCTGGGCGTCCCACTCTTTGCGCTTGGTTTCCCAGGCGATGACCGCCGCAACCACGGCAGGGTCGGTGGTCTTGTACATGTAGTTGCTCATGGACTATCTCCAGTCAGGCGCCGCCCTCCGGTGGCCGGTGGTGGCAATTTGGTTTGGGTTGGGGTATTACGGGTGACCGGCATGGAGCCGGATCAAGGAGCGACATGAAACTCTTCTTAAGCCACAATTCAAAAGATAAGCCTACAGTTAGGCACGTAGCCTCCTACTTAGAGCAGAAAGGATATGAGGTGTGGCTGGATGAGTGGGAGATGACGCCGGGCGATTCACTCATCTCTAAAATTTCAGAGGGTGTTGAGGGCGCTGATAAACTTTTAGTGTTCCTATCGCCAACTTCAGTTGAATCTGAATGGGTTAAAAAAGAAGTTAATGGCGGTCTGATAATGGAGGTGGCCGAGGAGAAGGGTCTCGGTAATAAGTTTGTGATACCTGTTTTGATTGAGGCTTGTAAGGTTCCATTCATATTGCGCGAAAAACTCTACTCTAACTTTACGGATAAATCTTTCGAAGACGCTTGCGAGGAATTGGTCTCAGGTATCGAAGACAAAGCTAGGAGAAATAAGCTTGAGCCTTATTCAAATGCAGTAATTAAACCTTATGATTTGGGGCGGCGTAAAGATGGAAAGTTTGTGTTGATTGTTGAAGTGACCAGCAACCTTTCACCTATAAATGGATTGACGGTTGAGATTCACACGAACGGGTTCTTGCATACTTCAGAGCGTATAGGCGCGTCTGGCGATATAAACCCTACTGGTGTCATAATGACAAGCTTTTCGAACACTACCACTAATTCTGATAATGTTTGTTTCTTCAGGAGATTTACAGGGCCTGAGATTAAAAAAGGAGTTAGTTATTTTGTTGAGTTTATATCCGAACAACCTGTAGTAATAAACTCCCTTGGGTATGCTGATGGATACGGCAAGAAAGTTTGATATTTAGAGTTTTTACCTGATGCGCACGTTACTGCCTAGTGTTGGGCAGTAACGCAAACTGTTGCTGGGCGCAGCAATTAGGGTGGGTTATTCGTCGCCGTCGTCTTCGGCGTTCATTAGGAGCGATTCGGCGAAGCCTGCTTGCCGTAATTTGCGCGCCACGTTTTCAGATACGCTCATATCGTGGCGCGGAATTGCGAGCAGGTAAGCGGACTTCTCGGCGCCCAACGAGTGGGCGTGTGCGATCAACCGCCAGATGGTCACCCGGTCTTTCGTCTCGCCAAGTTCTGTGGTGAGTGCCGCCAGCCGGTCACGCATTCCCTGACGAAAATAGTGGCGGATAATGTCGGACGGACCTTTGACCTTCGGCGGCGCTGGAGGAATATCCTCGGCCCGGCTATTCAGTACCAGCAGTTGCACCGCCTCGCTAACTTCCTCGATCTCATGCCAGAGCATCAGCTCGTCGAGCATCTGCCGGGTTCCGTACGGGACTGTGTGCCGCAATTCCTGCTCGCCCAGTTCCTGCCGCTTCTCGGCAAGCTTGGCCGTGCGTTCCTTCTGTTCGGCAGCCATGGCCTACCTCTTCTAATCCGCTGGCCGGCAGTGCGAGCCAGGTTTGACGTTTGCGTTGCTGGACTCGTTTCTTCATCTGAATGCAGGCTTCAGCTTTGGATAGTCGATTCCGTAGTCTTCGATCAGCCTGTAAAGCAGGTTGTAGCTGATCTTCAGCGTGTTACAGCACTGCTGCCGACTGATCCCCTCCGCAATGCATTCTTTGATGCGAACGACCAGGAAGGCATCCCTTATTGAGTCGATCCGGTTTGGTGGGCTGGGCTGCTTGGGCCGGATGGGAAACTTGATTCCGTACCGGCCAGCTATTCCCTTGAGGACGCCGAGGGTTATTCCTTCCTTCGCGCAGATATCACGACGGCTCATCGTTGCCGCCATTTCCTTGATTCTCGATACCTGCAATTCGGTTTCGGTCTTGACTGCCGGCCGGTGAAAAGTGGGTGGTTGCTTCGGGCCTGGAGTTCGAGGAGCGGGCTGACACTGAGTATCGATCTTGCCGCCGACCGCCAGGTACTGGTCAACCTGGGCGGCCAGTTCGTCCGATGCTGGGCGTAGCGCCTCGACCAGGCTTAGGTGGTTGCTGATCATGCTGCCGCCTTGGCCAGCGTCACCCCGGCCATGCTGAAGTTTGCACCCTGCGCCGCGACCATTGCGTCGAGCGCTTCCCAGTTGACCAAAAGGACAGTGGTCGGCGCCTGACCGTATGCCACTGCTTTGATCAGTGCCTCGAAGTCCGTCACGTTCGCCTGCAGCGCTACCTGCTCGACCGCGTGGCTCGTTACTGGCTTTGTAGCCTGGGCGACGGGTGCCGCTGTCTGGACTGGCGTGGCGCGGACTGGCTCGGGCGCCGCCACCTTCTCCACGACTGGCTCTGGCTTGATGGCTGCCAGTCGCTGGGCTTCCTGCTCTTCGGCGATGCGCTTCGCGTCGGCCTTTGCCTGCTCCGCCTTCTGGTGTTCGGAGATGCGAAATTTGATCAGCGTTACCAGGTCATCGTTGGCCTTGGTCACCAACTGCTGCACGTCGCTGAACAGGAAGGCATGATCAACGGCGAGCTCTGCCAGACTGGTCAGGTTCAAGCGGATGCCGTCAGCAGCCTGACTTGCATCGATCTTCGCCCGGGCCAGTTCGGTATCAACTGCGTCCTGGAGGCTGGCGATGGTGCGCTTGTTCTTCATGGCGCCGGCGAAGTCCGAAACAACATGAGGCAGCGTGACTTTGCCCAGCGTCTTGTTGATTGCGGCGATGTGATCCGCCAATGCCAGTTCGGCTTTTTGCTTGATGTTGGTCTTCACCAGCAGCTCTTGAGCCTTCACCAGCTTGTCGACTTTTAGGCGAGTCTCGCGAGCATGGGCACTGATGCGATCCAGCGACGAAAACAGCTCATCGATGCTTTGGGTCTGCGACAGAGCCTGTTTCTTGGCGGCAGCGACAGCCTCTTCGACGTCACCACACCACTTGACGGCCTTCTTGGCGTCGGCGAAGTCCTGGTCGGTTGAGAGCGTAGTTTTGACAGAGTCGATGACAGCCAGCGCCGAGTCTTCAAACACTCTCAAGTTACTGGCGGTTACCATGCCGGTCAGTTCGATGCGCAGGGCTGGCAGCTCGTCAGGTGCCTTGCCGACGACGATTGAAGGAGCCTCGGCCATCTCGAAGTTGTCCAGGTCTGCCTCGAACTGTTTCCAGCCTTCGATCAACTGGGCCGCGCGCCCGGCGACGGGCCGGTACTCCATGTGCACTAAGTTCTCCGGCGTGCCGTCCGAGCAAACAAAGATGACCCGCTCAGCGCCGCTCACCAGCAGTTGCTGCTCAAGCTGCCAGTAGTAGTGCGGAGCCAGGTCGCCGGCCTTCACCTGGGCCACGACCGACTCATTCCAGAGTTTGTGCTCAAACAGTGTCTCGCCGAGCATCGTAGCGCCGTCCATGGAGGCGAGCAGGTTGCCCTCGGTAGCAACGATCGGATAAAGCTCTTCGCCGATAAGTGCTTCGGCCAGCGGGCGAGCCATGGCTTCGGTTGCGTGGCCTTTGTCGAAGATGAACTGCTGAGACGGCGTGACGTCCGGCGTGATGCCGGTCTTTTTGGCCGCCAGCAGATCCGTGCGGGTCTGGTACTTCGAAGCGCCCATCATCGCAGGGGCTTCAGAGGCAGTGCGGAACTTGGCGCGAAGGGCAAGCCACTCGGCGGAGCCTTGAGCTACGTTGTGAATTTTCATGCTGAATCTCCATCGAGGGCTTTGAGGTTGGTGATTTTTTCAATCTGCGCCGGGCTCAGCGTGTACTTGCTGCTGATGGTCGCAATGAGGTGTTCAGGGCTGGTTCGGTTCGAGTCGATAAGTGGCTGCCACTTCACGATGTTCTCGGTAAGCAGTTCGTCGGAGTAGGCGGGCAGCACTTCCGGTTCAGGCTGGGCTTGCTGTCGTGGGCTGACATCGCGTGCCGGCTCCTCGAACGCTTTGCCTTCCATCTCGTCGGCCGTTGGCGCAGACCCAACCTCAGGGAATGCTTTGCGCAGGGCCTGGGCCTCGGCGCATTTGGCGAGCTGGGCAAATGCTCGACGCTTCCACATTGCGTTGGGCGCCGCGGTGTCCTTGCTCGATGTCGCATAGTTTTCAAGCCAGCGCTCATTGGCCGTGTACTCGGCGACCAGGCCGTTGCTCATCTGCCGCTTGACGGTCACGCGGCACCATTCGGGATACGTGACTTCGACGCCGCTCAGCTTCGTGGTTACTGGAGGGCCATATTCAGGCTCGCTGATTCCAGCGTACTGGCCGGTGCGCGCCGCCTGGATGCGGTACAGCCCGATACCTGGCATCACTGTGTCCTGCATCTTTTTCGTCTTCGAGTTCCAGATCGGGACGATGTGCACCGGCTTCAACATTGGGTCCAAGTGCGCGGCTTGGCAGTAAGCCAGCACCATCACTACAGAGTTCTTTTCGGCGCCGGGGTAGAGGCTGCTGCTCAGCACTTCAACGAGCGCGGCCTCCGACATCGCAGGCGTGTTGTCGTCCTGCTTCATTACTGCGGACATGGAGATTCCTTGCCGCGATGCTCGCAGCGATGTGAGGTGTGGGGAAATAAGAGTTGATAAACGTTCTTATTCGTATTTAAGATACGTAATAACATATCAACTCAACGCAAGGAGCCTCACCTATGAAAGTGCTGTCCTCACTCAAAGAAGCGAAAAACCGTCACCGCGACTGCCAGATCGTTATGCGCCGTGGCCGGATCTACGTGATCTGTAAATCCAATCCGAAATTCAAAGCTCGGCAGGGCAGTGCGAAAAACAAGAACAAGGGCAAAGGCTGATCAGCGCTGTTGTTGATCTTGCTGCTGAACCCGGTATCGCAGGACCTGGAGCACTCGACCGCCGTAGCCAGGTTCTGCGTATTGCTCAACCGGTGCCCCGAAGAAGCCGCGCCGTTCGGCAAGGCTGTAGGCCTCGCGCAGGTTATGAGCGCTAATATCTTCGAGCTGCTCGTCGATCAGTGATTTAACCGGTGCGGTAGTCATGCCTTCTCCTTGCGCCGCCGGCTGACATCCAGGAGGCGTGCGCTATACCAATGAAATTCTTCTGCGTTGATGGCACCCAAGGTGAAGTGGCGCACGATCAAACCCTCAGCCAAGATCTCGTCGAGGGCGGGCTTATCTGGATCCTCAAGCGCAAACAACGCTTTATCGATCTCAACGTAGGGGCTCACAGTTCGTTATCCTCGGCCTGGGCGATAAGAGCGTCATCAGCCAAAGGTTGAAGGAGGCGTTCGGCAATCTCGCCTAGTTTTCCCAGTGGATGGTCGCTCCGGCCGAGTAGCTCCAGTGCTTCCGATTTCACCCTCGAACCCGCCATCCCTGCGATCAGTAAGTAGCCCAGGGCTGGAGTGTCGACGCCGCAGTCAGCAAGTAGGTTGTTGGCGTACTCATCGACAGCCAGTGCGAACTGGTAGGCCGTGACGCCTTGCTGGGGGTGCATGTGGCGCTTGAACACCACGCTGCCACCTCTGGCCAGCTCTTCGGCTGCGTTGTACAGCCATTCGCTGCGAGCCAATTGCAGAGAGGTTTCGCTCACCGGAGGCGGCAGTTGTTCGTCGTGCTCAAACCGAGCCTTGCGTAGTGCTGACATGGTCGCCTCCAAAGTGGCGGGTTGTTCACCTGTATTCGTCAACACTCATGCCTCCCGCTGGTTGCCGATGGGCGCGGGGGAGGAGTGCTGACGTAATAGAGGTAGTGGGGGGGAAGGGTGAAGGCTTATCGCACTGCTATATTTGAACCAGTTGTTCGAGGCCGAGGAGAGCGAAATGAGCAGGGATGAAAGCAGGTACAAAGCAACTTGCAGCGCTTGTGGTCATGCGGGTGTTCAGGTCAGGAGCTCAGATGACTGGGGGCGTACCGAAGAGTGGTGGGAGGGCTTTGATACCACTCCCGCAAATGACTACGAGTACTATCGGAAAAGATCTGATGCACTCGTGCCTGTCTGTAAGTGCGGAAGCAAAAACATCGATGTTGGAGAAGTCATACCCAGCTGAAGAGGCTCATCGATATTGGTGTTCACACAGCCAGTTCTGCGCACTCAGCCCGGCGCACCATCCGCACCTGGGCCATTCGCCTTTCCGGCGCCCGGCGATCACGACGCAGGGAGTCGTCACTGATCATCGAGTGCATGGTGATCAGCGTCGCCAGCACAATGCACACCGGCGTGATGATCTGGCGCTTCATCGCCTCAGCCACCAAAGCAGTGCGCTTCGTCACGCCCAGCTTGAACATCGCATTGGTCAGCCGCTTCTTGACGGTGCCTGCCTCAATGCCTGCCTCCCGGGCGATCTCCTTCGAGGTGAAGCCCTGGGCAATCCAAAGCAGGAACTGAAGCTCTCGCGGCGCCAGGCCTCGTCCGAGGTGGCCTTTCCATGAACCGTTGATGATTGTTGCTTCCATCGTGGTGACCCTCGGCTGGTTTCCCGTTAGGCCCTGTTGCCAAGGACTATCGGTGAAACCCCCGACCTCGCTACTGGCGTCAGGCCGGAGTTGAATCGAACTACCGAGAAATCCTCGGTAGTTCCAAATTTTTCTTCCAGCCGCGGGCCTTTCGGCTTGTTCTCCCGCTGGATAACTCGTCTTGGCGCTTTACGCTGCACGCCCGGGTCAGTTGCCAACCCTCTGAACCGTTGAGGCCGGTTCATCGCTGCCTTTGAATCTGGGCCGGTGGTGATCCGGCAAGTGGTGTCGCTAAAGAGCGGCGCAGGTTTCTCTGCTGGCGATTCGCTGTGGCGTCTCGATGGGTGTAAATATAGGTAATCCCATATTTATCGTCAATGGGTATTCCCATATATTTTATGGGAGGCGATAAAAAACCCGCTCAACGGCGGGCTCATTTAGTAATCGCAGTACTCGCGCCAGCCGATCCTGACGGCGCCGTCATCCAAGTGCTCGATCCTGATGCCGACGGTGTCGCCGATGTCCTGGATGACCTGGCGCCAGGCTTCAGGGCTTTCATCGTCGCGCCTGGAAACCTCGACCAACTGAATCCTTTGGACCCGTGGAGAGGCGATCAAGCCTTGCAGGCGGCGGCCAACAAGCTCGTAGGAGTTTCGTGGTTTTGATGCGGAGTAGGGTGCCTGGTTCATGCGTCGCTCCTTGCGAATGCTGTATGCATACACAGTATTTGTACTGACATATCTTGGCAATAGGGTGGCAGGAGGTTTCATGCATAAATGCATATTTTGTTTTCTGCCTGCCGTCTGTGCAGATTCTGCGAATGAGGAGCAGCGAGGAGGCAAGCGAAGCAAATTCTGCAGTGAGCCAACAAAAGATTTGATTGATAGCCCATCAGTGTTGATCATCAGTCGCTTAATGAGGATGGAGCAGTTATGACTCACGCACGGAAGATCTCAGTATTCGTCTTATTGTGGCTCCTCAGCTCCTGCACGATGACAGGACCAAAATTCACGCCACTTGAAAACGTTGATTCTCAAAAAGGTGTTCTCTATGTCTACCGGCCCAGTAATTACGATATGGGCCTAATGACCGCCTTGATTTCTTTGGACGGAAAGCAGATAGCGTCTCTAGAGAACGGCGGTTACGTAGCTTTGCCTGTTACGCCAGGTGAGCACACGATCACCCAGAAATGGAAGGCTGGAATTTTGGGCAATTCCGATCTTGAGGGGGGCACCACGACCACTGTAGTCGGTGTTAAACGATCAGATGCCTCCTACGTTAGCCTCACATCCAACAGCACGAGAGTGCAGGCAAAACAATTCAATGCTGTCGCTGTTGACCTGCAGTGGCAACTCAATAAAGTGCCCCCGGATCAGGCATTGCCCGAGATTTCTCAATGTAGAAAGGTTGTGGCGATCTAGGTGATCGGTGGGCGATATCTAGATCTAAATCGCAGACAAAGAAAAGCCCGCGATGGGGAGTAGCGGGCTTAAAGGGATGTTCACTAGGAGCTGAGGTAACCATAGGTCCTCTACTGTGAAAAGGTTGTGAAAGGTGGCGCTCAGTAGGACGTAGCGATTGCATGAGCCAGTTGCATGTCAGACATCAGTGGCGCGCTGTAGGTCGAGCGATAGTACCTAGATGCTTGCTCAAACTGAGCGCCGCGAATCTCGCCGTCCGATCCGATGAACGCAAGGGCGTCAGCCTTTGCAGGCTTGAAGTTATTCGATGCGAGCATGGTGAACCCGGTAGTGCCTGCAACGGTGTAGGTTGGAGCCATCAGTACAGACAGCATCGAGTTGTTATAGGAGTCATCGGACCCCTCAGAGGCATGAGCGTTGATCGATACCAGTAGGGCTACCGTCATAATCTTCCATGAATCCATTCTTCGTTACTTCCATTGCGTTTAAAGTAGAGCGCGATCGGGCTCCAGCGGGGGGGAGCCAGAAGGCCGTCACTGCGGGCATCTTTAGGTCGACATCAGAGCGAGGTCGCTATCGCCTGCGCCAGCTGCATGTCGGACATATGAGGCGATGTGTAGGCCGAACGATAATACCGGGACGCCTGCTCAAACTCCGCAGCGCGAATCTCGCCGCCTGAACCGATGAATGCTAAAGCGTCGGTCTTGGCCGACTTGAAAACCTTTGGCGGCTCGGTCGTGAGGGATGTGGTCGCCCCAATTAAAATGGTTGGCGCGGAGATTGTGAGAAATATTGCTGCAGCGATAGGGTTAGCGCCATCACCTGATACGGCCTGCGTGCTGACCGATGCCAGTAAGGCGATCGCCAGGGTCTTCCATGAGTCCATGCTTCGTTGCGTCCACTGCGATCAGAGGGGCCACCATAGCAGAGGAGGGCGCTTGGCAGAAACAAGAAGCCCGGCGCTGAGTCGGGCTCGATGATGGCTGCTTATGCTGCTACCGCCAGGGTAACAGCTCTCACAAGCACCAGGATCTTCACAAGGCGGCCTTCAGAAGGACTTTGCATTCGGCGTCGTATTTTTCACGCAGCTTGGCAGTGCTAGCTGGCGTCATCCGCCCTGGTGTCTCTTTGTGCAATTCCACCATTTTTTGCGCAACTTCTTCCTGAGCCTCCGGGGTATAGCCAGCATGCACCAATAGTACATAGGAGGCTCTTGAGGACTGACTGCGGCTTATGTCTGGCTGGTCACCAGCTACTGAAAGCACTTCGTAGTAGGCCGCGCAGTGGATGTCTCTTTCTTTTTTGGTGTCGGCTTGGGCGGTTAAGGAGATGCAGGTGAAGATGGCGCATAAGGCCAGCGGCATCGAGGATAGGCGCATGAAAACGAGTCCATTCGAGAGGGAGGGCTCAGATTTTATCATCTCAAGTTGGAGATACAAGAAGCCCGGCGCTGGGCCGGGCTTATTAGTGGCAGTCACGCCATACCTTCGCGAGATGTGAAAGGTATCTCATGACCGCTGGGTTTCGGGCGGAACCGTGCGCATCGGGGCAAAAGAAAGCGAGTATTTGATACGAGTCCTCCTCTAGCTCTCCCTGTACGTAGACCAGCGCTGCATCTTCGTTTGGTCTGTTTCTGTCACATGTTCTGTAGTATTGGGCTACGTTCTGCCTGAAAGACCCAGGCGGAAGCTTGATATGGATGTGGGAAAGGTGAGCGTCAAGGGCGGCTTGGGGTTGGGTATATGGTGCATCCCTACCGAAATACAGGGGCACATTCAGACGATCCGAATCAATATACGACTTGAAATCGCGAGCAATGTTCGAAGAAAGCCCCGGATACTTTAGATCGATAGGCTTGAAAAATTCATCGAATGTTGCCGGGTTGAAGTCTACTGAGCAGGACATCCATTCCCTTATGCGATTATCGCCATGCGGGCACTGGTATGATCCGCCAGAGCCTTCAATCCTTCGAAATTAATCCCTGTGTCTACATAAGCATGAACTGCTACTGCCTGCTTGTGCAGATTTTCAAGCTGTACCAGACGCCCTCTGACACCGGCCACTACACGCCTAAAGGCTGTGTGTGCTGAAACAACGTCTGATGGGGGAGTGCTTGTGGCGAGCGCTGACTCGAGACCCCTGACGGCATGGACGAGTTCAGATATGCGCGCGAAGTCCTGGCGCGAAGCATCACCTCTTTTCAGGGTGGTGCGCACAGCTTCAGAAAAAATCACATCTAGCTCCTTCCATCCGATGGTCAGCTGGATGAGCGTCTCTTGAATTTTGACAAGCGAAGCGTAGTTGCAGGCAGTCTCAAATTGAGAGACGGGCTTAACGTGATTTGCAGCTTCCGCATAATTCCCGACTAACGCCATAGCGGAAAAAAGCATCTGCATAGAAATGTTGCGGTAATCCACGATAGGCCTCCTTACGCTCACTATCCCTAATCGGCAAAAGTAGCCATTTCTTTAGGGTGACGGTTAGACGGCAGCGTCTGCCGAAAAAGTCACAACACGATGATACGTCAATCGAAAACAATTTCCGACTGGTAAAGAGGGGGGAATAGACGACTGGCAGCGTAAGAGAATGCTTACACGAAAAATCAGAGAAATAGGGTTTCTCGAACCGCCGCCAAGCCTTGGAACTGCTCGAGCAATGATGCCCTGCGTGCTTTGATGTCAGCCGCTCGCACTATAGAAGTGGTTCAGCGCTATCAGCTCAAACACAGCCACGAAGGCGCAGAGCACAACGAAGCCCGGGCTGAACACCCGCTTGCGATTAGATGAACTGTCGTCCGGCCAAATGCCAGCTTCGGTTGTGAAAACCACCATGAGCGCCAGCAGAGTATAGGTCCACACCTTGCTCCAAAAGCTCTGCTCTCGCCATGCACTCACTGGTCTTGCCATCCACGGTAAGGGCAATTCATCGCTTTGAGGCGGCGTCTAAGCGCTGGAGATTCAGAGGAGTCGTAAACCCATAGACCAGAGTAGGCCTGTGGGGAGAACTGAAGGGCGTCTCTAACAAACGCCTCACTCGCGAGTCCCTGGAACTCCCGACATTGCTCAACTCGCTCGGCTTCCGTAGCTGGCATTGGCATGGCTTCGATTTTCTTTTCGTACTCGGTTTTTTCAAATAGCTTGCTGTAGCAGCCTGTGACAAATAGTGGCGCGACTATCAGTGCCGCGACCCGTAAGGCATTCATCCCACATTCCCTTGTGTATACGAGCGCTAATCAGCTCGCGATATTTCGATTTAGCTTGCCGCTCGGGCATATCCGCCCCGGCACACTTGCGGATCAGTAAAACTTCTGCAGCGCCTGCACAACCACGCCCACGATCCGGCAGTTCTCGTCGACTGCTTCGATGGGGTAGCTGGGGTTCAGTGGTTTCAGGAACAGCCGGCCGCCATCGCTGACCAGCTTCTTGAATGTGGCTTCGTTGCTGTCCGGCAGCTTGGCCACGACCAGCTTACCTGGTGCGACCTCAGCCTCAGTGTCCACAAGGATCAGCGTGCCCTCGGTGATGCTCTGGCCGGCGGGCGCCGTCATCGAGTCTCCTTTAACGGTTAGCCAGAATGCTGGGCCTTTGGCGTCGTACTCCGAAAACTCGTAAGTGTCCGAAATTCCAGTCGGGTAGGGCTCCACGGCTTCCGCCCAGGCGCCGGCGGCAACCCAGCTCACTACCGGGTAGCGAAATGATTTGGTGGGCTGAGCGGCGGGGGAAATGTTCGATTCACTAGGGCCGGAGGTCGACCCAGGGGCCAGCATTGGCCCGATCTCGTCAGAGAGCCATTTGGCGCTCACCCCGCATGCATCGGCAATCTTCACGACGTGCGCGGTGGCTTTCGATTTTCCACGCTCAAGGTCAGAAATCGACGTCTGCGTGATACCAGCTTTAGCGGCCAATTCGCCCTGGTTGAGCTTGGCGTGCCGGCGCGCTGCCTTTAAACGATCTTTGAATTCCATCCGGCGAGTATTACGGGTGCTCCCATATCCTTGCAAATCGGTATTCCCATAACCTACTATATGGGTATTCCCGTATGGAGGGGCGATATGAACAGTATTTACAAAGACCTCGTTGCCTTCATTGGCACTCAGGAGGTCACTGCTGAAAAGCTCAAGGTTGATCAAAGCACCGTTTCCGGTTGGGTTCGCGGGAAGCACGGCATGTCTCCAGTGGTTGCCAAGCGAGCGGAGGCGGTGACCGGAGGTGCGTTCAAAAAAGAGTCCCTTTGTCCGTCGTTTCCTTGGGCCGAGATGGCCGCCTAAGCGAGGTCTCTATCCGCAAATCCGTGTACCCAGTATCGGCTCAGACGGTCTGCAAAGTAAGAAACCTGAAGTCGCTGGAGTTTTATCCAGTGGGTTTTGAAAGAGGGAAACGGGGAGTAGGGCGGGGACGTTGGCGCTTCAGTGCCGAATTCCAGGCAATAAAAAAGCCGACGTACGAGGTCGGCTTCTTCAACAGCTTTATGCGAGAGAAATCATGCCAAACATTGTTGCGTTACACAACCCTCGGGGATTCACCCGTATGGACAATAGCCTTATGGAGGCTTTGGCTACGGTTGATCTGCCAGCGCGTGAACTGCGCGTTCTCATGGCCATTGCACGCCAGACCATCGGCTATCAACTGGAAACCAAACGCCTGACTGCCGACGACATCGGCAAACAGACCAACTTGCGCCGCGACGTTACGTCGAAGGCGATAAGCCACCTTCTTGAGCGCCGAATAATTTTCCGCGTTGGCGGGAGCCGTGGGGATATCGGCATCGCGCCAGTCCGTGAGTGGTCTTTCTTCGAAGAAAAACAACAACGTCTCACTGAGACCAAAACGTCTCACTCAGCCAATATCGTCTCACTGAGACCATCTGCGAGTGAGACCAAAACTGCTCACTCCCTTCTTTATACAAAGAAAGAACCCCTATTAACTCTTTCTTCGAAAGAGATTAATCCGCCCCAGGAGCCAGTCGAACCTCCGAAGCCTGATCGTAAGACTCTGTTCGGCATGGCGCAGTTGCTGGGCGACAACCCGCACAACGTCCCTGAGCAACTGCTGGCCGACTGGCTGACACAGCGCAAGGCCAAACGCGCTGCCGTGACAGCCACCGTCTGGTCGACCGTGAACACCGAGTTGGCCAAGTGCGCCGAGGCCGGGATCACCGCAGACGATGCAATCACCGAAGCGCTGAATTCTGGCTGGCAGGGTTTCAAGGCTTCCTGGGTGATCAAGCGCCTGGCGGAATCCGCACCGGTGTCGGCCCCCCAGTCTCGCCACACCGGTTTTGCTGACCGCAACTACACCGATGGCCTGATTCAGCGTGAGGACGGTTCCTATGCGATCTGAGCCCGCCCAGCAAACCCCAGAACTCCCGCCGGGGACACGCATCCAGCCCGCTGAATGCGAAACCCACGGCCACTACGACCAGAAGATTTTTCCGGTGCTGGGCAAGGAGCTGAAGAGCGGTTGCCCTGAGTGCGGCCGGATCATTCGCGAGAAGGCTGAAGCTGCGGAGTTGGCCAACGAGGCGATGGAGCTGCGCATGGCTATGGAGCGCAAGCTCGGCGCCGCACTGATCCCCAAGCGCTTTGCGAGCAAGACGCTGGACGGCTACGTCGCCACCACCGCCGGGCAACGCAAGGCCTTGGCTACCTGCCGTCGGTACGCCGCCGAATTCGCGCAAATTGCCGAGACCGGCCGCTGTCTGTTGCTTCTGGGAAAACCAGGTACCGGCAAGACGCACCTGTCCGTGGCGATCGCCAACGAGATCATGGCCAAGTCGAGCGCAACCGCTGTGTACCGCACCATCGGTTCCGTACTGCAGGCGATCCGGGCCACCTACGACCGCACCAGCGACCAGAGTGAAAGCCAAATCCTTTCGAGCCTGATCAGCCCCTCGCTGCTCATCCTGGATGAGATCGGCGTCAGCAAGGAGAAGCCCAGCGACTTCGAGTTGACCACGCTGTTCGCGATCATCAACGGACGCTACGAACAACTGCGCCCGACGGTCATCGTTTCAAACCTGGACGGCCAGTCGCTGCCGGCCGCCATCGGCGAGCGCTGCATTGATCGCCTTCGAGAGGGCGGGGTGATCGTCATTCCGTTTGAGTGGGAATCGCAGCGCGGAAAGGAGGGTTTCTGATGTCCGACAAAATTAGCGTCAACTGCCAGGCCAAACTCTCCGAAGTCATCACCAAAATCAGCGCCATGTACAAAGACAAGAAGTATGTCGTCGTGACCCTGCGCGCGGGCAAGGACCGAACGCTTGACCAAAACCGGCTGTGGTTCGGAATGTACAAGCGCATCGCCGAGATGACCCAGATCGGCGACCCGGCCGACGCCCGCCGGTACTGCAAGCTGCACTTTGGCGTTCAGATCTTGCTGAATGAAGATGCTGGCTTTCAGGCCGAGTGGTACAGGGTCATGCGTCATCTGCCATACGAAACGAAGCTGGCCATGATGGGGGAATGCCACCTGTTCGGGCCGGACGGTTTCCCGGTTACCAGCCTGTTCAATCGCGCTCAAGGCATCAATTACACCGACCGCATCGCCGCCTATTTCACGGGTCATGGTGTGGTTTTTACTGATCTACTCAGCAAGGAGGCTGCATGATCGCCAAGCAACCCAAACCGAAGAAGTGCAAGAACCCAGCATGCGGTATCAGTTTCCCGCCGCAGCGACTGGGGCAGGCCGTATGCAGCCCGAAGTGCGGCCTGGCCATCAAGGACGTTAACCAGGCGAAGGCGCGCAAGTCGCTGGCTCAGGTCGAGAGCCGCGAGATCAAGGTCCGCAAGGAGAAGCTGAAGAGCCGCGGCGAACACATGCGAGAGGCTCAGCAGGCGTTCAACGAATACATCCGCATCCGGGACCAGTCCGCCGGACACCTCTGCATCTCCAGCGGCAAGCCGTTGGACTGGAGCGGCAACGCAGTCGATGCCGGCCACTATCGCAGCGTTGGCTCCGCGCCGCACCTGCGCTTCGATGAACGTAACTGTCACGCCCAGAGCAAGCAGGACAATCGCTTCCTTTCGGGCAATGCCGTGGATTACCGGATCGGCCTGATCGCGCGCATCGGCCAGCAGGCCGTCGACGCTCTGGAAGCTGACCAGAGCGTGCGCAAGTACACCGTCGAGCAGATCAAGGGCATCAAGGCCTACTACCGGGCGAAGACAAGAGAACTGAAGAGGGCTGCAGCATGAAGATCAATTCAGCGCGCCAGGCGTGGCATGACTGCAACTACAACCCCGCGCCGGGTCAGTCCTCAGATGCCGCAGAGCTTGGAGTGGTGGTGCAGAGCAGCGAACGGGGGCCTACGGCAAATCATGCGGTGCACGGTGCTTTGGCCGGCCATATACAGTCGGCGATAGCGCGTCTCCACTACCAGTTGCGGGCCTTCGGAAACGCCATGTATGCGGCAGAGCCGACCGATGATGATCGAGATGAGGCGGAAGAAGCGGTTTTCAACCTGGCATGTTCTCGGGTAGAGCGCATGACTGCCAGCAAGCGTGAACGTGCCGCGTACGTCGCAAAGGGCGTGTTTCGCCGTTATCGATACATGCACCAGGGGGGGCAGTCTTCCAACCCTGATCCGCTCATCAAGCCAGAGATCTTTCGTGCATGGGTGGAAGGGGAGTACGGCATCAAGCTCCCCTCAGCAGCTTGGGGGAGGGATTGGGAGCCCTTCGTGCAACTTTGCTTCGACGCCTGCTATGACATCGACGCCAAGGCGCTGAGCCCAATTGGCGGGATAATTTACAAGATGAAAGAGGCCGCTTGACTTACCGCACGGCTGGGGGCATTATTTCCCCACAGTTAGTATTTTGCCTTCGGCAACTTGCACTGGAAATTCAAGAAACCCGGCCATCGCGTCGGGTTTTTTATTGCCCACGGAAAGGGCGATTCAGCAAAAGGAATTTGCAGATGTTGAAAGAATTCAGATGCGGTAACTGCAAAAGACTTCTCGCCCGTACGGGTGGGTTTACAGAGCTCCAGATCAAATGTTCCCGATGTGGGACGCTGAATCATGTGAAGGCCGCGAGCCTCGAGCAATCGCCTTTGAGCGACATGAATGCGGAATCCTCCGCTATCAATCATTCGATTCAATAGGTGAAAAAATGTCCCATAGTGGCTTTCGTATTATCCTTTTTAACAGTGCCAATAATGGCAGCGCTATCCTGCCTCCGCGTAACTGTCTGGTGGCAGGGCAGTATCTCGAGTCTCCAAGCAAGCAATACAAGCTGATCCTAGAGGCGGATGGAAATCTACGTCTTTACGATAACGGCGCCCCAATCTGGGTGGCTGATAGCAGTGTTCCTTACACGTATGTAGACAACCGTCCAAATACAGATTTGGTCACTTGTTTCTACATGCAAGGCTCTGCCTTTTTGGTCGACCGTGTAGGTAGTCGTACCTGGGCAACCCAGGGTGATTGGATTAACGGGGCTGCGGATCGCGCTTACCTGCAGGTGCAAGATGACGGCAACGTTGTCGTTGTAGATGGGGTTCCTCGGTGGGCTCGATTTGGCTTCACCCCGACCGCTGTTCCGACACGTGGTGTGTTCTATCCAGATCACAGTACGGGTGATCTCCCGACTTTCTACACTTATCACTGGAACAACGCTTTTTAACTCGACCAAGAGCCTCGGCATTCGCCGGGGCTTTTTCGTTTTCGGCCCCGCCACACCCATTGCTCCGAGCTGGGAGTGCTGCTGGGGCTGATTCAATTTGCAGGCCATGACCTGCCATATTCCTAACTCCCTGACGGGGAGGAACCGAGATGTCCAATATGCCAGACAAACCAGACACCTGGGCGATAGCGCTTGCGTGGTTGAGCCAGCATTCGCCAATCCTCTATGCGGCTGCGTTGTCCTGCGCCATGGCCGTCCTACGAATCACCTACGGCGGTGGTACACGTCGCCAGATGCTGGTGGAAGGCGCCATCTGCGGAGGCCTGACACTGACCATTATCAGCGGGCTGGATTTCTTCGGACTGCCCCAGAGCATGGCGACTTTTGCCGGTGGCTGGGTTGGCTTCCTGGGCGTGGAGAAGATCCGAGCCATTGCCGACCGTGTGACGGACTTTAAGCTGCCAAGCCGCAAGGTTGATTAATCCGCGCCACGTTTTCGGATGCGCCAAATCGTGGCGCGAGGTTATGCAGATGAGCAAAGTCACCCGCCTTCGACACGCGCTCCCGATGAGCCCGGATATCAACACTGCGGTAAGCGCTCTCGACAAGGCCATTGCCAATGCCGTGGACGCTGCGAAGTCTTCCGGACTTCCTCAGGGCCTGATCGTCGGATTGCTCCATGGACACGCCCATGCACAAACACATCAGATGGTGACCGGATGACTGTTGAGGTTCTTGAGTTCAAGCGGGAAGACTGGCGCGACGCCGCCAAGACCCTGCGCAAGATCGCCGATGAGCTCGACGCCAGCGAGCATCCCGAATGCACCGTGGGCGCCTTGACGCTGATCGGCGCAAAGGGAGAGGTCACCGTGTTCGGTCTCGGCCCCAAGTGTGACCACCTGCAATGCCTTGGTGCCATGCGCCTGAGTTAGCGGAAACTGATCGATATGCTGATGGGGGCGAATGAGTGTTGGTGTAACTCCGACAGATACATATCTTTGCTGGCAGGTGCAGAAATCTATCCGTGATCTAACCTCAAAACTGCCTATTTTGGGCAGTATGGGGAGACAGATATGAAAAAAGTAATCTGCATAATCGCCACTCTAGCTATCTTCACTTGTACGGGTGTTAGAGCTGCTTTGGAGTGTACTGATTCAAGCGTTGAGTCATATCCTGATATGAGCGCGTATCCAACAGCGGTGATAGGCGGGCAATCGGAAGATGTGAGGAAGGGGCACGCGGACGCTAGCTTTTGGAAGGTGAACAAATTTTGTCGTAGCGTTTATAACTGGTATGAAAACCGGGCAAAGTGCTCCGAAGGGTACAAGCTAGGGATTGGCCTTACTGGTGGTGTGTTTGGTATAGCGGGCGCGGTCATGGCTGCTGCTGGAACGGGTGGTGTGGCTCCCGGGATAGCAGCCGGAGTGGCAGGTCTTGTTAGCACAACACTGGGGTCAAGCGAAAAGGGGCCTTTGGGTACAGCGGCGTACGAGGCGAGAAGAGCGGCAGTTGGGCAGGCGATAGAGAATGGAGTGAAGTCATTCTCTGCTGCGAAGACAGCCAGTGAATCAAACATCGCCGCGGTTGGATTGCTTGCTCAATGCCCAACACCATAAAACATCACTTCTCAAATGTGCGCTACAGACCCAGCCAAAGTGCTGGGTTTTTATTTGTGTCAGTAGTAGAAAGAAGGAGGCATTGGTGGACAGGCCATACCCTCCATCGTCACTGCTTGAGCTGTCGGACCTATCCGACTTCGGCATCCGACTAACCCCAGCTCCCGAAGTATGGGACTGGCTCCAAGCCGAGATCCTCGCCGACACCGGCAGCATTCACAACGAAGACCATGCCCACCTACTGGATGCAGACATCCGGATCATGTGGGCTTCGTCGAGCTTTGAGAAGCAGGGTAGGACAATCCTGGGCCAAGCCGAACAAGTAGCGTTCCGCGCCGGAGGTTGGCAGAAAGCCCGGATGGAGCAACAGATGCGTGATTGGTTCGGCGACGTGCCGGCTTTCATCATCACCCTGGCCGCTGATTACTGCGCTCAGTGCAGTGACCTTGAGTTCTGCTCCCTGATCGAGCACGAGCTGTATCACCTGGCTCACGCGACCGACAAGTACGGTCAACCAACATTCACCCAAGATGGCGCACCGAAGATCAAGCTGCAGGGCCATGACGTCGAAGAGTTCGTCGGTGTTGTCCGCCGCTACGGTGCAAGCCCTGACGTTCAAGCGTTGGTGGATGCTGCAAACAGTCCTGCTGAGGTGGGGAAATTGAACATTGCGAGGGCCTGCGGAACCTGTCTGCTGAGATCGGCCTGATTCTTGACAGGCTCTAGACGGATGAGAATTTATGGCAGCCCTGAAAAATGAGGTGAAGAGCTTCATCGTTCAGGCGCTGGCGTGCTTTGACACCCCATCCCAGGTGGTGGAAGCCGTCAAGAACGAATACGGGGTTGTGGTGAGCCGCCAGCAGGTGGAGACGCACGACCCAACCAAGTCCGCGGGTAAGGGGCTGGCGGTGAAGTGGGTGACCCTTTTCCACGACACCAGGAGGCGGTTCCGAGAAGAGACCGCAGAGATCCCGATTGCCAACCGCGCCTTCCGGCTTCGTGGCCTGGGGCGAATGGCTGAGAAGGCCGAGAACATGCGCAACCTGGCGCTGACCGCTCAGTTGTACGAGCAGGCCGCCAAAGAGGTGGGCGATGTTTACGTGAATCGTCGCCTCGAACCTGAAAAACCACTTGGCTCCCACGCTGACCAGCAGCACGCCGTTGCTGAGTACACCCTGGAGCCTGATGAGAATGTCCCCGCTACCCCGTACCTTTGACCCGCCGGTGAAGCTGACGCCCAAGCAGGCGAACATTTACTGCTGGGGGTTCCAGCCAGAGGCCCGCTTCCGTGATGCGGTGTGTGGGCGGCGGTTCGGCAAGACGTTTCTGGGCAAGGCCGAGATGCGCCGCGCGGCTCGACTAGCGGCTGAGTGGGGTGTGAGTGTTGAAGACGAGATCTGGTACGGCGCACCGACCTTCAAGCAGGCCAAGCGCGTGTTTTGGAGGCGCCTTAAGCAAGCCATTCCCGAGGCGTGGCGTGCACACCGCCCGAACGAGACTGAATGCTCGATCACGCTCAAGTCCGGCCACGTAATGCGCGTGGTCGGGCTCGACAACTACGACAACCTCCGGGGCTCCGGCCTGTTCTTCGTCCTGGTGGATGAATGGGCAGACTGCACGTGGGCGGCTTGGGAAGAAGTGCTGCGGCCGATGCTATCGACTTGTCAGTACCAGATTCCAGGCGTTGGTATGCGGAAGGGCGGGCATGCACTGCGCATTGGCACTCCGAAGGGCTTCAACCACTGCTACGACACCTATCTGGACGGCAAGCCAGGCGGCGAGCCTGATCACAAGAGCTGGCAGTACACGTCATTGCAGGGTGGCAACGTTCCTCCTGAAGAGCTTGAAGCGGCTCGCCGGAAAATGGACCCGCGCACCTTCCGGCAAGAGTACGAAGCAGGCTTCGAGAACTACGCGGGCGTCGTCTACTACACGTTCAATCGCGACGAATGCCGAACCAGCGAGCGAATCAA
This sequence comes from Pseudomonas sp. IPO3747, assembly GCF_013385245.1. Classification (NCBI taxonomy): domain Bacteria; kingdom Pseudomonadati; phylum Pseudomonadota; class Gammaproteobacteria; order Pseudomonadales; family Pseudomonadaceae; genus Pseudomonas; species Pseudomonas sp. IPO3747. The sequence goes on from NZ_JACAQL010000024.1 coordinate 90,255, forward strand.
ACCGGGCGAGGCGTTGCACATCGGTATGGACTTCAACGTCATGAAAATGGCCGCCGTCGTCTATGTCGTGCGTAACGATCTGCCAATGGCCTTGGATGAGTTTCACGGTGTTCGGGACACGCCGGAGATGATCGAGAAAATCCAGGCCCGGTTCCCTGGGCACTCGGTGGCGGTCTATCCCGACGCCAGCGGGCAGAACACCAGCAGCAAAAACGCGAGCGAGTCCGACTTGTCGCTGCTGAAGAAAGCAAAATTCACGGTGATCGTCGACTCCACAAACCCAGGCGTGAAAGATCGCGTGAACTCGGTAAACGCCATGTTCCTAAACGCCTACGGCGAGCGACGACTGAAGGTCAACATCGATCAGTGCCCTCAGCTCACCCTGTGTCTTGAGCGACAGACCTACACCGACAAGGGTGAGCCGGACAAAGATCCGAAAAAGGGTCATGACCATATGAACGATGCCGCCGGCTACTTCATCGCCAAGCGCTATCCGATCAAAGCGATCGTCACTTCTATCAAAATGGGATACGCCCGATGAGCAACGACGTCTCCTTCAAGCGGGCGGAATACACGGCAGTGTTGGACCGCTGGGCGACCGTTCGCGACGTCTGCGCGGGCCAGCACCGGGTTGTGGATCGGCTGCCGTACATCAACGCGCACGACAAGTCGCCGGAGAACGAAGACCGCAACCGGGCATACCGCGAGCGCGCGGTGTTCAAGAACGCCACTGGGCACACCCGAAACGGTTTGCTTGGCCTGGCCTTTCACAAAGACCCGACGCTGACGGTGCCGAAGAAGCTGGAATACCTACAGGACAACGCCAACGGCTCCGGCGTGAGCATTTACCAGCACTCCCAAGGAACGCTGGAGAAGGTTCTGGAGGCAGGTCGCCACGGTCTTTACGTCGACTATCACCAAGACGATGGTATCGGTGGGCATTCGGTGATCCTGTCCTATTGCGCAGAAGACATCATCAACTGGCGCACCGGCATGGTGAACGGTCACAGCGTGCTTACCCTGGTGGTGCTGCGCGAGTCGCCGGAGATTCCTGATGGCTTCGGCTACAAGACGGCTGAGCAGTACCGGGAGCTGGCGCTGGAGGACGACGGTTTTGTTTGCCGCGTCTGGCGCCGGTCCGGGCCGAAAGGTGGTGGGCCGCTGACTGTCATCGAAGAATTCAAGCCGGAAGGCGTTACGGGGCGCCTCAAAGATATTCCGTTCACCTTCGTCGGTGCACAGAACAATGACCCGAGCATTGATGAGTCACCGCTCTACGACATTGCCATGATCAACCTGGGCCATTACCGGAACAGCGCCGACTACGAAGACAGCGTCTTCTGGTGCGGTCAGGCCCAGCCGTGGATCAGCGGGCTGGATGAGTCCTGGCGCGACTGGATGGAGAAAAACGGCATCTATGTCGGTTCCAGAGCCCCGATGATGTTGCCGGTCGGAGGCGCTTTCGGCTACGCCCAACCTGCACCGAATACGCTGGTCAAGGAGGCCATGGCTGACAAGAACCAGATGATGATCGAACTGGGTGCGCGGATGGTGGTGGCGTCACTTGCCACCAAGACCGCTACCGAGTCACGCGGTGATCAGTCGGCCTCCACATCAGTCCTGGCTGGCTGTGTTGCCAACGTCAGCGAGGCCTACACGCGAGCCATTATGTGGTGCTGCATGTACATGGGTATTGCCGACAAGAAGGTCGCCTATCAGGTCAACCAAGAGTTCGTCGAACTGACGGCTGATCCGCAGATGATCACCGCACTGGTTGGCTTGTGGCAGCAAGGCGGTTTCGCCAAGGCAGACCTTCGGGCCTACCTGCGCAAGCTGGGCCTGATCGCACCAGAGCGCACTGACCTGCAGATTGACGGCGAGCTGGAAGAGCAGGGCGACGGCCTGGACCTGGACGACGAGGACAAACCAAATGGCGGCAAACCAAGCAATCCTTGATGCCAGCATCCGGCACGCGGTCTTCCTCGAAAAACTCAAGGCGGGGGAGGTGGGCAAGTTCGCCCCCTTCCTCAAGGAGATCGATCGCTCGATCCGCGACCGGCTGACCCAGTCGGACCTGACCGAGTACAACGTCAAGCGCCTGGAAGCGCTGCTGAAGGAGGTCGACAGCCTGTTGCTGGGCATCTTCGACCGTTACAGCGCGCAACTGAACCTTGATCTGGTGGATATCGCTAACTACGAGGCGCAGTTCGAAGCGACCAGCCTTGCCCGTTCCGCGCCTGTAGGTGTCTCGCTGGATGTGGTCGCGCCGACGGCCGCTGCAATTCGCACCGCAGTGCTGACGAATCCGCTCAGTGTGCGCGGCACCGGCGGCGGGAAGCTGCTGAAGGCCTTCATCAAGGGGTGGACCGGTGCGGAGCGTGAGCGCGTCACCGGCACCATCCGGCAGGGCTTCTTCGAAGGTCAGACGAACTTCCAGATCATCCGCAACATTCGCGGCACCAAGGCGGCAGGGTACAAAGACGGCATCTTGGCCACCACCAATCGCAATGCCAGCACGGTCGTGCACACCGCGATTCAGCATGTGTCGTCCCAGGCGCGCATGGAGGTGGCCAAGGCCAACACGGATATCGTCGAAGAGATCCAGATCGTGGCGACGCTGGACAGCAAGACCAGCCAGCAATGCCGGTCACTGGATGGTCGAAGGTTTCCGGTCGAGTCTGGCCCCAGACCACCGTTTCACCCGAATTGTCGAACCACCTTCATCATGCTGACTAGGCTCAGCGAGCTTTTCGCCAAGGATGCCACGCGAGCTTCAGTAGGTGCTGACGGCGGTAGGCAGGTGAATGCCAGCCTTGACTACTACCACTGGTTACAGCAGCAGCCAGCAGCGTTCCAGGATGCTGCAATTGGTCCTGTTCGAGCAAAGCTGTTTCGTGAGGGTGGTTTAACCGTCGAGCGATTCACCGAACTGCAGCTTGATCGCAACTTTGCGCCGCTAACACTCGCCCAGATGAAGGTTTTGGAGCCTCTGGCATTCGAGCAAGCGGGCATTTGAGATGTGTGCAAACCACCTAATTTTGCCCCTTGAAACGAGCTTTATCATGTCGCTTCAATCAACAATTAGGGGTTACATGGGCATGGATTTTGAGCAGGGTGTAAGGGTAACGGGCGATATGATTGAGTCCTTTTTCAACATTATGATGGCGCGTTATCCAAGCGGTACAGGCGGCTTTGATGATTTCCCAATCGAAGGGCCAGTTGGTCGTGAGGAGGAGATTTATCAACTGGTGAGTCAGCGACTACAAGAAAGCTACCCCTGGGTGGAACTAACACTCACGGCGGAAAGAAAGATTCGTTGCTCCGGCATGACTCCATAGTTTTTCCTTAGACACACTAGCCCTGGCATTAGCCGGGGCTTTTTTATGCCTGCAAAGCGGGCTTACCGAACCCTAGGGGTGTATCAACGTGGCAGAAGAAAACGAAATCGACCTGGACAATCCGGCAATCAAGGCCGCTATCGCGACTGCCGTTGAAGCATCTGTTTCTGGCCTCAAAACCAAAAACACGGAGTTGCTGGGCAAGCTTAAAGACACCACCGGCAAGCTGACGCAGTTCGAGACCCAGTTTGAGGGCATCGATATCGACGCCGTCAAGGGCCTGCTCAGCCGTGCGGGTCAGGACGAAGAAACCAAGCTTCTGACCGAGGGCAAGGTGGACGAGGTCTTTAACCGCCGCACCGAGCGCTTGCGTGGCGACTACGACAAGCAGTTGAAGACCATCAGTGAGCGAGCCGAGAAGGCTGAGTCCTTCGCTGCCAAGTTCCAGGGCAAAGTCCTGAGCGACTCGGTACGCGGCGCAGCGCTGAAAGCCGGCGCTCTACCCGAAGCAACCGACGACATCATCTTGCGCGCCAAAGGCGTGTTCACCCTTAACGAAGATGGAGAGGCGGTCGCCGTTGATGAATCCGGCCAGGTCATCCTCGGTAAAGACGGCAAGACCCCTCTGACTCCGCTCGAATGGGCCGAGTCTCTGCGCGAAAGCGCACCTCATCTGTGGCCAAGGGCTTCAGGGACATTTGCCCCGGGCGGGGGTGGCGGCAAGGCTGCATTCAAGCGCTCCGAAATGACCTCCGAGCAGAAGCGCGACTTTCAGCGCAAGCACGGCCAAACCGCATATCTCGCATTGCCCAAGTAAGGGGATTGACCCATGGCTACAACCGTTAACAGCGACCTGATCATCTACAACGATGAGGCGCAAACCGCATACCTCGAGCGTGTCCAGGACAACCTGGATGTGTTCAACGCATCGTCCAACGGCGCGATGGTGCTGGACAATGAACTGATCGAAGGCGACTTCCGCAAGCGCGCTCTCTACAAGCTGAACGGCTCTCTGGAGCACCGCGACGTCAACTCTGACGGCAAGGTAACTGCCAAGAAGATCTCCGCCGGCGAAGCTGTTGGCGTCAAAGCTCCATGGAAGTACGGTCCATACCAGACCACCGAAGAGGCGTTCAAGCGCCGCGGTCGTCCGGTCGAGGAGTTCTCCCAGATCGTCGGTGCCGACGTCGCTGATGCGACTTTGGAAGGCTTCATCCAGTACGCAACCGCTGGTCTGCGCGCTGCCATCGGTTCCAACGCTGACATGGTGGTTTCGGCCAACATCGAAACCGACGGCAAGAAGACGCTGACCCGCGGCATGCGCAAGTTCGGCGACAAGTTCGGCCGTATTGCTCTGTGGGTCATGCACTCCAGCGCCTACTTCGACATCGTCGACGAAGCCATCACCAACAAGATCTATGAAGAAGCCGGCGTCGTGATCTACGGCGGTCTGCCGGGCACCCTGGGCAAGCCGGTACTGGTGACCGATACCGCGCCAGCGGACGTGATCTTCGGCCTGCTGCCAAACGCGGTAACCATCACCGAGTCGCAAGCCCCGGGTTTCCGTTCCTACGAAGTGAACGACGAAGAGAACTTGAGCATCGGCTACCGCGCGGAAGGCACCGTGAATATCGATGTGCTGGGTTACAGCTGGAAAGCCACCACTGGCGGTTCCAACCCAACCCTGGCCGCCGTCGGCTCCGCTGCCAACTGGATCAAGCACGCAGGCAGCAACAAAGTCACCGCCGGCGTGATGATCACGCTCACTGCAACGCCTCCTGTCACTGGCGGCTAAGTCTCAAACTCAACGCGCGGTCAGCAATGGCCGCCTTGGAGAAACACATGGAACTGACTTACAGCAACCAGCTGAACGGCTTCGACCCGGAGAAGCGATACCGCAATCCGGAACACTTCGATAAGCCCGAAGCCGGCGTGACCAGCGTGCTGGTGATTGGCGATTGGCCGAGCGTGGTCAATGCGTACGAAGCAGCCGGCATCGACGTGTCGGTGAAGGAAGCCAAGCGGGCGCAGATTGTTGGTGCGGGCAATCAAGCCGAACTGGAAAAGGTGATCGCGGCTTTGCGTGCTGAGCATGGATCGATCCAGATCCTTGTTGACGGCCTGGAAGCTGGCGAAATCCATCGTCCAGAGTCCGGCGACCTGGCGTTGCGCTTGTTTGACGTGCTGGGCACCATCCATGCTTCGGTTGATGAGTTGACCACTGAACGTGATGACCTGGCCTTGACTGTCGACGCACTGCGTGGCGAGGTTGAAGCAATGAAGAAGTCTGTTATCACGCCCCCGGCTGATGAGGCCGGTGAAATCGCAGCGCTTAAAGCAAAGCTCGATGAAGCTAATGTTCAGTACCGGGCCAACGCCTCCAAAGAATCCCTGGAAAAGCTCGTCGCTGAGCTGCCCAAGGCGTAATACTGCTGGCTGCCGGCGACCCGGTGGCCAATTTTCAAACCATTCCAGCGAGTTGACGCATGACACTCATCATCGAGGACGGCACCGGCAAGCCTGACGCCGAAAGCTACGCGAGCGCCGAGGACCTGGCCATGTATGCCGTGAAATTCGGCACGGTCATCCCCGTAGGCGTCCTGGAGCAGGAAGCGTTGCTACGCCGGGCCGCCTTGGCAATGGATGGCATGGTCTGGAAGGGGCGTAAGACCAACAGCGAGCAGGCCTTGTCCTGGCCGCGCCGGGAAGTTCTGTTGGATCATGAGATCAAGCCGAACAACTACTTGCCGGCGCGCATCCAGTACGGCCAGATGGCCCTGGCCGCCGAAATCCATCAGGACGATATTGACCCGGTGGAGAAGCGAAAAGGCGCTGTGACGCTGGAGCGTGTCGAAGGTGCGGTAACCCGCGAGTACGCCACGATTTCCAACACCAGCGGTCGACTGTTGCCGGCGGCGCCGGATCGACCGAGCGCTACCCAGTTTGCCGACTACCTACAAAAGCGCGGGCTGTTCGCAATCCGCGCATAGCCGCAACGGAGAACACCATGGCCACCTTCTACGACGAAATGGCCGTGATGGCTCTGGAGATGATCACAGAGTTCGGCCAGCCCGTGACCATCAGCAAGACGGAGCCGGGCGAGTACGATCCGGAGACGGGCGGGGAGGCGCCAGGCGCCACTGTCGAGCAAATCACCCATGGCATCCTGCTCGACTTCACGGGCCAAGAATTTCAAACCAACAGCCTCATCAAGCAGGGCGACAAGAAGCTCAAGATCGCTGCGCAGGGCATGGCCTGGGTTCCGGGCTTGCTAGACAAGGTTGTCGCTCAGGGCCGCACCTGGTCAATCGTCCCGCCACTGAAAGAGGTAAATCCCGCCGGTACACCGATCCTGTATGAGCTGCAGGTGCGGTCGTGACGAACAAGTACTCGGGTATGAACGGCAGCTTCGCCGAGAATATTCGTGACTTCGCCGAGCGCGCCCAGGCTGGTATCGACGCAACGATTCGCGAGATCGTCATCGAGATCGGCAGTAGCGTTATCCTCAAGTCGCCAGTGGGCAACCCTGAAATTTGGGCTGCGAACGTCGTTCACCGACAGGCGAACAAGCGAGCCGCCGATGACTACGACTTCAAGGTGGCGGTCCGCAACACGATCATCAACCTCAACGAATCGAACTTCACCAAAGCCGGCAAGCTGCGAAAGGGCGTGAAGTACGCCAAGCCCCTGACCAAGACCGAGCGCGACCAGAACTTCAACGTGAACGGTTTGGTTGCAGGCAAGGGCTACGTCGGCGGGCGGTTTCGCGGGAACTGGCAGTTTTCGATTGATACGCCGGCCGAGGGAGTGCTTGATCAGATTGATGTCAGCGGTAACGTCAGCATCGCTGTGCTTAAGGCGCAGGTTCAAACCCTGACCGCAGGGCAAACGGCCTACATCGTGAATAACCTGCCCTACGGCATTGCACTAGAATATGGACACAGCACACAGGCGCCATCCGGGATGATTCGGGTCACGTTGTCTCAGTTCCAGAAAACTGTCGATGACGCCATCAGGAATAACCAAGTATGAGCCACGCCATCATCGCATCGATCTATGAGGCAAAGCTGCTCGCCTGGAGCAAGGCGCGGGCAGAGCCCATCAAGGTCGTGTTTGAGAATATCCAGTATGACCCTGCAGACGGCGAGACCTACCTTCGTGCATTCGCGCTACCAGGCGATACTGCCAGTAGCACGCTTGCTGGCGACCATCGGGCGTTCATCGGCGTCTATCAGGTCAGCATTGTGGCTCCGGCGAACACTGGGAAGACAAAGACGAACCCGCTTCTGGTCGAATTGACTGGTCTGTTCCGGCTGTATGCCCGAGACACGAAGAGCGGCGTCACAGTGGTCACAATGTCGCCGGTAGAACAGGGGCCGGGGATCACAGACGCAGCGACATACATGGTTCCAGTCTCTTTCGAGTATCGATCAGATACCGGCTCATAGCTGATTTGTTAGTACCCACCGAGCCTCAAACCGCGACATTGCCTATGCGGCTATAATCGGTTCCTTTTTTCCAAGGACCGGCAGATGACAAGTTTGGAAGACCTGATAGACAGCCGAGACCCCGCGCTACCCCTCATTGAAAAAATGTTGGGAGAAGCCACGTTGAGTTATCAGTTGCTCCCTCCGTCCACTGATAGAGCTCGTGTTCTTTCCGACCTGCAGATTACAACTAGATCTCCGCTAGGGGCGATAGCCTACGAGACTGGTGGTCTACTCATTGATCATGGCTGGTTACGCTTGATCGGCTCCGGACATCCGCAATTGCCCCGAAATCTTGTTGATTGGAACAAGGGCCGTGCCGATGGTTATTTACTAGTCGCCGACGATGCTGCTGGAGGGTTCTTTTCCATTAACGGCGGCGGTCTGGGCGATGATGTAGGAGCGATGTATTACTGGGCACCCGATACACTGCGGTGGGAGCATTTGGACATTGGTTATACCGACTTTTTTGGGTGGGCCTTAAGTGATCGGCTCGCTACTTTTTACGACGGCCTGCGCTGGGATGGCTGGCGTCATGACCTGCGGGGACTGAGAGCAGATCAGTGCTTTTCATTCTTTCCGTTTCTCTGGACTAGGGAAGGCTCAATCGACGAAAGCAGCCGCACGCTGATCGATGTCGGTGAGCAGTTTGAGATAAACGTCGAGTTAGCTTCCAAACTCGACAAACCAGGTTGATGGACAAACTGATACACCTGCGTCCTTCACTCAACGAGTGCTATTCCTACATGGAATATTCAGCTTCCGGGATGTTGCCTTACGAAGAATAGCTAGTCAGCTGTATCGGCATCCACCGCTCCTACGGTTTACCAATGAACCCGCCTCTGTGCGGGTTTTGTCATTTCTGAAAAGAGGAAACACCCATGGCCGGCATCCAAATGCCCAACGGCGCAACCTTCGAGATTGCAGCCACCTACGGCCCCGCGATCCCATTCACTGCATTGACCAACGCCAATCCAGCCGTCGCTACCGCGGCAGCGCATGGCCTGGCCGAAGGCGACGTCATCGCCGTCAACTCTGGCTGGACTCGCCTTGAAGGGCGAGGCGTTCGTGTCGGCGAGATCGCCAGCGGCACTTTCGCGCTGGAAAACGTAAATACCGTCAACGTCCAGCAGTATCCGGCCGGCTCGGGCATTGGCTCGGTGCGGGAGGTGACGGGTTTCACTGAGATTTCGCAAATCACCGAGCTGAACTCCAGCGGCGGCGATCAGCAGTTTCTGACCTTTGGTTTCCTGGCCGACGACGATGATCGCCAGATGCCAACTACCAAAAATCCGATCACGCTGACCATCACCGTCGCCGATGATCCTTCCAAGCCCTATGTGGAGGCCTGTGAGACTGCCGACGACGACAAGCAGCCGCGACTGCTCCGACTCAACCTTCCTGGCGGCAGCAGCATCATCTACAACGGCTACGTGTCGATCACCTCGACGCCGACCATGTCCCGTAACAACCTGATGACCCGTGTTATCAGCATCGCCCTGACCGGTCGCCCAACCCGCTACGCGGCCACGGTGTAATCCATGGCCAAGTTCAGATTGATCCAGAAGCCGACCTTCAAAGCGCCCGTGATGATCCAGCGGGCCGGATACAACGCCGAAAAGGTGGAGTTCGAGTTTAAGTACTTGGACCGTACTGCGCTTGCCGAGCTGTACACCGGCTGGAACGAACGGCACGACGAACTGGGCATGCAGGTCGGCGACATGGACCTCAAAGCTTTCACCGCCGCCCAGATTGCCCTGCAAGCTGACCAACTGCTGGATGTGGTGGTGGGCTGGGATATCGAAGAGGAATTCACGCCTGAAAACGTGCGCATCCTCGTGAATTCGATCAACTCGGCGCCGAAGGCGGTGCTGAACGCGTACGCCGAAGCCTTTAGCGAGGCCCGCCTGGGAAACTCGTAAGCGCCGCGCGCGCGCTGTATGAGCCAGGGCCATCAGACGCTGATCTGATGGCCTTTGGCTTATCGCGTCAGGACATACTCGAAAAGGAAGTCGGAATCTGGCCCGAAAACTGGGACGCGTTCAAAGTCTTCGAGGCCATGAGCACCCAATGGCGCACAGGTGCGTGCGGCGCAACAGGTATGGACTACAGCGTTCTCTCCGGGGTGATTCGGATGTGTGGCGTGCCGATCAACCGGCGACAAACCATTTTCAGCGACTTCCGGCGGATGGAGGCTGAAGCCCTGCAGGTGATGGCGGAACAGCGGGAGAGCGCGAGGGGCGCCTGATCCTCAGGCACAAAGATGCGAAACAACCAACATGACGCGGCGGAGCCGCAAGGGTGAGCTATGCAAGCCAGCCAGCGCTACACACTGAATATTCGAGATCTATTTATCAGCTCAAGCGAGGGCCTTTGCGGCGCCGAGGTGATTGTCGCCATTCTAGACGGCGATACCGAAATCGACCGATTGAGCTTCAAGGGCAAAGTTGGACCGGGTGGTGATGGTTACGACAGAAGCTATACCGCGAAGCCGGGGCTGAAGGCGAAAAAAATCTCTGGCCCCGGGTCAATCACGATGAAATCAGCGAGCTAGATCGGAGAAGATGAAATCATCCGTTCCGAGCCGGTGAGATCCGTACCCCGCGACGTAACCATCACCCGCGGTCGTCGCTTGGGATTGAGCCTCCTCTTTGCTCGAGAAAACGCCGTGAAGACTCCATGGCGAATTTCGGACAACACCCCAGCCGAGTACGGATCCTGCGTTATCTGGATCCTTTGGTAGTTGATTACTCACATTGACCTCCAGGTCATAAACGCGCCGATATTGGCGCAACCCCAGTCCTTGGGCTTGCAGGCGAAGGACTGGGGAAATCCGTGATTGGCTTAATATGCTTACTTTTCAGATGATCGATCTGCATTAGAATTAAAATATCGATTATTTAAAACTCAGCGCTCTTTTATAAATTTTACTGGTCACTCTGTCGTCGCACTTATTGATTTGACACTCCTTCATAAGCTCTATCGCTTTTTCTCGGTCGTTCATTGTGTCAAGTTGATACGCTGCTTCATCATTATAAATAAATGCGTTTCTAATTCCTGTGCTTATTAGTTGTGTGCGCAAGATGGAAGCTTCTGGCCCACGGCCGAATTTTTGTAAAGCTTTACACCGGATAATAGCTGAGTGTGTATTTGAGATGCCTGCCGTGACGGCTAAATCAAGTATTTTTAACGCGCTTTCAGGGTCTTCATGATTGAGGAGTGTATGGTTGGCTTCTTCATTATAGTAGGCAGGATTAGTGCTTCCAGACCTTATGGCTTCTAAGCGCTGCATTGATGCAGTATCCTCATCAATAACTAGCTGGATACAACTGTTTTGAATGGATTGTACATAGTTATCTATCGCTCTTGGATAATTGTGTTTGTAGGTTTCGAGAATAGCTAGGAAGTCGTTCGCGCTTTTCTTTCCGCGCGAAAGCATCGCTTTTCCTAAGTTTGCCAAATAGGGAGCATAACTCGGGCTTAGTGATAATGACCGTTCGAAAGATTTCAAAGTATCATCACTTTCGAGCCCTTCCGTTTTTTGCTGGCATTCACCTAAAAAGCGCCAAGCTTTGTGGTCCAGAGGCCAAACATTGACTAGTAGCTGTAATACTTCCTGTTGCCGTTGTACCGATTCATTTGTTTCTCTACGTGAATTGTATACGCTCCATAGTCCCTTTTTCGTCCAACCAATATCCTGCCCGGTTAAGTGTTCGATCCAGCTATCAATTTCTCCCAGTTCCCCCGAGCACAATAAGTGGTAGAAGGCTTCGTTGGCTCTTTGGAAGTTCAGAAGTTCTTTTTGTCTACCTATCTGTTTCTGCCAGCATTTTGCTATAAGGGAGTGCGACGAAGAAACTTCTGCTGGTATGGTTTTTTCATAGTCGTCCTGTATGTCGACGTCGGTCAAGCCTAGTTGCTTTTGTCGAACCCAACTAGAAACAAATCCGTGTAGAAAATGGTCTTTATTGCTATCAATTGGCAGTAAGCCAAGCTTTCGTAATTTCTGCCAGCCGTTAGTTGAGCCCACGCCATCTTCAAGGTCGTCGGCATGATCTTGAGGGATCGCGTACCTGTATAGAGCCAAGATTTTTATAAGTTTTTTGCTGGCATCGTTAAGAACTTCATCGTAAATAACTGAGAGCAATCTTTCGTCTAATCGATCAACAACCTTGTGGCGCTGAATTAAATAAACTTCTAAGGGGGAGACGTTTTGTTCTTTTGCAATGATAGAAAGTAGCTCAGCTGCCAGAGTGTGTGCCGTACCGCCATGACCACCTCCAAGCCATTGGTAGATAGCGTTGAGGTCACTGCTTTTGTACTTCCACTTTTCTTCCATGCCCTTAGGTGTTGTAGCGTTGAAAAACTCAGCTAATGCTTGTTTGGTTAACCCAGGAACCTCTACTAATGGACAGCTGCGACCAAAGTAGTCCAGCTGAGGCTTCTCGTTCAACTCGAATACAAAAATCCAATTAGGAAAGGCTTCGATTAAAGCATCTAGCAGTACTTCTAAATCAGCGTTTCGCCAATTACCCTCATCCGTAAGTAGGTGCGCGTTATTGAGCCAAATAAAAGATTTTTCAGCGCTTGGATATAGCGATTTGAGTTCTTCGATCTGTTGGTTTAACGTTCCTGTTGGAGGCTGAAGTTCCTCGCTACGGTTCTGTAAAACGTCAACGAGACGACGGAATAGCTCGTTTGTCGTCATTTGGCGTCCACAATGGATATCAACAAAACGCATATCTTTGAAAGCCGGTTGTTTATGTAGCTCTTTTATAAGTGTTGTTTTGCCGTTTCCACTTATTCCGTAAAGAGCAAGATTGTTTCTATGGGTCAGCTTTTCGCATATAGCTGTTAATAAATCGGCTCTACCAAATAATCTTTGGTTTGAAATATTGGTTCGTGTCGGTTGTTTTTGAGCGCTTTTATTGACTTGAGTTTCGACCGTTTTGCGCTGGTCATCATTAGTATCTGGCGGTCTCGCGCTAGTCGTAAAATGCCATTTCGCATCGGGTGCTAGTTGAGGGACCGGACGGATAACCCAGCCTTCCCGGTACCCAAAGAGATGTACGCAGCAATCGCCATTATTTTTGTTAAACGTTACCAAGTTAACACCAAACTCTTCTGGTGAGCCTGCACCTACCGCTCCTGCAGCCAAGACAGTACAATTCATAGATGGCTTGACCCAAGCCGAGTGCGTATGTCCGTGCAAAAGAAAATCTAAGCTCTTACTTGATTGTTCTTCAGCATATTGGCGCTCGCCCTCGTTTAGCCAGTCGAAGGGGTGATGGATGAGTCCTATCTTTATGTTCGATTCGTGGAGCTCTTTCTCCATGTGTTTGAATTGCCATTTAGCGGCCAGCCAGATGTGTCGATCATCTTCAGGGCCTGCACAACTCCAGGCAGAGTTAAACCCCGCAACGCCTACTCTATATCCATTTATATCTACGGTCTTTGCATAGATGTGGTTCTTTTGGTTGTGTAGCTCAGGTCGATATTTTTTTATAAACTCTCCGTAATTTTGTAGGCGTTCCATAGCTGATCTATGGTCGCGGCTATTGTCGGCAAACCGTTGGTTGATTGCGCTCACATGCTCGCGAGAGCTTCCCGCCATTTCTACTAACCTAGCCTGTTGATCGTCGGATATCTCTCGGCGGTTGACGTCGTGATTGCCTGGAACCAAAAATAGTCTATCCGCGCTAAGTTCACAGCAGGCAAGTAGTTCGTTGAAGAAGGTTATAGCTGTGTCATATTGCTGACTCATAGGTGCGTCCTTTGACTCACCAAATGCTATATCGCCTGTGCAGAAAACTAAGTCAGGCTTAGGAAGGTCTTTGGAGAATCGCGAACGTAAATAAGATATAAGTTCATTCTGAATGCCCTCGTCGCGCCACCCCGTTTTGGGATGGAAGTGAATGTCTGAAAGGTGAAGCCAAGTTAACTTATTGTCTGTGATCATATTGGTCTGTCGCGAATTGAGTTTTTAGGTCGGAAGCTAAGAGATATGCGATATTCCTAGCGCCAGAATAGATGGGGTTTTTATTCTCTATAGCGTCAGAGATATTCACCCCGATGTGCTGTTTCAAGTAGCCCCAGCGGGCTGACAAATTGAGGGGAGTTTCCACCACGACATTCAACGCTCCTTGTTTAGGCGGTCTGGACTAGGGTCGAGAAAGCCCAGCGGGCCGATAGTTGTGAGTTAGGCTCAGCTTTGCATTGTCTCGCGAAGTTCAGCCAAGTCTTTTGAAGGTATGACATAGGTTCTCGACAGCATATCGCCGACTCGCTGGCATCGTACGGACTGGGCGTAGATGAATATCGTGATGATCCCCAAGGGCGCTTCTAGATGCCTGGTAAGGCCTCGAATTAAGGCCTGAACAAAATTGGGAGGTCCACCAGCGCCGTTGATGACGACTAAGCCAAATACGTACTTGCCTGAAGTCCGCCCTTTGAAAAGCCATTCGCACAGGGGGTAGAGAAACAGGTACACAAAGATCAGCTCAAAGCCTGCAAACGGAAGGCCCTCTTGGCGGTATAGCCAGAGACCAATCAGGATAATCGCGCAGTAATCGATGACGTAGGCGCCTATGCGCCGGATCAGTAAAGACGTCCTGGATACTTCCATTGGTTGCTCCCTGCGTGGATTCAGCGGCTTATCTGTTGCGAGTAAAAGCTCGGCGGACCGAGCTTGGGGTCAGTCGAGCACTGGTCTCAAGAAGGTTCTCTCGGAGCTGACGATGAATCGCTTCTCCGCTGCCAGCGCGAAAGTACTAACGCATTCGGGGTCAGTTTTGGACTCTTCGCGGTAACGCTCGTACTCCGCAAGGCTCGAAAAGCTGAAAAGGCAGTAAGCGACGTTGTTTGCGCCTTCAGCAGGGAGGAAATAACCATGATGCGTGCCTCCCATTCGGTTGACTATGCCAATCCAAAGTCTCGAGTAGTTTTCAAAGGCGTCGATTTGGTAAGGGTCAATCTGATACTTCAGATGGCAGGTGATCACGCTGGCTTTCCTTGCTTGCTGGGAGGAAGGGTAGGCCCGGCGGGCCGGGCTTGGATTATTCGGCGGCCTCTTCAGGATAAAAGGTAATGTCGATCTCGTAGAAGCTGAAGCGGTCAGCACCGTAACCGGCCTCGCGGAGCTCGCGGACGACATCACTCATGATCGCTTCATGTGCCTCGACATCAGGGTCCAGCCCGAGGTATTGGCCTGAGACAACAACGCCGCCAGCTCCACCTTGCGCGGCAGAGTAGATTTCAGCTTGGAAAGCATCCCTCAGCTTCTTTGGGAGGTTTCTTTCGACAATATCCGAAAGCTCTCGGGCGCGTTCGGCGCTTATGAACTCAGTCAGCCGCTGCTCTGCAGCCAGGCTCAGCTCAAGGCGACTAATGATTTCCGCATTGACGGAGCGCTTTGACTCATGAGCGGCTTGCTCTACGGCCTCCCGGAGCGATGGCGGCATCCTGAGTGGGTACGCTGCCTGCTGCTTTTTGTCGCTCATCTATTTGGTGTCCAATTTCGTATTGAAGGCAGTATGCGAAAAGATTCTGTTTGAGATCAAAGAATCTATTTGACATCTATTTATCCTGTGACATCTAATAGATTCATTCTAGGGGGGAAGACATGCAGAAATCAAAGCAGAGGCCGTCATACCCGCTTCGGCTGCCTATTGATGTACGAGGGAAGGCGGAAGGAGAGGCTCAGGAGAACCATCGTAGCCTAAACGTGGAACTGGGTTTGCTGATTGAGGATGGACTGAAATGGCGAAATATGAAGAAAGGCCAGTCGGAAGCATGAAAACGAAGAAGCCCCAGTGCTGGAACACTGAGGCTTCGGGAAACGAGATCAACTTCGGAGAAGAAATCGTCATGAGCGATATTAGCACAGCTACATCCAATGTCATCCCCTTCAAGTTCGGCAAGCAACAGGTGCGTACGCTGCTGATTGATGATCAGCCGTGGTTCGTGGCTAACGATGTTTCTGCTGCGCTTCAGTACAGCGAAGCGTCGGCGATGACTCGCCACCTGGATGATGATGAAAAGGGTCTGTCGATTGTGCAGACCCTAGGCGGTGATCAGGAAATGCTGGTCATTAACGAGTCAGGCCTTTACTCGGCAATCCTGCGCAGCCGTAAGGCTGAAGCAAAACGCTTCAAGAAGTGGGTGACCGCCGAGGTTCTCCCAGCGATCCGTAAGCACGGTCGTTACGAAGATACTCAAGGCGTGATGGCACCGATGGTTGACGAGCTTTTGGGTAAGGTCGGCGCCATGCGACTCAGCAATGTCATGCGCTGCCGAGTCGCCAAGCTGGATGCCGAGCATCAGCGCAGCGCCACTGCCAAACTGGCATCTGCCGTACATGCTTGCTTCGGCGTTCCTCGCGTTGAGCTGATTCCTAGCAGTCAGTTTGAAGCCGCTGCCAACTTCGTGGCGAGCTATGCGATTGAGGGCGAGTACCTGCCGAAGAGTGGCAACCAATCTGTCGACATCCCGACCGACCTTTCGGAAACCCAGCGCTACCTGGTGTTCACTGACGGTACCGGCAAGCGTCAGGCTCAGCCTGTCCCGTTAGACGCGTGCGTGATGTCGCCTACTCAGTTCTTGGCGGCCGTCACTGGATCTAACGGTCTTCATGTTCCGCCTGCTGCGCTGTTCGACTTCGCCTTGGCGGCGATGGAGAAGATGAGGTGGAGGGTAGCTGCATGAACTTCATCCTTAAAGTAGGTGGCCGTGCCCTGATCCTGATGCCGGAGCGGCCAAATCTGGTCGGCCGCTCCGGTCAGCTGATTCGCAAGATCGAAGAAAATTGGCTGATGCTGGTCGAGTGCAAGCGCTACTCGGTCAGCGAGAAGAGCCTGATGCCGCTGGACGGATTCAATCCTGGCGCGCCGAGCGCAATGTGTGCGGAGGTGGCGGCATGAATACAGGAATTATTCCGTTCCACTACGAGGGGCAGGCCGTCAGCTTTAATAGTGACGGCTGGATCAATGCCACCGAGGTTGCGGCGCGTTACGGGAAGAAGCCAATCAAGTGGCTAGAACTGGCCAGCACGAAAAACTACATGGCTGCGCTTTCTCGACACCTCGGATTTGATGTCCGCAATTCGGACTTCAAAATGGTCGAGGCGTCACGGGTTCGTGGGCGCGCCGGCACCTGGCTTCATCCAAAGCTTGCGGTTGCATTTGCCCGATGGCTGGATGATGACTTCGCTGTCTGGGCAGACCTGCATATCGATGCGCTTCTTCGTGGCGAGCTCAACGAGAAGCAACAATTTGACCGGGCATGCAAGGTCCTGAACGATGCTCAGAGCATTGCCAGCCTCAGCGGAAAAGAGCTTTCAAAGTTTCGGTGGAAAAAACCGAAGCTTGTGCATGACGTTGATTACTGGCGAGACCAATTGCAGCTCACGCTCGGCCTCGACGCAGCCTAGCCTTCCACGAACCCGAAGAACCCCGCCCATGCGGGGCTTTGGCGCTTCCTGCTGAAAATGGTAGATTGCTTTTCTTGATCAGGGAGAAGGGTCTATGTCTAGTGAATCGGGAGTGATTGGCTCTCTAATGCTGTTTTTTATTGGTGCGGTGATTTATTTCTTGCCAACTATTAATGGCAAAAGCAGAAAGCATCCAAATACGGACTCCATATTTCTTCTTAACTTATTTTTGGGATGGACTCTCATAGGGTGGGTGGTGGCGCTGGTCTGGTCAGCATCCGCCATAAGCAAGCCTGTGGAAGCGAAGAACAGCGCCGCCGCTCCAGAAATCGGCAGATACGAAGCCCTTGAAAAGCTTGTGTCCATGAAGGAGCGCGGATTTATTTCGGAAGATGAGTTCCAAGCCGAAAAAGCAAGACTGCTTCGAAGCTGAACATCAATACAACCACTACCCGCTACGGCGGGTTTTTTTATGCCCGGAGAAAATAATGAGCACCAACTTCGCCTCCCTGGGCATTGCCGTTGAGTCATCGCAAGCAGCAAAGGCCGCTGACGACCTGGATAAATTGGTCGACTCGGCAGAAGGTGCACAGAAGGCCATCGACGACCTAGGCAAGACTGGGGAAGGCTTGGCCAGCACAAGCAAGAAGATCACTCAGGCAGAAAATGAGGTAGCCCAGGGTGTCGAGAAGTCCACTGCCGCGATAGATCGCAGGTCCGGTGCAAGCCGCAAAGCGACTGAAAGCGCCGCCGCAGAGATCACCGTTATCAGCCAACTCGACAAGGCGATGACGGGCAATATCGACAGCATTGAATCCTTAGTGCGGGCAGAGGGTTTGTTGGAGCGCGCTCGCAAAAGCGGCTTGGTTACTATCGAAGATCAGGCAAAGTATCAAGATCAGCTGGGCAAGGCCTACGACAAAATCGAGAAGGCCGAAGCCAAGGAGTTGGCGCAGAAACAGAAGCTGATTGATGCCGAAAACCGCCAGATTGAGGCGCTGAAACGCACGGTTAACGGAATCGACCCGGTGACCGCCAAGTTGGCGAAGTTGGAGGCCCAAGAGAAAGCGCTAAACGACCTGCACAAAACAGGTCAGATAGATGCTGAACGATACCAGGATGCCCTGGCCAAGATCGGTAAAGACCGTGCCGGGCTGACTGCGACGGAGACTGCGTTCGACAAATTGAAGCTCGGCACTCGCCAGGCCCAAGAGAACGTAATGCAGCTTGCCAACGCCCTGCAGTCGGGCGATCTGGGGAGCGGTGCGCGAGCCATTGCACAATTGGGTGCTGGTGCCGGCGAATCAGCGCGAAGTCTGGCGGGGATGATAATTCCAGCCGGCCTGCTGGTGGCCGTTCTTGGGTCGCTTGGCTACGCCTATTTTGATGCAATGAAGCAGGCGCGCGAGTTCAATGCCGCAATTAATGGCGGAACCAACGGCGCCGGCCAGACAATTGCCAGCTTGAAGGATATGGCCGACGGCGCCGGGCGAATCACTGGAAATCTATCCGGCGCGCGTGAAGCGGTTGTGTCGCTTGCGTCGGGGGCCGCAACAAGCGGCACGCAGATGCGCAACCTAGCTGAGGCTGCGGCAGCGATCAGCGAAATCACGGGGCAGGGCGCTGGCGAACTCGCGAAGTCTTTCGCCACTGCCGGTGATACAGCGACAGAGGCTGCAGGAAAAATCAGCAGCCAGTATGGGTTGCTAACCCTAGATCAGTACCAAGTGATCAAGGGGATTGATGACCAAGGCGATCATCAGCGCGCACTTGATGTCCTGAGCGGAAACTTGAATGAGGCGGCTCTAGAGCGCCTCAAGGCTTATCGAGGCACTCTCTCCGATATTGAGCGAGATTGGGATGACATCGGAAACGCGACAAAACGCGCATATTCCTACATTCGGTCGGAAGCGTTTCCAGACCTCGCGAAGCAGATAGAGCTGACCCAGCGCGTGCTTGATACACGCAAGGCGGGCGGAGTATCGGGGGCTATATCTGCGGGGCTGGGCAAGGCAAGCACAGCATTTGACTCGATGCTAGGACTGGAGGACACCGACTCAACCGAAGCGCTGGAGAGGAAACTCGCAAGCCTCAAAGCCACGCAAGCAGCCAGTGCCAATCTGGCAATCATCACTGGTGAGAACACCGACGCAAACCAGAAAGCTATCAAGGTCCAAAAAGAACTGGATGCGCAGCTCGATGAGATTAACCCTCTAAACAAGCGCACAGCGGGGCTGGACAAGCTCAACGATAAATTCAGAACGCTTTACGAGAACGCTGAGAGGACGGGCCAAAAGTCCAAGCTTCTGGATGGCGTCGATTTTGACGGTAAAAAGTTCTCAGGGGGTGCTTACGACACCTTGCTGAAAGGGCTCAACGACAAAAACAAAGACCCCAAGGCCGCCAGCTCTCAAGTCGACCTAACCAGCTTCAATAACGCAAAAAACAACCTGTCCGACATCGTCAATGAATACCGGAATGCCCAGAAGGAGCTGGAGGCCGAGCAGAAGGCTGGTGTGGTATCGCTGTCGGACTATGCCAAGCAACGGTCGGTCCTGATCAATCAGGAAAAGGACGATGTTACCGCGGCGTACCAGGCTGAGATTGATGCCCTCGAGGCGGCGAAAGGTAAGAAGTCCACGACAGCGGCGCAAAGCATCCAGCTTGACCAGAAGATCGCCGATGCTCGCACTGGAATGGTTAAAGCTCAAAAGGATGCCGACAGTCAGCTGACGATCATTGCCACAAGCGAGAAGGGTCGCCTTGAGCAACTGACGGCCGCCTCGGAGGCGTACGTCAATCAGCTGGAGCGACAGCGGGCCGCACTGGAAGCGGCCGGCTCTCGCGCTGCAAATGGCTTGGGTCTCGGCGACCGCGAGGCGGGCCTGCAAGCCACCCTCGACGCGACCACTGACAAGTTCAACGACGAGCGCGCCAAGCTTCTGGATCGCCGCAAGACTGCGCCTGACAAGTACAGCCAGGAAGACTACTTACGGGACCTGTCCAGCCTGGAAGATGCGGAACGGAAGTACCGCGACACAGTGGTCGACAATTACGACCAGATGTCGGAGGCCCAGGGTGATTGGCGTAGCGGGGCCACCTCGGCTTTCCAGAACTACGTGCAGTCTGCCAACGATGTGGCCGGCCAGACTAAGAGCCTGTTCACGAATGCTTTTTCAAGCATGGAAGACGCGGTCGCGAATTTTGCCATCACCGGCAAACTTTCGTTTTCCGACTTCACCAAGTCGATCCTGGCGGACATGGCGCGCATCGCTACTCGGCAAGCGGCGTCCAGCATTTTTTCCAGCCTGGCGGGCAGTGCCCTAGGAGCTTATTTCGGTGGCGGCGGTGCTGCGGCAGGCGCTGGCAGTTTCGGTTCAAGCATCGGCAGCGCTATCACTGCCAACGCCAAGGGAGGCGTCTATGACTCGCCAAGCCTGTCGAGCTTCAGTAACCAGGTGCACGACAAGCCGCAGATGTTCGCTTTTGCAAAAGGCGCCGGCATCTTCGGCGAGGCCGGGCCGGAGGCGATCATGCCGCTGACCAGGACGGCGGGCGGCGAGCTTGGGGTTCGGGCGCTGGGTGGCGGTGGCGGCGGGGGAGGTGGTGGCAACACCTACAACTTCCCGGTCTCGGTTTCCGTGCAAACGACCGGCGACGGCGGCAACGCAACGCAGGAAGACACCACTCAACTGGGCAAGGGCATTCAGCAGGCAGCGAAGACCGAGGCGGAAACCGCAATTGCCAAGGGCCTTCAGCCTGGCGGCTCAATCTGGCGCGTAATCAACGGGAGGTAACCATGGCGATTGAGACATTCACCTGGGCCACCCAGAACGGGGAGGCACCCGATATTACCTATCGGGTGCGCACCTCGCAGTTCGGGGACGGCTACAAGCAAGAGGTCGGGGATGGGATCAACAACAAAGTCGATTCCTACCCGATCACCCACACGGGCGGACAGGCAAGAGCGCTGGAGATTATGGCGTTTTTCGATCGGCACCAGGGCGCCACGGCATTCCTGTGGACCACGCCATTGGGTCAGCTTGGCCTGTTCACCTGCAAGAACCCAACCCCTACGCCCATGGGCGGGGGCGTATTCAAAGTGACGGCGACATTCGAGCGCGCCTTCCACCCGTAAAGGTAAATCCATGTCGCTGATCAATGCTATCCAGACTCTTGAGCCTGGTAACGAAGTCATGCTGTTTGAACTGGACGGCAGCGATTACGGCGCCGATGTATTGCGCTTCCATGGCCACGCTATCCCACATTCACCTGCCGAACTGATCGCCGCCGGCGGTGACGCCGACCAGTTACCGGCTAAGTCGATCTGGTGGAAGGGTGAGGAGTATGGCGCCTGGCCCATGCAGTACGAGGGCAGCGAGGCGAATGGTGACGGCACCGCGGTACGTCCAAAGCTATCGGTAGGTAACGTAAATGGGCGAATCACCGCGCTTTGCCTGGCCTTCGAGGACTTGCTCGAGTTCAAGCTGACCATCCGCAATACGCTGGCCGAGTTCCTCGACGCGGTGAACTTCGAAGGTGGAAACCCGACGGCCGACCCTACCCAGGAATCGATCGAGGTCTGGTATGTCGACCAGAAGACCAATGAGGACGGCGAGACGGTCAGCTGGGACTTGGCCAGCCCGGGCGATGTCGGCGGCGAAACGATTGGCCGGCAGATGACCACGCTATGCCACTGGTGCCTCACCGGTGGCTACCGTGGCCCGAACTGCGGATACACGGGGCCATACGTTACAAAGGATGGCGTGGTAACCGATGACCCTGAGCAAGACGAGTGCGACGGCACTCTTGGCAAGGGCTGCGACCCGCGCTTCGGCGCGGACAACCCTTTGCCATTCGGCGGTTTCCCCGCTGTTTCCTTGATCGCCCGGAGCTGAATATGCGCAAAAACATTATTGCGGCCATCCAGGCGCACGCGGCGGCCGAGTACCCGAAAGAGTGCTGCGGGGTGGTTCTGGCCGTGGGCCGGGCGCAGAAGTACTTCCCGTGCCGGAACATCGCCACGGAGCCGAACGAAGAGTTCCGGCTTGAGCCAGAGGACTACGCCACGGCGGAAGACCAAGGCCAGGTGATTGGCATCGTCCACTCGCATCCTGACGCCACCAGCAGGCCGTCATCGCGCGACCTGGCGATGTGCGAGGCTACGGCCTTGCCTTGGCACATTCTGTCGTGGCCTGAGGGCGACCTCCGCACGATTACACCGACCGGCAGCACGCCGCTGCTCAAGCGCCCGTTTGTTCATGGTGCTTGGGATTGCTGGCAGGTCTGCGCTGATTGGTACCAGCGCGAATGGGGGCTTGAGTTTGAAGCTTTCCAGCGCGCCGATGGCTGGTGGGAGAGTGCGGAGAACGCCAGCCTGTACGAGCGGCACTACAAGGCCGCCGGGTTTGAGCAAGTCGACAGCCCACGGCGCGGCGACATGATCGTGATGGAGGTAGGCCGCACGGCTCACCCAAACCACGCAGGCATTTACCTAGGGACTGACCCGGCGCTGCCAGGCGAAGAGTCCGGTGTATTCGGCCCCGGGCCTTTCGCCCTGCACCACCTGTATGGCCGACCATCAGAGGTGATCGTCTACGGCGGTCCTTGGCTACAGCGCACACGTTTAATTCTTCGACACAAGGAGGCTCGATGAGCGCCATCGTTTATTCGCCGATGACCACTATCAAGCTGTCGGGCTCGCTGGCGCAGAAGTTCGGCCGTCTGCACCGACGCCAGGTTGGCTCCGGTGACACATGGGAGGTTTTCAGGGCGCTGAAGGCAACCATTGAGGGATTTGAGACTGAGATCCGGCGGCTTGATCGTCTGGGACTTCGATTCGCCATCTTCCGCAACCGGAAGAACGCCGGACCTGATCAGTTCGGCATGGGCGGCACCAAAGAAATTCGGATTGTGCCGGTGGTAGAGGGTGCAAAGCGCGCGGGCCTGCTCCAAACAATCATTGGTGTCGTGTTGATCGCCGCTTCGTATGTCACCGGCGGCTCGACGCTGGCTACGGGCATCGCGCTTGTGGCTGGCGGTGTTGTCCAGATGCTCAGCCCGCAAGCCGCCGGATTGAAGCAAAGCGCATCGCCCGAGAATCAGCCGAGCTACGCGTTCGGCAGCGCGAAGAACACCACAGCAAGCGGCAATCCCGTCCCGATCTGCATCGGTGAGCGGCGGTGGGGCGGGGCAATCATCTCGGCATCGATCTATGCCGAGGACAAAACGTAGGCACAACGCACCAAACAAGCCGGCCATGAGCCGGTTTTTTATTGCCTGGAGGAAAGCATGGGCGCAGCACACAAGCTGGATATTCACGGCGCCAAAGGTGGCGAGAGCAAGCCAAAGTCACCTGTAGAGTCACCCGACAGCCTGCGCTCGACCAACGTGGCCAAAATCCTGATCGCCGTGGGCGAGGGCGAATTCGACGGCACACCCACAGCGCGCGATATCTTCCTCGACAACACCCCAATCCAGGATGCCAGCGGCAACTACAACTTCACCAACGTGAAGTGGGACTGGCGGCCGGGTTCTGTCGAGCAGACCTACATCCCGGGTATTCCGTCTGTCGACAACGAGACTTCGCTGAACATCGAGCTGCGCAGCGGCACGCCGTGGGTTCAGTCGCTGACCAATCTACAACTGTCGGCAGCACGTATACGCCTGGCCACGCCGCGACTGGCGAGCCAGGACGAAGAAGGGAACATTGGTGGTTACAGCATCCAGTACGCGGTCGACGTGGCCACCGATGGTGGGGCCTATCAGGAGGTATTGGTTGGCGCTATTACAGGCAAAGCCACCACTCGCTACGAAAAGTCCATGCGTATCGATTTGCCGCCGGCCACCAGTGGATGGCTGATTCGCGTTCGCCGCATTACCCCAAACCAGAACACCGACAAGATTGCAGATAGCCTGTTCATCGCCGGCTACACCCAGGTGATCGATGCAAAGCTGCGCTACCCGAACACCGCGCTACTTTTTGTGCAATTCGACGCCGAGCAGTTCACCAACATCCCGGCGGTCACCGTGAAGTGCAAGGCCCGCCGCTGGCAGGTGCCGAGCAACTACGACCCGGTGGCCCGCACGTACTCTGGCGCCTGGGATGGCACCATGAAGGAGGCGTGGACGAATAACCCCGCCTGGGTCACATACGGCATCTGCACCCAGGACCGTTTTGGCCTTGGCCGCCGCATCAAGCCATGGATGGTGGACAAGTGGGAGCTGTACCGCATCGCGCAATACTGCGACCAGATGGTGCCGAACGGTGCTGACGGCGTTGAGCCGCGCTTCCTTTGTGATATGAACCTGCAGGGTAAGGCTGACGCATGGTCACTGCTGCGCGACATCGCCGGCATTTACCGCGGCATGACGTACTGGGCCCAGGGCCAACTGGTCATGCAGGCCGATATGCCTCGGGCGCAGGACATCGACTACGTTTTCACTCGCTCCAACGTCATCGACGGCAAAATCTCCTATGGCAGTGCTTCGGCCAAGACACGCTTCACGCGCTGCCTCGTCAGCTATGACAACCCGCTGAATAACTACGACACCGACGTCACGGTCTATTCAGATCTGCCGCTACAGCGCCGCCTGGGCGACAAGCCGACTGAAATCAGTGCCATCGGCTGCACTCGGGCATCTGAGGCTCAGCGTCGCGCCAAATGGCTGGTGCTGAGCAACAACCAAGACCGGACTATCAGTTTCAGGACCGGCATGGAAGGCCGCATCCCGCTGCCAGGCTTCATTATCCCCGTAGCCGACTCACTGCTGGCTGGTCGGGAGATCGGCGGGCGCATTGCGGCGGCGGCGGGGAAGGTCATTACCCTGGACCGCGACACACTGGCCAAGGCCGGTGACCGGCTGGTTATTAACCTTCCCGGCGGGCGAGCGGAAGGGCGTACCGTGGAAAGCGTGAGCGGCCGCAACGTAACTGTGACCGTTGCCTACAGCGAGGCACCAGCTGCACAACTTCAGTGGGCAATCGACGCTGACGACCTGGCAATCCCTCTTTATAGGGTGATGAGGACTGCAAGGACGCCAGAGGGCGATTACGACATCAGCGCCTTACAGTACGAGCCCGGCAAGTTCGCAAGCATCGACACCAGCGCACGCCTCGAAGAGCGTCCGATCAGCGTGATTCCGATCACGGTGGTTCCGGCTCCATCGAGCGTGACCATCACTTCGAACGTATCTATCGACCAGGGCTTGGCCATCAGCACCATGAACATCTCGTGGCCCGCCGTCGCTGGCGCAGTCGCCTATGACGTGGAGTGGCGCAAGGACAGCGGCAACTGGATCAAGGTGCAGCGTACCGGCTCGACGAGCGTGGACGTCACCGGCATCTATTCGGGCGCCTACCTGGCCCGTGTTCGTTCGGTGAGCGCCTTTGAGATTTCTTCGATCTGGAAAAGCTCCAACCTGACCAACCTCAAAGGTAAAGAAGGCTTGCCGCCGGCGGTGTCGTTCCTGACCACCACCAGCCTGGTCTACGGCATCGGCATCCAGTGGGGATTCCCGCCGGGCGCTGAGGACACTCAGCGGACTGAGCTTTGGTACAGCCAGTCGCCTGACCTGGGCGCCGCGACCAAGCTGAGCGACTTCAGCTACCCGCAGGCCAAACACGAAATGCAGAACATCTTGGCGGGTGCAAGCCTCTATTTCTGGGCGCGCCTGGTGGATCGCACCGGCAACGTCGGTCCGTTCTACCCGATCCCCGGCGCAGTGAATGGCCGGGCCAGTTCCGACCAGACCGAGTACGACAAGTACTTCGCTGAGAAGATCGGCAAGGGGGCGCTGTACCAGAGCTTGAGGGAAGAGATCGAGCTGATCACTGGCGATGGCCCCGGCTCTGTGAATGAGCGCCTTGAGGAGGCCAAGAAGGAGTTTAACGATCTCATCAACGAAATCGTTGACGCTCTGGAGTATGACCCGGCCAAGACCTACACCAAGGGCGAAATGGTCCGTGTTGGACAACATCTGTTCCAGGCGACTAAAGCGGTACCGGTCAATACCACTCCGCCGAACGCCAGCTACTGGTTCGACATGGGCACCATCGCCGAAACCAACGAAGCAATGGCCCTGGAGATCAGCAAGAACAAGTCGGCCATTGATAACGTGGACGGGAAGGTCACAGCCACTGCTGAAAAGCTGGACGGCGTTTACGCGACGATCAAGGCAGATTCGGCAGGGGACGAGTCCGGCAGTGCAGGGGACACCACTACATCCGTCGGTGCCTGGTCGCTGATGTCTGTGATTGCTGATCGGGACTTTGCACAATCGCAACGGACAGACGGCCTAGAGGCAAAGGTAGGCCAGAACTCGGCGAGCATCATCGACGTGGCCAGGGCATCGGCGAACGCTACCGAGGCTGTTGCATCTAGAGTTACAGCGATGGACGCCAAGGTCGAGAGTAATGCTGCGGCTTTCAAGCATGAAACAACCGTCTTGGCCGATGCTGATAAAGCACTGGGTGAAAAGATAGAGACGGTACGTGCTACAGCGGGCGCCAATGCCTCTGCAATTCAGGACACGAACAGGGTCATGGCTGATGCGGATAAAGCCCTGGGCGAGCAGATTAGAACTGTCCGTGCCACTTCGGGCGAGAATACGGCTGCAATTCAGGAGACCAATAAGGTTGTCGCCGCAACCGGTGACAAGGTGTCGGCAATGGTCACTCTCAAGGCTCAGACCATCGTTGGTGGTAAGGCGGTAACTTCCGGGTTTGCGTTTGGATCGGATGGTGAGCAGGCAGAGTTTCTGATCTTTGCTCAGCGATTTGCCGTGGTCGATGAAGTAAGTGGTGCTGTCGTACCGATGTTCGTGGTCCAGAACAATCAGGTGTTCATCAATCAAGCGATCATCAACAAAGCATTTATTCAGGAGATCATCCTGGGTATGACGTTGCGCTCTGAATCCGTCGACTCAAAAGGTCGCCCGCTGCTGGAAATCAATGTCAAGGCGGGGACATTCACGCTGCGCAGCTCTGGAGCTGGCGGGTCATCACTTCTCAATAACGACGGGCTGTCTGTATTCGACGCTGGCGGCGTTAAGAGGACTATGGTCGGGAGGCTTTCATAATGGACGAATACGGGCTTTGGACATGGGGGGCGTCCGGAGAATCGCAACTCTCCCCAACCGCATTTACTATGAGGGTGGCATACACTGCTGACATAAACCCAAGCACCTACCCAGCTGGAAAATACTTTGATATTTCTATTGAGGGGGTTAGCTCGAGTAACTCCGCTGCTTTTTGCATCCCGAAGAAATCAATAGATAGAAGCTCTGATAAGCAACTTGAGCCAGAAGTTATAAATGGCGGCGTCAGAGTGTGGCGTACTATACGGGGCGATCCATATGGCACATCTTCATATTCTATTACCGGAATGCGATTGGTCGTGGTGAGATTTAAATAAAATGACAGATTCGTATGGGTTGATGTTCCAAAATGCTGATGATAATCGGGTGATTCTAGACTCTGAATTTGTACGGTTATCTATTCTGTACTCTGGAACCTATGCGCCTAACGGTGCGAACGGTATAGCTCAAGTCTATTTTCCTAGTCCAATAACGACACAAGAACAGCCGTTTGTTTTCATAAGGCCAGATCCGGCTAATGGTCCGATTAGCATGCTTCCAGCCCTGTTTGGCTCCCCCGGAAATTGGACTGGTTTTGGTATTGGTAAGTACAGTTTGTATAATATAAATCCTGCTGGAAAGTGGTACGTTGCTGGATTCGGTGCAAAGCCTATAAGCGAATATGGCTTAAGGCTCTCTTCATCCTCAGGGGTGACATTGTTTGATAGTGGTACACCAAGTGCTCTTTTTGTAAGAAGTACTAATGCTTGGACTTATACTGGCTGGGACTATGACGCTCAAGGAGTTACTCGGTGTTATTTTAAGGCGCCATTTGTTTTGGGTGGCGGCGAATATGTATTAATAAATAACCTCGAGATGCCTCTTTGCGGTTCGGAATTTCGACCAAGGCAGCTATATTTTGTTTGGGATTATCCAAATAATCAAATTATTGCAATTACGTTAGGGGTAGGGAATACAACGTATTTAGGTATTCCCTTAATGATTGGCAAAATGGTTATGTGATATTTATTAGAGGAGTTATTAAATGGCAAGACAAGAAATCATCCTAGGAGCACCGCCCCAAGGTATTGGAGGCGATCCTCCGCGTACCGCAAGCACCAAGATCAATGCAATGACGCAGGAGATTTATGACCGCCTAACTAAGCTGGGAAGCGCATCGAACGCGGCCTTGGTTGGAACTGTGGCGCAGTCCGGTGGTGTGCCCACAGGGGCAATAATTGAGCGGGGGAGCAATGCCAACGGGCAATTCACAAAATACGCAGACGGGACGCTGATCTGTTGGGATGCAGTGGGCTTCTCCGCTGGCACCACTGTAGGAGCGGGCAGCATCTTTCAGTCGCCACCGGTTCCAGCAAGGTCATTCCCGGCCACCTTTGCATCGCCTCCGAAGATTTTCATTACCGCGAGCTGTGCGTTGGCTGTCTCTGTTTGTGCGATTAGCGGTGATGGCAACGCTCCAAGCTGGCCCCCGGCGGTGTGCCAGGGGCCGTACAACACCGGCTCAACTTTTTACCAGGGCATCATGAATTACTTGGCTATTGGGAGGTGGTACTGATGATTATCAAGCTTTCACCGCAGCGCAGGGATGACGAGCTTTCAGTCAGCAAGCGTAGCGACGTACTGACAATCAACGGTGAGCGCTTCGATTTTCGCGGCATCCCAGAAGGGGCGGTACTTCCGGCCTCGGCCGTGGAGTGCGATTTCGTGGTGGGCGATGTGACGAGGATCAGCGGAGAGCTGATTGTGACGCTGACACTGCCAGTAGGCGCCGAAGCGAATTATGCCGCCAGGTTCCCAGAGGACATCGTTAATCCACCGGACGGCAACTTGAGGCTTCCAGTATGAGTAACATCGATTTTGGCAAGATGAAAACCGCCGAGCAGCTACTCATCGAAGCTAAGCAGGCTGAGCTTGATTCCCTACTTAAGGCTCGGAAGGCTGCGTACGTTTCTGAGTCTGATCCGCTTCGGCTTGAGGCCGACTACGACGCGATGAGCCATGGCCTTGAGCCGGACTATGCGAAGTGGTTTGCGTCAGTTGCAGCCATTAAGGCGCGCTTCCCGCTACCCGCTGGCGATGACACCACCGAATCCTGATCACCAACCGAACACCACGGCCGCCTCGAGCGGTTTTTTTTCGCCTGTAGAAAGGATTCGGAACGCTGCAAGTGTTAAAGGCTGCTACCACGAATGAAAAAATGGCCAGGAAGCTTGGTCCACCAAGAAGGTGGCGGGGTATAACAGCCGGGCTGATTGGCAGGGGTTGCATTGCAACTGATCTGGAGTCCTCCTGCCTTAATGTCGGGGCCGTCTTGTCCGCCGTTGTACGTTTCACAGCCGCCAAGAGTAAAGACGGTTAAGAGAAGTATTCCGTATTTCAAGGGATCCATTCCTGTTCGCTCCGATAATTCACCGCAGTATATAGAAAGCGTATCGCCCGCCAAGTCGCGGGCTTTTTTTCGCCTGGAGAAAAGTATGCCGATCACTGAAACCCGTGGGGTACGCAACCGAAACCCCGGCAATATCGATTACAACCCGGCTAACCATTGGCAAGGACAGCTTGGCATGGAGGTCGGCGTACCGAGACCACGCTTCGCCCGTTTCGATACGCCCGAGAACGGCATTCGAGCCCTTGGCCGGGTTCTGCTGACCTATCAGCGCAAGCATGGGCTCAAGACCGTGAAGGCAATCATTGGCAGGTGGGCGCCGTCGGTAGAGAACGACACGGCGGCATACGTGCGCGCCGTGGAGGCGAACACCGGCACCAGGCCGGGTGCCGAGATCGACTTGAGCATGCCATCGCTCATGGCCGGTTTCGTCAGGGCGATAATCCATCATGAAAACGCGGGGTATGCCTACCCTGACGCAGTGCTGGCCGAAGGCGTGCGGCGGACGCTGGCATGACGCCGGTGCAGAAGCTGGCCGGGATGGTGCTGCTGATCCTGGTACTGATGGCGGTATCTGCTGGTGCTGCCTGGCAGGTGCAGGATTGGCGCCTGGGCAAGCAACTCGCCGAGCAGCTCACCGAGCAAGGTGCAGCGCATCAGAAAGACCTCGACGCAATCACCAGTGAGGCCTGGCGTCAGCAGCAGGCCGAGCAAGACAAGCGCTTGGCCACCGAGCATCAGCTCGCCACCCAGGACCAACAACACACAAAGGAATTATCCGATGCCCAGCGCAACCAGGCTCTGCTGCGTGACCGCCTTGCTACTGCTGATGTGCGGTTGTCAGTCCTCCTCGACGCCACGGATTCAGCCAGTGGCTGCGAAGTGCCTACCGCTCCCGGCGCCGCCGGCGTGGTTCATGCAGCCCGTCGAGCCCAACTTGACCCAGCGCATGCTCAACGAATTATCGCCATCACCGACGACGGGGATAACGCCTTAATCGCGCTGCGGGCGTGCCAAGCGTACGTAAGGGGAGTTAGCGGGGAGCCTAAATAAAAACCACCCGCCGAGCGTGGGTGGCTGTCAGATGTTACTTACCTTTTGGTGTGGCATTTCCCCTGCCGCCGCCAGATGGGTTACCTGTGGTGCTGGGAAGGTTTGGAACTGCTGGCGCTTCGCAAGGATATGCAACCATCTTCATTAACGGCGCCTCAAGAAAGATTCAGGTTTACGCAATGCCGTAACTACCGATTAAAAAATTTAACGCAATCACAATCTCAAGGACACACAAAATGCAAACTGTGAAGTTGGGACTTCCGCTGGAAAAAGTTCAAGTCGTAATGAACGCGCTATCTCAGCTTCCATGGATTACTGCAAATCCGGTTATTTCTGAAATCGATCAACAGGTAAAGCCACAGGTAAATGCCCAGCCACAGGGCGGCGTTACGGAACAGGCAGCGCAGTAAATTTTTATTTGTTTATGACCAAGGATAAAGGCGCCCATTGCGGGCGCCACGGTCTAAGGAGTTAACTGTTTGTTTTCACAGGGTCAAGCTTCCTGCCTTTGGTTGAAGATCTGAAATACCATTTCTCAAAGATCTGGTAGGACAGGTAGGAGGCGATCAGGGTTAGCACGAATGTGGTGATGAAGCAAAGGACCGCTCCACCAATCGACGCCGGCCATGGGGTCAGCTTGTAAAGCACTAGGGAGCCGATGACAGAGTGGTACAGGTAGATCGAATAAGACAGGGTGCCCAGCTTCCGAAATGCTGGCATCGACAGTATGTTTCCCAGCAATGATGGTCCCCACACCAAGCGTATAAACAACAATGACGCGCACGGTATGAACAGCCAGTAATAGGTGAGATAGGGTAGCTGCATGACTGCTTTCAATACTCCGCAACCGATGAAGGCTGGCAGCACGATTGCCATCGGCAGTTTGGCCGCAACGGATTTCAATGTGCTTTCGGAAAGCGTGCCGATGAGCGCACCGGCAAATAGCGCATTGAAACGAATCAGTGAGTCAGGAATAAGGAGCGCAGCAGAGAGCATAAGAATCGATGCCGCTACCCATGACGGAATCACCCGTGAGAACAGCGCCAGGACCGGGATCACAAAGTAAAAGGCGAACTCATAACCGAGTGACCAGGAAACGTGGTTATAGGGCATTACGCCAAATTGTGGGAACGCATTCAGAAATATCATATTGTAGGCAAAGTCGATAGGCTTCCATGGCCAGCCAAAGACATTTATTACTATGGCAGCAGTGATGACTAATGACGCAAGGAAAGCTGGGTAGATCCGCTTGAATCGTGCAGAAATAAAGGACTGATACGAAAAACTTTCTTTTGAAATTATCCTTGCCATTAAGAATCCGCTGATTATAAAAAATATATCAACGCCGTGGTTTCCGTCAGCGAGGTAATACAAAAATGAAAGACTTTGCGAATTAGATGAATAGCCGAATTCGCTGGCCGGGACCTTAAAGTACTCAAGCACTATTCCGGAAAGGATATGCTCAACGAACACGATGAAGGCGGCGTAGAACCTGATCCCATCGATAACTGGGTATGAAAGGTTCCTGATAAGCGTCTGGTTGGTTGTCATTTCCTATGGTCCAGGCAGGCGAAGCCGGGGAATGTATACGATTTAGGGTTGGTTGTAACGACCGTGAAGAATTTCTTCGGCGTGCTGATTGGCTGTTATTCGTCGGCAGGACGCCGGTGATGGAGTGGAGGACTGGTACAAATTCCCGTGCAATTCAATGGAGACTATCCCTCGACAAGTGCCAAACGCCCGTCAGCGACACACAGGACATACACAATAAATTTTCATTCGTAGTATTCGCCGAACGCCCATGCCCGCCAAGTCGCGGGCTTTTTTTCGCCTGGAGAAAAGTATGCCGATCACCGAGCAGCAACTGCTGCAGATCCTCCCGAACGCCGGCCGCAATGCCGGCGTTTTTGTTCCTGTGCTGAATACAGCCATGGGACGTTACGGCGTTGTCGGCAACCTGCGTGTGTCTGCGTTCATTGCCCAGGTCGGGCATGAGTCTGGCCAGTCGCGCTACGTGCGCGAGATCTGGGGGCCAACGGTGCAGCAACTCGGCTATGAAGGCCGTGCTGACCTGGGCAACACCGTGAAGGGTGATGGCTCCAAGTTCCGTGGCCGTGGCCGTGGCCTGATCCAGATCACTGGTCGAGCGAACTACGCGGCGTGCGGCGAAGCCCTGGGCCTGGACCTGATCAATCAACCGGAGCTGCTCGAGCAGCCACAGCACGCCGCGATGTCTGCCGCGTGGTTCTGGTCGACGCGCGGGCTGAACACCCTGGCAGACCAGAAGGACTTCGCGAAGATCACCAGGCGCATCAATGGCGGACTCACCGGCCAGGACGATCGCCTGGCGCTGTACGACAGGGCGCTGAAGGTGCTGGCATGACGCCGGTGCAGAAGTTGGGTGGGATGGTGCTGCTGGTACTGGTGCTGATGGCCGGTACAGCCGTCGCCACCTGGGAGGTGCAGGACTGGCGTCTGGGCAAGCAACTCGCCAAGCAACTCGCCGAGCAAGGTTCCGCGCACCAGAAAGACCTCGACGCAATCACCAGCGAGGCATGGCGTCAGCAGCAGGCCGAGCAAGACAAGCGCTTGGCCACCGAGCATCAGCTCGCCACCCAGGACCAACAGCACACCAAGGAATTATCCGATGCCCAGCGCAATCGGACTCGCGTGCGTGACCAGCTTGCTACTACTGAACTGCGGCTGTCAGTCCTTCTCGCCGCCACGGATTCAGCCAGTGGTTGCAACGTGCCTACCGCCCCCGGCGCCGCCGGCGTGGTTCATGCAGCCCGTCGAGCCCAACTTGACCCAGCGCATGCGCAACGAATTATCGCCATCACCGACGATGGGGATAACGCCGTGATCGCGCTGCGTGCGTGCCAGGCGTATGTCAGGGCTGTGGTCCCCTGAGCACGCTCAGCTCCAGCAATAGGCGCTGATTCTCCATGAGCAGCAGATCCCGCTGGCCGGAGACCGAATTGAGGGCACGGACCTCGCCTTCCAATTCCCACGCTTCATGATTCAGTCGGGCGATGTTGTCGAGTGCCTTCTTGAGTTCGGCCTCGGCCGAGGCCTTGCCGGTGGAAAGCAGGTCGCACATCTGCACCAGCCCGGCAATATTGCGGCGCGCCTCGGTCAGCCGCTTCTGGGTCGCGGTCAGCTCGTCCTCGAGCAGGGCGCACTGGTGTTGGTACATTTCCAGAGGCGTAGGGCATCCAAGCCACTCGCAGGTGTCTTTGTCGAGGTTCATGGTGAATTAATCCGAATGCTGTATGTGCATACAGTAATCGAGGTGTTGCTGGGGCGCGATTCGAGGCGACGAGAGGCAGTTAGTCTGGCGCCATGAGAACGGCCAGGGTCAGCTTGATGAACTCTTCGTTCTCATCGATGGTGTGCAAGGCGCCGCGCACATTCTCAGCCACGTCGGCGGAGCCGCGCTGCTCTACCCAGTTTGCTATTTCCACGATGGACGCCTCAAGGGCCAACTGGTTTTCGTAAAGCTTTGAGAGCAGTGAAGGGAGTAGGTCTGAGTTTGGCATTGGCGTTCCTCTGGTGGAGTGAACAGCTTAGCAGCCGGTGTTATTTGGGAGGGTAGTGATCGGTCGGCAGGACGCCGGGGAAGGGTGGCCACTGTAGGAATATACAACGCTAAATTATTGATTCTTATAGCGTGAATCGACGCTTTTTATACCTCTAGAAATAGGGAGATTTACCTTTTATATCAATAAGTTACGCTTATTTCTGGGGCGCCTTGGCATGATGGGAACAAGCCGGGTGGTTCCGCCTTTGTTGAGAGAGCCGCAAACGCAGAGCAGCTGGTATGATGGCGTATAGTCATCATTGTAGGATGAAAAATTGCATATGCGAATGTACGCCTTGTTGTTCACTGCTCTTTCCCTATCTGCCTGTTCTGGCCTTTCGCCCTATCGATCTGTTGGGCCAGTGGATGAGGCTCTTAAAGCATGCGGCCTGGGGTACTCGACAGAAATCAGTGCAGCATTCAAAGGTGCCTTCCAGTATGCAGACGCGAATAAGTCAAAAGGTATAGATTTCAGTGCATCTATGCAGGACTCCTTGAAAACCCAGCTTACGACCATGCTGGAATCCAAGGAAGTAGGTTCAAAGGAACGTGCAGAGATTATCTCTAGTACTCAGGCTTGCGTCATACGGCTGAGCGATGCTTACAGGCCCAAGGCAAGAAATGAACTCGTGAATGCCTGTATAAAAGATGTGCAGGGAAGATTGTCCGGCGCGGGCTCCACCCAGTCGACGGATACGGTCAGAGGTTGGGTTGTGGATGGCGAGGATCGGGTTGGCGGCATCGACCGGTTAAGGATAAAAGCAGCGCTTCATAGCTATGGCCGGGAAACTCAACCCGTAAGCTTCTATTGTCTGATCAAGGACGGCTCCTATGAAGATGTTGAAGCTGTAAAGGTCAACTGATAAGGGGGCGCAAAACCTCCCCTGTAGGCCGCGTGTTTTCGTTTGCGTAAGCACAAAAATACGGATGATTTGTCATGCTAAAAAATGTATTTTATACATATAAAACAGTAAGTTAGGAGTATAAAGCCCTCAGCATGGGGTGCTTGGGATTTGGCGTCACAAGGTCAGCCCACTCCTGCATCATGGATCTACGCTGCTCCAAGTATGCGGCGTGGTTGTATACGTCACGAATGAAGCTACTGTCTGCGTGCGCAAGCTGGCGCTCAATCCAATCCCGGTTATATCCGCGCCCGTTCATCTCAGTGGAGAAGAGGTGGCGGAATCCGTGGGGTGATTGTTTGCCAGTCAACCCGCACAGTTCCATGACGTTGTTGGCGTAGTTGGTTCCGATCGGTGCTGTAGGGTCGCTGCGATTAGTGAAGACATACCTAAGCCCGCCGGTTATGGGTAGCATGTCTTTCAGCAATTCGACGGCCTGAGTTGGCAGCGGTACCGCGTGCTCGCGCCGCGCCTTCATCTTCGCTGCCGGCGTTGTCCAGATCGCGGCATCAAGATCGATTTCAGACCATTCTGCGTGCCTGACCTCGCCCGGGCGTGATGCGGTGTAAATCATCAGCATGATCGCTGACCGCAACTGGTGGCCTGACACGCACTGCTGAATGCTGGCGATGGTCTTGGGTAGTTCGCTGAACGGCAAGAATGGATGAGGCCGGTTCTGCGCGCCTTTCTCGGTGACGGCGTGCATCTCAGCTGTAGGGTTCGATTCAATCAGTCCGGTGGCGATCGCATAGCTGAACACCTGGCCCATCCGCTGCCGAACCTTTACCGCCGTGACTACAGAGCCGCGCTTTTCGATGCGCCGTATCAGCCCGATCACGTCGGCGCGCTTGATGGCGTCGATCTGCCGCCCGCCAAATGTTGGAAGCACGTCCAGCTCCATCAAATTGCTGATGATCCGGTACGTGCCCGGCGATATGCTGCCCTTCCTGAATGCCAGCCACTCATCGTACACGCGGCGGAATGTGCGGCCGCCGGCCTCAATCAGTCCTGCCTTCTTCTCCTTCCTCGATTCGCGCGGATCTACGCCGCGCGCAATGTCTTCCCGCGCCTCATCTCTGCGAGAGCGCGCTTCCTTCAGGCCCGTTTCCGGGTATGTTCCAAAAGAAATCCTTGCCTGTTTTCCAAGCCATGTGAACCGAAAGTGCCAGCTTTTAATTCCACTGTTCGCCACGTAAAGCGAAAGACCCAGGGAGTCGGGGAGGGTGTATGCCTTTTCCTTTGGCTTGGCCTGTCTGGCCGCTGTGTCCGTGAGTGCCACTAGTACATCCTCTCAAAACCATTTTCAATGTACTGGATGATGTACTAACTAATTGCCATTGGGAAGGTATCGTGTGGTACGCGGTGATACTCAAATGCTTTTGTTTGTTGGGTTGTACGGAGGGAATTGGGAAGGGGTGGTTTCAGGCGGGAGGCTACCGTGGAATCTTTGAAGATTTCCACAGTATTTTCAGCTCGGTCAGGTATCTGGCAGGCGTCGAGTTTAACAGTTTGATCCTCTGCCGCGCATACCGCTGGGTTACAGCGCTTGCAGCCGCTCGCCCAGCCCACCATTGTCCGCCAGTTGCAGGAACTCATCCCCCAGCCGTCGGCTTTCGCTCATCGCGGTTTGCCAGTATTTGTTGCGGCTAGAGTCATCGCCCATAAAGCGCTTGAAGTCGCTGCGGTCCGGCAATTTCCCATGGGGCAGACGGGCCAGGTAGTCTTTGGAGGGCGCCAGTAGCAGCACATCCTGCAAGCCTTGTGGATTACTGCGTCGCCACGGCAGGCCCTTGTCGAACCAGCCGGGGATCACCCGGTCGGTGAAATGCGGGTACAGCACAATGTCGTCGCCGTGATAGGGCAGGTCGAGGTGATAGTCCAGCAGGCCACCGTCGCGGTAAGTGCCCGTGCCTGCGCCGGGCAGGTCGCGCACGCCTTGCATCACCATGGGGATGGAACCGGAGGCCAGCAGCGCCTGGCGCAGGTTGCCCAGCTGCAGGTCGAGGACGCGCGAGGGAAAGTCCGTCAGCGCATGCACCGGTGGCGCCTGGCGCGGGTCGTGGATGATCAACCGCTCAAAATGCCGCGACAGCCGCGCACGGCCACGCAGGTTGTCGGCAATCACCGACGACAGGCCCAGCCCCAGTCGCCCACGGTGGTCATCGGCGAGCAGGCCGTGGCTCTTGACCACCATGATATTCAGGCGGTAGTCGGGGTTGTCCAGCACCCGCGCATCGCGGCCGGCCAACAGGTCGTCGAGCATGCGCTGGCAGCTGTGGCTGACTTCGGCCATGGTCACGCCCTTGGCAAAGCGTTGTTCGTTGTACAAGCGGCCGAGGTCCAGCAAGCCTTGCACCGGGTCGGGCAGGCACGCACTGGCAAACCGCCAGGAGCCGATGGACGCGCCGATCAGTGCACGCTCACGCGGCGCGCGTGGCAGCCAATCGCCGAACAGCGCCAGGTCCAGGCCTTGAATGCCCAACGCCTTGGGGCCACCGGCCGCACCGGGTAGGATACCGACATCCGCCGGCGCAAGGCCTTGCTCGCGAATGCGTGTGAAAGCGCGTTTGCCGGCCTTGAGGGTCAGCGCGGGAAACTTGATGTGGATGGCAGTCATACAGGTCTCGGTTGCAGCGAACAGGCAATATAAGAGAATTCTTGCAGCGATGGGTAAGGTTGCCGATGGAAAATTGCCATGGTGGCAATTCAGTTTCAGTTAAGTTGTCACGGGTACCGTGGTGGCCCATGTCCCGCATCGGGCCGCCCTCAAGGAACATCAGGATACGTAATGAAGGTAAATCTACGCGCGGGCAGTCAGGTGGCGCTGGTATTGCTTCTGAGCAGCGCCAGCCTGTCAGCCCATGACCTTGGTCAGGATGAAGCCCTGCGATTGCGTCAGGAGGGCGTCATCGCGCCGCTGGAACAGTTGCTGGGGCCGGCGCTGGAGCGCTACCCGGGTGCCAAGCTGCTGGACGCCGAGCTTGAGGAGCACAAGGATCGCTCGGTGCGCTATATCTACGAAATCGAACTGTTGACCGTCGAAGGCGTGGTGCGCGAAATCGAGCTCGACGCCAGTACCGGTAAGCTGCTCAAAGATAAGGAAGACGACTGATGCGCCTGCTTCTGGTGGAAGACAACGTACCGCTGGCTGATGAACTGTTGGCCGGTCTGCAGCGCCAGGGCTACGCGGTCGACTGGCTGGCCGATGGGCGCGACGCCGCGTATCAAGGCCGCAGCGAACCCTATGACCTGATCATCCTCGACCTCGGCTTGCCGGGCCTGCCGGGCCTGGAGGTGCTCGCGCAATGGCGCGCCGCGGCCTTGGCCACGCCCGTGTTGGTGCTGACCGCGCGCGATTCCTGGGCCGAACGTATCGAAGGGCTCAAGGCCGGCGCCGACGATTACCTGAGCAAACCCTTTCACCCCGAAGAGCTCTACCTGCGCATCCAGGCGCTTCTGCGCCGTTCCCACGGCCAGGCCAACCAGCCGACGCTGCAAGCCGCCGGCCTGCACCTGGATGAAGGGCGCCAGTGTGTGCTGCGCGATGGCGACGAGATCCAGCTGACCGCCGCTGAATTCCGCCTGCTGCGCTACTTCATGCTGCACCCGGAGCAGATTCTGTCGAAAAGCCATCTGGCCGAACATTTGTATGACGGCGAAACCGAGCGCGACTCCAATGTGCTGGAAGTGCACGTCAACCACCTGCGCCGCAAATTGGGGCGCAGTGTGATTGAAACCCGGCGTGGCCAGGGTTACCGGTTTGGCGCCGCCCCGGCATGAGGTCGATTCAACGGCGTTTGAGCCTGGGTCTGATCAGCGTCATGGTGGTGGTGGGCGTGGTGCTGGCGCAAACCAGTTTGTGGTTGTTCGAGGCCGGTTTGCAGCGCTACCTGGAAGCCGGGCTGCGCAACGACAGCGAGAACCTGCTGGCAGCACTGGTGCGTGGGCCGGAGGGTGTTCATTTGGATGAGCAGCGTCTGTCACCGGCCTATCAGCGACCGTTTTCCGGGCATTA
Organism: Pseudomonas sp. IPO3747; assembly: GCF_013385245.1. Taxonomy (NCBI): domain Bacteria; kingdom Pseudomonadati; phylum Pseudomonadota; class Gammaproteobacteria; order Pseudomonadales; family Pseudomonadaceae; genus Pseudomonas; species Pseudomonas sp. IPO3747. The sequence goes on from NZ_JACAQL010000024.1 coordinate 129,541, forward strand.
TTTCCGCATCGATTTTGCCGACGTTCAATGGCGCTCCCGCTCGTTGTGGGACCAGGAACTGCCGCGCCTGACCGAGCCGGGGCTCAAGGGCAACCTGCAACTGGGGCCGGAACGCCAGCAACTGCTGGTGTTGCGTTCGGACTACAAGCGTTTCGGCCAGTCAATTTCCATCAGCGTGGCCCAGGACTACACGCCCGTGCGCGAAAGCTTTCGCCTGATGCGCCAGATCGGCCTGATCATCGGCTTGGCGGCGCTGTTACTGGTGCTGATCCTGCAACGGGTCACCGTGCGCCGCGCCTTGCGCCCGCTGGAGACGGCACGCAACCAGATTGCCCAACTGCAACAGGGCCGGCGCTCGCAACTTGATACCCAAGTGCCGCTGGAACTGGAGCCGTTGGTGGCGCAGATCAACCATCTGCTGGCCCATACCGAAGACAGCCTCAAGCGCTCACGCAATGCTTTGGGCAACCTCGGCCATGCGCTGAAAACCCCATTGGCGGTGCTACTGAGTGCAGCCTCCAGTGAAGCGCTCAAGGACCACCCCGAAATCGGCAAGCTGCTGCGCGAGCAGCTTGACCAGGTGCAACAACGTCTCAACCGCGAACTTAACCGCGCCCGCCTGGCCGGTGAAACCCTGCCCGGCGCGCTGTTTGACTGTGAAAAAGAACTGCCCGGCCTGCTGGCCACCTTGAGCATGATCCACGGTGAACACCTGGACTTGAGCTACCACGTCGACCCCGGCCTGCAATTGCCCTGGGACCGCGAAGATCTGCTGGAACTGCTCGGCAACCTGCTGGATAACGCCTGCAAATGGGCGGATGCCGACGTGCGCTTGACGGTCAGCGAAACCCCGCGCAGCTTTCTGCTGGCAGTCGAAGACGACGGCCCCGGCATCCCGCCGGCTCAGCGTGAGCAAGTGCTCAGCCGGGGCGCGCGTCTGGATGAGCAGATTGACGGCCATGGCCTGGGGCTGGGGATCGTGCGAGATATTGTCGAGGTGTGGGGTGGTACGTTGCGGTTGCAGGACAGCGAGCTGGGCGGGCTCAAGGTGCTGATCGAATTACCCAAGCGTTGAGATCGTTCCCACGCTCTGCGTGGTAACGCCGCCTTGGACGCTCGGCGTCCCGCTGTCGACGGGCGACGCGGAGCGTCACAGGAGGCGCGCCCACGCGTGGGAACGATCATTACACCCGAAACTGATCCATCAACCCCTGCTGCTGATTCGCCAGGCTGTTCAACGCCTGGCTCACCCGCGCCGATTCATTCGCCTGCTCCGACAGCGATTCAGTCACATCCCGTATCGTCGCCACATTGCTGTTGATCTCTTCGGCCACGGCGCTTTGCTGTTCGGCGGCGCTGGCGATTTGCAGGTTCATGTCGCTGATCACCGTGACCGCCTCACCAATCTGACGCAGGGCGGTGACCGCCTGGCCGACCTGTTCGACACTGCCTTGGGCCTGCCGATAGCTATTGCCCATGGAGCCAACCACGTCGGTGGTGCCGCTTTGCAGGTGCTCGATCACCAGGCGGGTTTCTTCTACCGACTCCTGGGTGCGCTGCGCCAGGTTGCGTACTTCGTCGGCGACCACCGCAAAACCACGCCCAGCCTCACCGGCGCGGGCGGCTTCGATGGCGGCGTTGAGTGCCAGCAGGTTGGTTTGCTCGGCGATGCCGCGAATCACTTCCAGCACCGAACCGATCTTCTCGCTATTGGCCGCCAAGCCTTCGACCTGGGCCATGGCGGTGCTCATATCCGCCGCCAGGTTGCCGATATTGGTGGTGGTGCGGTCGATCACACTCAAGCCGTCGCGTGTGGCCTGGTCGGCATCGCGTGCGGCGTGTGCCGCCTGGGCAGCACTGCGGGCGACGTCCTGGGCGGTGGCGCTCATTTCGTGGGAGGCGGTGGCCACTTGGTCGACCTGACGGTATTGCTGCTCCATGCCGGCGCTGGTTTGCGTGGCGATTTCGGCGGACTGGTCGGCAGTGCCACGGGCGTCCTGCACGGAGCGTTTCACTTGGGCAATGATCGGTTGCAGCTTGTCGAGGAAGCGGTTGAACCAGCCGGCCAGTTGGCCCAGTTCATCCTGTTTGTCGTAGGCCAGGCGGCGGGTGAGGTCACCTTCGCCGCTGGCGATGTCTTCGAGCATGCGTGCCACGCCGAGGATCGGCCGGGTCACGCTGCGGGCCATCAGCCACACAAGCACTAAGCCAACCACGGCCGCCAGCAGGCCCAGGCTCAGTTCCAGCAGCGTGCCACGGGCGTTGTCCGCGTCCAACTGCGCCTTGAGTGTTTCGGCGGGGCCGACCAGGACTTTTTCCGGCACATCCAGCAACACGCCCCACGGCTTGCCGCCGGGAATCGGCGCGAAGGGCGCCAGCACCTTGAGTTGATGGTCGGTACGCAGGCTGCTGGTCTGAGGGTTACTGGCCAGTACGCTGATCAGTTGCGCGCCGCTGGCGCTGTCGACCTGATCCAGACGCTGGCTGAGTTTGCCGGCGTCCGGGCTGTAGCCTGCGAGCAAACCGGTGGGGCTGAGGATGCTGACCTGGGTCTGGCCGTCATACAGCTTCTGGCTGGCCTGTTGGCTCACGGCCTGCAGGCTGTTGAGGTTGATGTCCACCGACAGCGAGGCAATAACTTTGCCGTTGACCATCAACGGGAAGACGATGCTGGTCATCAGCACGTTTTGCCCGTCGATCACATAAAAGTACGGTTCGATCACGCAGGGTTTCAGCGTAGTGCGTGGGCAGGTGAACCAGGCGTTAGCCTTTTCGCCGCTGGGGCCGACGCTGATGTCGGCCATGTCGCTTTCGGGTAGTGACATGGAGGTGAGTTTGCCGGGTGTGGGCTGCGACCAGTAGAGGGCGAAGCGGCCTTTGTCGTTGCTGCCCAGTTCTGCCTGATTGGCGAACAACTCGTCCTTGCCGTCCAGCGCATTGGCCTCAAACACCAACGACAGGCCGAGCAGATCGGGGTTGGCTTGCAGGGCGGCCTTGACTTGGCGGGTCAGGTCTTCGCGGGTATCGAAGGCGTCGAGGAAGCGTTTTTCCGCCTGCTCACGCAAAAACAACACTTGGCGCGAAAAACCATGGCCGTACTGGTAGGCGTCCATGAATTGCTGGCGAATGCCCAGCGCCTGCACTTCACCTTGGGCCTCGATGCGCGCCTGGGCGGACGCGTCGAGCATCTGCATGCTGGACGCTTTGACCTGCTGTGAACTCTGCTCCATGCGAAAAAGCGACAGACCCACCAGCAGGGTCACGATCCCCAGCAGGCACAGGCCCGCGAGCAGGGTGATTTTCCATTGAATGGAGAGCTGTCTAAGCGACATCTAGGAGCATCCTTAACCTGAAAACACAGAGAGCCTTTGTATCGGCTGCCTTTCACGCTTCTTTATTCTGTGGCGAGGGAGCTTGCTCCCGCTGGCGCTCCAGTGCGCAGCGCTCCTGTTTTTTTGGGGCTGCTGCGCAGCCCAGCGGGAGCAAGCTCCCTCGCCACAGTTTTTGACATGACGGCCCGCCTGCGGCAAAGTGCGCGCCCTCTAATAAGACCTCTTAAAGCCTGCACACGGACGCCACTTGATGGCCGCCCGGTCGCGGGCCTGTCTGTTTTTTATGTTTTTTGCTTGAGGTAACCATGATTAACGCAGTCATCGCCGCGGTCGGCACCATGCTGGTGCTCAGTTTGTCCCGTGTGCATGTGGTCATCGCCATCATCGTCGGCGCCCTGGTCGGTGGCTTGACCGGCGGGTTGGGCATCGAGGCCACGCTCAAGGCCTTTAACGGCGGCTTGGGCGGCGGCGCGACCGTGGCGTTGTCCTACGCCTTGCTCGGCGCTTTCGCGGTGGCGATTGCCAAGTCCGGCCTGGCGCATGCCTTGGCGGACAAGGCGCTGCTGTTGGTCGATCGCCAGGAAGCCACCGGCGGAAGTCATGTCAAATGGCTGCTGATTGGTCTGTTGTGGGTGGTGGCGATTGCTTCGCAGAATATTCTGCCGATCCATATTGCGTTTATCCCGCTGCTGGTGCCGCCACTGCTTTACGTGCTGACCAAGCTGCAACTGGACCGCCGGCTGATCGCCTGCGTGATGACCTTCGGCCTGATCACGCCCTACATGTTCCTGCCGGTGGGCTTCGGCAATATCTTCCTTAATCAGATCCTGTTGGCCAACGTGGCCAAGAGCGGCGTGGACATCAGCCAGGTCAACGTCACTCACGCGATGGGTTTGCCGGCGTTGGGCATGGTGGTGGGCCTGCTGGTGGCGGTGTTTATCAGCTACCGCAAAAAGCGTGTGTATGACCTGGAAAAAATCGAGCGCGTCGAGCAAGTAGCCGTGCAGTACAACCCGCTGACCCTGCTGGTGGCCGGGCTGGCAATTGCCTCGGCGTTTATCATTCAGCTGTGGCTGGATTCGATGATCATCGGCGCCCTGGCTGGGTTTCTGATCTTTTCGGTGTCGGGCATTGTGCGCTGGCGCGAGACCGACGACCTGTTCACCGAAGGCATGAAGATGATGGCGATGATCGGCTTCATCATGATCGCCTCATCGGGGTTTGCCGAAGTGCTCAAGGCTACCGGTGACGTGCGCTCACTGGTGGAAGCCTCGGCGGCATTCATTGGTCACAGCCGTGGTGTGGGCGCGCTGCTGATGTTGCTGGTGGGGCTGTTGGTGACCATGGGCATTGGTTCGTCATTTTCTACGGTGCCGATTCTGGCGGCGATTTTTGTGCCGTTGTGTGTGCAGCTGGGCTTCAGTCCGTTGGCGATTGTGTGCATCGTGGGTACGGCGGGGGCGCTGGGCGATGCCGGTTCGCCAGCGTCGGACTCCACGCTCGGCCCGACTTCCGGCCTGAATATTGACGGCCAGCATCACCATATCTGGGACACCGTGGTGCCGACCTTCCTGCACTACAACATTCCGTTGCTGGCGTTTGGCTGGTTTGCCGCGATGACCCTCTAGTATCTGGAACAGGTTCAATTGTGGCGAGCAGGCTTGCCCTGCGTTGGAGCGCGAAGCGGTCCTGCATCCAGACACCTCGATCTACCTGGCGTGTTACGGCGCCTGAAAAGGGGGCTGCTACGCAGCCCAACGCAGGGCAAGCCTGTTCGCCACAACAGTCCAGTCGCCACTCAGCCAAGGTGTCCTACAGATATTTCGCCACTGGCCGTTAACCTCTCAAGTCGCCACGAATAAGAGAGAAAAGCCATGCGTCTGAGTTTGAAGGCCAAAGTCCTGTCCCTGGCCGTCGTGCCTGTGTTGTTGTTTGCCGTGGTCATCAGCCTGACCACGGTGTGGATCCTGCAGGGCCAGGCGCGCAATGAGGTGGATGAAACCCGCCAGCGCCTGCTCAATGACGCCAAGGCCACGCTGCAAAGTTATGTGGAAGTGGCGATGACCACCATCAAGCCGCTCTACGACGCGGCCGCCCCCGGCGACACGGCGGCGCGGGCGCAGGTAGTCAAACTGTTGTCCAACACCACCTACGGCAAGGACGGCTACTTCTTCGGCTACGACTCCGAGACCATCCGCCTGTTCAAGGGCAACAGCCCGGACGGCGTAGGCAAGAGCTTCAAGGACAACCGTGACCCCAACGGTGTCTACGTCAACCGCGACCTGGTCAAGGTCGGCAAGGACGGCACCCACTACCTGCAATACAGCTCGACCCAGCCCGGCCAGACCGAACTGGTGCCCAAGCTTGGCTACACCGAATACTTGCCCAAGTGGGACATGGTGATTGGTACGTCGGTGAACCTCGATGGCATCGAAGCCCAGGTGGCGGTGGTCGAGGCCAAGGTCGAAAAACGCATGGAAGGCGTGCTGCTGAGCATCCTTGGCGTGGCGGTGGTGGTGCTGCTGGTGATTGCTGCAGTGGGCATGTTGGTGGCCAATACCATCTTGCGCCCACTGAGCCTGATGAAAGCCAACCTCGACGATATCGCCGCGGGCGAGGGCGACTTGACCCGCCGCTTGGCCATCACCAGCCAGGATGAGTTGGGGGACTTGGCCGGCGCGTTCAACCGCTTTGTCGACAAGATCCACGGCCTGGTGCGCCAGATCACCGAGATGACCGCGCAACTCACCGGGCTGGTCAGCCAGGTGTCCGATCAGGCCCAGCGCTCGGAAACCGCCATGGAACGCCAGCGCCACGAGACCGATCAGGTGGCCACCGCGATCAACCAAATGTCCTCGGCGGCCCACGAAGTGGCGCGCAGTGCCCAAGGCGCTGCGGTGGCCGCGCAACAGACCGATGCCGAAGGCCAGGCCGCCAAGCGGGTAGTGGATGGCAGCATCGCGCAGATCCATGCGCTGGTGAACGACATCCGCAGCAGCGGCGTGTCCCTCGACAGCTTGCAGCAGGACGTGTCGTCGATCGTCAGCGTGCTCGGCGTGATCCGCTCGATTGCCGAGCAGACCAACCTGCTGGCGCTCAACGCCGCCATCGAAGCCGCACGGGCAGGCGAGGCTGGTCGCGGGTTTGCCGTGGTCGCCGACGAGGTGCGTGCGCTGGCCAGTCGCACGCAAACCAGCACCCAGGAAATCCAGGGCATGATCGACCGCCTGCAAAAAGGCACCGTCGCCGCCGTGGATGCCATGCGCCGCTCCAGCGATGCCGGTGATGGCACTTCGGCCCAGGCCAACCAAGCCGGCGCGTCGCTGGACACCATGGCGCAGTTGATCGGCACCATTAACTCGATGAACGCGCAAATCGCCAGCGCCGCCGAAGAGCAGACCGCCGTGGCCGAAGAGATCAACCGCAGCGTGCATCAGATTGCCGTGGCGGTGGACAGCGTGGCGGATGAAACCCAATTGGGCGCGCAAACCTCGCGCAGCCTGGCGGACCTGGGCCAGCGCCTGGGGCAGTTGGTGGGGCAGTTCAGGATCTGATCAACCCTGGCCTCAGCGTATGTTTGCCCGGCGCTGATACAAATAGGCCTGTCACCGCCCCTGTGTTAGACGTCACGCATCAGCAGGCCGAAGCGCAGGTCCATGTCGCTCGGCAGTGGCACATACACCGTGTGCCCATCCCCCGGCGCCACGTCTATGGCCTCGCCCTTGGCGTTGTGCAGGTTGGTCAGGTCAAAGTGAAAGTTGCCGGCCGGTGTCATCAATTCCAGATGATTACCCACGGCAAAGCGGTTTTTCACCTTGACCTCGGCCAGCTCGCCCCGGCGCTCGCCGGTCAATTCGCCGACAAACTGCTGGCGCTCCGACACCGAGCTGCCGTTCTGGTAGTTCTGGTATTCGTCGTGCACATGGCGGCGCAGGAAACCTTCGGTGTAGCCGCGTTGGGCCAGGGACTCAAGATCAGTCATCAGGTTGCGGTCAAACGCACGGCCAGCCACCGCATCGTCAATGGCCTGGCGATACACCTGGGTGGTGCGCGCGCAATAGAAGTGGGACTTGGTGCGCCCTTCGATCTTCAGCGAATGCACGCCCATGTGCGCCAGGCGCTCCACATGCTGCACGGCGCGCAGGTCCTTGGCGTTCATGATGTAGGTGCCGTGTTCGTCTTCGAAGGCGGGCATCTGCTCATCCGGGCGGTTGGCTTCCTGCAGCAGGAACACCTGATCGGTCGGCGCGCCGATACCCAAGGTCGGTTCACACTGCTGGACGATATCGCCCGTGGCGTTCTCCACCGCCGGCGTGGCCGAGTATTTCCAGCGGCACGCGTTGGTGCAGGTGCCTTGGTTGGCATCGCGCTTGTTCATATAGCCGGACAACAAACAGCGCCCGGAATAGGCCATGCACAGGGCGCCGTGCACAAACACTTCCAGCTCCATGGCCGGCACCTGTTGGCGGATTTCGCCGATTTCTTCCAGTGACAATTCCCGCGACAGAATTACCCGGCAGATACCTTGCTGTTGCCAGAACTCGACGCTGGCCCAATTCACCGTATTGGCCTGTACCGACAAGTGAATCGGCACGCACGGGAAGTGACGGCGTACCAGCATGATCAAGCCTGGGTCGGACATGATCAACGCGTCCGGCCCCATGGCGATCACCGGGGCCAAATCCTTGAGGAAGGTCTTGAGCTTGGCGTTGTGCGGGGCAATGTTGACCACCACGTAGAAACGCTTGCCCAGTGCATGCGCCTCCTGGATGCCGAGTGCGAGGTTGGCGTGGTCGAACTCGTTATTGCGCACCCGCAGGCTGTAGCGCGGCTGGCCGGCGTAGACCGCATCGGCGCCGTAGGCGAAGGCATAGCGCATGTTTTTCAGGGTGCCGGCGGGGGCGAGTAGTTCGGGGGCAATCACGGGGGGCATGGGCTCGGGTCGCAAAAGGTCGCGAGCGTAAAGGAGCTGGCACACGCATTTATTGATCCAGGTCGGGCTTTTGCGGGTTTTGTATCGCTGTGTATCGGCGGGTGCCGTTCGACACAGGCGTGATACCTCAGAGGGTTTCAATAGGCACTCTGCGACTCGACAAGGTAATCACCATGCGACCTATCACATTCCTGTTTACCAGCCTGCTGCTGGCTTTCGCTCTGACCGCAAGCTGGATGGCCAGTGGCGAGAGCAAGCAACCTGCGGGTGCCACGCCGTCGCTGGCGGGAGCGGTCGAATGGCTCAACTCACCGCCTCTGAGCCTTGAAGCGCTCAAAGGCAAAGTAGTGCTGGTGGATTTCTGGACCTATGACTGCATCAACTGCCGGCGTGCGCTGCCCTACGTCAATACCTGGGCCAAACGCTACGAAAAAGACGGTTTGGTGGTGATTGGCGTACACACGCCCGAATACGCGTTTGAGCACATCCCGGCCAACGTCAAGGAACAGGTGCGCAAGCTGGGCATCGGTTATCCGGTGGCTATCGACAATAACTACGCGATCTGGCGCAGCTTCGATAACCAATATTGGCCGGCCCACTACCTGATCGATGCCAAGGGGCACGTGCGTTACAGCCACTTCGGTGAGGGACGCTACGAGGCTCAGGAACAGGTGATTGAAGTACTGTTGAATGAGGCCAGGGCGATTCAATGAGGCGGTCTACGCTTGAAGGGCACTCCCAGGTTCTGCCGCGGACTAAGCAACAGGGCCGCTGAAGGCCCTCTGCTTTTCTGACATGGACCGGACATGAACCAAACCAACCTTCAATTCAAAACCCTGCTGTTATTGCTGGCCCTGGTGACCATCGCCTTTATCTGGATATTGCTGCCGTTCTATGGCGCGGTGTTCTGGGCGGTCATCCTTGGCATCATCTTCGCCCCGATGCAGCGGCGCCTGCAGCAACGCTTCAGCTGGAACCGCAACCTGACGTCCCTGGCCACCCTTACGGTATGCCTGGTGATCGCAATTTTGCCGGTGATCATCACCAGCGTGCTGCTGGTGCAAGAGGGCGCCACCCTCTATAAAAATATCGAAAGCGGCAAATTGGACGTGGCGGGGTATATCGAACAGTTCAAGAACATCCTGCCGCCTTATTTCCAGCATCTGCTCGACCGCTTCGGCATGGGTAACCTGGAGGGGCTGCGGGAAAAGATCGTCAAGAGCGCCATGCAAGGCAGCCAGTTCTTTGCCACCCAGGCGTTCAGCTTCGGCCAGGGCACGTTTGATTTCCTGGTGAGCTTTTTCATCATGCTGTACCTGCTGTTTTTCCTGCTGCGTGACGGCCCGGAACTGGTGCGCAAAGTACGTACGGCGGTGCCGTTGGCCGAGCCGCAAAAGCGCCGGTTGCAACTCAAGTTCAATCGGGTGGTACGTGCGACCGTCAAGGGCAACGTGTTGGTCGCCGTGACCCAGGGTGCGCTGGGCGGTTTGATCTTCTGGTTTCTGGACATTCCCAGCGCGTTGCTCTGGGCGGTGTTGATGGCGTTTCTGTCGTTGCTGCCAGCCGTCGGCGCTGGGATCGTGTGGGGGCCGGTGGCCGCCTACTTCCTGTTGAGCGGTTCGATCTGGCAGGGCGTGGTACTGGGCTTGTTCGGCGTGTTCGTGATCGGGCTGGTGGACAATGTATTGCGCCCGATCCTGGTGGGCAAAGACACCAAGATGCCGGATTACCTGATCCTGATCTCGACCTTGGGCGGCCTGTCGGTGTTTGGCTTGAATGGCTTTGTGATCGGGCCGTTGGTGGCGGCGCTGTTTATGTCCAGTTGGGCGTTGTTTGTCGAAAGCAAGCCGCGGGTCAAACTGCCATTGCCCTAGTTCTCAGGCGTGAGTTTTCAGGCCAGAGGCTTCAGGCATGGAGCCTGAAGTTCGACACCTGCTGTTGCTGTTGTTGCGCAGCGGACAGCGAGGTGAGCGGGCCGCTGATGGTTTCGCCATCGCGTACCACATACCAGCAGGCCAGCAACCCGAGCTCCCGGAGTGGGGCGGGGACGGCACTGCCGACAACGGACATGATTTGAACAGTAGGCATAGGCACCTCCAAAGGTATGGGGGTCACCTTACGGGCTGATGGCGCGTAGGAAAAATCACCCTTCTCGATAGTCAACATTAACGCCAGGCGTCAATCCACTACTTGATCGAGCATGTTCACCACTTCCTGCTCGCTGAGCAGGCCTTTGCGCACCAGGTTTTCTGCCAGCAGCGCGAGAAATTTTGCGCTGCGGTGGCCCTCAAGGTGCTTGAGTTCGGTAAGTGCGCTGTAGACCTTGCTGGAAGTGCACAGGCCAGCGGTGCGGTGCGGGTTTTGCGTGGGCATGGTCAGTCGTCCTTAATTGTTATTGGGTGGACCGCTCGATAGTGAGACCGTTGAGTGACGTAAACATGACAGCGCAGGCCCAGGTCAAGCAAGTGGACATTTGACCGTCATGATGTGGGATTGCGGCTCGGGCATTGTCCTCATAGCGACCTTGGCATGATAAAACCGGGCTTTTCAGGCAAAACCCAGGCAAAACTCAGGTAAAAAAAAGACCCCGCGTGTGGGCGAGGCCTGTTCATTTCTAACCTGACTGCGTGTTACCAGCCGCGGCCATAATAACCGTGGGGAGGGCCATAGTAGCCGCGTGGTGGGCCGTAATAGACCGGCGCCGGGCGGTAGTAAACCCGCTGTTGCACATACACCGGCGGTGGCGGTGCGTAGTAGACCGGCGGCGGCGCGGCATACACCGGTTGCGGCTGGACATACACCGGTTGCTGCACGTAAACCGGCTGGGATTGGCTGGCAACTACGGAGCCAACAACGGCTGCGCCGATCAAACCACCCAATATGGCCGGGCCACCCCAACCACCACCGTGGGCGGAGGCTTGGCCTGCCATAGCGAGTGCGCCGATAAGCAAGGCGATTTTGGGGATTTTACGAATCATGGTCATTCCTCGGTTAGCCCCTGCGCTTGTGGTCTGCAATCAATAGACTCAAGGATTGTCGCGGGGATACTTTTAAGACAACGTATTTCTGAAAAACAGCACCGCCGCTAGGTAAAGGTTGTGTAAGGTCTGTACCGATTTGCTTACTCAAAGGAGTTTTCCATGCAGATGCACCCCAACAAGGACACCCAACTGTGCATGTCATTGTCGGCGCGTCCCGGGAATTTTGGCTTGCGATTTCACAACCATCTGTACGAACAGCTGGGGCTGAACTTCTACTATAAAGCCTTCAGCAGCCAGGATTTGCCCGGCGCGATCGGCGGCATTCGGGCGCTGGGCATCCGTGGTTGCGGGGTGTCCATGCCGTTCAAGGAAGCTGCCATTGCCCTGGTCGATGAGTTGGATGCCTCGGTCAAGGCCATTACTTCGCTCAACACCATCGTTAATACCGACGGCCATCTCAAGGCCTACAACACCGACTACATTGCCGTGGAACAATTGCTGAAAAAGCACGCGGTGCCCAAGGATTCGACCTTCGCGCTGCGTGGCAGCGGCGGCATGGGCAAGGCGGTGGCCAGTGCCCTGCGTGACGGCGGTTATGCCAACGGCGTGATTGTGGCACGCAACGAAGCGGCGGGCCGGGCGTTGGCGCAGAGCCTGGGGTATGAGTGGCAAGCAGAGCTGGGCGAGTTGCGCCCACAGATGCTGGTCAACGTGACGCCGATCGGCATGACCGGCGGTGCAGAAGCGGACCAGTTGGCCTTTGCGGCCGATGCTGTGGACGCTGCTGACACGGTGTTCGATGTGGTGGCGATCCCCGCCGAAACGCCGTTGATCGAGCGCGGGCGTGCCCAGGGCAAACGGGTGATTACCGGGTTGGAAGTGATCGCAATCCAGGCGTTGGAGCAGTTTGTGCTGTACACCGGTGTGCGGCCGACGGATGAACAGTTCCAGGCGGCAGTGGCTTTCGCTCGAAATTAAAGCACTGCGCAGATCCAAATGTGGGAGCGGGCTTGCCCGCGATGAGGGCGTGTCAGCCGCCTTATACATCACTGACCCACCGCAATCGCGGGCAAGCCCGCTCCCACATTTTTAATCGGGTTAAGCCTGTTCCAACTGGGCCAGGCGCTCTTCCAACGCTGCGATCCTGGCTTCAAGCTCCTCAATACGCTCCACCGAAACCCCACCCGGCGAGCGCTCCACCGGGCTCCCGCGTGCCGCGATGATCGCCTCAATATCCGCCGGATCCCCCAACGCATGGGTATAACGATCTTCCCGTTGCCCTGCCTGGCGGGGCACCAATACTGCCAGCCCGCGCGCAATCAGGCGTTCAAGCTGGTGCACGACCTGTTCGGCATCTTCAAAGTCATGCATGCGCCCGCTGCGGGTCAGCAGTTCGTTGACGGTCTGCGGCCCGCGCAGAAACAGCAGCCCGATCAGGATTACCTGAGCCGGCACCAGCTCCAGTGCCTTGTCCACCCGATGCTCCCAGCGGTCGGCGCGGCTGCCCATCACCAGGCGGGTAAAGCCTTGGCCCTCGAGCACCCGCAGGCTCTGGCCGACCTGGCCCTGGCTCAAGTTGGTCACCGGTTCCCGGCTGGTCTTCTGGTTGCAGGCCAGCACCAGCGCATTGAGTGTGAGCGGGTAGGTTTCCGGGTTGGTCGCCTGTTTTTCGATCAGGCAGCCCAGGATGCGGATTTCCGTGCTGTTCAGGCGCGGCTCAGGGGTGTCGGTGTCGTGCTCGGCGGTCATCGCGCTTTCCCTATGCAGTGAAGCTCACTAGCCTAATCCTGAAAAAATAAAAGACAAGCCGCAGGCATGGCTATAATCGCCGCTGGTTCCAAACCCTGCCATCACCGTGAGACTGTCATGACTATTTCCCTGTACGCCGCCTCCATCCCGGTCTTCAAGCAAATGCTCAACGCGCTGAGCGACGTGCTGAACAAAGCCGAAGCCCACGCCACCGCCAAGAACATCGAACCCAATGCCTTGCTGCAAGCGCGTCTGTTCCCGGACATGTTCCCGCTGGTGCGCCAAGTGCAGATCGCCGTCGACTTCGCCAAGGGCGTTTCCGCGCGCCTGGCCGAGATCGAAGTGCCGAAGTACGAAGACAGCGAAGTGACCTTCGCCGATCTGCAAGCACTGATCGCCAAGGTGCTGGCATTTGTCGACACCATCAAGCCTGAGCAAATCGACGGCAAGGAAGGCATCGAGATCATCACCCGCCCAGGCACGCCGAAAGAGAAGCGCTTCAGCGGTCAGTCTTACCTGCTGACCTATGGCCTGCCGCAGTTCTTCTTCCACGTCACCACCGCTTACGCTTTGCTGCGTCACAACGGTGTGGAAGTGGGCAAGCGCGATTACATGGGCGCTTTCTAAGCATCCAGATACAAAAAAGCCCGGGATCGTTGCTGTCGAACGCCCCGGGCTTTTTTACGCCTGGATAGTTAAGCCGTTTGCTCTTCCTTGCCCAGGCAGGCGGCTGCCGTGAACAGCACATCGGTGGACGAGTTGAGCGCGGTTTCCGCCGAGTCCTGCAGCACACCGATGATGAAGCCTACGGCCACCACCTGCATGGCGATCTCGCTGGGAATGCCGAACAGGCTGCACGCCAGGGGAATCAGCAGCAACGAGCCACCGGCCACACCCGACGCGCCGCAGGCACATACCGCCGCGACCACGCTGAGCAGCACGGCGGTTGGCAGGTCCACGGCAATACCGAGCGTGTGCACGGCGGCCAGGGTCAACACGGTGATGGTAATCGCCGCGCCGGCCATATTGATGGTGGCGCCCAGCGGGATCGACACCGAGTAAGTGTCTTCATGCAGGCCCAGGCGTTTGCTCAGCGCCAGGTTCACCGGAATATTCGCCGCCGAACTGCGCGTGAAGAATGCGGTGATGCCGCTTTCGCGCAAGCACATCAGCACCAGCGGATAAGGGTTGCGGCGCAGTTTCCAGAACACGATGGCGGGGTTGATCACCAGCGCGACAAACAGCATGCAGCCGATCAGCACCACCAGCAGGTGGGCATAGCCGAGCAGGGCGCCGAAACCGGAGGTGGCCAGGGTCGAGGCCACCAGGCCGAAGATACCCAGCGGCGCAAAGCGGATGACGACGCGCACGATCAGGGTGACGCCATTGGACAGGTCATCGAGCACCGTGCGAGTGGTAACACCTGCATGGCGAATCGCGATGCCCATGCCGATGGCCCAGGCCAGGATGCCGATAAAGTTGGCATTCATCAGCGCGCTCACCGGGTTATCCACCACGCTCAGCAGCAGGCTTTGCAGCACTTCGCCGATACCGCCGGGGGCGCTGACGGTGGCGTCATGGGTAGCCAGCACCAAAGGCGACGGGAACAGCATGCTGGCAACCACTGCGACGACGGCAGCGGCAAAGGTGCCGAGCAGGTACAGGAACAGGATTGGCTTGATATGGGTTTCCTGGCCATGTTTATGGTTGGCGATAGACGCCATGACCAAGACAAACACCAGAATCGGCGCAACGGCCTTCAGCGCGGTGACAAACACCTTGCCGATAAAACCAGTGGCTCGCGCAGCCTCGGGCAACAGCAAGGCCAGTAAGATACCGGCCACCAGGCCGATGACAATTTGGGTGACCAGGCTGACGCGCATCAGTCGTTGCAGCAGGGAAGGGGCAGCAGTCATAAACAGTTGTCTCTAGTTTTTTTAGTAGGACGCAGCATTGCAGGCACATAGCGACGTAGGAAGCAGGCCCAAAGTCTAACATGCTGTAGGAAGCGTCCCGTTTCGGTGCGGCATTCCGTCACCCTCAACTGTAGGGTTTGGCCAGGCCAAGGCCTATTCTGTTAAGATTGCGGCCTCTCATCTTTCCTCTCCCTCAGCGAGCCCTTCGGGCTGTCGTTGATGTCGTCGTTTCTGGAGTTTTCATGTTGTTCCCTATCCTGCTGCTGTCGGCCGCCGGTTTTACCGTGCTGACCACAGAATTCATCATTGTCGGGCTGCTGCCGTCGATCGCCCGCGACCTGAACGTCAGCGTGTCCCAGGCCGGGCTGCTGGTGACGTTGTTCGCGTTTACCGTGGCGGCATTCGGGCCGTTCCTGACCGCATACTTCGCGCGGTTCCAGCGCAAGCGCCTGTTTATCTGCATCCTGATCATGTTTGCGCTGGCTAATACCGTGGCGGCATTGGCGCCGAACATCTGGGTCATGGCCTTGGCGCGCTTGATTCCGGCGTTGGGGTTGCCAGTGTTTTGGGCCTTGGCGAGTGAAACAGCGGTGGATATCGTCGGGCCGGAGTTTGCCGGCCGGGCCATTGAAAAGATCGGTTTCGGGATTGTCTGCGCCACGGTGTTCGGCATTCCGGTTGGCACCTTGATCTCCGATATGTTCGGCTGGCGCACAGCGTTTGCGATTCTCGCCGTGGTGGCGTTGGCCAAGGCCTTGCTGCTGTTTATCTACCTGCCGGTGACCACACCCAAGAACGATCAGGTGAGCCTGCGCTCGCAGTTCAAGCTCCTGCGCAACCCGTTG
The DNA here is from genome assembly GCF_013385245.1 of Pseudomonas sp. IPO3747. Taxonomy (NCBI): domain Bacteria; kingdom Pseudomonadati; phylum Pseudomonadota; class Gammaproteobacteria; order Pseudomonadales; family Pseudomonadaceae; genus Pseudomonas; species Pseudomonas sp. IPO3747. The sequence goes on from NZ_JACAQL010000024.1 coordinate 145,297, forward strand.
ATGCAGGGCCATATCCTGCTGTCGATCCTGGTCTTCAGCGGCATGTTTACCGCTTACACCTACCTGGCAGACATCCTTGAGCGCCTGGCCGGCTTCGACGGCACGCTGGTGGGCTGGTGCCTGATGGGTTTTGGCGCAGTGGGCCTGATCGGCAACGCCCTCGGCGGGCGTGCGGTGGATCGTCACCCGCTGATTGCGTCCATGGTGTTTTGCGGGTTCATGATCGCCGGCATGGTCGCGGTGGTCCCGGCGATTCACTCCACCCTCGGCCTGGCAGCGGCGATGGCAGTGTGGGGCGTGACCCAAGCGGCGATGTTTCTGGTCAGCCATGTGCGCCTGATGAAAGCCGCGCCCCACGCCCCGGCGTTTGCGGCGTCGCTGAATATCGCTGGCGCCAACTTGGGTATTGGCCTGGGGGCAATGGTGGGTGGGCATGTGATCGACACCCTTGGCCTTGCCAGCCTGGGGTTTGCGGCGTCCGGATTTATCCTCGTATCGATCCTGCTGGCGCTGTGGTTGATGACCGCCGAGCAGCCGATGGCGTCCAGCGCCTGAGTCAGCCTGGCTGGGACGGGATCAGGCTTATGTGGGAGCCGGGCTTGCCCGCGATGCAGGCACCTCGGTGTATCAGTAAGACCGAGGTGATGCTATCGCAGGCAAGCCAGCTCCCACACCTTGCCGTCAGGGCAGGGCGGTAAACAGCTCGCGCCGCGCCCCTTCGGTAATCGCCACGATGCCGGGGTGCTTGATCTTGCGTTCCACCGAGATCGCGTAGAACGACTCGGTGACCGCATCGGTCTGGCCGATCAGCGCCACGCCATATTGGCGCACCACCTCATCGGCGATCACGCTGGGGGCGATAAATATCCCGCTGCCCGACTGCCCAAACGCCTGCATCAACGCGCTGTCGTCGAACTCGCCGATGATCTTCGGCTGGATCTGCTGCTCGGCAAACCAGCGCTGCAAGCGGCTGCGCACCACCGTCTCCGCACCCGGAATCAATAACGGCGCGCCCTGCAGGCAGTGTGGGAAATCGCCGCCGTATTGGTCCGCCAATGCCTGGGTGGCGAAAAAGCTGATGCCGCACTCCCCGAGTTTCTGACTGTAGCCTTTGATGTCCAGATGCGTGGGCATAGGGCTGTCGGAGATCACCAGGTCCAGGCGCTGGATCGCCAGGTCGGCCAATAACCGTTCGAGTTTGTCTTCGCGGCAGGTGATGCGCATCGGCTCGCTCAACTCCATGGTCGGCGCGATCAGCCGATAAACGATGGATTTTGGCACCACATCCGCGACCCCGACCCGAAACAGGATCTGCTGTTCGTCGGGTGCTGCGCGCAACATGGCTTCCAGCTCGTTACCGGTCTGGAACATCTGCTCGGCATAGGGCAAGGCCCGTCGCCCGGCTTCGGTGAGTTCCAATTGGCGACCGACACGCTGAAACAGGGCGATACCAAAGGTCTGCTCCAGCAGGCTGATCTGGCCGCTGATGGTCTGCGGCGTGAGGTTCAGTTGCTCACAGGCGCGCACAATACTGCCGGTCTTGGCCACCACCCAGAAGTAATGCAATTGTCGATAATTGAGCATGGCGGTCTACACTTCGTAAAAATCGAAGTATACGTGAGAAAAATACGAATTTTACTGAACTGTTCAGCTGCATAGAATGCCTCGCTATCGAGGGGCCACTATTTGGACCCAATGGTTCTAACGAGGAATACATGATGAAACTCAATTCCCTGGGCGCGGCGTCCGTACTTGCGCTTTCATTGGTGATGATCAGCGGCTGTGATCAAGTCGAAAAGAGCGCGCAGCAGGTGCTGGGCAAAGCCACCGAATCGGCCAAACAAGCCATCGATGACACCCACAAGGCCGCCGAGCAGGCATTGAGTGAAGCGACCCAAGGTTTGATCAAACCTGAAAAAGACGCTGAGCAGGCCGAAAAAGAATCTGAAACCCAGCGTAAAGAAGCTTAATTTCCCAGCACAACGTCAGGACTGACCTATGGACTACCTTTTACAACTGGCCGCCAGCCCGACCGCCTGGGTTGCACTGGCCACCTTGATCGTCATGGAAATCGTGCTGGGCATCGACAACCTGATCTTCATCTCGATCCTCACCAACAAGCTGCCCGAAAAACACCGGGCCAAAGCGCGACGTATAGGCATCAGCATGGCGTTGATCCTGCGTCTGGGCCTGTTGAGTACCATCGCGTTTATCGTGCAGCTGACCGCGCCGGTGTTCGAAATTTTCGGCCAGGCGTTTTCCTGGAAGGACATGATCCTGATCGCCGGTGGCCTGTTCCTGGTGTGGAAGGCCACCACCGAGATCCACCACAGCATGGACCCGGAGCCCGAGGAGAAAGCCAGCGTCAGCAACACCGTGGCCATCGGCTTTGCCGCCGCGATTGGGCAGATCCTGTTGCTCGACCTGGTGTTCTCCATCGACAGCATCATTACCGCCGTGGGCATGACCGAGCACCTGCCGATCATGATCATCGCCGTGGTGGTCTCGGTGATCGTGATGCTGGTGGCGGCCGAGCCGTTGGCCAAGTTCATCAACGACAACCCGACCGTGGTGATGCTGGCCCTGGGCTTCTTGATCATGATCGGCATGACGCTGATCGCCGAAGGTTTCGGCGCCCATGTGCCAAAAGGCTATGTGTATGCGGCCATGGCGTTCTCGGCGGTGATCGAATGCCTGAACATTGCCCGCCGTAACCGTCACAAACGCTTGCTGGCAGCCCGCCCGTAAGCGCTGAAGCAAAAAGCCGGCTGTGCTCACAAGAGCCCAGCCGGCTTTTTGCTGTCTGTTAGAATCGGCCCACTTGTTACCTTGAGGTCCACCATGAACGAGCCGATTCGCCTCACCCAGTACAGCCACGGCGCGGGTTGCGGCTGCAAGATTTCGCCCCAGGTGCTGGAAGTGATCCTCGCCGGCAGCGGCGCACAGAACCTCTACCCCAACCTGTGGGTGGGCAACGCCTCGCGTGACGATGCGGCGGTGTACGCCATCGACGACGAACGCGGCGTGGTCTCCACCACCGACTTTTTCATGCCGATTGTCGATGATCCGTTCGACTTCGGCCGTATTGCCGCCACCAACGCGATCAGCGATATCTACGCCATGGGCGGCGACCCGTTGATGGCCATTGCGATTCTGGGCTGGCCAGTGAATGTGCTGGCGCCGGAAGTAGCCCGCGAAGTGATCCGTGGCGGCCGCTCGGTGTGCGACGCCGCCGGTATTCCGCTGGCCGGCGGGCACTCTATCGACGCGCCGGAGCCGATCTTCGGCCTGGCCGTGACCGGCATCGTGCAAAAGCGCCATATGAAGCGCAACGACACCGCCACCGCGGGTTGCAAGCTGTACCTGACCAAACCGCTGGGCATCGGCATCCTTACCACCGCCGAGAAGAAGGGCAAATTGCGCAAGGCGGACATCGGCCTGGCCCGTGACTGGATGTGCACGCTCAACAAGCCTGGCAGCCGTTTTGGCAAGTTGGCCGGCGTAACGGCAATGACCGATGTCACCGGTTTCGGCCTGTTGGGTCATCTGGTGGAAATGGCCGACGGCAGTGGTCTCACCGCCCGTATCGAATACGCCAAAGTCCCACGCCTCGCCGGGATCGAGGACTACTTGGACCAAGGCTGCATGCCCGGTGGCACCTTGCGTAATTTCGACAGCTATTCAAGCAAGCTGGGGCGTCTGCAGGAACTGCACAAGCGCGTGCTGTGCGACCCACAGACCAGCGGCGGCTTGTTGATCGCCGTTACCCCGGAGGGCGACGCCGAGTTTCACTCTGTGGCCGCAGAACTGGGCCTGAGCCTTGAGCCAATCGGCGCACTGGTTGAGCGACAGACCCACGCGGTAGAGGTGTCTTGATGGCAACTGACATCACCAACTACCGCGACATCTTCCTCAACGACCGGCCGATGATGGATACCCGCGCGCCGATCGAGTTCACCAAGGGCGCGTTTCCCGGCGTGGTCAACCTGCCGCTGATGACCGACGACGAACGCCAGCGGGTCGGCACCTGCTACAAACAGCAGGGCCAGCAAGCGGCCATCGTGCTGGGGCATGAGTTGGTGTCCGGGGCAATCAAGGCCGAGCGCATCGAGCATTGGGCGCAATTCGCCCAGGCCAACCCCGACGGTTACCTGTACTGCTTTCGCGGTGGGCTGCGGTCGCAGATCGTGCAGCAATGGTTGAAGACCGAAGCGGGTATCGAGTATCCCCGCGTCGGTGGTGGTTACAAGGCCATGCGCACCTTTCTGCTGGAAACCCTGGAGCAAGCGACGGCCGAGTGTGATTTCGTCTTGCTCGGCGGCATGACCGGGACCGGCAAGACCGAGGTGTTGAGCCAGTTGCGCAATGCCTTGGACCTTGAAGGGCACGCCAACCATCGCGGCTCCAGCTTCGGCAAGCGCGCCACGGCGCAACCGTCCAACATCGACTTTGAGAACCGCCTGGCGGTGGACCTGCTGAAGAAACGCGCGGGCGGTATCGAACAGTTTGTGGTCGAGGACGAAAGCCGCATGATCGGCAGCTGTGCACTGCCGTTGCCGTTGCATAAGGGCATGCAGACCTTCCCGATGGTGTGGCTGCAAGACAGTGTTGAAGGCCGCGTCGAACGGATTCTGCGCGATTACGTGGTTGATCTTTGCGCCGAATTTATCGCGGTGTTTGGCGAAGGCGGGCAGGCGTTGTTTGCCGAGCGCTTGACCCAGAGCCTGGCCAACATCCACAAGCGCCTGGGTGGCGAACGCTTCCAGCGCTTGCAGGCCATTTTGCAAGATGCCCTGGCAGAGCAGGCGCGCAGCGGTGCTGTGGATTTACACCGGGTGTGGATCGAAGGCCTGTTGCGCGAGTATTACGACCCGATGTATGCGTTCCAGCGTGAAAGCAAAGGCGCGCGAATCGAGTTTGCCGGGGAGCAGGGCGCGGTGGTGGCGTACTTGCGCGAGCGGGTTGCCAGGCGGGGGTGATGCGGTGGGTTTGAGGGCCTCATCGCAGGCAAGCCAGCTCCCACATTTGACTGCATTCACAGATCAACATGTGGGAGCTGGCTTGCCTGCGATTAGGCCCTAAGCCCACAACAAAGCCTAAAGAATCACCGCCCCGATCAACCCACACACCACCCCCACCAGCATGGTCAGCCCGGCCACCGTCACCAGCACCCGCGCGTCGAAGTCCTTGCGCAGCATCAACAGCGACGGCAGGCTCACGCTGGGCAAGGTCATCAGCAACGCCACGGCCGGGCCGGTGCCCATGCCCAATGTCATCATGGTTTGTACGATAGGAATCTCGGCTGCCGTAGGAATGACGAACAGCGTGCCGACGATGGCCAGCGGTATCAGCCACACCAGGCTATTGGCCATGGCCCCGTCGACATGGGGAAACAGCCACACCCGCGCGGCGCCCAGAATCAGCACGGCGACGATATAGATCGGGATCGTGCTCCAGAACAACTGCCACAGAGTCCGCAGCCACCGGCTCAAAAATGGCTGCGACTCGGTCTGACTCGCGTCAGCCACTGCGTCCAGTGCCGCTTCCGGCACATGGTCGGGACGGGCAATGCGTTGTGCGACCAGCGACACGCCCACCACCAGCACAATCCCCGCCACCAGGCGTAACGCGGTAAAGCCCCAACCCAGCACAAAGCCCATGAACACTAAGGTTGCCGGGTTCAGCACCGGGTTGGCGATCCAGAAGGCCAGCGCCGCGCCCACCGACACCTGCTGACGGCGCATGCCCGCTGCCACCGGGGCCGCGCAGCAACTGCACATCATCCCCGGCAAGGCGAACAGCCCGCCACGCAGGGTCGAACCCAGCCCGGCGCGGCCAAACAGGCGCAATAGCCAGTCGCGGGGGATCAACACTTGCAGCAGTGACCCCAGAATCACCGCCAATACGGCAGCTTTCCAGATCGCCAGGAAATACACCTGGGCATAGGCCAATGCCGCGGCCAAAGGCGCGCTTTGCTGATCGTTGAGAATCGAGGCGCCGATGCTGTGGTTATCCGCAGCGACAAAGGCCTTGAGGTAGTAGGGCGACCACTTCACGTAATAGAGGCCGATGCAGGCCACCAATATGAACAGCGCTGGTTTCCACCAGAACGACCAGCCCCGGTTGGGCTGGGTGGAGATGAGGTTGGGCATGGTGCAGGTCCGCAGATGATTCAATAGCGGGGCATCATACGCGCCTACCACCGATCGTTCCCACGCTCCTGCGTGGGAATGCAGGCTGAGACGCTCTGCGTCGAGACGCTGGCCCCAGCACCTGAACCTCGCGCAGGGTGAAAGTTGAGCGTTACGGAGTGAATTCCTACGCGGGAGCGTGGGCTCTATCTGCAGGGCTTCAGATATCCGCGCTCACTTGGGTTGCTGCCGGGCATGTCTGCTCGCCGTTATCCAGGCCTTGCTTGTAGTTGCGGCTCAGCAGCGAAGCCTTGCCGTTGTGCCAGGTCAGTGTCAGTACATAGAGCGTGTCGTAATCGCCGCCCGACCAATCGTCCGTGATGGTGTGTTTTTCACCCGAGGCTTCACTGGCCACCCGGTTGATCAGCTCCGGCAAATAACCGTGTGACCAGGCGGTGTAGATGATGGAATTGTGGTACTTGTCTTCCACCAGCTCATCGGCGAGGTCGTGGGTGTCATTGGCGGAGAACTTGATGTTCACCGGCAGGCCGAGCTTGATGGCGCTGGGGCTGATGGTCATCAGGGGTCGAATGTAGCTGTAGGAATTATCGTGCTCGCCTTCCTCGACATTGCGCGTCGGGTTGGGCGCAAACACGTAGTTGGCCTTGCCGAATTTTTCCGGCAGCACGGTGGCCAGGTTCATCGCGCGGTTCAAACCCTGGCAATTGAGCTGGCCGAGGCCGCCGACGGGTTTTTCGCCGTGGCGCAGGAACACCAGGGTTTGCACACCGTCCACCGGCGCGGCGCGGCTGATTCGCGACTCCAGGGTCAGGCCGATGGCGCCGCCCACCAGCAACAGCGGCAACATGATGTAGGCATAACGTTTAAGACGTTGCGCAAGGCACAGAGGCTTGATTGTCATTGTAGGTTCGAGTCTTCAGTGCGGCGATTAAGGCGGGCAAGCCTGGCCCCAGCGACGCATCCGGCGTGCTGCGGTTTAACCTGTGATTGTTACGGCGTATCTCCTTTCACCGTCATGGCGCAGTTAAGAGTATGAATCGGCTCTTTGGTTCGCCTGCGCGCACCATAGCGCGGTTATGTTGCGCAATGATGACCCATGCAGGACGGCGTGCAGGTGGCTATTATGGGGACTTTGAGCCTGGGGACTTCCCGATGAACGCACTTGCCGCTTTCCCGATCAACAGCAAATGGCCCGCCCAGCACCCGGAGCGCTTGCAGCTGTATTCGCTGCCCACGCCCAATGGGGTCAAAGTGTCGATCATGCTGGAGGAACTGGGCCTGCCTTATGAAGCACATAAGGTCAGTTTCGAGACCCAGGACCAGTTGTCGCCAGAGTTCATGTCCCTGAACCCCAACAATAAAATCCCGGCGATCATCGACCCCAATGGCCCGAGTGGTCAGCCGCTGGCGTTGTTCGAGTCCGGGGCGATCCTGATTTACCTGGCGGAAAAAGCCAGCCAGTTGCTCTCCGAAGACCCGGCCACCCGTTACGAAACCCTGCAGTGGCTGATGTTCCAGATGGCCGGTATCGGCCCGATGTTTGGTCAGGTCGGGTTCTTCAACAAGTTTGCCGGCAAAGCATACGAAGACAAACGCCCACGTGATCGCTACGCCGCCGAATCTCGGCGTTTGCTCGGCGTGCTGGAAAAACACTTGCTGGGCCGCACCTGGATCATGGGTGATGAATACAGCATCGCCGACATTGCCACCTTCCCGTGGATCCGCAACTTGATCGGTTTCTACGAGTCCGGCGACTTGGTTGGCATTGCTGATTTCCCAAATGTGTTGCGTGCACTGGACGGTTTTGTCGCCCGCCCGGCGGTGATTCGTGGCCTGAGTATTCCGAGCTAAGACATGCCGACTTTCGATTTCAAGCAACTGGATGTGTTCAGCCGGGTTTCGCTCAAGGGCAACCCCTTGGCGGTCGTGCTCGGCGCCGATAGCCTCACGGACCAGCAAATGGCCGACTTCGCCAACTGGACCAACCTCAGCGAGACCACGTTTTTGCTGACGCCGCGTGACCCTCGGGCGGATTATCGGGTAAGAATTTTTACCACGCTTAAAGAGCTGCCGTTCGCCGGGCACCCGACCCTGGGTAGTTGCCATGCGTGGCTGCAGGCAGGCGGCGTGCCCAAGGGTGAGGAGATTATCCAGGAGTGCGAAATCGGCCTGGTGCGTGTCCGTCGCCAAGGTGATGAACTGGCGTTTATTGCACCGCCGTTGTTGCGCACAGGGCCGGTGGAAGCGCCCCTGCTGGAGCGCGTGCGCCTGGGGTTGGGCCTGGCACCTGAGGCCATTGTGCGCAGCCAGTGGGTGGATAACGGCGCGGACTGGCTGGCGGTGATGCTGGCCGACCGCGAGCAGGTGTTGGCCTTGCAGCCCGATTACGCGCAATTGCACGGCCTGGCCATTGGCGTCATCGCGCCCTGTGACCCGGCGCGTGACGAGGTGGACAGCCACTTTGAAGTGCGCGCTTTTATCGCCGGTGACGGCGCCCAGGAAGACCCGGCCACCGGCAGTTTGAATGCCGGTGTTGCCCAATGGTTGCTGGCCGAAGGCCTCGCGCCCGAGCGGTATGTGGTCAGCCAGGGCACCGCGATTGGGCGTGCCGGGCGAATTCACGTGGAGCGCCAAGGTGATGAAATCTGGGTGGGCGGCGCAGTGGCGGCGTGCATCGAAGGGCGAGTCCAGCTCTAGATCAATATATTGTTACGGCCCACGCAATACACTATTGGCCCCTGGGCGTTTGTGCTGCGGGGGCCAAGGGGCATAAGCTTTTGCCCCAACTATTCTGCCGCTATCCAGGAAAGCCATGACCAGCCAGTTCCCCCAAGCCCGTCCTCGCCGCCTGCGCCGCTCCCCGGAGCTGCGTGGCCTGTTCCAGGAAACCGAATTCACCCTCAACGACCTGGTACTGCCGATTTTTGTCGAAGAAGAAATCGACGACTTTGTGCCGATTACCAGCATGCCGGGCGTGGTGCGTATTCCTGAGAAAAAACTGGCCGGTGAAATCGAGCGTTATGCCCGTGCCGGGATCAAGTCGGTGATGACCTTCGGCGTGTCCCACCACCTGGACGCCAACGGCAGCGACACCTGGAAAGAGCGCGGCCTGGTCTCGCGCATGTCCTCGATCATCAAGGACGCCGTGCCGGACATGATCGTGATGTCTGACACCTGCTTCTGCGAATACACCGACCACGGCCACTGCGGCGTGATGCACGGTGCCCACGTCGACAACGACGCGACCCTGGTCAACCTCGGCAAACAAGCCGTGGCCGCCGCCCGCGCCGGTGCCGATGTCATCGCACCGTCGGCCGCCATGGACGGCCAGGTCCAGGCCATTCGCCGTGCCTTGGACGACGCGGGCTTCACCCATATCCCGATCATGGCCTACTCCACCAAATTTGCCTCGGCCCTCTACGGCCCATTCCGCGAAGCCGGCGGCAGCGCCCTCAAGGGCGACCGCAAAAGCTACCAGATGAACCCAATGAACCGCCGCGAAGCCGTACGCGAGTCCCTGCTCGACGAACAGGAAGGCGCCGATGCGCTGATGGTCAAACCGGCTGGCGCCTACCTCGACATCATCCGCGACATTCGCGAAACCTCACGCTTGCCGGTGGCGGCGTATCAAGTGAGTGGCGAATACGCGATGATCAAGTTTGGCGCCCAGGCAGGCGCAATTGATGAGGCCCGAGTGGTGCGCGAGACGTTGGGGTCGATCAAGCGGGCTGGCGCGGATTTGATTTTTACGTATTTTGCGATGGATTTGGCGTTGGCTGGGATTTGAATTTGGGTTGTGGGCCTGTGGCGAGTGAGGTTGCTCGTCACAGGTGTAGTACTCTTTGAAGTTTTGCGATCACGCTCAGTTGAATTTTTCATAGTCTTGGGCACCCAATGATGCCAGCCATTTTTTAAAGAAGTCGATTTGTTCTTTTGGGTCGTTCGTTAGATTCTCTTCTTCATAATCAAAGATGTGAACTATATCTTTTCTAGTTGCTTGTTTGCCTAAGGTTATTTCGTAAGCAACAAGTCCTGCACTCATTTGAGATGCCATTCTTGAAGGCATTACATTTAATTTTGCGCCTTTGCATAAGAAGGTCATATGGGGGAAGTCGGCTCTGACTTTTGCGAGGCAAACGTAAATGTCCCTTCCTTCATAAATTTTCTTGAAGTTTTCTGCTTCTGAAAATTTCATGATGAGTTTTCTTTTGTCAAACTTTACTGTTGTTTCTATTTTTTTATCGTTTACTAGTATTTTTATTTTTTTCGTTTCCATGTTTTTTCTGCTTGGAAGTTGGGTTTAATGGCCTGCATGGCTTTCGTTGGGTTTTTATTGGCGTGGTAACTAGAGTGTCCGCTGTATATATTTTGTGGTGACGGGTAATTTCTTTTTATTTTGGCGAGGTGTTCTGATCATCACGTTCCGAGGTGAGATCGCTGCGCTGTGGTGAAAGAGATTGCTCGTCACATGTCTTCACTCAGCACCTACAGCGATTCAGACCATTTTGTGCGGTACGCAATCTGTTCGTTGATGTCGTTTGTTAGTTCATTTTCCTCATAATCGAATATACGAACAAGCTTTGCGTCCGGATCACCTAGTTTTGTTTCGTAAGCCACCACTCCACTAGACATTTGTGATGCCATCGCTGAAGGATACACATTGACTTTTGCCCCTTTGCAGAGAAATTTTATCTCGCTAAAGTCTTTTCTCATTAAGCCGAAACATATATAGATGTCAATGTCGGTGTAAGATTTTTTTACGCCGTCAGCGAATATTATCGAGAGTGTTGCTGTTCTTCTGTCGCATTCGATAGTCGCATTTTCGCGAATTGAATTTTTTATTATGGTTATCTCTAATTTTTTCATTTTTTAGCTCTATTGGGGTTAATTAATGAGTAGCCTTTATGTGTGCCGTCATCGTGTAGGGGGGTGGCCCCTAAAATGTCTTTTGTGTCTATTCGACCAGGTATAGCAATTTCACGTTCTTTTTGGTAGTCGGATAAAATTCCGAGCTCTTTGTTGACATCTCGGCCTGGAATTTTTTTCAAGATGTAAAGATAGCCATCTTCTAGCCCGTAAGTCGTTGCGAACATCACACCTTGCAATCTAGATACTGATGTACTCACAAAATTGCTTGGGGGATTCGCATTATTTTGTGAGTGCAGATAGAGATCTGTGCTTTTGCCTCTACTTTCAAAGCCTCCCTCAAAAATCTCATCTGGATGCCTTGAGTCTCCACGATACAGATATTCTCGTTTTTGATCGGAAGTGGGTAGTGAGGGGCTTCGATCATCAACATTTGGTTGTTTGCCCGTGCTTTCTGTATTTGTAGTTGGTTTGCACCCATCCCCACCCGGGCAATTACTCAGGCCTAGCGGATCCACCCACCCTGTTGGATTGGGCACATACCGGTACGCGTTAATCCCACCCGCCAGCTTCACCGGATCCGGCGTCAGGTAACGACCAATATCTGGATTGTAGTAGCGATGGCGGTTGTAGTGCAGCCCGCTTTCCGCATCGAAATATTGGCCCTGGAAGCGCAGCGGGTTATCGATTTTTCCGACGTCGAGGCGGGCGATTTCCCCGTAGGCGCGGTAGTGCGCGGACCAGGCGATTTCGCCTTCGGGGTTTGTCAGTTCCTGCGGCGTGCCCAGGTGGTCGAGTTGGTAGTGGAAGGGTTTGGTGTCTTGAGGGCCAAAGCCTTCCAGCAGTACCAACGGGCGAAAACTGTCTGGCTCGTAGAGGTAGCTGCGATGCCGATCCGCGTGGTGTTCTGCCACCAGCTTGTCGCCTTGCCAGAAAAACTCCGTGGTTATGTCGTTAACGGTTTTGCTGATCCGCCGACCAAACGGGTCGTAGCGGTAGTTGGCGGTTTGCCCGTTGGGTTGGGTAATGCCAATCAACCGATGCTGGCAGTCGTAGCGGTACTCGGTGACGAGCTGATGACCCTTGCCACGTCGCTGTCGGATCAAATTACCGAAGGCGTCGTAGTCATAGTGATGATCGCCCTGAATCATCAACCGGTTCCCCGCCACGATGTCCGGGCCTGGGCGGTCTTGCATGAGCAGGTTGCCAGCCGGGTCGTGGCCGAAGCGTTCCTGCACGTCTTGCGAGTGGTCGGCGCGGGTCAGGCGGGCGAGGGGGTCGTAGTGGTAGTGGTGTTCGCCTTTGCGGGTGTCGAGCAGGCGGGTGAGGTTGCCGGTTTTGTCGTAGTCGTATTGGCGTTGGTATAGCGTGTGTTGCTGTTGGCTGACCGCGTGGGCGTGCAGGCGGTTTTGGTCGTCGTAGTGGTAGTGGCTGAGGAGTTGGCCTTGTTGGCGTTGGTGTTCGCGGCCGGTTTTGAACAGGTGCGAGGTGAGGGTTTCGCCGTTCAGTTCGACGGTGGAAAGGTGGCCGCCTTTGTCGTGGTTGAACACCAGCCGGTTATTGTCCGGGAGGCGCAGGTTTTTAAGTTGGCCGCAGGCGTCGTAGCCGTAACGCAAGGTGCCCCAGCCCTGGTGTTCGGCGGTGAGGCGGTTTTGTGGATCGTACTCGTAGGCCAGCGCCCAGTGGCCGTCGTCGACGCTGAGGAGGTTGCCTTGGCGGTCGTAGGCATAGTCGACAACATTGCCGTCTGGCAGGGTTTTTCTTACGAGGCGCCCGGCGTGGTCTCGCTTGTAACGGGTAACGAGCTGACTGCCGTCGTCGC